>QMIT01000001.1 GCA_024434115.1 Chloroflexota bacterium
CAAAGTCGTTGCTTTCGACACCCTGCCTGTCGAACTCGAATGGGTTCAGGATGGTCGTCTGGACGCGCTTGTTGGTCAGAAGTATTGGGGTTGGGGCTACGACACTGTCTTCATGGCCCTGAATCATGTTGGCAATCTTTATCCCTATCCATCATGGACAGACAGCGGCATGGACCTCGTGACCATCAATAACGTCGAAGCGATGCAGGCCGCTTGGGACAGCGGAGACTTCACTCAGCCGTTGCCTCCTCCGTATTAAACTGAGAGATCGTTGATAACCTCGCGGTGGGAGAGGTTAGCCTCTCCCACTCCCACTTTCAATATTCAAGTTTGAGTGAGGTAATAACATTGGAACCGCAACCGGCCCTGCGCGTGGAAGGCATCACCAAAATCTTTCCGGGAGGGGTGCAGGCCCTAAAAAATGTTGATTTTGAGGTGTATCCCGGTGAAGTGTTGGCTTTGCTTGGAGAAAATGGCGCAGGCAAATCCACCTTGATGAAAATCCTTGCTGGGGTGTACCACCGTGACGCGGGGCGCATCTTTCTGGGTAACAAAGAAATCCACCCTCAAAACCCGGCTCATTCTCAAAAGCTCGGTATTTCCATCATTTATCAAGAACTCGCCGTCACGCTGAATCAGACCGTCGCCGCCAATATCTTTATAGCCCGCGAGCCACGTTACGGAGGGTTGCTGACGCCTTTTCGGCTGGTAAATCGGCGTAAGATGGAGCAGGAGTCTGAAAGGCTACTCAAGGTCGTTGGGGCTAATGTGGCTCCTTCGGACATAGTGGGCACGTTATCGGTGGCCGAACGCCAACAGGTCGAAATCGCTAAAGCATTATCGGTTGACGCCAGAGTAATTATTATGGATGAATCAACCTCGGCACTCGGCCAAGACGAAACCCACACCCTCTTTGAGATTGTTCGAAGTCTGCGTCAACGGGGACTGGCGGTGATCTTTATCACGCATCGCCTCGAAGAAGTGATGGAAATCACTGATCGAGTTATCGTGCTGCGCGATGGCGAGCGCGTTGGTATGCTCAAAACAGCAGAAACCACCATTGATGAAATCGTGCGGATGATGGTGGGGCGCGACGTGTCGGGCATCTTCCAAAAAGAACAGGTCGAAATCGGCGAACCGATTTTGCGTGTGGAAAATCTAACGGCTAAAGGGCGGGTTAGAAACGTCTCGTTTGATTTACACCGAGGCGAAATCTTAGGTTTTGCCGGACTAGTGGGGGCAGGACGCACAGAAACCATGCGCCTGATTTTCGGCGCCGATCATCGTGACGCTGGCAAAATTTGGTTTAATGGTAAGTCTGTCCATCTATCATCACCTAGCCAAGCGCTACGAGCAGGGATCGGGCTGGTGCCTGAAGATCGGGCCGAGCAGGGACTGGTATTAGAAAATACTGTCTTGTTTAATATGATGCTGCCCACCTTGCGCCGCTTTTCCCGAATTGGTTGGGTCAATCGGCGAGCCTCGCGTCAAGCCGCCATGAATTATATAGAGAGACTACGGGTACGCACTCCCAGCGTAGAGCAAATCATCAAGAATCTATCCGGCGGCAATCAGCAAAAAATAGTGCTGGCTAAATGGCTTATGGTAAACCCACGAGTTCTGATTTTGGATGAGCCAACACGTGGCATTGATGTCGCCACAAAAGCCGAAATCCAAGCGTTGATGGTTGAACTGGCCCGACAGGGTATAGGGATCATCATGATTTCCTCTGAAATGCCTGAAATATTGGCAATGAGTGACCGGATTGTCGTCATGCACGAGGGAAGTGTTGCTGGCATCTTAAGCCGCGAAGAAGCCACCCAAGAACGGATTATGGCGTATGCCAGCGGGCAGCGAGATGTGATGGAGCATCATAATCATTTGAAAGAGGATTTAGCAGTATGAACAACCAACAATCCACCGTTTCCACGAATCGTCAGGCCTCTCGCCGCTTGTTACGCAGCATCATATCCGGTCAGGAAGCGGGTGTTTTTGTCATTTTGATTGTAATGTGCGTGTATCTGTGGCGTTCAACCGATACCTTTACTGGGCCTCAAAATGTTAGTAATGTGATCCTCGCTTTCTCATGGATTGCCATTGCCGCGTTTGGTCAATCGCTCGTGATTATTGCTGGCGGTATTGATCTGTCTACCGGCTCGGTCATGGCACTGTCGGGCTTAGCCGCTGCCTACTTTATCAGCGGTGACCAATCCCCGTGGGCAGTCAAAACGATTACTGAAACAGGACGAGAGATCATGGTAGTAGACAGTCAATATGTCCCAGTAGCACTTTTAGCGGGCTGCGCTATGGGGGCGTTTATTGGCTTTGTGAACGGTTTATTGGTCGCTCGGGGTGGGTTGCCCCCGTTTATTGCCACCTTAGGTATGATGAGTATCGCACGTGGTGTATGTTACGGATGGGCAAAGGGATGGCCCTTTCGCGGTTTCAACAGCGATTTCCGAGAGATTGGTCAAGGAGAATTGGAGCTTCCCTTTGTAGATTACAATTTGCCCTATCCTACCATTATCATGATTATAATTGTGATTGTCATGACTATTTTTCTGTCTCGCACCATTTGGGGTTATCGAATCTACGCTCTGGGTGGCAATGAACAGGCTGCACAACTTTCAGGGATTAATACACGGCGCGTAAAACTGCTGGCGTTTACCCTATCTGGTCTGATGGCTGGTATCGGCGGAACCTTAATGACCGCTCGCCTCGGTGTTGCTATGCCAACCGCAGCACAGGGTTACGAACTTGATGCTATCGCCGCTGTGTTTATCGGCGGAGCCAGTGTCAAGGGTGGTAAAGGAACCATGATCGGCACTTTAATTGGCGCGGCCACCATGCAGGTTTTACGCAATGGGATGAATCTGCGCGGCGTTGATGCCTATTGGCAACCAGCGGCGATTGGCTTTGTGATTATTATGGCGATCGTCCTTGACCGTGCTCGCCAAGACCCCCGTACTGGTGCATTTTTCAAGAAACTATTAAGGCTGGCACGCAATCCGAAAATCTTCCTCAAATCCAGCCAAGCCCTGCGCTGAAAACGAATCGTTGCACCCCTACGACCCCAATTATGAATCCAGCCCAACTGATGAAGTGGGCTGGATGTTTAGGGTAAAATACCCGCTATGGACAAAACAGGGCAGCCTTTCTTAAAGGCAATCGGACTATGTAAGCGTTACGGCGGTATTGAGGCGCTACGCGACCTTGATCTGGATATTTATCCGGGCGAAGTGATAGGGGTCGTCGGTGATACAGATTCTGGTAAATCAACGCTGCTTGGACTGATCTCCGGCACGCTCAAACCCGATACCGGACGTTTTTATCTGCGGGGGAGACGGGTAGGATTATCGCCCTCCTATCGTGCGGCTCGTCAAGGCATCCGGGTAGTACATCAAGACATCAATATCGCCGAGTATATGAGCGCTCTGACCTATATTTTTGCCGGACAGCCGCCTTCTGCTCGCCACCTATTATCCCGCTGGGTTGGCTGGTGGAATACGCAAAACTTGCAGGCCTATGCTGAAAAGGAATTCTTGCGCCTCGATTTTGAAATTCCGCCTCTCGATTGTCCTCTTAATGATCTGACCAGTGCCCAACGGAAGATGGTGGCGTTTGTCCGGGCGACCATATGGATGCCCGATTTATTGCTGCTTGATGAGCCAATAAATGGCCTTGAGGCCTATAAACCGCATATTCTGCGGCTCATTCGTGAGACACGTGATCGGCAGGGATCGGTGCTGTTGGTCACCCAAAATCTGGATGATGTATTTCTAATCGCTGACCGGATTTTAATCTTGAGAGCGGGCCGCAAGGTAACGGAGTGTCACACCGCCGCGACCACCGTTGAAGCGGTTGTTCGGGTGATTTTGGAATCTGCCGAGGAAAAACTTACCCCAGCGGTGTGGGCACTAAGCAACTATTTTGAGGTACAACGGCAAGCGCAAGAACTTGATCGTCTGAACCGAACACTCCAACAGCGTGCCATTCAGTTGCAAGCCCATGCCGAAGTTGCGCGGAGTGTCACATCTATTCTGGATCGTAATGAGCTACTTACCCAGATCGCGCAGATTATTTATCAACGATTTGGCTATTACCACACAGGTATTTTTTTGATCAATTCTGAGGCCAATGAAGTTATCCTACGCAGCAGCGCCCCGCAGAACCATGCCGAACTCACAGTTCCAGAAATTAGA
This sequence comes from Chloroflexota bacterium, assembly GCA_024434115.1. Classification (GTDB taxonomy): domain Bacteria; phylum Chloroflexota; class Anaerolineae; order Aggregatilineales; family J027; genus CFX10. The sequence continues at coordinate 4,203 of QMIT01000001.1, forward strand.
CTGGCACTGGATGAAACCAGTCTGGTGGGATGGTGTGCGCTGCATGGCGATGCACGCCTTGCCAACGATGTTTCAAAAGACCCTATGTGTGCTTCTGATCAAAGCCTGCCCGACACGCGCTCTGAGCTTGTACTACCGCTGCGCATCGGTAAGAAGATCGTGGGTGTGCTGGACTTGCAAAGCAATCAATTAGACGCTTTTAGTGAAGATGATATGGTGGTGATGCAAAGTCTGGCCGATCAACTTGCGATTGCCATTCGGAATGCGGATTTATTTGACACAGCAGAGGTGGCCCGTGAACAGGCAGATAAGGCCAACCGACTCAAAAGCGTGTTTTTATCGAACATGTCGCATGAACTATGCACCCCCCTCACTGCAATCATTGGCCTAACACAGGCGATGCTAGATTCCAACCTCAATATTTATCCCATTCCCCTGCCCACCGAATATCAACGCGATTTACACACGATCAGCAAAAGTGGTGAGCATCTGTTGGGGTTGATTAATGATATTTTGGATCAGAGTAAGATTGAGGCGGGCCAGATCAAACTCAACCAAACAGCTTTTGATTTGGGGAGTGTTCTTTATGAAGTGATTTCTACGACCCAAGCACTCCTACATGGGCGGCCCCTCGAACTCCAACAGGACATCCCGGCTAATCTACCACTCGTATGGGCGGACAGCATCTATGTGCGCCAAGTAGTGCTCAATCTGCTTTCGAATGCTGCCAAATTCACCGAGCAGGGCTGTATCTGGGTGAAGGTTTCTTCCGCCGAGAATGAGTTAGTCGTTTGTGTCGCCGATACGGGTGTGGGCATCCCTGAATATGCCCGACAGAATATCTTTGATCGTTTTCACCGAGGCGATCTGACCGTATCACGCAAATATCACGGTAGTGGACTGGGGTTGAGCATTAGCAAGCAGTTAGTTGAACTACAAGGGGGCCGTATCTGGGTGGAAAGCGAGGTGGGCATAGGGAGTAAGTTTTATTTTACGTTGCCAATTGCTACCCCCCAACAAAGTCTACTTAAAACCACAGTTTCGAATGAACCCCCCTTACATACCGCGCGACGTTCGGTGATTTTTGACTCCTCCCATGATGACTCTACCAGTCTCAACGTTCGGTTTGTCCTGCTAGCGTGTTCTGAATCGGAGCTTACACTCTCTTGGCAAAAGGCACTTGAACGTGAAGGGTATATTGTCGAAATGGTTGCAGCGAATAAGATGTTTGTTGAGATAGCTGATCTAATGCTGCCTGACCTGTTGATTTTAGATGCGACCGATCCCCAAGGGGCAGAGTCTGAGCGGTTATTGCTCGATAATGTCGCGCTTAGGCACATTCCATTGATTCTGGTTACCGCGAGATACACTGGTAATGAGACGACAAATCTTGGCAATCGTCGCGCACCACTGTTTTATCTAAAGAAAGAAAATGCCTCTGCCCAAGAAATGAGCAGAATAGCTGAGTCTTGTTTCGTCTAGTGGTACTACAAATCCGAATTATTTATCGGCTTCATTTGACAACCATTTTGCTTTGTACACGATTTAGTTGCCGACCCATACGGGATATGATGGAGCTTACACCGGATAGGTAGGAACACTATCGCCATGAACCCAACCGCTTTATTCATCGCCGCATTGAAAATCCAATGGACGCGGAAGATTTGTTGCAAGGTGTGCTGTTAAGGCCTATCAAAAACAACACCAACTGGGTGATGCTCTTAGACCGCTTGGCTGGCTGTATCAAATGGCCCGCAATGTTATTACGGACTGCTATCGGCTCAATCGCAACCGTTAGGTTAGGCTGGATGACCTCGATAGAAGACCCTAATAACCAGACTGTTTCTTCGGCGGGTGTCGTCAACATTTTATGATCGGGGAGCATGTAGAGGGGTAGATTCTATGGGATGAACCACTAAACCGACTCACGCTCCACTAACCTCCATTTGCTTTGAAAAAAACGCCCGGGGCCAGACACCTCACCGTCAATCCGTTCAAACAAGATTTCGGCCAATTGCACCCCAATTTCTGGTAAATTGCGCACGACGGTAGTTAAATGGGGGTGAATAATGGTCGCCTCTGGGATGTCATCGAAGCCCATAATCGCAAAATCTTGGGGCACACGGTAGCCTAAAGTCTGTGCCTCGGAAATAGCCCCAATCGCCATCAACGCATTCGCTCCAAAAATGGCGGTGGGCGGATTCGGTTGGGCGAGATATTCCCGCATCGCACGACGCCCGCCTTCTAAGGTAAAAGCGTGTCTTAAGATAAATCCCGGCTCAATTGGCAAACCCGCCTCAAGCATAGCCCGCTGATAGCCATTACAACGTGCTGGCCCGGGGGGCATATCGTCAGTAGTGCTGATGAAACCGATCCGCCGATGTCCCTTTTCTTGAATCAGCCACGTAACAGCCTCATAGGTGGCCGGTTCGCTGGTGCCGCCGACTACATCCATCAAGGTATGTTCAACTTGAGCGCCGAGCGCAATTACCGGAACATGGCTTCGCAGGATAAACTGGTCTAGCTCCTCGGTTGAAAGGCGATGGGGGGCCATCACAATGCCATCTACTGGGCGGCGCAGAACGGCGTCCAAAAAGCGACGCTCGTTTTCATACATATGATCGCTGTTAGAAATGAGGACATCATAGTCACGGGCGCGGGCCACATCTTGAATCGCCCGGACAATGGGGTGATAAAACGCATTGGAAATATCCCCGATCATGATGGCAATCATTTGTGAACGCTGGGTACGCAAACTCCGCGCCGTCATATTCGGTTGATAACCTAGTTCCTGCACCGCGTTTAAAATCTTCTGGCGAGTTTCTTCGCTAATGGGTACCTGCGATGTACTGGTGCTCAATACTCGTGAAACGGTGCTTTGTGATACACCTGCCAATCGCGCAACATCGTGCATGGTGGGGTTAGTCGGTCTGGGTTTGTCGTTCTTTTTTGTCATAATCTCTTCTGTCTGTAAGTTTACCGCCTCAATTATCTAAGAACATGCGGCGCTAAAAAAGACCGATTTTTTGTATATGCCCTAGATAGTGATGCGTTTATTTTCAATCAGCCAACTCACGGCCTCATACACGGCCTGTAAGGAGCTATAACACGGACGATAATCAATCAGCCGCTGGGCTTTAGCGATGCTGGCATTGGGGCTGTGGGCAATATGATCCCAAGTCGCAAGGGCGTCTGCTTCGGAAACGGTTTTGCGCCATTCTTCCCATCCCAAAAACTTGAGATTCGCGGGCTGACCAAACCACGCCGCCATCGCTTCGGCGTAGCCGCGCAGCGTAATGGCTTGGGGGGAGACCACATGAAAGTTTTCGCCAATGCTGTTGTTCCAATAGGCAATGGCTTGCATAAAGGCGTGGGCGACATCCGCCGCATGGACATGATGCACCGTTTCTAAACCAAGATTGGGCAAGATCAATTCCTCCCCGCGTGCCAAACAGCTAAATACCTCTGGATTAAAATTTCCCGCCGGATTTAGCGGGTTATAGCCCGGCCCAACGATATGCCCCGGATGCAACATCGTTGCCGGAAAACCTTGCTGCCGTGCTTGCTTGAGCAGGTAGGCTTCAATCGCCGCTTTTTGAATGCCATATTCACCAAACGGATGGCGTGGTTGATCTTCGGTGGCAGGGGCATGGGTGGTATGCCCGTGTATCCAAACCGTGCCGCAGTGCAAAAAATGATGAATTTGACCGCGCAAGGCTTCGACAAGGTGTTTGGCGCTGGCCTCGGTAAAACAAATAAGATCAATCACGATGTCCGGTTTTAGGTCACGGATCGCCCGCCCAAAACTGCCAGTTTGTTCCGCCGCCTCACGGTCAAGATGAACGGTCTCTACTGCATTCCAAGCGGGATGAGGCAGATATGGCCCGCGCTGTCCGCGTGAAACATTCACGACTGTATGGCCTTTTTCGACCAGCATAGGGATCAGATAAGTTCCAATGTGCCCGCTGCCCCCAATGACAATCACACGCATAAGCGTTTTCCTTTTTTGAAGTTTTAAAAATCCCTCCTTTTTACGGGAGGGATTCGTAAGGAGAATTTGGGAATTATCTTGTTAATCAGTGTCAAATTTATAGAGGGCGCTTGCCTGATACATCGCACCAAAATTCAGCACCGTCGTTGGGAAATCCGGTTGATTTCACCTTATGATTGCCTATTTTATCTGATGCGATACGAAAACAAGGCAGAGTTTTTGGGGTAGAACTCAAAAAATCTCTGCCCTTTCCAATCCTAGCTGGCACGCCAGTATTGGCTGTTGGATTGATTAACAACAACCACGCCCGTATCCACATTAGGGGGTAGGGGGGAAATGCCAGCAGCTTGCCAGTCTGCCACTGATTTGATGTTGCCATGTTTTACCATGTACAAAAACATCATGCCCCAGAAGCCCATTTGCCAAGTGCCCTGCGCCAATGACGCACCCAGTTCACCCCGGTCAATCAGGTCAAGGGTGCCCTCGTCAGTATCGAAGCCGATATGTTGAATATCACTCAACATGCCTGCCTCGCGGATGGCTTGGGCAGCTCCCACAGCAGCGGGGGCATTGGTACTAAAAACGCCTTTGATGTCGGATTCAGCTTGGAGGAGGGCCGACAGTTTGGTGGCGCTGACGGTGGTATTGTTTTCGTTGTCAATTATCAGGTCTTCACCCACTTCGATGTCGGGGAATTCGGCGTGGAGGGTATCAATGAATCCATTGGTGCGCTCCAGCAGGTTGCCTTGCGACGGCACAGTTAAAACAGCGGCCTTGCCCGATCCCATTAGCGGCCCTAAATAACGAGCAGCGATGACTCCTGCGGCATAGTTGCCCGTACCGAGGAAGGCATAGCGTTTGCTTAATGGAGAATCAGCATCAAAGGTAATCAGTGGCAGCCCACCATCAATGGCACTGTTAATCGGTGCGACAAGGGCTTCGGGGTTAATGACCGTCAGGGCGATACCAGCAGGCTGTTGGGCGATGGTTTCTTCCAACACGCGCACTTCCGCTGTGATGTCATATTCGGGCGTCCCCGTGTAGATGGCTTCTACACCTAGAAACGCCGCCGCATCTTGCATTCCCCGATAGCAGCCTTTCCAATAATCAATTCCGGAAACAAAACTGACCATATAATAGGTTTCGCCGTCTTGCGCCTTTGCGGGTTTCAGGCCGTGCATCGCCAAAACGCCCGCTGCCGTTGTAAGCGTTGAAGCCTTAAGAAAATCTCGTCTGTCCACTTTTTGAACCCTTTCCTTCTAAGTTGTTGTTTTTCTGCTTTGTTAACGCTACGAAAGGTGTTCAGCCGGCTTGATACCCCTCCCGTGAACGCACCACCTATGGGCTGGCGTATTTTGCCAGCGACTCTAGCCAAATCCTCTTGCGTAGAGGGAGAAACGGTCTGTTCCTCCACGACGCAATTAGGATCTCGGAGAATTTCGTTGTTTAATGGGCCTCACGACGGCTTTGATTTGCTGTTTGCAAAAAGACCGCCGCTTGCCACGTGGTTCACCAAATTTTTAAGTCGGAACCACCAATGACGTACAGTGGTTTTGATTTCAGCCCAATGTTGGCCGAGCGTGTCCAGTCCTACTGCCAATAACAGCACGATGCCCATCGTCAGTTGTTGATAATAGACGGGCACTTTGGTCAGAATCATGGCGTTGTTGATGAGAGCCACAAAAATCAGGCCCAACAACCCACCCAACACCGTCCCTTTGCCGCCGCGTAAACTGCACCCGCCGATGATACAGGCCGCAATCACCCGCAGTTCTTCGCCTGTCGCTGCGCCGGGGTCGGCCACTGTAAACCGCGACACCGAAAGGACACCCGCCAGCGCTGCCAGCATCCCGGAAAGGATATAAACGCCGATTTTCACGCGCCGCACATTGATGCCGGAGAGCCGCGCTGCTTCTTCGTTGCCGCCCACATAATAAATTTGGCGGAATCGTGCCGAGTGCCGCATCAATATATCGCCAATGATGATGGTGCCAATGCCGATGATAATGAGATTGGGAAACCCTTTGGTCACGCCTTGCCCCAGCGGGTCTACAAAGGAAGGGAAATCTTCAAAGGCGACGGTGACGGGTGTACCTTTGGTCAAGACGAGACCTAACCCGCGTGCAATGCCCAACATGCCAAGCGTGGCAATAAACGGATTGATTTTGGCCCATGTAATCAGCAGGCCATTCACCGCACCCGCCAAGACCCCAACGCCCACCCCATAGAGGATTGCTGTGCCCACATTATGTCCATCTCGCAGCGCCATTGCTACGACGACGCCACCCAGCGCATAAACCGATCCCACCGAGAGATCAAATCCGCCAGACACTAATGCCGCCGTCATGCCAAAAACCATAATCGCAGAGGCCGCAAATCCCAACCCAACCGCCCGCAAATTGGCCTCGGTAAAAAACCGCCCTTCGTCTATCGCATACGAGAGGCGTGAATCCAGTTCGCTGATGAGTCGCCCATTTTTGGCGGCACGTTCCATTTCCTTGCCAAAGCTATTAAAAAACTCACCTGTATAAAGATGTAACCCGCACCCAATCAAAATAAGCATGATGACTAAAGAGAATTCTCTGGCTCGCGCAATCTGTAATAACAATTGGAGCAGGCTGGCTGTGATATTTTTTATCGAAAAGCGTTCCATCAGAGGTTTACGCATCAGCGTCGTGGTCTCCACAGATTTATGACTCCCGTTTGTTAAATGATTTCAGTCTTTGAAATTTCAATGTCAAGCTCTATTTCTGCTGGCTGTCCACTTGCCGAACGCACAATCTTTTCTTCCGTTGCTTCGGTTGCACTGTATTCCGCTACGATTGAGCCCTCGTGCATCACGAGCACACGATCACTCATCCCTAAAATTTCCGGCAACTCCGACGAAATCATGATGACACCAACGCCGCTTTCGGCCAGCGACCTGAGCAAAAAGTGAATTTCACGTTTCGCCCCCACATCAATGCCTCGCGTGGGTTCATCCACAATCAAGATTTTGGGCTGGATAGAGAGCCACTTGGCGACAAGGGCTTTTTGTTGATTGCCGCCGCTTAAACGCTGCACTTCTTGTTCAATGCCGGGGGTGCTGATGTTCAATTTGCGGATGTATTGCTCGGCTAATTCACGCTCTTTGGGGGCAGAGACAAACCCTATCGCGCTCACGTCTTGAATGACGGTGGCTTCCATATTCCACTTTAGGCTCATTTCAAGAAATAAGCCCGCTGCTTTACGGTCTTCTGGCAAATAACCAATGCCCAGCTTGATGGCCTTTTTGGGAGACTGAATATGGACAGGTGACCCATTTAAGATGACTGTGCCCTCCGCATGGGGTTCTGCTCCAAATACGGCACGGGCCAATTCTGTCCGCCCCGATCCAATTAGCCCCGCGAAGCCAAGAATTTCACCTTTGTGCAGCTCGAAACTGTTATATTGCGACGCACCATGCCGTCGAAAAATTTTTACCTCCAATAGGGCATCTCCCGCCTGTTGGCTTTTGGGGGGATACATATGACCGAGGTCGCGTCCGACCATCATGCGTACGATTTCGTCGGGGGTTACATCACTTGTATTTTTCGTGCCGACGTGTTTACCATCGCGCAGCACCGTAATACGATCTGCCAGTGCAAAGATTTCGTTCAATTTGTGGCTGATATATAAAATGCCGACCCCACTGGCAGCCAGTCGCCGCAAAAACGCCAACAAAATATCCGCCTCATAATCGGTTAGGGCGGAAGTCGGTTCATCTAAGATCAAGACTTTGCAGTTGGAGGAAATAGCTTTCGTAATTTCGACGAGTTGTTGATTGGCAATCGAAAGGGACTCGACCCGTGTCCGGGCCTCCACCGCGACGTTCAATTGGCTTAACATCTGGGTGGTATTCCGAAACAGGGTAGGGTAGCGCACCATGCCAAAAATATTGGTTGGCAAGCGCCCCGGATAGATATTTTCGGCTACCGTCAACGCGGGTACTAGGCTTAATTCTTGATAGACAATATTGATGCCATGTCGGAGGGCGTCGTGGGGATTAACAATGGTGATTGGGCGACCCTCAAAACGGATTTCACCTGTGTCGGGACTATGCACACCCGCGAGGATTTTCATGAGGGTGCTTTTACCCGCGCCATTCTCGCCCATAATGGCATGAATTTCACCCGCCCTCAACTCCACGTTCACATGGTCGAGTGCGAGTGTGCCGGGGAACTGCTTCGTGATGTTAACGGCCTCGAGCAGCGCAGTCATATAAAATTTCCGTAAGTGTTTTTGAGCAAGTCTGCTGTGTAAATTCTGGCTCTGATGATTCATGCAATCGTATGCACGCAATCGTATTCACTTTAACACACGGGATAATTTTCTGTCAAGGAAATCACTTTTTCTGTTAGGCAAAATGTCAGGCGAGAGACCCAAACGCCCGAAGTCCCTGAAGCTAAACACGCAAAATTTTCGGTTAATCGTACTCAATACCTAATTCCGGGGGCGGGTATTCTAGGCGAGTGGTTTTTTATCATTCATTAACTCTAGTTTGACCTACTGTGGATTCAATTGGTAAGCGACTTATCAAAAGGAGTAAACTACGGCTATAAAAAGCAAGAGGGGGATTATGAAAATAAAAAACTGGGCCGGAAACTACGAATACAACGCATGTAATGTGTTTTATCCCACAACCATTGAGCAAATTCAATCCCTTGTAAAGCAACACCAGAAAATCAGGGTCATCGGGACGCGGCATTCGTTCAATGGGATCGCGGATTCGCCTGACACCCTGATTTCGCTTGAACACTATCCGTCGTCGATCACCATCCATCACGAGGAAAGGAAGGTGTCGTTGGGCGCAAGTGTGACGTATGCTGAATTGTCTCGCACGCTTCATGCCGGGGGACTGGCGTTGCCCAATCTTGCCTCATTACCCCATATCTCAGTGGTGGGAGCTTGCGCGACTGCAACACATGGTTCGGGGGATGGTAATCAGAATTTAGCGGCAGCGGTATCCGGTATGGAATTTGTCACCGCCACTGGTGAACTAGTCAGATTATCACGGGAACAAAACCCCGATTTTTTTGAAGGGGTAGTAGTTCATTTAGGTGGATTGGGCGTGATCGTGAGCCTTACCCTAGATGTTCTTCCTGCTTTTGAAATAACTCAAGTCGTCTACGAGCGTCTTCCTATGGCGCAGCTAGAAACACATTTCGATGAAATCATGTCGAATGCCTATAGTGTTAGCCTATTCACCGATTGGCAAGGAGATCATATCAATCAAGTCTGGTTAAAGGATCGTTCTGGTGATCGTGGTTCATTCAGTCAGCCATCTGATTTCTATGGCGCGACACCTGCCACCCATCAGAAACACCCTATCGCTGGTTTCTCGGCTGAGTCCTGTACGGATCAACTTGGGATTGGGGGTGCATGGCATGAACGTCTACCTCACTTCCGCATGGATGCAGTTCCAAGCGCTGGCAATGAGTTGCAGTCCGAATATTTTGTCCCGCGTGACCATGCAATTAAGGCGATTCAGGCCGTAGGGACACTGAGGAATCAGATAGCGCCCCACTTATTGGTGTCGGAGATACGCAGCATCGCTGCTGACAAACTGTGGATGAGTCCCTGTTATCAGCAAGACTCCGTTGCCATCCACTTTACATGGAAACCAGATTGGCCGGCTGTAAGCCAATTGTTGCCCCACCTAGAAGCTCAACTGGCAGCGTTTGATGCCCGACCCCATTGGGGCAAACTGTTTGCCACGTCACCACACCGTATCCAATCATTTCATCCAAAGCTACCACAGTTTCGGGAACTGCTTCAACACTATGACCCACAGGGTAAATTCCGCAATTCTTTCCTAGAGGCCATCCTTTGGGGAGATTAAAACGAGCTATTCAAGGCACAACACCTCCTTTCCGTAATGCTCGACATAATCGCATCATACATGTGAATAATCCGAGTGGTCGGCATATCAGCACCGATGTACCCATTTTGACGAACAGTTTTCGCACGACAGATGGTTTGAACTAGATACTCCATAATCCCCTGCATATCAATGACAACACAAATCTGATGACATATAGCGTTGTCGTCTACCATGCAGCAGGGGTACAATCTAATTGTGAAAAAATTCTCAAACTAAATTTGAGATAGGAGTATGAGTTGGATAAGTTGGGTCTACTGCTGATTGCAGCATTCTGCGCATTCCAAGCGATCCGAACCACGAACTTGCTACTCTCTGTCCTCTGGTTAGCCAGCGTAAGTGCATTAACCACCATCGTTCTTTTTACACTGGATGCACCACAGGCAGGCGTCATCGAAATTAGCGTTGGGGCGGGTTTGGTCGCCGTATTACTCGTGTTCGCCATCAGTATCGCGGGTGAAGAAACGCTTCACAATCACGATACCCTCTGGAAGAAGATTCTACGCCGTTTCCCTCTCATCACAGTCCTTTTGTTACTGCTCTGGATTATCCTGCCACTGCCAGAAACACAGCCCGGTGCAAAGGATACTGCCACATTTAGCACAATCCTGTGGGAAGACCGCGCCCTCGATGTCTTGTTACAGATTGTCATCATTTTCAGCGCGGTGTTAAGCCTGTTAGGACTGCTGGCAGATCAAAAATTGCCCGCTGCGGTACAACATCATGCCGCGCCGCGCCCACTGGATGAGACGATCCTCATCACTGAGCATGTGGCAATGTTGGAGGATGAGCCAATTTTAGAGGCGGAAAGGGAACTGGTATGACCGAGGCAGAACTGACACTGGTAGGGGTGGTAATCCTGTTCGGTGTGGGTGTATACGGACTGCTGCTGACACACCATCTAATCAAAATTGTGATCGCGCTTCAAATTATCGGCAAGGCGGTGATTATCGCGTTTGCCGTTGCTGGGACGATGAGCGAACAGGTTCAATTGGCACAAAGCCTGATTGTAACTATCATCGTCGCCGACACGATGGTCGCCGTCATCAGTCTCGCATTGGTCATTCAAGTGAAACAGCGCCTCGGCACGTTAGATGCTAGGGAACTGTCGAATCTACGGAGGTGAGCGATGACAGCTTGGTTGGTTGGTCTCACCATTGGGTTGCCGTGGCTGGGAGCATTGATCGTCTGGCTAGTGCCCGGTGATTCTCCAAAACGGCAGCATGGGATCGCGGTGATTGCGTCCCTCCTCACCGCAGCCGTTTCGATTGGGCTGCTAACCTCTTATTCAACCGAGGTCGCGCTGCGTCTGCACGTCGGCGGCATATTTGGTGACTTTATTTTGGTGCCGGACGGTCTGGGTGTCCTGCTGGCGGCGATTGCGGCCATCATTGGTAGCCTGACCGTGATCTTCTCCGTCGCTTACATGGAGCATGAAGCCTGCCTAAGTCGCTACTATGGGCTGGTGCTCATTTTTATTGGCACGATGGCGGGCTTGGTACTGGCGGGCAATTTGCTGCTGATGTTTTGCTTCTGGGAAATCACCGCCCTTTGCTCCTATGCCCTGATTGCTTTTGACCATGATAATCCGGCGGCAGTGGCAGGCGGCTTAAAGGCGCTGGTCATTACCCAGTTAGGCGGTATTGGGCTGCTGATTGGGGCGCTGACGGCCTATGGACGCTTCGGCACGGATGAAATCGCGGTGTTGCTGGCACGGGCCGAAACCCTGCCCAAGACCGAATTGAGCCTGATCGCGTTTAGTTTTTTGATCGCGGCGATGGCAAAATCCGCCCAAGTGCCTTTTCATAGTTGGCTGCCCGGCGCAATGGAAGCTCCTACCCCCATCAGCGCTCTGATTCACGCGGCCACGATGGTGAACGCTGGGGTCTATCTGCTGGCACGTTTTTATCCGGCCTTTGAAGATGTGACGGGCTGGACAACTGCCGTCATGACGGTGGGGATCGTATCGGCACTGTTGGCGGCGCTCATGGCGTTGGTTGCCAATGATCTCAAGCGTGTCCTTGCCTATTCCACCATCAGCCAGTTAGGGTATATGGTTTTTGCGGTGGGGGCTGGTGGAATCTTTGCCAGTCAGTTTCATCTGTTGAGCCATGCCGTATTTAAAGCGCTCCTATTTCTGGGTGCTGGGGCCGTGATTCATAGTGTCGGCACCCGCGATATGCGGCAGATGGGAGGGCTGTGGCGTGCCATGCCACAGGTCACAGTCGCCTTTGTCATCGGCGCGATGGCGCTGGTCGGTATCCCCGGCATGAACGGCTTTTGGAGCAAAGAACTGATTCTGGAACAGGGTGTAGAAGATACATCGCCCGTTTTTTTGGTTGGACTGCTGATTGGCGTGGGCGTTACCGCCTTATATACGCTCCGATTGGTCTGGTTAGTCTTTGCGGGCACGCCCCGATTTTCCGCTCAAGTACACAAAGCGCCCTCCGCCATGCGAATTTCATTGGGCATTTTGGCGGTTGGCTCCCTGACCACTTGGCTGCTGGCCTCGCCTTTAAGCAAGATGTTGGCTGAAACGTTGCCCTATCACCATCTCCACTCCGAAACGACCCGTGATGTTATTTCAGATGTCATGACTGCCCCGATTACGGCGCTGGCGCTTGTTTGTGTGGCGCTTGGCTTCCTGCTATGGGGGTTTCACCATCGGCTCGGTTGGCTCATTGCCCGGTTGCAGTTTCTTAGCCAGATCGCCAGTCAAGATTTTGGCTTCGAGGCCCTCAATCGTGTGGTCATGCGGAGTACCAGTACCCTCGCCGAACGCCTGCGCTCGACCCAGACTGGCGAACTCAACTGGAATATCTGGGGGATTGTTGCGGGGTTGGTGGCGATCTTAATTTATGTGGCGGTGGAGGTCTGATATGGAGACGAACTCGGTAGCAACTTTGATTGCCCTGCCGCTGGCTCTTTCTCCGGCAGCGTACCTCGTTGAGCGCCTAAATCGCAAAATTCATCCGGGTTGGCTGGCGCTGTTGATTTTGGCGCTGGCATGGGGTGTTTTTGGCGTAGCAGCCAATGAATTTGACCGGGATGGCACGCTGACCTATCGCGTGGGTATGATCCAGCTACAACTCGACGGCCTTAGCCTGTTGGCCTGCGGCGCAATTCTGACACTGGGTACATTGACGGTCATCTATTCGCTGGATTATATGGCCGGGGAAGTCTCGGCGGACAAGTATTATGCTCTTGTGCTGATGCTGCTTGGCACCATGATGGGGTTGGTTTGCACCCGCGATTTGTTTAACGTGTGGGTCTGGTTCGAGGCAATGGCGATTTCAGCCTCATTCTTGGTGGCGTTTTACCGGGAACAGCCAGCCTCGCTGGAAGCTGGGGTCAAGTATATTGTACAAAGTGCGCTTGGGTCGGCGTTTATCCTGTTGGGGATTGCTTTCGTACTGGCCGAAACAGGCACGCTGGATTTGCAGGAAATTGCCCAATTGAACCAAGATTCGGCATTGTTGTGGGCGGCAGGAGGCCTGTTTATAGCCGGATTTGGGGTCAAGATGGCGCTCGTGCCGTTTCATACTTGGCTGCCGGATGCCCATGCCCAAGCCCCCAGTGGCATCAGTGCCTTGCTGTCCGGCTTAGTCATCGAGGTGGCTCTCATCGCTTTGCTCCGCGCCTTAACCTGTGTCGCGTTTTCGTGGGGAACACTCCTGATTGCCTTTGGCGTCGTCAACATGCTGGTCGGGAATTTGCTGGCCCTGCGCCAGACCCAGATAAAACGCCTGTTGGCCTATTCTAGTCTTAGCCAGATGGGGTATATGGTGTTCGGGATTGGCGTCGGCATCTATGCACAAACACTCAATGGGTTTGAGGGCGGGCTGTTCCATTTCTTCAACCATGCCCTGATGAAAGGCCTCGCATTCTTGGCAGTTGGCGCCTTTATCTACAGCCTTGAGACACATCAGCCTCTCCAAATCAGTGATTTGCGTGGTGCATCACGGCGCTATCCGTATATTGCATTAGCGCTCAGTCTAGCCTTGTTGGGTTTAGGTGGGCTGCCGCCGCTGGCCGGGTTTATGTCTAAATGGCAGATTTTTGCGGCAGGCATTGCGGTTCATGAGCCATTGATTACCTTGCTAGTCATCTTTGCGGCGCTGAACAGCGTTTTGTCGCTGGCCTATTATGCCCCCATTATCAATGTGCTCTATTCCCGGCAGACCCAAGTTGAAATGGAGCAAGGTCGCGCTGTCCCACCCCTAATGGGACTGTCTTTGCTGGTGTTGTCGGGGGCGATTGTGGTCATCGGTGTGTATCCGGGACTGCTGCATGGTGCGCTTGAACCAGCCGCCCGCGTCCTGTTAACCGCGTTTGGAGGGTGAGATGAACGATTTGTTGTTGCAACCGCCGATTGCGTTTCTGATTTATCTCGGACTGGTTTGGGGTCTATCAATGCTTGGGCGCTGGCTGGCTCCTGAAAAAGCGTCCATCAATAAATCGAGCAGTTATGCCAGCGGTGAAGCACCCGCCACCCGTCCGGCGGTTCCCGGCTATCGCCCCTTTTTCGTGGTAGCCCTGTTTTTTGCCGTCGTGCACTTAGGGGTATTAGTAGCAGGTACAAGTACGCTGACCCCGATGGCGGGCATTTTTCTGGCGGGGGTCATGGTGTCGTTACTAGCGTTGATTCTGGAATCGAGGGAGGCCGCTTAAGATGACATGGCAGCACGTGGTAGATGAGTTTAGAACATGGGCAAGGGTCAATTCGCCTTGGGTAGTGCATTTTAACACGGGGTCGTGCAATGGATGTGATATTGAAATCTTGGCAACCCTGACTCCCCGTTATGACGCCGAGCGTTTTGGGGTCAAGCTCGAGGGCAGCCCACGTCACGCCGATGTGTTGATTTGCACCGGGCCAGTTACACGGCAGGCACGAGATCGCCTGCTGCGTGTGTATGAGCAGATGCCGGAGCCAAAATTTGTTATTGCGGTGGGGTCATGTGCGATTTCGGGCGGGGTGTTTCAGGGATGTTATAACGTCATCGGGCATATTGATGAGGTGATTCCAGTAGATGTGTATATTCCCGGCTGTCCCCCGCGCCCCGAAGCAATTCTCGACGGTGTGGTGAAGTTGTTGGGCCACCTCAAAAACCCGGTGCTTGAAGAAGCCATACAGGAGGCAGGTTGATGGATACGCAAGAGGCGTTAAAAAGTGCCGAAGCATTGCTGACAGGTTATACCAGCACTCGTCCTGAAGAGAACCGTCTGGATGTGACGCTTGCGCCAGAAAATCTGAGCGGGGTAGTCAGCAATCTAGTCGCCGCACGCTGGGGCTATCTAATGGCGATCACCGGGTTAGATCAGGTCACGCAGGATCAGCTTGAAATGCTCTATCATTTTGGCGCGGGGGCGGCAGTCCTGACACTACGAATCTCAGTGCCGCGTACTCCAATTCCAAGTGTGGAAAGCATTTGTCCCATCATCCCTTATGCCAATGTCTATGAGCGCGAATTGGGCGAAATGTTTGGAGTGGAATTCAGGAACAGCCCTAACACGGATCGGCTGTTTTTGCCAGATGACTGGTGCAGCGATGTTTATCCGCTCCGTAAAGACGCCGTCCTAAACGAGGAGTGAAATGGATATGGATACTACTGTACCGCAGCGTTTTGTCGTACCAATTGGGCCGCAGCATCCCGCCCTCAAAGAACCCGGCCATTTTGAATTTACGGTGGATGGTGAACAAGTGACAGGGGCATCCGTGCGCTTGGGGTATGCCCATCGCGGCATCGAAAAAGCCACCGAAGGGCGTAACTGGGTACAAAATCTCTACCTCTTGGAGCGCATCTGTGGCATTTGCTCACATGTCCATGCCACCGCCTACTGCTTGGGTGTGGAAAAATTGGCTGGCGTGACAGCACCCCCCCGTGCCCAAGCCATTCGCGTGGTGGTGGCCGAATTGGAGCGCGTACACAGTCATCTGCTATGGCTGGGAGTGGCGGCCCATGAAGCGGGATTCGATACCCTCTTTATGTATTCGTGGCGTGACCGCGAAACCGTCATGGATATTTTGGAGGCCCTGACGGGTAATCGGGTCAATTATTCAGCCAATCTGCTCGGCGGCGTCAAATTTGATCTCACCCCGGAATTGACCGATAAGATTTACACGGGGCTTGAGCTTTTGGAGGAGCGTACCCATCAATATGTGGATGTGGTTACGTCGGACGCGACCCTGCTGCAACGGACTCGTGGCGTGGGCGTGACCACCCGTGAGCAGGCGGAGCAGTTCGGTCTGGTGGGGCCAACCGCGCGGGCATCGGGGGTGGAACGAGATATTCGTGTCGAAGCGCCATATGCCGCCTATCCTGATTTTCCGGTGAAGGTCGTGACAGCCACCGCTGGTGATTTAGAAGCGCGTTTTGTGGTGCGGCTGCAAGAATTATTTGAAGCGTATCGCCTCATTCGTGCCGTACTGGAAAAATTACCCCCCGGTGACTTGCAGACCCGGATGCCCCGTAAAATCAAGCCTGCCGAGACCGTTAGTCGGGTCGAAGCGCCACGAGGAGAGTTGTTTTATTTCATCAAGAGCAACGGCAGCGATCAGCCAGAACGCATCAAGGTGCGAACCCCGACCTTGTGTAATCTGGCCTCGGTCTGTGAGCTGGCGATAGGCAGCCAACTGGCGGACGTACCGATGATCCTAGCGGGGGTTGATCCATGTTTCTCGTGTAATGATCGCATGGTGACGGTGTATTCCGGCGACACGGAACATGCCCAGTGGTCATGGAAACAGTTGCGACAATATGGCATTGATTACTACCGAAGGTGAAGATGAAGACCATTCAAGATTTGCTCACGCTGATGTTTTTCCCCGGCGGCTTGTTCGTGCTGGCGCTGGGTATGAGTTATGAGTGGATAGACCGCAAACTGATGGCACGGGTACAAAATCGTGTTGGCCCGCGTTGGTTTCAACCCTATGCCGATATTGCCAAACTCCTTGTCAAAGAGGAAGTGATTCCGGCAGACAGCAACCGCCTGCTATTCATTGGCTTGCCCATTTTGGCACTGGCAGGGGCGTTGACCGCCGCACTCTATGTGCCGTTGGCGGGGTTCGACCCATTGTACAGCTTTAAAGGTGATTTGATTGTGGCGCTCTATCTGTTGAGCCTGCTTACCGTTTGCACTGGACTGGCGGGAGCAAACACAACGGATCGCTTTTCATTGGTAGGGGCGACCCGCACGTTGACCCAATTGTTTTCGTATGAAGCGCCCTTCCTGTTGGCGATGCTTGGCCCGGCAGTGGCGGCCCGTAGTTGGCAAATCAACGAGATCATCGCGGACGCCGATGGGCAATGGCTGTTGATTGTCCAGCCCGTCGGCTTTGTGGTGGCGTTGATTGGATTGCTAGGCAAGCTCGAAATCGCACCATTTAATGCGCCGGAAGCCGAAACCGAAATCGTTGCGGGGGCGTTGACCGAATACAGCGGACGGGGCTTGGCGCTGTTTCGATTGGGGCGGCATGTTGAACTCGTCGTTGGGCTAACGATGGTGGCGGCGTTTTACATGGGCGGTGTCAGTGGACTGCCGTTGTTTGTCCTAAAAACGCTCTTACTGCTTCTCATTCTAGTAGGGATTCAATCACTGGTGGCCCGTTTACGGATTGATCAGACGGTTGGGTTGTGGTGGCGCTGGGGCGTACTGTTGGTGTTGGCTCAATGGCTGGTACTGGTTATCTGGGAAGGAGTACAGGCATGAAACGTCATACCCTGCTGCAAGATGCTCTTCGTTCGCTTTTTCGGCGGGCCGCTACACAGCGTTATCCAATCGAACGAACACCCACGCCGGAACGCTTACGTGGCACGCTTCATTGGACCCCAGATGGTTGTACCGGATGTTGTTTATGTAGCAAAGAATGTCCAGCCAATGCGATTGAGATTATCACGATTGACAAGACCGCCAAGCAGTTTGTAGCATGTTATCACGCGGATCGCTGCATCTATTGTGGGCAGTGTGTGGTCAATTGTCGTTTTAGCTGCCTAACGATGTCGCCTGAGGAATGGGAGAATGCCGCGCTCCATAAACAGGCTTTTACGGTCTATTATGGAGATGCACCCAATGTCGAACGAGTCTTGGAAGGATTTGTTTCACAAGATTCTGCATCCAACTCTCCCGCCTGACCATCCACTGAAAACCGCGATTGTGGGGATTGGGAATGTACTTTGCCGCGATGACGGGGTGGGGGAACTGATTGCCACACGCCTGTCAGCGCGGTTGGTGGGATGCGACACTGTTCAGATCATTGCTGCCGGGATAGCCCCTGAAAGCTGTACGGGGCTGCTCCGGCGATTTGAACCCGATTTGGTCATTCTCATAGATAGTGCGAATTTTGATGCACTGCCGGGCACGGTGCGATGGATAGTGCCTGAAGATATTGAGGGCGTCAGTGCCTCTACCCATACCTTGCCACTTTCCCTGTTGGTAAGTTATCTCGCAACGAGCCTCCAATGCTACATCGGTTTACTGGCTATCCAACCCTTTGATGTATCATTGGGGGAGGGTATTTCGTTGCCTGTTCAAATTGCGGCAGATGCGCTTATTGAAGAACTTGTGGAGGCTTTGCATCCAGACACGCCCGGTTAGAAAGTAGCCTGCCAACGCATTTTCACCACCCGGAAGCCTTGCTCCTCGATCAATCGAACCCCATTTTCCTCCTCTGCAATCTACAAAATTTGCCCCTCATTGACAAAAATAAGCGGCGTGGTACAATATTAGTACGACTATCGTAGTATTTGAAGATCGTACAATTCGTACTTCGTACATAGGAAAGCATGAGTGAAAAATGCCCACCGGAGAAGAGACATCACCTTCGTCTACCCAAGTAGAAGTGATCAGTGATTTATTGCACCAAATCACTTGGGGTATTCGGCTGGATCAACTTGGTACATGGTCAAAAGCGTTGCGTGGCATGGCGCAACTTGATTTACATATTCTCAAACTCATCGCCGAACGGCCCGATATTATTTTGAAGGAGATATGCAGTGAACTTCATATTCCCAATAGCACCCTTACCAGCGCAATCAATCGTTTGGAGGAGCGAGGATTGCTGAACCGAGTGATTAGTCATCGGGACCGCCGTTCCTATGGGTTAGCATTGACGACCAAAGGTTGGGAGATTAAGGCCGAACATGATCGGGTGGATCAAATGATTGCCACTAAGGTGATTCAGGCTTTGGAAGGGGATGAGGAAGTAACGACCCTGACAACCCTCCTGAACAAGATTGTGCAGCGTTTTGAGTAAAGCAGTTTTTATTTAGAGAGAAAATCCCCACATCGCCGCTATCTCAACTGCCACCGGGGAGTATCCAGATGGAGGTAGCGCCATGATAGTGCTAAAGCATGTGTCCAAGAAATATCAGATGGGCGCCGTGACCGTTACGGCCCTAAATGATGTGTCATTGAATATCGAAGAGGGCGAATTTGTAGTGGTCTTGGGGCCATCAGGCAGCGGCAAAACAACCCTTCTTAATATGATCAGCGCCCTAGACACACCCACTGAGGGTATTATTACCGTCGCTGATCAAGACATCACCGCCATGAGTCGCTTAAAACAATTTGACTTCCGACGTAACACGGTCAGTTTTATCTTCCAAAGCTTCAACCTCTTCCCCAGCCTAACCGCCGAGGAAAATGTCCAATTTGTACTCGATATGCACTACAAACGGGGTGTTCAACCTACTGCGCGGGCGGTACTCGACAGTGTGGGTCTCGGCCTCCGCTATCACCATTTCCCGCATGAATTATCCGGTGGTGAACAGCAGCGGGTGGCAATTGCACGGGCGCTGGCGACTGGCAATCCTGTTTTGTTAGCCGATGAGCCGACGGGTGAATTGGATTTCAAGACGGGCGTCCAGATTTTGCAGCTCTTACGATCCCAAGCAGGCAACGGGCGAACGGTACTCGTTGTGACGCACAACCGGGAAATCTCTCGGATTGCGGATCGTGTGATTGAGTTGAGCAGTGGCGAAATTGTGCGAGATGGTGCGCCAGAAGCAGGTAAAGCGCCCATTGCTGAGTTGCATTGGTAAAGGGGGTGAAATGATGAACCTCAAATTTTGGCTTAAATGGTCTTATCGTGACGCCAGAGAACGCTGGTTACAGGTGCTGGCGATTGCCGTGATTCTCGCCTTGGGTACGGGGGTCTACAGTGCTTTTGGCAAGCAAAAAGAATGGCGCATCGAATCGCTGGATAAAAGTATGGCGATGCTTGCTATGTACGACCTCCAATTGGAACTGACGGAGGGAAGTTATCTCGAAAGCGCCGCGCTCGAATCAGCACTGGCGGATGTTGAAGGGGTCAGGGTGGTTGAAACACGCTTATTGGTTCCAACCCTTGTGGATGCTTCCAAAGAGGGTGAAACGATCCTCTATCCGGGTCGGCTCATTGGTGTGGACCTGTCGGACGGCGGCCCGCATATCAGCAGATTAAACATAACGGAAGGCTCAGGGTTAACCGAAGCCGATGCGGGTACGAACAAAGTCATTATGGACTATCTATTCACCAACTACCGCAAATTGTCACCGGGGGATAGCGTCAAAATCGCCGGGGACATTGAACTGGATTTTGTTGGGCGTGGTCAAATCCCCGAAAACATGATGATCATACCGGGTACGGGCGGTTTCATGGAAAACGAAAACACGTTTGCCGTGATGTATATGTCGCGTGATACAGTTCAACAGATCAGTGGACGCGAGGGGCTAATCAACAATGCTGTCTTTCTATTGGATAAGGGCGCCGACCCTGATGCCGTGATCCACGACATCAAGCAGGTAATGGCGGCCCAATTTGCCGATACGGGCTTCAACCTGACCAAAAAGGAAGACGATCAGGTTTACAACGCGATGTATACAGACGCTCGAGGCGATCAACGTTTTTGGAACATCGTCGCGGGGCTGTTCCTTATCGGGGCGGCAATGGCAACGTTCAACCTCGCGGGTCGTATTGTAGAATCGCAGCGCCGCCAAATTGGGATCGGCATGGCATTGGGTATCAAGCGGCATTGGCTGGCTTTGCGCCCAATCCTATTGGGTCTGCAAATCGCGGCGGTGGGAACTATTTTGGGGTTGGGATTCAGCTATCTATTCGGGCAAGCGCTTCTAGGAATCTTCAAGGACTTTTACCCGCTTCCCTATTGGGGCAGGCTCTTCTATATTGAGAGCTATCTCAGAGCGTCTGTTCTGGGGGTGATGGTGCCCATCATTGCCACGCTGTTTCCGGTTTGGCGGGCTGTGCGAGTCCAGCCAGTGGACGCCATTCAGACAGGTTATCTGGTGGCAAAAGGGGGTGGCCTATCCTATTTAATGGAATATGTTCCTCTCCCCGGCAAGAGTTATATGCAAATGCCATTCCGCAATATTCTGCGTTCCCCGTGGCGCAGCTTAATGACGATACTCGGTGTCTCAATTGCCATTATGCTCTTGGTGGCGATGGCGGGCCTGTTGGATACCTTCAATCGCACGATTCTCCGGGGCAGTAGCTTTTATACGGAGTCCTATCCTGATCGGTTGGACGTGGTGCTGGATAATTTCTATCCGATCACTAGCCAACATATCTCCGACTTGCAGCAGCTTGAACAAGACGGGCGGCCTCTGTTTAGTAAAGTGGATATAGGCCTCGTCATAGCGGGTGAATACGTCAATTCGGATGATGAGGAAATGTTGGCGGTGATTGGGTTATATGACCCCACTACTGCCTTGTGGCAGCCGACGCTGGAGGAAGGTAATTTGCCTGATGGTGAACGTGGTATCGTCATTTCCGAAAAAGCGGCCCAAGACCTCGGTGTAGAGGTGGGCGAAACGGTTCGGATTTCCCTGCCCGTGCGAGAAGGCTTGCTGTCCTACCGCATGGAGGAAATGGATATTCCAGTGATCGGTATTCACGACAATCCGTTACGGATGCAGGCCTATATGAGTATGAATCAAGCCGAATTGATGAACATGGCGGGTCTGGCAAACACCGTGACCCTCTATCCAGCCGAGGGCGTCACCACGGCCCAAATGCGGCGCGTGATGTTTGCCCAACCGGGTGTTGTATCCGTTCAGGCCGTTAAGGATATTGCCCAAAGTTTTGAGGAGTCTATCGAAATCTTTAATACGGTGCTCGTCATGATTCAAGGGGTCGTCGTGCTACTGGCGTTTCTCATCGCCTTCAATTCCACCACCATCAATGTGGACGAACGGATGCGCGAGATTGCCACCATGTTTGCCTTTGGGTTGCGTATCCGCACTGTCACCCGGATGCAGGTCGTCGAAAATATCGTCACCGGGCTATTCGGTACGATTTTAGGCGTTGTTTTCGGCTATATGGTGATTGTCTGGATGATGGAAAGCCAAATCAAAGACATGGTACCGGACATCCAGTTTAATGTGTATATTGCCTCCGGGACGCTGTTGACAGCGGCGGTGTTAGGTATTCTCGTGGTCGGGCTAACACCCTTGTTGAGCATTCGTAAGATGCTCCGAATGGATATTCCTTCCACGCTGCGGGTCATGGAATAGGGCTTTCATGGGGGAGACAACCTCCCCCAATCGCCAAAAAACACTTCAACAGTCAATTTTCGCGCCGATTTATGCCTGTACTTGTTGGTAACTTGCCATCAGAATCCGGCTGACCTCCGGGCGGGTAAACTCAGTGGGCAGCATCTCACCACGCGACAACATTTCCCGTACTTGCGTGCCGCTCAAGGCGATATGGTCTCCTTTACCATGTGGACAGGATTTGAGACTGACCACGCCGCTACACTTTTTGCAGTAAAAGGTATGTTCAAAAAACAACGGGGTAATGCCGATTTCCTCTGGTGTGAATTGGTCAAAGATGTGATGGGCATCATAGCTGCCATAATAGTTCCCGACCCCCGCATGGTCACGGCCTACAATGAAGTGAGAACAGCCATAATTTTTGCGGGCAATGGCATGGAAAATCGCCTCACGCGGGCCAGCATACCGCATGGCAGCCGGAAACGCGCTCAAGACCACACGATTCAATGGATAGTAGTGATTGACAATCGCCTGATAACTTGCCACTCGTACCGCTGCCGGAATATCATCCGATTTGGTTTCCCCCACCAGCGGATGAATTAGCAGGCCGTCCACAATTTCCAGCGCGGTCTTTTGAATATATTCATGCGCACGATGAATCGGATTACGGGTCTGAAAACCGACCACCCGCCGCCAACCCCGCTCGCTGAAAATAGCCCGCGTTTCTGACGGCGTGAACCGAATATCAGGAAATTCCTCGTTGACGCGCTGCGGCAAATTGAGGACATGCACATCACCTCCCAACAGCACCGATCCTTGTTTATACAGACGTGCTACGCCGGGATGGGCCACCTCCGTAGTCCGATACACCTGTTGTGCCTCGATTTGGGGGTCATAGGTGTATTTATCGCTGATGTCCAAAATTGCCAGCAGGCGGGTTTCGCCATTGACCTGCTCGGTCAGCACGGCGGATTGCCCTATCTTCAGATGTTCGGCAAGGCTTTCATCTACCGCCAGCGTCACTGGAATTGACCATGCAAGCCCATTCGCAAGGTGCAGGGTATGAACCACTGATTGATAATCCGCCTGATTCATGTATCCCGTTAGCGGACTCAGTGCCCCCACCGCGAGCATTTCAAGGTCGGCCAAATTCAAATCATTGAGTGGAATTTGGGGCAGGGTGGCGGCCCGTTCAAGAGCGGCTTCGCGTTCTGCGCCCTCCAAAAGACAGTTGATGAGGGTCCCCCCATGTGGTGCGATAAGTTTAGACATGATAGGCGGCCTCCTTGACCGGAACCAATTGGCGAGTTTCCAGATAGCCCAAAATCGCCCCAATGCTTTCTTGCAGGCTTTGGCGATCTGTATTCACTTCGATTTCGGGCTGATGGGGTGCTTCATACGGGTCATCAATCCCGGTGAAATTTTTGATCTGCCCGGCAATTGCTTTGGCGTACATGCCTTTAACATCCCGGTCAATGCAGGTTTGCAGTGGGGCATTCACATAGACCTCAATGAAATTGGTAGTTTCTTCACGCACTTTGTCACGGGTGGCTTGATAGGGTGAGATAAACGAAGCCAGCACCCCGACACCGTTCCGCGAAAGCAGCTTGGCGACAAATGTCACCCGTTCGATATTTTTGTCGCGGTCTTCTTTGCTAAAACCTAGATCGCGGGTCAGGCCTTCGCGCACCGTATCACCGTCCAGTCGCTCAATGCGTAGACCCCGCTCCCGCAATTCCTGTTCCAAAGCGACGGCGATGGTCG
Organism: Chloroflexota bacterium; assembly: GCA_024434115.1. Taxonomy (GTDB): domain Bacteria; phylum Chloroflexota; class Anaerolineae; order Aggregatilineales; family J027; genus CFX10. The sequence goes on from QMIT01000001.1 coordinate 28,346, forward strand.
TTTTACCCGCGCCAGATAGCCCGGTCAGCCACAATGTAAAACCTTTTTCACTCATGATTCTTGTTTAGCTCCTGTTGATGATGTATGAATACCACATTCAGTTTTGGCACTATTCACCCAACGTCCAGACCGACCATCCGCACCAGCCGTGACGGGTTGGGTACAGGTCGGGGTGTTGCAGCCAATACTGGGATAACTCTGGTCGTGTAAAGCGTTATACGGCAGATCATAAGTATGGACGTACAGCCAAATCATCTCCTCCGTCCATGTGGCAAAAGGTGATAACTTGACGTTTTGATGTTTGGCATCCCATGAAATAATTGGGGTCGCGCCGCGTCCGGTTTGGTCACGCCGCAAACCCGTAATCCAAGCCGGATATTTACCCAAAACGGCATCCAAAGGGGCGACCTTGCGCATATGGCAGCATTGATCGGCGTCGCGTTCCCACAGTGCCTCGCCATATTCAGCCGCCTGCTGCTCAACCGTTAGCGCGGGGCGGATGCGGGTCAAGTTGAGATTAAAACGCCGCTCGACCTCGTCCATCAAAGCGTAAGTTTCTTGGAATAACAGCCCTGTGTCCAACGTGAGTACGGGCGTTTGCGGGGCAATTTCACTCAGCATATGCAGCGTAGCGATTCCCGTCGGCTGAAAACTTGTGACGACGGATAAACCTGTGCCAAATTCATCTACAGCCCATTTGAGGATGTGTTGAGGGGCGGCGGTCTCGAAATCTTGGTTTAGACGTTCAAAATCGAGCATAGTTAGTTCTCCTGAAACGGCAGCAAATGAAAATCTTGGATGCCGACAAATACTTCTTGACCGGGGATCGCACCCAATGAACGGACTTTTTCGGGACTCAATAACACCTGCAGCGGCTTGGCAGCGGAAACATCTATCAGTTGAACCGTAGCCCGCTCCAACGACCCGGCGAACGTGATATTGGAGATACGCCCCCGCCCAATCAACGACCCGCTAACCTGTTCTTGCTGAAGCGCCAGATCAATTTCTTCGGGACGGCATACCAGATGCACGGCCTGATTTTGCAGATGTTCCGTTTCAAATGGGGCAGGCAGCGACACCTGATCTACATAGACCGTTTTCCCATTGCGCCGTGCGTTCAAGACGTTGGCTGTCCCCAAGAAATTGGCGGTATAGAGGTGTTTGGGGCGGCGATACAATTGGGCAGGCGTCCCAACTTCGAGCAGTACCCCCCGTTCAATAATGCCAATTCGGTCAGCTAGTTCAAAGGCTTCCTCTTGGTCGTGGGTTACCAAAATGGTGGTGATTTGGAGTTGCTGCTGAATCTCGCGTAGGCTGTGGCGCAGTTGACCGCGAATTTTGACATCCAACGCACCGAACGGCTCATCTAATAACAACACACTTGGGTTTGGCGCGAGGGCGCGAGCAAGGGCCACTCGCTGCTGCTGACCACCGGAAAGCTGTCCCGGCATCCGCCCACCTAAGCCATCCAGCCCAATCAGTTTCAATAATTCCGTTACCCTCGCTTGACGATCTTTGCGGGGTGTTTTGCGAACCTTGAGGCCAAATTCGATATTGGCACCAGCGTTGAGGTGACGGAACAGCGAATAATTTTGGAAGACAAAGCCTGTATCCCGCTGCTGTGGCGATAGCCGAGTCACATCCCGCCCGTTGAGTTGAACGCTGCCACTGTCTAGGGGAGTAAGCCCCGCGATAATCCGCAAAATGGTGCTTTTGCCGCTGCCACTTGCCCCCAACAGCACAAACAACTCCCCCTGCTCAATTTCCAAACTCACATCATTGACGACGGTCTGCCGTCCATATGTTTTTACCAGATGATCCAGTTGAATGGTCATTTTCGATTCACCCTCGTTGACGATCAAGACGCCATTTTAGTAGACTCATGACGAGTAAAATCAAGACGGAGACAGCCCCCAAGACCAGTGAAATGCTATAGGCCCCGATGCGGTTGCGGTCATGCAAAGCGCGATAGACGTACATCGTGGCCGTTTCGGTTTTGCCCTCGATCCCACCGCTGACGACGGCTACCGCGCCGAATTCACCCAATGAACGGGCCAATGTCAGTACCACGCCATAAATCACCCCAACCCAAATTCCCGGCATGACGATGCGCCAGAACGTACCCCACCGGCTTGCCCCCAGCGTATAGGCTGCTTCTTCGGGTTCAATTGGCAGGCTTTCCAAAACTGGCCCAACCTCGCGTGAGACAAACGGTAGGGCGACAAATGTTTTGGCAAGGATGATGCCGGGATAGGCGAATACAATCGCAAAGGTGGTTGGCTCCAACCAGCCGTTGCGCCCAAACAGCACAATCATGGTGTAACCCGCAATGACGGGTGAAAACACAAAGGGAATATCCACCAGCGCATTGACGAGTGTGCGGCCATAAAAACGCTGACGGGCCAGCACCCACGCGATAATCACCCCAAAAAAGGTATTGAGCAGGGTCGCAATAATCGAAAATTCAAAGGTGATACGCAGGGCGTGTTGTACGCCGTCATCTTGTAGGGTGTCTTTGATTGGCTGCCACCCGCGCTCAATGGCCCCATCGGAAATCGCATAAATCGGGGCGATTATCATTGCTGCTGCATAGGCCAGCACGAACAAAATCAACAGGATTTGCAAAGGGTTTTTCGGTGCAACTTCACGCATGTTTCCGCCCTCGCAAAAAGTCAATAGATACTGTAATCGTGAAGGCCACCGCCAATAACACCAATGAAATCCCACTGGCGGCCTGCATATTGCCGGATTCGACTTTGGTATAGATATAAACCGTCGTGGTCTGTGATCTCATCGGGATGTTGCCCGCCACAATGATGATCGAACCAAATTCACCTAAACCCCGCGCAAAACTGAGCAGTGCCCCGGCGATGATGGCAGGTCGAATAGCGGGAAAAATGATGCGCCAAAACGTTTCCCAATTCGATGCTCCCAAAGTTTGAGCGGCTTCTTCTTGATTCAAATCCAACTGCATCAAAACGGGCTGCACCGTGCGGATGACAAATGGGTAGCCGACAAACAACAGCGCCAACATAATGCCGGGCGGCGCGAACAAGATGCGATGCCCCGTATTTTCTTCAATAAAACTACCAACAATCGTTTGTGGGCCATAGAGCAGCACCAGCATGACCCCTGTAACCAGCGTCGGCAGCGCGAAGGGCAAATCTATAAAGGCATTAAAAATCGCCTTGCCGGGGAAGCGATACTTGACCAGCACATAAGCGGTCAGCGTTCCCATTATCGTGTTTATCACTGCCGCCATAGCCGCCGTCCGCAGCGATAATTTGAGGGCACTATAGGCGATACGATTGTTGATGCTCTCCCAAAAAACCGTCAAACCTTGTTCAAAGCCTTTATAACTGACGACGATAATGGGTACGCCGATGAGCAGGAACAAATAGCTGACGGCCAGCAAACGCAGACTCCATTTGCCCCATGCGATAGTTGGGAAAGAAAAAGGACGGGCCAAAAGCCCACCCTTGTTTAACGTTTTAACTGTCATTCACCCGCAACCTCGGCAATTAATCCGGTGAAACGGCCTTCATCACCAAACAGTTCCTTACGCACCACGCTCCACCCGCCAAATTCTTTAATCGTGAACAGGTCTTCAATTTCTGGGAATTTCGCGGCCAGTTCTTCATCCGCAGCAACTTCGGCCACCACTGCTTCATTGACCGGACGGAAGCCATTTTTAACAAAAATACGTTGGGCTTCGACACTCTGCGCAAAGGCCACAAATGCCTCGGCGATTTCCCGCGTGCCATGTTCGTCTACATAGGCATCTACGACGGCGATGGGGTTTTCAATCAGGATGGTCGAGGTGGGATAAATGACGCTATATATGCTGCCTGCCGCTTCTCCCGCAAAGATTTCGTTTTCATAGGTGATGGCGACATCCCCAATCCCATATTCGAAGGTCAAAATGCTCTCACGCCCATCGCGGTCAAAAACAACCACATGCTTCAGTAATTTGGTCAAGAATTCTGTCGCGCTTACGTCATCAGCCGCGTAGCCTTCGACAAAACCCCGTCGGGCCGCACCATAGGCTGCCAAGATGTTCCATTGAGCGCCGCCACTGGTCGCCGGATCAGGCGTAATCACTTCCACATCCCCCGCGAGGTCGTCCCAATCTTCAATATCCAGCGGGTTGCCTTCCCGCGCCGCCAGCACCACCACTGAATGGGTCACAAAGCCGTTGTAGTTGGCTTTCCAATCGTGGGTGATGAGTCCAGCATCCACCAGACGGGTCACATCGCTTTCGACGGACAGGGCCACAATATCGGCTTCAAAACCGCCCGCTACGGCCCGCGATTGAGCGCCGGATGCTTGATAGGATTCTTGCACAATGACGGTCTGTCCGGTTTGTTCTTTCCAGTAGGCTTGGAAGGCGGGAATCACATCGCCATAGGCTTCGCGGGGAACGGCATAGGCCGCAAGGGTAATCGTAACGGTTTCTGGTTGATCTTGTGCTTGAGTCGGCACGCCAAACGGAATTAAGCCGAGAAGCAGGGCCAGAATAAGCAGGGCCTTACGGGTTTTCATGTTGTTTTATCCTCTTTTTTCGTCTAGGGTCAAAATAGCGGCAACCATCGCAACACCTACCAGTCGTCGTTTGTCTGCTACACATACAGTTACGAGGTTGACACATCTCGTAAGAACGCATGAATCCCTATCCTTTCAAAAAAGAGTGATTGATTGAGCCAGACAACAAAAAAGCCGCCCCAGATTTGGGAACGGCTTGGTGATTTCCTCACTTGTGCGCTGCCAATTAAATCAAGGCAGCTTTAGCCCTCCAACATCCGGGTACGTCAACAGATTATTGTTGGGACAACAACACATGGCGCAATCGGTGGAGGTAAGTAATGTTTGGCTCATGAAACTTAAATTACCCTGCCTACGGAAAAAACACAAGCGTTGCTTTGGTGAAATTTGACAATCAAATTGCTGGCTAGGCACTATTCTTTACACGTCTACTCTCTCAAATAACTCTCAAAACCCAGCTTCTTTAAGCCTTTGAGTGTCATTTCCTCTTTATCGTCACGGGCATAATAAAAGCGAACGGTGTTCTTAAAATCCCGATTTTCGGTCATGTTATACAAATTGCCACTCTGATTTTCTTCAACACACAGCAGTGGGTCTATCTCAAACACATAGCGCGTCCTATAGAGTAAACAGCGGCGGTCATCAGGATTTTTGGGCCTCCCAAAAATTTCCCAATAGAAGGCGTAAATACCATCTTCTTTAGTCAATGTGGTTTTGAAATCGGGCAAATCGCGTATCTTTTCTTGTGTATAGGGATTAAACTCGATAAGTTCTGTGAAGGAGGTTTCGGCTTGGGTATCCGTGAGTGGAAAAACTTTGATGTGACCGCGTACTACTGCATTGATGACTTGCCCTCCGCCATCCACCATTTCTAGCGAGCCATCTGTCTCGACTTTTATATGATGTAAATAATCGTACCAATGCGGATTTGCCACGAGTACCGTTGGTAATTTCAGGAGTGCCATAACTTCCTGTCCCCTCTGTATATTTAATTATTTATCGGACAATTATACTATATGAGGGAAATCACCTACCACATTTCCCGCTTCCTAACGGCCATCTATACTACTCATAATATAACCTTTATCCATAAATCCGTAACGGCAGTTACGAATTCAAATTATACTTATATAACTGACAGTAATAGACCGCATGTTCTAAATCTTCGACTTATCGTCGCTCCCTTGAAACCAATCCAATCCGATATGACGCAGGCGTGTGACCTCTCCCATCACCGTAATCGCTGGACTCGATAAACCCGCCTCGGTGACTCGATATGCGATAGATTCCAATGTGCCTTCCATCGTGCGCTGATTGGCTGTCGTGCCCCACTCGATACAAACCGCAGGTGTGTCAGCGGAAATCCCCTGCTGTATCAACTCACGGCAAATTGGGTCAAGATGGTTGACTCCCATCATCAACACCAGCGTGCCCAAACGCACCGCAGCGGCAAGGGCCGGGTAATCAATGCTGTTCCCTTCTTTCGTTTCTTTGGTTGGGTCGTCATGCCCGGTAAAAACGGTAAAGGCACTGGCGACATGCCGATGTGTAACCGGGATTCCGGCATAGGCAGGCACGGCAATCGCGCTGGATACCCCCGGCACAACTTCAAACGGGATATTGGCCGCATAACACGCCAAGCCTTCCTCCCCGCCACGTCCAAATACAAATGGATCACCGCCCTTAAGCCGCACTACCCTACACCCCTTGCTGGCCCGATCAATCAAAATGTGATTGATCTCGGATTGGTCGAGCCGATGTTTTTGCGGTTGTTTACCCGCGTAAATGAGTTCGGCGTCAGGTCGGGTTTCCTTTAGTAATTCCATTGGGATCAGCCGATCATAAACCACGACATCGGCTTGGCGAAGCAAGCGCAGCCCTTTGACCGTAATCAAATCAGGGTCGCCGGGGCCAGCCCCCACCAAATAAACTTTGCCTACTCCTACCGATGGCTGATTACCCATTTTCTGACGCCTTTTCCAATGTCTCCCATGCACGGCTCATCCAAAAATTACAGGCTTCCCGACAGGGGATTGTGGTCGGGGTGGGGGGAGTATCATCGGCCCATCTCGGCTGACAAACACATTGACCGCAAATGTGAGTGACCAAATCGGCTAGGGCGGTTGGGTCCAAATGGGTCAATTGACGATAGTTTCCCGTTTGCCGTTCGAGTGTGGTAGCAAGTGGAATCGGCACGAAACCTCCATTTTTTTCATTTGCCCAATCCGCCAGTGCCCCCGGATAAATCGTTTCGATGATGGCAGGCAAACCGGACAAATTCGGCGGTTCAATTCGCCAACCGCGCGGCAAATCGCTTGAGGCCGCCAATGGCCGGAACGGATTTTCACGCACCACGCGGCGCAGGGTTGGCAAATCGGGGATGATTTGATGGGAAGTGTCGCCCCAAACTTGCACCCCCTCCAACGTAATTTCCAATTCCCCGAATTTCACCCGTTTTTCGTAGGCCACCCATTCCAAAAATCTCTCGTGACCGACCTTTGGAAAGCCATCCCATGTTGAGCCGTCAGATGGGGGATAAAGGGTCATGCCCGATTCGCGTACCAGTTCAAGGATGACTTCCCCCAGCGATGCTTCTACCCCCACCGGACGAGTATAGTAGACCATCCGCTCTTTAATTTGCCCAGATGTCTGCCATTCCGCCAAGCCCAACGCTGCTGGCACATCAATGGTGGTATGCGAACCAAGCGCTAGGAAAAACGGTACGGCGATCAGGATGGGAGCATCTGTCAGACCATAAATGTCGGCGATGGCGGGGCTGTCGTCCAAATAGACGGCCTGCACTTGGGCGACGATACCCCATTGACGCACCTGCTCGGCTTGTGCTTCGGTGGCCTTACGACTTTCGGGATTACGACGGGTGCTGTGCCCAATTACTGCCACCGCGACCTGCTGCCCTGTTACCCCCAACAATTGCAAGGCGTCCTCAATCCGCTGGCGCACCACTTGGCTTATATACGGGTGTTCGCTCAGAGTCGGGGTATAGCGGATGGTGCGCTCTCTTGGGGGTGGGGTGGGGTGGGGTAGGTTCATTTCAGTCGGAATCACCGTCTGCGTAAAATAGCCCTGTGCGGTAAACAGCGGCACAATCGTCACGTCATCGGCTTCCAGCGTCCTCAATACCTGATGAAATGAAGGGGCTTCTTTCCAAAAGGCGGCAGTTACTTCATCGGCGACCCGCATGGCCCGCAAACGATCCACATGTGACCAGACCACCCCGGCGGTTTCCGGCGTAATGTGTGAGCCATGCCCTGCTAAAATAATCGCAGTGCTCATCTCATGCCCTCCATCAATAATGCATCAAATAGCTGTCTGGCACTTGTGGAATCCCCCTGTCGCAATAAATCCAAAATCGGGGAGGCTAGAATTTTTTGCCACAGCGCCGCCCGTTCGGGTTGATTAAGGTCGCTGGCTCGTAGCCCTTCGCGTGCTTCGCCCATCCATTCAGCCAGTATTTCAACCTCCGGTCCTAAAATTGACTCGATTTGGGCCTTAAGATAGGCCGATAACGCCGCCGATGCACCCCCGCTGGCAATCCCCACCACAATCGGCCCACGCTGAATAGTCGCCATATTGGTGAAATCGCTTTGGGATGGGGCATCCACCACATTAACCAAGATATTCATTTGTGTAGCATCAACCGCCACCTGTTGATTGACAACCGGATTGTCCGTCGCTGCGATCACCAAAAAAGGCTTGATTTCGGTCAGGTGGTCGGGGTGATAGGCCACCCGGCGGATTTCGATTCGACCCGTATCCGACAATTGTTGTAGGGTCGGGTTAACCGCCGGGCTAATCAGGCAAATTTGCGCTCCGGCATCCAGCAAAGTAGTGACTTTACGGGTGGCAACCTGACCCCCGCCCACCACCACACACCGCCGATTTTCGACCTTAAGCAGCACCGGATAGCCGTTCATGATGTTCAAATCCTTAATGAATAAATTGAATCTTTGTTCAAATTACCCAATTTATTGTCTCGGTAGCGGAGGATGTTATAATGAGTTTTATTGAATACCAAAAAATCTGGTGAAACCAACCAAATCCATGCACCCTGAATTCTGTCTGGCCTGTTGTTGTTCCATTTGTTTAACCTGACCGCAGGTGTGCATTCGGTTACGTTTGTTTTTTTGCATGACATCACAAGCCTCGGTCAACATCCGGGGCTTTTTTGTTTAAGGGAGTTTTTACATGACCGCGCATTATTTCACCATCAATTGTTGTTGTACAAGCCATCCTCGCTATTGGTGTAGCCCCTGCGTGTAACGTTATCGCCTGTCACTTTTTCAAGACCTCGGACTACCCACCGAGGTTTTTTATTTTTTGGGATGAGGACAACATGGCAAAAAAGAGCAACGAAATCATCAAGACCGAAAGTCGTGGATTATATGGCACTATCGCCGAGGAACTTGCCAACAGCGAACGGTATTTCTCCGACGACGCTGAAAAAATTTTGAAATTTCACGGCATGTATCAACAAGAAGATCGAGATGCCCGCAAACGTGATCGTACCGCTGACCATCACCAATTTATGATTCGCTCCAAGATGCCGGGGGGACAATTGACGGCGGTCCAATACCTGACCCATGATGCTATCGCCGACGAATTTGGTAGTGGTACACTGCGTCTGACCACACGGGAGGCCATTCAACTACACGGGGTTTTAAAAGACGACATCCGCGACACTCTGCGCCGTCTCAATCATGCACTCGTCACTACGCTAGGCGCGTGTGGCGATATTGTGCGCAATGTCTTGGCCTGCCCTGCACCAACCGCCGACCCCCAGCGCCAAGCTGTCCAGCAGTTCGCCTTTGAAATCACCCGCGCCCTCTATCCACGCACCAACGCCTATCATCAAATCTGGCTGGACGGTGAGGAATTGATAGATGATCGGGTGGTCGAAGAACCGTTGTATGGCCCTACCTACCTACCGCGCAAATTCAAAATTGCTATCGCTTATGCTGGGGATAACTGTGTAGATGTCTATACCAATGATGTCGGCTTGGTGGCTATTTTTGATGACCAGCAGCGGTTGACAGGCTTTAATTTGTTGGCGGGGGGTGGCATGGGCATGACGCACAACAACGACGCCACTTATGCCCGCCTTGCTGATGAAATTGGGTTTATCACACCGTTGCAAGTGGTCGAAACTGTCAAAGGCATTGTGACCATCCATCGTGATTTTGGAGATCGCGTTGACCGCAAACACGCCCGTTTAAAATATATCTTGGCGGATCGGGGGGTGGAGTGGTTTCGACAGGAATTGGAAAGCCGCGTCGGTTTCCAATTTGAGGAAATCCAACCCATGCCCGAATTCGCAGTGGATGACCATCTTGGTTGGCATGAGCAGGGGGATGGTCAGTGGTTTTTGGGTATCCCCGTCGAAAATGGGCGGGTTGTGGATCGTGGCAATTATCGCCTACGCAGTGGCCTGCGGGCGGTGATTGAGCAATTCAATTTGCCAGTGAGGGTGACGGCCCAACAAAATATCCTGCTGGCGGATATTGCCGAATCTGGGCGTGCTGATGTGGAAAGCCTACTGGCAGAATATCAAATTACCCAAGTGCAAGACATCTCTCCGGTGCGGCGACGTGGGATTGCATGTGTGGCCCTGCCGACATGCAGCCTTGCCATTACCGAAGCTGAACGGGTGCTGCCGGGGGTGATTGATGAATTTGAAGATGTCCTTGCGGATTTGCATATCGCCGATGCCGACATTACGGTGCGGATGACGGGTTGCCCGAATGGATGTGCGCGACCTTATGTAGCGGAAATCGCGCTTGTCGGGCGCTCACTGGACAAATACACCGTGTTTTTAGGCGGCAGTCCAGCCGGGACTCGTTTGGCGAAACCCTTTTTGGATTTAGTGCCTATCCGCGAAATTGTCCCAACACTGCGGCCCATTCTGGCGTTTTATCGGGATTATCGGCATCAAGGGGAGGCTTTTGGTGATTTTTGTACGCGAATCGGGTTTGATGTTTTGTCCAATCTGGTAGCCATTGAGGGCGAGAAAGCATTGGGGAGCGATTGACTTATCCCGATGGTTTTTGGGGTGAGGCATAGCTACTTGCCCCACCCCTTTTTATCATTAGGCGACGGCGACCCGCTGCAAATTTTTGACGGCGAGGGCGACGGTGCGGATAGTTTCGGCAATCTCTTGATGGGTGGTGTGAACACCTACCGTCAAGCGCAGACTGGCCGAAGCTAATTCGGGTGAATAACCCAACGCCAAAAGCACACTCGACGGCGCATGGCTACCCGCCTTACAAGCCGATGCACCACTTGCCGCGATGCCTTTGTTGTCGAGATAGCTAATCAGGAATGCGCCATGAATCCCTTCAAAAACAAAACTGGCATGAGAGGGCAGGCGATCATGAGGGTGTCCAGTCAAGATGGCCCCCGGAATGGTTTTGAGAATCCCTTCGATCAGGCTGTCTCGTAAATATTGCAAATGGCTAATACGGCTTTCAAATTCCTCATAGGCCAATTCGAGCGCCTTTGCAAAACCGACAATCAGCGGGGTGGCGTGAGTACCAGCCCGTAAGCCGCGCTCGTGTCCGCCACCTGTTTGGGTAGGCGAAATATCAATCCCATCACGGATATAGAGCGCCCCGATGCCCTTTGGCCCATAAAATTTGTGGGCGGAGAGGCTCATTAAGTCCACCCCTAATTTTTGGACATCTAATGAAAGCTGTCCAGCAGCTTGTACCGCATCGGTATGAAAGATGACACCCCGTTCATGTGCCAAATGCGCGAGTTCAGGAATGGGTTGAATTGTGCCGATTTCGTTATTGGCATACATCACACTCAACAGCGTGGTATCGGGTCGTAGAATGTCGGAGACTTCATCAAGTCGGACTTTCCCACACGGATCAACGGGCAGGACGCTGCATTCAAAGCCCTGATCGTCGGCCAGTTGGACAATCGTCTTGCCCACCGCGCCATGCTCAATCGCCGTTGTGACGAGGTGTTTACCACGTTTGCGATGGGTCCATGCCACGCCGCGCACAGCAAGGTTATCACTTTCTGAGCCACCGCTGGTAAAAATGATCTCCTGTGGTTTGCAATTGAGTACCCCGGCGATGGTTTCACGCGCTTGTTCGATAGCAAATTGGGCTTGATGACCGATGCGATGCGCCGAAGATGCGTTGCCAAATACATTGGTGAAATAGGGCAGCATGGCTTCGACCACACGCGGGTCGGTAGGGGTGGTGGCGGAATAGTCGAGGTATATCATTGGAATTGTTCTCCTATCGTATATAAATGAAAACCCACTCACAAAGGCATCTAGTGAGTGGGCGAACAATCCACCATTGAGTTGTTGTTGCCACGCCAAATCGTGACCACATCTCCACTGGTGGTGGAAAGGCACCTTAAGCCATGAGGCCGAGGTTGCCGGACTCCCTATATGGAGCCACTCTTGATGCTTCGCAATTAAAATTAGCAGGCCAAGCGCGATTTGTCAAAAAACTCGTTTGGCGCATTCGCACAATCAAATGTGGTAGTCCATCACCGCCATTTCCTGTGTTAACAGCATATCGAGCGAGGCTTGCGATTCCAGCCGTTCCAGACGGGCGAAAATGAGATCAATTTTTTCGGAAATCACATCCGGCAGGTTGCCATGTTGAAAATCCAGCGGTTCGGGTAGGGCGGTGGGTTCAGCCCGCATGATGGGCTTGCCGGGGATGCCGACCACCACTGAATGGGGCGGGGTATCTTTGATAACAACTGAATTCGCGCCGATCCGTGAGCCTTCACCAATCGTGATCGCTCCTAAGATTTTTGCGCCAGCCCCGACGACGACCCGTGATTCAAGGGTGGGGTGACGCTTGCCATGTGTCAAACTGACCCCGCCGAGCGTTACCCCATGATATAGGGTGACATCCGCGCCAATCTCAGCCGTTTCCCCAATGACTACGCCCATGCCATGATCTATAAACAAGCGCGGGCCGATTTTGGCGGCGGGATGGATTTCAATGCCCGTTAGGAAGCGGCTGGTAGCGGCAAGCGTTTCAGCCAGAAACCGCCGATGGTGAATCCACAGCCAATGGGCGACCCGATGTGCCCAAATCGCATGGACGCCGGGATAAAACAACACGATTTGTATCCAATGGCGGGCCGCAGGGTCACGTTCCAGAACTGAGCGGATGTCATCGCGGAACAAGGCTTAGTCCTCCAAATGAGCGTACAGGGCAGTGGAGAGATAGCGTTCGCCAAAAGAGGGGATGATAACCACGATTAACTTGCCGGCGTTTTCAGGACGGGCCGCCACCTGCGAAGCTGCCCACACCGCCGCCCCAGAGGAAATGCCAACCAGTAGCCCTTCTTCGGTTGCCAAGCGACGGGCCACATCAAAAGCGTCATCTCCAGCTACCGTCACCACTTCATCATAAATGTCGGTATTCAAAATTCCCGGTACAAAACCCGCCCCGATGCCTTGAATGGGGTGTGGGCCTTTTTGTCCACCCGACAGGACAGGTGAGGCGGCTGGCTCGACAGCGACCAATTGAATCGAGGGTTTACGTGCCCTGAGCACTTCCCCAACCCCTGTAATTGTGCCGCCCGTGCCGATACCTGCAACCAGAATATCAATCTGCCCGTCGGTGTCGCGCCAAATTTCTTCGGCGGTGGTGGCGCGATGGATGGCGGGATTAGCGGGGTTCTCAAACTGCTGGGGAATCCAGACACGCGGATCGGCAGCGGCGAGTTCATTGGCTTTGGCAATCGCGCCAGCCATGCCGTTTGTCCCCGGTGTCAAGATGAGTTCCGCGCCATAGGCTCGCAATAGTTTACGACGTTCTTTGCTCATGGTATCTGGCATGGTCAAAATGAGCCGATAACCCCGTTGGGCACAGACCATTGCTAGGGCAATCCCGGTGTTGCCGCTGGTGGGTTCGACGATGATGGTATCGGGTTTGATCTTGCCCTCCTGTTCACCCGCTTCAATCATGGCGACGCCAATCCGGTCTTTGACGCTGTGGGCCGGATTAAAAAACTCCAATTTTGCGACTATTTGGGCTGGCAAACCCGCTGTAACTTTGTTGAGCTTGACCAATGGGGTGTTGCCGATTAGCTCTGTGACATTATTTGCGATTTTCATAGGGTCTCCCAATTTACCGAACGCTAGAAAATAAAAACGAGCCACCCATTTTTGAGTGGCCCGCTGTTTACCGATGATTGTCCAATCAGCAATATTCATCCCACCCGTCGGGTGCGTCTGGTGTCACTTTCACAAGAACACATACAGAAGATTTGATGAACCATGCTGTTTATGAGATTAGATTTGCTTGACTTGTCGCATTGAGTGTATAGGAGGGATGCCCTATCACCAATTGTGCTTATCATCCAAATCGCCCGCCCTCGATTTGTTAAACTTGGTCGCGCCACGAGTATTGGGGGGTATAACCAAGCTGCTGATGGGCTTTCTGGATACTCAACAAGGTTTCAAAATCTCCCACACCGTCACGCAAAGGAACATTTGGAAATACCTCGGCCATTAGGTCACGATTGGGGCGATTCATCACCGTGTCGGCGGCGGCGATGATAAAGGCATCCGCCCCCTGAATCGTGGACTCTAATCCAAGACGACAGCTTTGGGCGACATCACGGGCATCCACATAGCCCCATAGATTCCATTTGCGCAGGCGGGCATCCGGCCAAAAACTGGGAAAACGCTGATAATCGTGCGGCTCCATGACATTCGATAGCCGTAATCCAATGATGGGCAGACCACTCCATCGGTTAAATTGTCGTGCCAATTCTTCACCTAGCACTTTTGAAACGGCGTAACTCGTTTCGGGGTAGAGTGGGTGAGCCTCATCAATTGGGGCATAGGCAGGCTGTACACGATCAAATGGGAGGCCCAACGTTGTTTCGCTGGAAGCCCACACCACGCGCTCTAGGCCCAGTGTGACGGCGGCGCTAAAAACATTATAGGTACTGGTGATGTTGACTCGAAAGGTGACTTCGGGCGTGGACAAGCCGGGAGCAGGAATGGCGGCGAGATGTACCACTGCTTCAGCACCATGCAAAGCCTCGATGGTCTGTCCTAAGTCGGTGAGATCAGCCCGCAAAAAGGGTGCGATGGGGCTGGCTGAGGGCAGCACATCCACATTCAGTACCTCATAGCCATGCTCAAGCAAATCACGCACGACGGCCCGACCCGCTTTACCGCTGCCGCCTGTCACCACGACTTTTTTCATGCCTTGTCTCCCTCTGTAATTTTTTACCTAGCGAGTTGTGGGGTTCGTCCCAACTCATTAAGGATTCAAACCTGTGTTCATTATATGCGCAGGGAAACCAGAACTCCAACTTTGGCGATTCAAAGGGAAAGTGGGTCGGTCAAAATAAAAATCGCTATAATTGGGTTGTTGAGTTAAATTAATTTCACTTTTCTCTTAAACGCTCTATAATCTATTGTCAGCTAGAGCTTTTTTGTCAGCCCATTTGCAAGGAGCAAAAAATGCGTCATCTCAGAAAAATTGTAATTCTTCTTGTTTTTGCAGTCATTGTAGTTGCAGCGGTTTTACCCAAAGCCTCTGCTCAAGGGGATTTAGGGTCGCCTGATAACCCCATTCAAGTATATTTTGTGCCCTCGGTTGAATCTTCCACGATTGTGACGGGTGGCGAGGTTATGGCGGCTGCCCTTCAGGAAGCCACAGGGTTAACCTTTGAAGTCTCAGTGCCGACTTCGTATGCTGCCACGATTGAAGCAATGTGCGCGGCCCCCGATAGCTCGATGGGTTTTATTCCAGCGGCGGGGTATGTTATCGCCAATAATCGCTGCGGTGTAGAAGTCATGGGCGCAGCGGTGCGGCGTGGATGGCCTGTCTATTGGGCAGCCTATATCGTTCGCCGTGACAGCGGTATCCATACCTTCAAAGACCTCGAAGGCAAATCATGGGCTTACCCGGATGCTGGCTCGACCTCCGGTTTTGTGTTCCCGTCTGTCGAGTTGTCTAAAGCGGGCATTACCCCCGGTGAGCAGGTTGAAGCAGGCGGTCATAATCAGGTCGTCTTGGCGGTCTATAACGGGGAAGCCGAGTTTGGGACAACCTTCTATAGCCCACCCGCGATGCCCAACGGTGCGTGGTCAATTGGTGACCTGCCCGAACCTTATGATTTGACGGTTGATGAATCCTATGTTGGTGAAGACGGCAACCTGTACGTAGGCGATATCCAGATTTTGGATGCCCGTAACAACGTCCGTGAGACCGCGCCCGATGTGGTTGACCAAGTAAAAATCCTGCGTCTCAGTGCCCCCATTCCGAA
The DNA here is from genome assembly GCA_024434115.1 of Chloroflexota bacterium. Lineage (GTDB taxonomy): Bacteria > Chloroflexota > Anaerolineae > Aggregatilineales > J027 > CFX10. The sequence continues at coordinate 44,174 of QMIT01000001.1, forward strand.
TGATACCCTTAGCTTTGGGCCAGATTTCCCTGAAGAACTTCGTCAGCAAATCTTTGATGCGCTGGTCGCCTTCTCCGAAACTGAAGCATGGGCCACCTCCATCGGTAGTGAAGATTTCTATGGTTGGAGCGGTATCGCCCCCATTGACGACGCGACCTATAACGTGATTCGTGACCAATTTGAAGTGCTCGGCCTGACCGAAGAAGACATCTTCAATTAGGCCTCGTTTCGCTCATGATTTCGTTTTGATCTATGGGCAGAGGGGATACCTCTGCCTTGTTTTTAAGGACACTATGTTAATTATTGAGAACCTCACCAAAATATATGACAACGGGTTTAAGGCCCTCGATAGAATCAATCTCGAAATTCCCGATGGGCAGTTTGTTGCAATTATCGGCCTAAGTGGATCAGGTAAATCTACGCTGCTGCGCTGTATCAATCGCCTGATTGAACCCACCGAAGGGCGTATTATCTGGAATGGGATTGACATCACCGCTGCCAGTGATGATGAAGTCCGTCAAATTCGGCGACATATCGGCATGATTTTTCAGCAGTTTAATCTGGTCAAGCGCTCCAAAGTCATCACCAATGTACTGTCGGGACGGCTGGGTTATACCAATTCCCTCTACAGTTTCTTAAATTATTTCCCCAAGCAAGATCGTCAAGATGCGCTTGCCAATTTGGATCGGGTTGGGATTCGAGACCAAGCCAACAAACGAGCCAGCGAACTTAGTGGCGGTCAGCAGCAGCGTGTCGGGATCGCACGGGCCTTGATGCAAGAACCGGAACTGATGTTGGCGGACGAACCGGTTGCCAGCCTTGACCCAGCGACCTCGCACAGTGTTATGAAATATTTGGAACTGCTCAACAAAGAAGATGGCATTACCGTTTTGTGCAGCCTCCATTTTTTGAGCCTTGCCCGCACCTATGCCCATCGTGTGATTGCCCTTAAAGGGGGCGTCCTCCAATTTGATGGACTACCCACCGAGATTGATGAAAATCGTTTTAAAGAAATTTACGGCGAAGAAGCCATTGAAGTCGCCATTTCCTGATTTGGAGGTTTATTGTGAATCGAACCCCTCCTTCGGCACGGGTCGCACTACGAAATTTGTTGATTGTGCTTGTTATCACTTTAGCAGCAGGAATTTATGCTTACGGTTGGACGGTCACCGATATTGATCTGGAAAAACCCCAAGATGAACAACGCCAGACCAATGTCCAAAATGCCCTGCGTGAACTGCTTTCCCCACGTATTTTTGAACAAGACCGCAAGATCATCACCACGACCACATCGTTTTTGATGGATTGCGAAGGTGAAAGTCCGGCTACGCCCGAATCCTCCGATGACCCCTATGTTCGCGTGACGCCAAGCTGTGGTAAGACGGGGGATGTGGTGACGGTGGAAGCCTTTAATTTTGAGAGTGGGGTGCAAGCCGCGATTCGATGGGTACCCGTCGAAGGTCAACGCCGTCCACGTGAGGTCTTGGAAACAGGCCGCGAAGAAATCATTATTGATAGTACGGGCGATTTTAAAGGCCAAATTGAAGTGCCACGTATCAGTGGCAGCAGTGGGCAAATTCATCAAATCGAATTTTTAGCCGCTATCCCCAGTGGCCCGGTGAGATTCAGCAAAATCACTGATGAAGTGATTCGGCGCATGGCGGAGACGATTTTTATGGCCCTCGTCGCCACCTCGCTTTCTATTCCGATCTCAGCCGCCCTTAGCTTTTTTGCCGCCCATAATTTGATGCGCCCTGTCCGTGTGCCGGTGGGCAATTTAATGATGGCAATTATCGCACTGCCGATTGGTTGGTTAATCGGCGTAAACGTTCTGGCTGTGATAGGCCGTGAAGCCATCAACTTCTTTCAAGGGGATTTAGAGGTCTCGGTTTTATCATCGCTGCCTGTTATCGGTTTGGGTACGGTGGTAGCGGCACGTTCGGTAGCCCTTCTTGAAACCCCAAGCCTCTCGCATCGCCTTCGGTCAATTGGACAGCAGCTTGTCTTTGCGTTGATCTTGGCCTTGTCGGTGGGTGTCATCGGGGGATTATCGCTGGTATTGGGTGAGGAATTGGTGGATTTTGCGGATTCCATTCGACCTGATAACAATGTCGGATTGGGGAATTGGCTGGCAACGGCGGCAGTTGATGGCATCAACGGCACCGGGAATTTGCTCAACATCATTGGCGGCCTGATTGAACTATCCATGAACTCGATTGGCGGCTTGATCGGCGCGTTTATCCTGTCGTCCAGTGTAACCAATTTGACGAGCGGGATGCTGCGTTCTATTGCAGGCGTACCTGCCCATCTGCTCGGTGGGGTGATGGGGGCTATTAATGGGGTACTGGTGTTTGCGTTTGTGGCCGAGATTGCGAAATCGGCTGCTTTGCTAAGTTTACTCACTCCATTGGCCGCGGCGTTGTTTGCCCAACAAATTGTTGTTCTCGGTCATGCGGCGTGGCGGGCACGACAAAAGAAGGTTGTCCTTTCCCATGTTGAACGGATAGTACGCTGGTTGATTGCCCTAGCTGCCGCCGTCACAGCCTTCGTGATTACGTTTATTCAACTGCGAGTGGGGCGCACGGTCATTGACGGAACGCTGCCCTCGGTGGAAACGATTGACATCATGGGCATTGAGATCACGCGCTATCTACTAAATGCCATGATTATCGGTGGGGTTTTGGGCAGTATTTTTGGTTTATTGGCAGGGACACGCCAGCCGTTTAGTATCGGCAGTGTTTTGTACAATGTTACTCGCAATATTTTGAATGGCCTACGTTCGATTGAACCGCTGATTATGGGGATTGTGTTTGTGATTTGGGTTGGGATTGGCCCATTTGCCGGGGTGCTGGCTCTAATGCTGCATTCGATTGCCTCCCTCGGCAAACTCTATTCGGAGCAAATTGAGACGATTGATGAAGGCCCGATTGAGGCACTGAAGGCAACCGGAGCAGGACACTTGCAGACGATTATTTATGCCGTCGTCCCGCAGATTGTCCCGCCGTATGTGGCCTTTACCATGTACCGCTGGGACATCAATGTGCGTATGTCCACCATTATCGGCTTTGTCGGTGGTGGTGGTATCGGTTTGCTGCTCAATCAACAAATCAACCTGCTGCGCTATCGGGATGCCGGGGTAGCGGTCTTGGCGATTGCCATTGTGGTCTCGATTTTGGACTATGCGAGTGCGACGATCCGCGAACGGATTACCTAGCAGAAAATACGTTTAAGCTGGATGTGGATAGCGCCATATCCAGCTTTTCTGGTTGTTGGTGTCAGGGTAGACATTTCAAAAAATAGCTTGCTGAGTCAAATATCAAATCTCATCAATCCACACACGCACGATGGTCAATACCTATCATGAGGTTATTTCCATTTTGGGAATTTGATTCACACCACACCTCTTGCGAAATAACCTCCCCTTGCCAATCCTTTTTCACATAAGGCGTAATATAGATTTCAGATCGCGCTTTCTTAAGTCAATGTCATTCTTCGACAATGCGGTGCTCAACTGCAAGGGCCACTGCTTGGGTGCGGCTGGCGGTTCCCAATTTACTTAAAATGCTGCTCACATGGTTTTTTACCGTTGAACTGCTAATAATAAGCTGTTCGGCAATTTCCCGATTATTCATACCTTTGATCATTAGTCGGAGTACCTCGACTTCCCGTTCGGTTAGATCATAGCCGAGGGCGGGTGGGCGAGTGGTTGCACGGATTAGGACTTGGGCTGCTTCTGATGCCAAGGTAGATTGCCCTGTGTGTGCTTTGCGAATAGCGCTCGCCAGTTCGTTGCCTGTAATGTTCTTCATCAAATAGCCAATGGCACCGGCTTTCAACGCGAGTTCTACATTCTCATCCGTGCTATAGCTGGTCAGAATAAGCACCTGTGTTTGCGGGCGAGTCTCACGAAGGCGTTCTGTCGCTTGTACACCATCCAAATGCGGCATGAGGATGTCCATCAAGACAACGTCCACTGGCTGTTGTTGACAAAGATCAATTGCCATTTGTCCATCGCTGGCCTCACCTACAACCTTTAAATCATCAAAACTTTCCAGAAGGACTCGCAGACCTTTTCTCACCATGTCATGGTCATCAACAATTACTACTTTGATTGGTTCTAGGTCGCTCATTGGTTGACCTCTCCGTTAGTTACTTTTTTGCTAAATGGCTTTCATTTGGGTGCCCTCGCCGATTGAACCCCAAAGTTGCAGCGAGGTGTTCAATTTTTTCTGCTCCCTCACGGATAATACTCAATCCCAAACAAGTTGGCGAGAATTTATTCAACCCTTTTTGTAACACGGAGGATTTCTTTAGAGGGGCAATAGAGGGCAATTTGCATATTAGGCTCACCAAAAGGGTGTATGCCTTTGAAAGCGCCAGACGATAATCTGGGTCAATTCCAAAATAATATCTAACAAACATTGCGGTTTTAGTATGTCAGAATCTCACTCTTTCCCCTAGACTTTCAAAAGTTAGAATCCCATAAAATCTCTTATACCCGCCACAATACCAAGATATTTCTAATGTTGACCTGCTAAGATAATGGCAGTCGAGGTAAACGGGTGCTGTCCAGTAAAATTATCCATTTCCAAACCTGCCCCTTTCCTACTCAATAAAGCACTCTGAGCAGATTTGCAGTAAATGAACCAGCCGTGTATCTTGAGGGTGGTACTTAAAAAGTTGGGCACTTTTTTCATCGGGAACACGTCCATTTCTTAGTTAATATTGTCATGTAGTAAGGGAATATAGCCCCATGATGCGATTTGACCGATTCACTGAACGCGCTCAGGATGCGGCGGCTCGTGCCTATGAAATCCTGCAACGCTACGGGCATAATCAGGTGGATACTGAACATATCCTACTGGCCCTCCTAGAGCAGCCCGAAGGCGTCATTCCCGCCATGCTCGAAAAAATGTCTATTGAGGTCGAACCTCTTCGCTATAAACTAGATGAAGTCTTGAAACAAACGCCGCGCTCCGGTATTTATGGAGGTGGCACAGGACAGGTTTTCATCACGCCCCGTGTAAAGCGGATTATTGACCTCGCCAATGAAGAAGCCAATCGTCTGCGCGACGAATACATCTCAACGGAACACATTTTCCTTGCCATCCTTACTGAACGCCGGACACCCGTTGCTCGGATTTTGGGTGATGCAGGCGTCACCAAAGAAAAAGTGGTGGATGTCATCAAGGATATGCGTGGTGGTCAGCGTGTCACCGATCCACAGGCCGAAAATCGTTATGGCACCCTTGAAAAATTCTCTCGTGATCTCACCCAACTGGCCCGCGAAGGCAAACTTGACCCGGTGATTGGGCGCGATGATGAAATTTTGCGCATGATTCAAATCCTCTGCCGTCGCACCAAAAATAATCCCGTCCTGATTGGAGAAGCCGGGGTTGGTAAAACCGCGATTGTAGAAGGATTGGCCCAGCAAATCGTGCATAACGATGTGCCAGAACTGCTCCTCAACCGCCGTGTTATTTCGCTTGACCTAGGTGCAATGGTGGCAGGCAGCCGTTTTCGCGGTGAGTTTGAAGAACGCCTAAAGGCCGCGATGGATGAAGTTCAGCGCAGCGAAGGTGAGATTATTCTGTTCATTGACGAACTGCATCAGGTGGTTGGGGCAGGGGCGGCAACAGGTTCTCTCGACGCCAGCAACATGATGAAACCGGCCCTCGCACGCGGCGAACTAAACTGCATTGGTGCAACCACATTGGATGAATATCGCCAGCACATCGAACGCGATTCGGCGCTGGATCGTCGTTTTGCCCCTGTGTTTGTGGATGAACCAAGCGCTGAAGAGACGGTTCAAATGCTGCACGGCCTACGGGATCGGTATGAGGCCCATCATAAGGTCACATTTACCGATGCAGCTTTGGCCGCCGCCGTCAAATTGAGCCATCGTTATGTTACAGATCGGCGTCTACCGGATAAGGCGATTGACCTAATGGACGAAGCGGCTTCTCGCCTACGGGTGGCGCTCTATTCGATGCCAACCGAACTCAAAGAAGCCAAAAAAGAGATTGATCGCCTGAATATTCAGATGGAACAATCGGCCCTTGCCCAAGATTATGAGCAGGCGGCCAATCTGAAAATGCAGGTGGCACGGATGCAGGAAGAGTATGACGTCGCCCTTGAGGTTTGGCAGCAGGATAACACCCTTGACGAAGTGGTGGACGAAAAGGATATTGCCGCTGTGCTGTCGCAGTGGACGGGTATCCCAGTCTATGAGATGCTCGAAACCGAAGCCGATAAGCTCCTGCGGATGGAAGAAGTCTTGCACAATCGCATTGTGGGCCAAGATGCTGCCGTTGCTGCGGTATCGGATGCGATTCGGCGTGCGCGTTCTGGTCTCAAAGACCCCCGCCGCCCCATTGGTTCCTTTATCTTTTTGGGCAGTAGTGGTGTCGGCAAAACGGAATTGGCAAAGGCACTGGCGGAGTTCATGTTTGATGACGAGGAAGCCCTTGTCCGCATTGACATGAGCGAGTATCGAGAACAGCATACCGTCAGTCGTCTATTTGGTGCGCCACCCGGTTATGTGGGGTATGAAGAAGGGGGTCAATTGACCGAAGCCGTCCGCCGCCGCCCCTACAGTGTGGTGCTGTTCGACGAAATCGAAAAAGGCCACCCGGATGTGTGGAATGCCCTGCTGCAAATCTTGGATGATGGTCGCCTCACCGATGGGCAAGGTCGCACAGTAGACTTCCGCAACACGGTCATTATCATGACCAGTAATCTTGGTACGGAGTTTGCCAAACGGGGTGGGGCGCTTGGTTTTGTGCCCACCCGCGACGAAGAGGCGATTGCCGACCACAAGCGCATTGAAAAGGCTATCCGCGATACCTTCCGGCCTGAATTTATTAACCGGATTGACGAAATCATCATTTTCAATCCGCTGTCACAGGAACAGGTCGCCCAAATTGTGGACTTGCAAATGCAGCAAATCGCCGAGCGGCTGGGTGAACAAGGGGTCGTCGTGGAATTGACCCAAGCTGCCCGTCTATGGCTGGCAGCCGAGGGGTTCGACCCGCAATACGGGGCACGTCCGCTGCGCCGCGCTTTACAGCATTACGTCGAAAGTCCCTTGAGTGTCAAACTGCTAAAGGGTGCGTTCAAGCGTGGCGATATTGTGGAGGTGGATTCTGATGGGGAGCAGATCATCTTTGTCAAACGGGATGAAGGCAATTACCTCGTTAAGACTGATGCGGATAATCCTGCTGACGCGGGGGTAGATTCCGCTAACTAAGCAGTATATCGAAATTTAGCCAATGAGACCGGATTGCCCGGTCTTTTTGTTTCTTTGTCAGATTTCCTGAATACTGAAATTTACGGGAATGGAATAAAATATGAGGGTAAGATTAAAATTTGCGGTATCGTCATGAACCATGAAATGACCGCGCATATTTGCGGATTGTAAGGAATAGATTATTCATGCCATCATCCAATCCCTCTCAACCTAAACAAAAAATTCAGTCGCTGGTAGACTGTCTTCGCCATACCGCCGATCAAGAAGCTGACTGCGCAGAGTTTGACCGTAAAGTGGAGTGCCTTGCGGAGTTATTGGCATCGCTCAACGTCGCGGATGTGCCACCGGACGCCATTCCCCCTGAAATTCAAGCCCATCTGGTGCAAAGCTCGGACTGCCGCGAAGAATTCGAAGCCCTCATTTCCATCCTGAAAGCCGAACAACGCGGCGAATTGACGGATGAGTAAGAAAACCACGCTAGGCCGTGTCGAAATTTAAGATCATCCAACTCTTGAGGTAAAAACATGCAACACGAAAAAGTGATTATCATCGGCTCTGGCCCTGCCGGGTTAACAGCCGCACTCTATACCGCACGGGCAAATCTGAACCCGCTAGTGTTTATTGGGCATCAATTTGGGGGGCAGGCCGCGCTTACCCATGAAATTGAAAATTACCCCGGCTTCGTCGAAGCGATTTCTGGCGCGGAACTGACGGAACGGATGCGCGAACAGGCCGAACGTTTTGGCGCACGTTATGAGTATGCCTCTATCGTCGAAGTGGATTTCCAAAATGGCCGTCCCTTCCGCCTCAAGGATGACAATGGTAACGAATATCTAGCAGAGACTGTAATTGTCACTTCTGGGGCCGACCCGCGTAAATTGGGCGTGCCGGGTGAAAAAGAATATACGGGCAAGGGCGTCAGTTACTGCGGCACATGCGATGGTTTCTTCTTCCGAGGGAAACACATCGTTGTGGTTGGTGGCGGGGATAGCGCGATTGAGGAAGGCATTTTCTTGACCCGTTTCGCTTCCAAAGTGGACGTGGTGCATCGTCGGGACAGCCTACGCGCTGGCAAGCTGCTGCAAGACCGGGCGTTCCGCAACGAGAAGATGAATTTCATCTGGAATACGGTGGTGGAGGAAGTGGTTGGTAATGGCAAGGTAGATCATGTTCGGCTACGGAATGTTGAGACAAATGAGGTCTATGATTACCCGGCAGAAGGGGTGTTTATTTTCATCGGGCATGACCCCAACAGCAGTGTTTATGCGGGGCAGGTCGAGATGGAAGATGGCTATATCATCACGGATAAACACATGATGACCAGTGTGCCGGGGGTGTTTGCGGCGGGGGAGATCCAAGACCCGATATATCGCCAAGTGGCGACTTCGGTGGGGCAGGGCACGGCGGCGGCGATGTCGCTGGAACGGTGGCTGTCACATCAGGAGGCTCTTGAAGAAGCCGAAAAAGCCGAGGCATCGGCGTAGAAGTCAATAACTCAACATAAGTTCGTGTAAAAAGCAGACAGAGAAAAAGCTGTCTGTTTTTTATTTATATCAAGGATGGATGTGGGAATTATTAAACGGTATGCACTTGTCAAGTGGTGTCTCGGTTATGGTGGTGGATTATAAATGTCCGAAAGGAACGCGGAATTTTGATAGAATAGGGTGAGGGCAGGAGTCTTGGGACAGAAGTATGGGTGACGGGAAGGAATGAGGAATAAAAGGTGTGCTAACTCCCCACTATCTCTCGACGCTTATCCTCTTGCCTATTGTCGGGAGGAACTTTGGGAACGAAAGCCTCGTCCCTGAACTATCCGTTAGAGTTATAGCGATTTTCAAGTAGTTGACCTATTAAAACACGGGGCTAAAGCCGCCGTGCTGAATCTAGCGAAAAATATGGGACAATCAACGTGAGAACTGCTGTAGGGGAAAGGAAATCCACATGAAATCGCGTTACGGCATTGCGGTGATTTTTGGCCTTATTTTCCTCGCGTCTGCGTTTCCTTATGCTGTTTCGGCTCAAGATGACATCGCAACCCAAGCCCTTGAGGTGCGATGGACGGGTCAATGGATAAGCGTTACCAGTAGTGATGGCCTATGGTTGTTTGACGCTGAAGACTTGGAGGCCGACCCCCTGCATTATTTCGAATCCACACGCATTGTTGTTGCGGCGGTAGACCCCGTGCGAAACCGCATGGCTGTTTATGATGAAGCGGCCCACAACCTACTCATAATCGAACCCACCACGGGTGATATTATTACCGAGATACCCACTGATTTTGCGGCGCTTGGCCTTGATGAACCAGAACCAGCGCGCGATTTGCGTTATAGCGACGATGGCAAATTGCTGGCCCTCGTTTTTCCATCGCGTATCATCATTTATGATGCCGCGACGAGCCGTGAGCGCATTTTCTATCAAAACGATTTGTTTATCACGATAGATAGTGACGTTGAACCCGGTACATTTGTGGCTGGCACCGGATATGGGATGTTTCTCATCTATACGCCGGAAGTAGACTACGGCAGCGGTTTTTTCTCAACAGACGCGGGGCCTTCGGGCGACGAGACCATTTACCGCCTAGAAATTCTCCCGGCCACTTCGGAAGTTCTCTATCAGCAGGGAAACTCGCTTATGCGGACTGATCTGGAAACCGACGAAGCAGGTTTCAGTCCCATGATCCCCTTATTCGATGATGGGATTTTTAACTTCGATCTCAATAATGCAGGGGATACTGTCGCTGTTACTTCGTGGGGGAAAATCATCCTCTATGACTTAGCCGCGAATGCTACCCGTTATGAAATCTCTACCGGGGAGGATAATTCTGTATTTAGCCTGTCCTTCAGCGACGATGGCAGTCAACTGGCGACGCTTGATTGGGCAGGTAATCTGCAAATTTGGGATGTGGCGACAGGTGAACTACTCACCGATGTGTACAAGTTCGACTACGGTTCTAGTGTTTGGGCGGGGTGATTTTTTTGGTAGTCGAGCAGGGAATCCAATTCCCCGACTACCAAAACCGAAACCATGTCCAACAGGGGAGTAGGCAGACTGGCTTTGATGCTGAGACATGGGCGGGCACGGCGACCCGCCCCTACGTGATTGGGGTAGACTCATGAGGACACGGGGCGTCCGGCGTCGTTTTATAGGGAGGCATGGGTGACTCCTCCAACCTTTCGCCCATCCATCAAGGGTTTTTGGGGCGGTCTCTCCATGAATTGTCCCTTACCCAAACGCCTATGGACACGGGGCTAAAGCCGCCGTGCTGAATTTAGGAGCTTTTATGAGACCGGGTTCTATAGAGCAAGAGAACAACAGGGTTGACTTCAAATATATTTTGCAGGTTGTTGCTATATTACTGCTGATAGCCCTTGTCGTGTTTTTGGTTTTTATGTGGGAACTAGAGCCAGAGAATGATGGCAACAAATTAGCGCCAATTGCCACACAACGAGCATTGACCAATGAAGCCATTGAACATTTATTGACCGAGACGCCAGTTCCCTAAAAAGTGGTTCGTTAATCCTCGATTTCGACGCCGGGTGCTTCGTCCTCTTCCAAGATTTCGATGCCGTCCATTTCTAGGTCGCGGAATTCGTTATAGATGAATTGCAGGGCAGTACGAACGCGCTGCTGCACCATTTCGAGTTCACTTTCGAGAGGGGCGGGGAACAGGGCCAGTAGTTCGTGGACAACCAGCGCCGTTTCGGAAAGAGACCGCTGTGATTTATAGAGACTGCGTACCCGACGGCGGGCCAAACGCAAAAATTCGGAAATCGGCTCGGTGGCTTCTTTATCCGTGACATCGCCATGACCGGGAATAATGATGTCGACAGGGAAGCGCGGACGACGTAGGATATTTAGGCTTTCGAGCCATTCTTTGCTATGGTCGCTGTTGACAAAGGGGGGTGTTCCCACGACGACACTATCCCCGGTAAAAATAATGCCACGTTCGGGCCAGTGGACCCAGATCGAGCCTTTGGTCGGGCCGGGGTGGGCATAGAGATACAGGGCGGGTTTACCAAAATGCAGGACGGCCTGATGGGTGAAAGTGATATTCGGCAAGAGGAGTTGGGCCGAGCCAAAACCAGACATCTCACCGGGGTCACGGGTCAAGGCATTGACCACACTGCCCGCATACGATCCCGGAAGGCTGCTCATGGCGGTGTGGGTGGCGGCATGGGCGATTAACAAAGGGGGCTGAAACCAGAATGGCCCCAGCAGCCGATCTCGATAGGAGTCGGTCATGATGACGGCCCGAATCGGCAGGTGGGTCTGTTCGCGCAGGAAGTTTTTCCAGCGGCGGGCATCTTCCGGAAAGGGCGGGGCGTCAATCAAGACCAACCCCTCGTCGGTCAGAATCGCGCCTACATTTCCCCCTCGAAAGCCAGTTTCAACAAATACGCCGGGTACGATCTCCTGCACTACTATTCTCTCCAAACGTCAGGGCAGCGGGATTTTGAAATAACGTCGTCGTTGAATCACCCCGCTGGCAACAGTGAACATACGGAATACGTCAATGAAGGTATCCGTCGTGCCTAATTGTGACAGAAAAACATTACGTTCCGCAACCGCTGCTAGATCAAAAAACCAATAGAGGGGCATGAGGGGCGAAATCCAGAGCTTGCTGCCGCTGTCTTCGGTGCGCTTGGTGAGATGATAATTACCATATTCACCCCGCACGGCAGAGATGACCGAGGAACTTATCACACTGGGGTCTTGGTGGGGTTTGCCCTGTACGTATAAGGTCGCATCCTCGTAGAGTTGATAACTTTCCATTGCTTTGACGAGCGAACACGCGCCATAAAATGCGCCCGCTTGGGTTAACTCGGCGATATTTTCGAGGACGTGGGCATAAGTGATGGCTAATTCCGCGCCAAACCCGACACAGGCTTGGATTTTGAGCGGAATTTCTTTTAGGGCGTTGACGACATAGAGCGAGGTTGAATCTTCCAACGGTGTGCCGAGTTCGAATTCATCACCAAAAATGAGGCTGTCTACCCCGCCGTCTATCAATAAGATGCCATCAATATTCAGATGTTTGACAAGGGCGCGGTAATTTTCTAGGAGGGGGCGTACGCCCGTTTTGGCAAATAACCAAATGGGCACATCCTCACCGCGCTTGAGTTTGAACCACTCGGAGAGGTAGCCTTCAGGGTAGTAGATGTGAAAGCCTTCGACCTCACCCTGTACGCCAATGCAGGTGTCGGTCAGCCATTCGCCGTGCTTGAGGGCCATGACATCGGTAAAACTGTAGCTGGCAAGGTGGACGTTTTGCCCGAATTTTTTGAGTTCAAAATAGATGGGCAGGCCGCTAAAAATATCAAATCCGCCACCCATGCCAGCGATCAGGAGGTTTTTGCATTTTAGGAGTTGCTCGTAGATGGGGAGGTTGAGTTGCATTGGGTTTAGAATCTGACCTCCCATATACTAACCATGCCGTTTTCATGGACGATTCCCAATCGGCTTCCGTCTGGCGACCATGCTAATGCCACAAGCCTATCTTCTAGTCGGGTTTCGCTCAGTATCCTGTTATTTTCTACATCCCAAAGGTAAAGGGTATGGGTTGAGGCGAAGGCCACTATTTTGCTATCAGGATGCCATACAGCATATATCGGATTATTTTTCTCAGCGATTGCTGAATCAGCTATTTTATTGCCTGTTATAGAGTCAAGAACCCGTATCGCTCCAAAATGTGCAACCAGTAATTTCTCGCCACTGGGACTCCATTCCAGATAGTAGCCTCCAGTATCGCTCGTAGTTATTTTTTGAGATGGATTTTGTGAAATATTCCAGATATAAACGGGGTCATGACCAAAAGGATCAAGTGTTGCAAGCATAGAACTATCAGGACTCCAAGCGACCATCCCCATTTCACCATCTTCGACATGCAATGTCATCAAAACATCTTGCGTGGATATGTCCAAAATATTCACTTGATTGGCGGTATCAAGGAGCGGAGAGTATTCTGCCAAATAACGTAAATTGGGACTGGGTTCAGCCATTGGGGTAAGGTCGTATCCCTCTGATGTCTGCCAATATAAACGCCCCAACGATAGCCCATTAGTGGGATTCCATCGCTCAATAACTGAGAAATTTCGCCCAATCCAAAAATGCTGTGAGACTGTCAAAATAGTATTGGATTCAGCATCCCAAATCAATTTTGCGGGGCCGGGGCGATAGTGAATAGCATTCTCTTCATACTCATACCAATCATTATTTACTGACCAAACAGGATTTGTCGGTTTTCCGTTACTGATGTCCCACAATTCCAGTGGGTAATTGGCTGGGCCATTACCTGCTAATACGATTTGCTGGCTATTAGGACTCCATATAATCGCTGTCGGAGTAATTATGTTTTCCACTGCGGTTGCACTGATGACATCGCCATTCTCAGGGTTAATTGTCAGGCTATAATTTCTTTCAGAAGTAGCATTTAAGTTTCCATCTTGCCATACAAGCTTTGTCAGACGCTGCGAAAAAGTCCGACGGTAAGCCATTTCCCCTGTGACCGCATCCCAATAATAGAGATAGCTTCTCGGGATGGTTGGAAATGTTTCTTGTGAATACAACGAGATTACGTGCTGGTTATCAATGCTCCACACGGCATTAATTTCACCTAAAGGTGTGGAATTGAGATAAAAAATATCTTGAGACTCAAACCAATTCAGCAATTCTCCGGTTTGGGTATCCCAAGTGCGGACACCATCCGTCAATCGCTTTCCATCTTTGCTCCAAACAAAAACGGGAGTGCCGGGGTCGGTGCGGCTATCTACAAGTTCTACAATCAATTGATCTGATGCTGTGTCGAATATGCCGTAAAAAGTGGATGCACTAGACCTTAATGAATAGAGTAACGCTGCAAATTGTGACCCATCTGGACTCCAATACAAGGATGTATAGGCGACTTCCAAACGTTTGCCATAAACATATTTTTTGTCAGATGTATCGTAGGTCATATGAGCGAACAAGTGTGTGAAGACCAAATTTCCGGAGGGCATATCAAAAACCTTGCCCTCAATTCCAATCCAATGACCATTTGGATGCCATTTAAATCCCCAATGCCATGCTTGCTGTTTTTCTATTTGAAGTATTCTCTCCCCCTGACGCCCATCTTTAGAGATAGACCATACTTCTATGGTCTGCCATGCTTCGTCGGTTGTATGTGGATACCGCAATGCAAGGTATTCCCCGGTGGGACTCCAAGACGTCTCGAAAGCGCCTCTATAATTGAATGGGAGTTGGATTAGAAAACCCACTTCTCCATTTGGCATAACAATTTGAGTGCCAGTTGCTAAAGGACGGGCGACTATTTTTGTCTGACTATTTGGACGAGCGACATCATGAAGTACAGGCGCTCCTAAATTAAACAAGTGTACAAGGTGGGGCGATTGGGCAGCTTGTGAACGGGGTTGACCAAAGGCCATCACCAATAGTACGCATACGACCAGAACTGAGACTTTAGGTTTCATCAGCCTATCTTTTTCTGCCACCCCCAAAATACTTTAATTCAAATGCTTGCGGCTACGAACGCAATTGCATCCTCAATTTGCTCCCCAGTTGCTGGGACACCGCCGCCTTGTGCCAGATTGGGACGACCCCCGCCGCGCTCTGAACCCAATTGGGAGAGGGCTTGTTTCAGGAGGGGCACGACATCGAGATTGACATCTTCGGAACGGGCAAAGACGAGGTGGGCTTTTTCGCCTGCCAAGCCCAACAAGACGACAACACCACGATAGTTGGTGGTCAGTTGACTGGCAAGCTGCTGCAACTCATTGGAGGGGCGGCCTTCAAAAACTTGTTGGATGATTGTCGGGGTGCGGCCTTCGCTATAAGCGTGATTCCAGAGGGCCTCGACTTCGTAAGCCATTAATTGTTCACGGGCGGCTTTGAGGGCGCGGCTGAGGTCTTTGTTTTCATCACGCAGCTTGCCCAAGACATCCGGCAAATTGGCATAGCCAGTCGTGAATTGGGCGGCGAGATCATTCAGAAGATTATTTTTGTCACGGTAGTCAGCAAGGGCACGATCTCCACAACGGAACTCGATGCGGGTGGTATCGGCTTTTTTGTCGGCGCGAAGGACTTTAATCAGGCCAATTTCGGCGGTATGGGCGACATGGGTGCCACCACAGGCTGTTAAGTCGAAGCCGCCAATATCCACCACCCGTACCGCCCCGGTCACTTTTTCCGAAATCTTACGGAGGGATAGGTTGGCTAATTCATCGGGTTCGGGAAACCATGACCAGACAGGCCGATTTTCACTCACGATTTGATTGGCAAGGTCTTCGGCAGCATCAATTTTGGCGGGGGTCAGATCACCACGATTGAGGTCAATCGTCACGCTGTTTTCGCTGAGATGAAAGCCGATGGTTTCCGCGCCAGCCACTTCGATAAAGGCACGAGTCAAAATATGCTGGCCGCTGTGGTGGCGCATGTGATCGAAACGCCGCGTCCAATTCACCCGCCCCTGCACGCTTTCGGCTTCAATGGGGTTTTCGGTGACATGCAGCACGACATCCCCCTCCACCGCAACATCCAACACGGGGATGGTGTTGAGTGTGCCGACATCAAAGGGCTGACCGCCGCTGGTGGGATAGAAGGCGCTGCGGGTGAGGACGACGGCAGGGCTGCCATTGAGTTGGGTGTGGTCTATCACCTCGGCGTCGAAATTGAGCAAATAGGAGTCGTGGTAATAAAGGCGTTCGGTTTTGGCGGGTTTAGCGGGCATTGGTTCCTCGGTAGTGTTGAATAATTTCAGCCATGATGCTGACGGCGATTTCCTGCGGCGTCTCGGCGGCAATGTCGAGGCCGATGGGGGAGTGGACACGCTGGACGGCCTCCTCCGATACCCCTTGTTCCAATAAGGCCTTTTCGGTGAGCGCCCAACGCCGTTTTGAGCCGATTAAGCCAATATAGGCCGCTTGGCTTTGCAGCAGCGGGGGGAATAATTGGATGTCCACTGGTAGGCCGCGTGTGACAGCCGCAATAAAGGTGCGCGGGCCGATTTCGATTTGTTGGAGGAGGGCGGTGGGGGCGACGGGATAATAGCCGTCCATGTCGGGAATGGCTTCGGGGGTGCAGAGTTCGGCGCGATCATCGCTGACCACGACGCGGAAACCCGACCATTTGGCTAATTGGGCCAACGCCTTGCCGACGTGTCCACAGCCAATGACAAGCACAGTAGGGACAAAGCCGATTGGCTCCAAAAATATTTCAACCGTGCCGCCGCAGATGCCGGGGTCACCTTGCGTTAGGTCGCTGAGGCGATAGATCAGCATTTTGGTGTCACCGGAGCGCATGACGGCTTGGGCTTCTTCGACGACTTGCGATTCCATCAGGCCGCCGCCGATTGTGCCGACGATGGTTTTGTCGGGCCAGATGAGCATCTTGCTACCTGCTTGACGGGGGACAGAACCCTGTGTGCGGATGACGGTGGCGAGGGCGGCGATTTTGCCCTCCTGCTCGGCTTGGAGGAGGGCTTCATAGACGGCGGGTGCTTCACTCATGATTTACGATTTTTTCCATTTGCGTATCTCTTTGTTCGCCCAATTATAATGGCTCGAGGTGCATGAGCCGAGATAGGAAACAAAGGGTAGTTTCTTTGTCCATTTATAATACCCCGGTGTGAACATTTCTTCCGCTGACATTTCTCCAATGGCCTCCAACATACGGCGGTGGGAGGCATAAAAATCACCTAATACTTCCTCTAAGGTGCGCTCGTGGTGCTGCTCGTAAATGCGCTGGTTGAGTTGGGGAAGCTGCTGCCAATTAAATTCTGCGGAGGGAGTTTTGGGAATATCGCCATGTTTGCCTACTGTGTACCAATTCAAGACCATCTCCTGCCATGCAAAAAGATGGGCCAAAATATCTTTGACCGACCATTCACCACACACCCCGGCGTCTTCCATTTCGCTTCTATCTATACGGGCAAGGGTTTTTTGTAGGGCGTCCCATTCTTTTTGAATATGGGCAAATAATTCCTCTTTAGTGGTGAGATTTTTGACCGACATGCCGCGCCTCCATTGTTTGTGAAATATGGAACAATGAAGGGAATTATAACATATGTTCTATGAAGGCGGCAAACGGTTACTCACAATAGAATGCGCCTTTTTTGTCGAATAGACGGGCAAAACCGGAGTAGGGCGCAAGGGGGATGAGGTCGAAGGTGATGAGGTCTTCGCGGACTAGGGGCAGGGTATCCAAAAATGATTGAGCTTCCTCAAGGGTGGCACATTCCAAAATCAGGACGGCGGTGTGTTCGTCGGGGCGGAAATATAATTCGCGGATGACCCCGGCTTGCTGCAATTCCCATGCGCGGGCGGCTTCGGCCTTTAGGAATGGCTTAAATTGGTCGGGAGTGACGCCGGGGGTTTCTTTTTCAAGGGCTAGGATTTTCACTCTTGAATAATTTCTCCATTTCACGGTTATACATGCCAATATTGATTGTTAATCTATGGATAGACTACATAGGAACCAGCCGTCTTCCAGTTTATGCCAGAGTGTCCCGCCTAAACCATCAGGTAAATTAAAACTGTCATATTGTTTTTTAGACGGCATATAACAAAACAAGTCACCTCCAAACGGGTTTCGTGTGTCAACAAAATAGACCTCACCGACTTTATCATAGCAAGTGTGAACCGATTGTTGACCAATCCAGTCTTGGAGTTCCTGCGTTAATGATACGCTGACACAAACAGGTCTGTTTTCTGGGATTGGTGCTCCTTGAACTAGGGTAACGACTTGGCTAAACTCCGACTTGTGTTCTCGAAAAAAGTTTTTTTCTTCTCGATTTTCAGTCAATAAGCGGTAGAAAATGTATACGCTACAAGCCAACGTGACAATCAAGACAGCACCTATAAAAATAAGAAACCAGCGTTTAGCGGTCATGGTTTGTCCATTATTGTCCTAAGTTAAGGTTAGTTTATCATTAGGGCGCGGGTGCGGTATCTGGTGATGTTTCAATTAGCTTGTCGGCGGCAAACAGGGCGTCTTTGATGTGGGTGTTGCGGATGAGGCCGCGAAACAAAATGGCGGTGGGGGTGCTGCCAAAAGCCATAAATGCGGATTTTATGTCATCGGAAAATTGCGACCAGTCCCCCTCTACGACTTCGTTAATGGCACTATCCACAACGGCAGTCCCCGCAAGAGGGTCGTAATTGACAAAAGGGATATGCACCGGAAGCAGATATAAAACGGTCTGCCCATTGACCAAACTAATTCGAATGACGGGAAAATCTATCGCCATTTGGGACATGGGATCAAGGAAGATGCCGCCGTATAGCATTTCATCGTTGACCATGACGACAAATGGATGGATATAGAGGGCGTTTTCTAGCGGGTTGCCCCAGCCAAGACTTTCTTTGAGGTCAATCAGACTGCGCACCCCTTCTTTATCACTGATGGGTAGGACATCAATCAGGCGGGTGGTGGCGTCGGGGGTTAAGGTGATGGCCTGCCACGTCCAATCGTAGGATTCGATTTCGTCTAGGCCGATGGTAAAGAGGGGGGTTGATTTATCGGCGGCATTGAGATTCGGTTGGGCGGTGATGTATTTGTAACCGAGTTGGAGGTCATTCCAATCTTGATTCAGTATAATTATTTGGAATTGGGGTGGGTTATCGGCTTGCGCTTGGGTGCTGGATAGCAGGGTCAATAGAGTGGCGCAAATCAATAGGATAAAGGTGAAAGAATAAAAACGAGAGCCATTGGAAAATCGCATGTTCCCCTCCAGAGCTTTACTTTCACCTTAAGACGTAGAGCAATTGGCGTATGTTTCCATTTATCATCATCACACGGGGCTAAAGCCGCCGTGCTGAATCTAGGCTTAAAAACCAGTCAGCCGAATTGAACTAAAATCTTCATTCAACTCCTCAAGGCACAACTCTAAGACTTCCTTCAAGTTTTGCTGAAGTTCGTCAAGGGTCGCGCCTTGTGTATGAGCGCCTTGAATACCCGGAACAATTCCCACGTAGAGGTTTGTTTCCGGGTCAAATTCGATGTGGGCGGTAAAGGTTTTCATTGCACCTCCTATTTCTCTCGTAGGGCCGACCAGACTTTTTCCGGCAAAATGGGAGCGTCGGTGATCCAAACACCTGCGGCATCGTAGACAGCGTTGGCGAGGGCTGGCCCCACCCCATCCATCGGGATTTCGGCGACGGCCTTTGCACCGAACGGGCCGCTTTCTTCATAGGTCTCGACAAAGATCACGCCTAGTTCGGGTGTTTCGTCGGCACGATAAATCTTGTATGGCCCGAATTGACGGTTGAGCATGGAGCCGTTTTCATCAAAGGCCATTTCTTCGCAATGCCCATACCCAAGCGCCTGCACCATGCCCCCTTCGATTTGGCCGCTGGCGGTCACGGGGTTGATAATCACACCGCTGTCTACCGCCATGATGAGTTCATCCACCGTGAACTGTCCCGTTTCGATGTCGAGGGTGACGGTGGCGAATTGGGCGGCAAAGGGGGGTGGGCTTTCGGGGCTGACATAACTGCCGATACCCATAATTTGATGCTGATGTTCGTGGTGCAGACTGTTGAGGGCGATTTCGCGGTGGGTGATGCGTCGCCCGTCCATCGTCCAAACCCCCTGATCGCGGAGTTCAAGATCGTCGGGCGTGACCGGATCATAGCCCTCGTCTTTGTTAAACATACGCGCGGCAACTTGTTTGATCTGGCCTGCAACCTGTTCGGCGGCGATTAGGGTAGCACGCCCACTGATATAGGTGGTGGAGGAGGCATAGGCGCCTTTGTCAAACGGCGTAAAGTCGGTGTCGGAGGAGTAGGTGATGAAATCCATGACTTCACAGCCAAGTACCTCCGCCGCGATTTGGGCCAAGACGGTATCCGAGCCTGTGCCAAGATCGGTTGCGCCGACGAGCAAATTAAATGAGCCGTCATCGTTCATTTTGATGCTGGCCGCCCCCATATCCAGACGAGGGATGGAGGTGCCTTGCATCACCGCTGCTAGGCCAATGCCGCGTCGCAAATGAGGCTTGCCGGGGACACGATGCCAATCTTCGTTGCCGAATCTATCGTACCAGCGAATGGCCTCCGCACCCTGTCGCACACAGTCTTCGAGGCCACAGGTCTTGATATATTCGGGGGAGGCTTCGCGCCCTTCGTTCCACGCCTTGCTGATAGGGTGTAAATCACCGGCCTTGACTGCATTGTTCAAACGAAATTCGATGGGGTCGAAGCCCATTTCACGGCAGATCCATTCGATATGAGGGTCAAGCGCCCAAAAACCCTGCGGCACGCCATAGCCCCGATAGGCCCCACTGGGCGGGGTGTTGGTGTAGACGATCTCGGTTCTAAAATGGATATTCGGCGCATTATAGAGGGCCATCGCTTTGTGCCCGGTGTTACCAGCGACAGTCAAGGCATGAGCACCATACGCACCCGTATTGGATAGCGCGTACATATCATTGGCGACGATGCGACCATCATTGGTGACACCTGTCCGCATGGTGATATACATGGGGTGGCGGCTGCGGCTGGTATAAAATTCCTCTTCGCGGGTGTATTCAAAACGCACGGGCCGCCCGGTGACAATGGTGAGGTGGGCCGCGACATCTTCAATCATCACTTCTTGTTTAACCCCAAAACCGCCGCCGATACGGGGCTTGATGACACGAATGCGTTTTTCGGGCAGGCCCACGACCGGGGCGAGAATACGGCGGACATGGAAGGGGACTTGGGTGCTAGTGCGGATGACCAGACGATCATCTTCGTCCCACCATGTTGTACATACATGGGGTTCGATGGGGGTCTGCTGGACTTTGGGGCTGTAATAGGTGCGCTCAAAAATCCGATCTGCTTGCACGAACCCGGCTTTAATATCGCCGACTTCCCATTCAATGGTGGCGGCAAGGTTGCGATTTTTGTCCTCGATATGCCAGCTTTCTGGTTCATCATGTAGAAGCGGCGCATCGGGTTGCATACTTTCACGGGGGTCAAAAATGGCGGGTAGTTCCTCGTATTCGACTTCAATCAGTTCTAATGCCTGACGCGCAATGGCTTCGGTTTCGGCGGCGACCATTGCCACCCGATCTCCGACATAACGCACTTTATAATCGAGGCTGAAATTATCATGCGGGCCGGGTTCGGGGTCGGATTGGCCGGAGGTGGTATAGACGATACGCGGCAAATCATGATGGGTCAAAACGGCGTGGACACCCTCCAATGCGCGGGCCTTGCTGACATCAATGTGTTTAATCAAGGCGTGGGCTACCGGACTCCACAAGACTTTGGCGACCAGCATCCCACGATGTTCAATGTCATCGGTATAGGCGGGTTTGCCTTGAATCAACTTGCGGGCATCCACTTTGATTCTGGGCTTGCCGACCTGCCGCAAATTTTCGGTTTCGGGGGCAAGGGTCATCGTTGGCATGGGGGTGGTGCGTACACGGGTATCTGTGCCACCACGATTATCACTACCGCCCAGTGGTAAATCGTCCTGTGGGGCGGGAGGGGTGAATAGGCCAATGGGGAGGGGGATACCACCCGCTGATTCGATGGGGGGAACATCTTCGCCACGCATGACCGCCGCCGCCCGTAAAATCGCTTGGACGGGTTTGACATAGCCTGTGTCGCGGCTGAGAACACCTGCAATGGCTTCACGCACCTCGGCTTCGGTGGGGGAGGGATTTTTTCGTAGAAGGGCCAGCGCACATAAAATGAAGGCCGGGGATTCGTAACCGCATTGAATCGCGCCTGTTTCAATAAAGGCCGTTTGGAGGGGGTGGAGGGGTTGCGTGCCACGCCAACCACGTTCCTGTGCGCCGCCGACGCCTTCAATGGTGAGGACATCACGGCCCGCCACCTGTGCCGCTAAAA
This sequence comes from Chloroflexota bacterium, assembly GCA_024434115.1. Classification (GTDB taxonomy): domain Bacteria; phylum Chloroflexota; class Anaerolineae; order Aggregatilineales; family J027; genus CFX10. The sequence goes on from QMIT01000001.1 coordinate 66,254, forward strand.
TCATGCCTGCCAGCACGGGGTCGTCATCCAGCAAAACGGTATCCGAACCGGACATGCCTGCTTCGTCGCCAAATTTTACGCCCCAGATGCCGTGATTTCGCAGCGCACGCAACAGGGTGTCGTGGGGGGCGATTTCAAAGGTGGTCGGTTGTCCGTTGAGGGTGAAGTCAATTTTCATAGGGAACATCCTCGGAGTTTAAGTTTTTATTGGTGACACGGGGCTAAAGCCGCCGTGCTGAATTTAGATTAAAAGGCAAATCATCCAACAATCCTCAATTTGTCCATATCTCACGCCGCACTTCATCAATATCTTCAGATGAGGGGGCAGGCCCAAGATGAGCTAACGCGCCATACAGGGTATCTCTTGCAGTAAGTTTGCCGCTACTTTCGCCCTGAATTTTAAGCATGGCGATGATGTTTTCTAGCAGTCTAAGTTTTTCTGTATAGGTGAGTTTTTCTGCCAGTGTGGTTAGTTGCTCAATGGTTGGGTTGCCTACGTCAGTCATTGTCAATTACGACCTCTCCCAAAAACAGCCGATCTGATGACTCGCCCGTGCGTTGGTCTATTACAGTATACCTCTCATTGGTATTGGGGTCGTAGATGCCGATTGCCAGCGAATATGTCCCCGTTGGCACACCCTCAAGGGGCAGGGTCACGGTATCCGAACGATTACCCGGTAGCCAATTGGCTGGGGGTAGCGACCCACCGGGCCAGACATCTATTTGTTTAATCGGCGGTTGGTCGGGGTCGTCGTAAAGATGGACGAAGATTTTGCCGTCGCGGGTGAGGTCGCCGTTTGAATACCACTCAAAATCAACACTCATTGCAGCGGAATCTTGATTGTAGTTGACTTTAACAAGCTGAATTATAGGGTCGTCTAGTTGGGTTTGTATACCATCTGAAAATATAGCGCGACGGGTGGTGGGCGCTTTATCTTCAGTGTTATGATTTACACTTGAACTCTCTTGGCCGCTGTAAATCCAATAGCTATAGGGATAATAAGTAGTCCCATTTAATCCTTGAATGTTGATCTTTAGATGTAAGTCAGGTGCACCACTGGATACCACGAAAGGTATATCTACCCAGTAACCCGGTATTTGTGGCACTACAGACGTTTCAAAACACGAGTATGAGTCACCGCAGTTCCAAGATACCCTGATTACCGATGATTGTGCGGCGTGAACACGGAAAATGATAAGATTGCCGTAAAGACTTCCATCAACGGTAAATGTTTCCTCTGCAACATTCACGCGACCACCATCAACACTTTCACAGAAATTCTCGCAGTCCAGATAGGACAACCGTTGCACTTCGCTGGCAAATCTACCGCTCGATGAAGCCTGATATGAATAGGTCGCTTTTCGCTCACTTTCAATATCGCCAATGTCAATTACATCTGCTAACTCATAGCCTTCCAAATACGGCAAAATGGAGGGCTGATGCACTACATCTTCGGCGTCGGTCAGCGACCAATCGGCTATGGTGACGATTTGCGTGCCGGTGGCGGAGGCGACGGTGTGCTGGGGGAGGTCAATTTCAAAACGGGCCAGTTCTTCGCCAAAGACACCTGCTTCCTGCAACATAGGGAGGCCGCGCACGTCGGGATAGATGGCAAAATAATCGGGGCGATATTGATGATGGGCCATTGTTTCGTAAATCGCCCCCGGCCCCTGCCACCATGCTTCGGCGGCATCGGGGGTGGTCAGGCCGACGACATCATATACTTTCCGATTGCCGATATAGGCCATCACGCCGACATCATGCACGCCGACCCGCGCATCTTTGGGGAGATTTTTGTCTACCCAACGCGCCATTGCTAACTGCTGGTCATGCACGACGCCAATGTTGTCGTGATAGCGTCCGGCATAATCGAAGGTGGAGTTGGCTTGGAAGAACAGAATAATCGCGGCAATGGCAATCATCCAGCGGCGATTGACCATGCCTATCGAAAGGAAGCCGAACAACATTGACCCTGCCATTGGAAACAGCAGGGCCATAATGGGGAGTTGGTAGCGTTTAAAATGCCAGAAGGCGGTATCGAGCGTGGCGATGGCAGCGGATAGCAGCATAATCCAAATGAAGGCTAAGACGGTGGGACGGAGTTCTTTTTTGCTCACACTAGTACGCAGGGAGACAAAAATCGCCAGCATCGCCAGAAATGCCACAATGATGGTGACATAAACCCCGTCCACCTCGCTTGCGCCAAAGGCCAATTCCCCCAACATCCGCACCCATTGACCGATGACTTTGCCAATGCGCTCATCCATTGGAATGGTGACATCGTACAGGATGGATTTGGCTTGATTGCCACTCGCGGATACCGAACCCGTCAGCGCAAAATTGACCAGCGGCTGGACATAGATGGCGAAGAAGGGCAGGAAATCCCACAGGCTAAATTGCTTGGCACGACGGCGGCGGTATAACAAAATCAGGGTCAATGAGAGGGCAATAATCGCGCCTTCGGGGCGGGTGAGGGCAGCAAATACTCCGGCCCATGCAGTGTGTTTGAGGTTGCCACGCTGATAGGTGTAGAGGCTCAACAGCACGGCCAGCAAAAATAGCATCGTCTCCATGCCACTAACGGCTGCCCAGGCCATCGCGCCGGTCACGATATAGGCCAGTGTGATGAGAAGGGCAATCCACCACATGGCCTGATGTTCGCCGCCCTGCTCAAACAAAGGATCGAGGGGGCGTTTGGCGACAGGGGATTCCATCATGAGGCGGAAAATCAGCCACGCGCCTAATAAAAAGCTAAGTGACCCAATGGCAACGGCCCAATATGCCAATGACAGGCCATGAAAGCCGATTAAATAGCCGATTGCCAAGAGGGGGGTATATAAAAAGCTGGTCGCGCCGGAGGTCGGATCGTCACCGGGACTATAGACATAGGGTTCAGCCGAGGCCATCTGACGCGCATATTGGAAATGGATATAGGTGTCATCAAGGGGCATCAGCAGCGGGCCATCACTCGCCGCCAAGCCCGATGACAGGTAGAGCAAAGAGACGATTCCGACGGCAAGGCAGATTACACTCCATGCCGTCAGATCGCGTGACCATTTGAAGTTATTCGATTTCATGATCCTCGTAGATTCGCCAGCCGACTTCAGGGGTATTCATTTCCGAGAGTTTATCCGGCGGGATTTGCATAAGCGTACCAGTGGCTTCGACGGCAATACTGCCATCGGGCAAAATCGCGTAGCCCTCAGCTTGGGCAATACGGCCTTTGTCTTTGATGACCACCCCCCGGAATAAAATCTCGGTGTTGAGAGGCACGGACAGGCGATATTTGATTTCCATCTTGGCGGTCATCATGAGGCGTTCTTGATTGGAGGCCAAAAGCGCCCGCCCCATCGTTTCGTCTAAAATCGTGGCGATAATACCGCCATGTGTGATGCCGGGATAGCCTTGATAGGGGTCGGTGAAAATCAAACGCAGTTCGACTTGATTATCCCCCACTGAATAAAAACGGCTTTTTAGGCCAATGGGATTGGAGACCCCACAGACAAAACACATCTGCGAATTGGGTTGTAATGCGTGCGTGTGATGGTGGTCGGACATGCGATTTCCTAATTTAGATAGCCACCCGCGAAAGTATCAATCATCAATTCGACATCGTGGCTCAACGGATACAGCACAGGGCAGGTGCAGCCATATTGACAGTATTCGCGCACCTTCGCCTTGACTTCATCGGGTGTGCCGCTGGCGGTGACGGCCTGTACCACGTCATCGGGCACGAGGGTCATGGCGTTTTCGATTTCTTCTTCGGTGGCGGGCCACTTCAATACCTGATGAATTTCGTCCAATAATTCTTGGCGCACGCCGCTGGCTTTCATCAAATGGGGCTGCTGACCGAGATACTGCGTCACTAATTTACGGGCGGCATTAAGGGCACGTTTGCGGTCACGGTCTACTGAACAAATCACGAGTTGGGGGCGGTCAATATCATCAATCTTGCGGCCTGCCAACTTCGCGCCTTGCTCAATCATTTCTAGCGCCTTGATGTTATACTGCGGCGAGACCATGTAGTTTAACAACACCCCATCGGCGATTTCCCCACTGAGGGCCAACATTTTGTCGCCTGTCGCGCCGATGTAGATAGGGACATGGCGGGGTTCACGGCGACCATGCACTACATCGAGTTCGATACCTTCAACGTTGACAAATTCACCGTGAAAGGTGACACGCTTCATATTGAGCAGGTCGCGGGTGACGGTGACATATTCACGCATGGCAAGGAGGGGCTTGCGGCGTTCGATGCCGACATTGGCGGCTAATGGATCCCACCACGCGCCGATGCCACAAATGATACGATTGGGGGCAAGGTCGTCCAGTGTCAAAAAGGTGGCGGCATGGAGGGCGACGTTGCGCGTCCAGTTGTTGACCACCCCCGACCCAATATGAATGCGATCCGTATGGGCAGCAAAGGCGGCCATTGGGACAATCGCATCACGCACGAGGCGGCTTTCGGCTTGCCAAACGGCCTCAAAGCCTTTTTTCTCGGCATATTTTACCAGTTGAATACCCTGCTGAATGCTGTGGGCGTCTTGCAAATAAAGGGCTGCACGGTCAGTCATAATTTAGTTCTCCATTTAGGGTTAATCAGTTAAATCTTAACAAATTTTGCCTTAACTATCTGCCTTTGGAAGCCAAATCGCCAATGCTCCTCCCGGCATACAGATAATTTGTAGTCCACTGAGACCGGGGCCGCCGTCGTGATGTAGACTAGGGCCGCCCACGATATGCCAAGCTTCATGTTGGTTATTTGGCTTCACGGATATTTGGGTTTGATCCGAGAAAAGTATCTCAAGTAGACCTGTCTTGGTCATTTTTATAGAGGCTATCGGTCTTTTTAGGAGCGCTAAACCGGGAGCAAGTGATAATGGATTATCAATAGATAAGACCGCTTCTTGACCGTTTTCACTCAGGACAAAATCCTCTATGAGACGAATTTCAAGATTATAATCTGGGTGTGCAATTTCTAATGCGAATCCATAGTCAATAATCAGCCTTGTAACCTCTTTGTCGCCAATGGGTAACTCCCAATATTTCTCGTGTTCGATTATTTGTGAATTTCCACTCATAGTCATTTGTGTCTATCTGAAGATTTCATAACCTCATCTATCATATCCCGAAATTTTTGCGTTTCTTCGAGTGTGCCCAACACATAGGTAGTGCGAGCTTGCCAAAGTAAAGTGCGGGCTTCTTTGGTATCCAATCCATAAAGCCCTTCAATAGCGGCCCTTCGAATTCCAGTATCTGCATGTCGCAATTTGGAAGGCAAAATTTGCCAAAGGGCATTACGAGCTTCCTCTGTATTGTGCCTTAATAGCCAATGTATTGCCTCTGAAACCGCGTAATACCTTTCGGAAGATAATGTTTCTAACCAAAAGTTATATAGGGATGGTGATTGCGAATGAGCAATTGTTTCTATAACACACCAATCGCAATAATCCCCCTCGTTATTGAACATCCAAACGAGTTTGTCGAGATGATCATCCACTACAAATCCAGCGCCATCGTATTTGCCGCCGCATTTCCTGTAGATTTTTTTCAACTCGTCAAGTGATAGTTTTCGTCTACCCAGCTTTTTTGCCATTTGGTAGCTCTTTCGCCAAACAAAAAAGGGCGGATTTGGATATGCTGCCCATTGATTATATCGGGTTATGCAAGAGGTTGGGTTATTGAGGCGCGGATATAAATGCACACGGGGCTAAAGCTGCCGTGCTGAATTTAGCGAAAATCGGGATTCTCAAAAACAGCGAGATGTTCTTTCGGGCAAATCATCTGCTGGATTTCTTCTTCGCTGACATCCTCTTCCCGTGCAAATACCATTTCTTCGCCATGCTCTAATGGGCCGTGTACCACATAGGCCATACGGATACCCCAAAACCGAGTCGTATCTGTATTAAGGCTTTTCCCAAATTCCATAGCCTTTTCATATGCTTCATTGGGTAGGGCGGCTTTTATCAATATCATGCAGCGGTAAACAATGAACAATCCATTCTCATTTTGCCCCACCGATTTTATGATTTCGGCGATATACCATTTGGCATTTTTCGGTATCCAGCCCGTGAAAACGCTCTGTTCCTCTTTTGGGGTCACAATTTCCCCGATTTCATCTTCGGTCAGCAATCTTGGCTTTTCACGATACATTTCAGTGCCATGTTTCAAATCTGGGCCGATGAGACTGAGGTCTCTTAGACCGCGAAAAATACTGGTGACCAGTTCTTTTTCGGCTTGCTCCCATTCACGCGGGTCTTCTATATCAGCCACTAAATATGAACGTTCATATCTATGCCCGACCTCAAGAGCAAATGTATAAGCATCTTCATCGGATGTGGCAGAAATCAGCGCAAAATTGACATCCAGCAGATTGCCGCCATGCTCAAATTTCTGTTCTTCAATGACTTGGGCCAGATACCATTGAGGATTTTTTGTCACAGCCGTATCTCCCAAACAAAAAAGGGCGGGTTTGGATATGCCGCCCTTTGATTATATCTGGTTTTGGGGTTAGCCTTCGACCACCTGTTGTAATTGAAAATCAATCACGGGGACGTTGTATTTGGTCGCTAGGCGGACGTACTCCTCCAAATCGGGGGGCGTGTCCACATCTAAGGCGAGGCGTTCGGATTCATAGACTTCGACGGTTGCTCCCGCTAGTTCGGCTTGGGCGATATGGCGCTGAAAGCTCCCCGTCCCATAGCTATAAGGAATTAGGCCGGGGGGGTGAACGAATAAGGCGTTGGTACCGTCTCTGGCGGTATCTGGGGCAATGACCATCGTAGCAGGGAAGCGGCCCAGATAGACAATTTGTTCAATATCTTGCGCCGACACCAGCGGGATGTCACTCGGCAGGATGAGCATAGCCTCGCCGCCCCATGTGTGAATTAATTTTGAGGCACGCATCAGGGCCGGGTTGAGTTCCGGTTGTCCGCTTTCTTGCACGGTATAAACGCCAAGATCACGTGCAATCGAAAGCACTTTGGTATCGCGGCTAATCACCAAAATATTGCTGATACAGCCTAAACTTTTGAGTAATTGGATATTGTGTAGCAACATGCCGAGCGAAAGTTTTTCGCGCTGGGCAGGTGATAAAACGGGCGCAAGGCGACTTTTGCCCCGCACCAACGGTTTGACTGGGAGTACGGCCCACGTTTTCACAAACTAATTCCCTCCAATATCCATTTCAGGATTTCGCCTGCCAGACGTTCTCGATCTTCAATTGTCTCCATCAGCGTCTGTGTCACAATTAGAGACAGGGCGGGAGCGGATTTTCTTAGCTCCTCTACGGCGTTTGTATCGGTGGTATCCATGACCAAGCCATCAATCAGGCCAGCATAATAGGCCGCGATACCCTTGACCGAGGCATCCAAATGTAGTTCCTCCATCAATTTTGCGGCTGGCCCTTTGACAGCTTTTCCCCCGATTAAGGGACTGACCGCGATGCAGGGAACGGGACGGGATTGAATCGCCTCACGCATACCACCTAGCCTTAAAATAGGCTCTATTGAGAGCAGGGGATTAGAAGGACAGATCACAACCAGATCAGCATGATGGATCGCGTCCAGTGCCATCTGGGTTGCTTGTGCTTCCCCCTCTCCCTTATAGGATAACCCAACTACGGTTGGTTGCCACCGAAATTTCACGAAATATTCCTGAAATTCCAACCTTCCATATTCTTGAGTGTCTACCAGTGTGGCAAAAGGGTCGTCGGTGGCGGGCAAAATGGTCTGTTGGATGCCTAGTGCTTGCGATAGTTGCTGGGTGACTTGGGTGAGTGTTTGTCCATGTTGGAGCGCCTCGGTGCGGATAAAGTGGGTGGCGAGGTCACGATCTCCCAGACGAAACCAAGGGGCCACTCCATAACGCTCCAGCATTTCATAATTTTGGAACGTATCGCCGTCAATGCCCCACCCAGTTTTTGGGTTGGCAATTTCGCCGAGGGTGTACATCACGGTGTCGAGGTCGGGGGAGATATTGAGGCCACGATGCACAAAATCGTCGCCGGTGTTGACGATGACAGTTAAGTGACCGGAGGGCAAAATCCGAGCGAGGCCATGCGCCAATTTCGCGCCTCCGACCCCGCCTGCCAAAGCCACAACCTTTGGGTGTAGATTTTCGTTTTTTAGCGCCATAAGACTCGTGTTTCTAGTGGTTCGCGGGTTCGTGTCCGCGCTTGGGCAGGATAGCCCAATGTAATGAGTGCCTGTGGCTCCCAATCGAGTGGGAGTTCAAGGGAATCGCGTACCACATCCGGGCAAAACAATGGCGCACACATCCAACATGCGCCTAAACCTGCTGCATGAGCCGCCAATAGCAAATTTTGCCCAGCCATCGCAGTACTTTGCATCGCCATGATGCGTTCGGCCTCGCGGCGTTTGGCGTCAGGATAACGATCCATATCTACCATAGTAAAACACAAAACAATAAGGGCCGATGCGCTTATCATGCGGCTAGTAGAGCGTCCGGTATCGGCGGCAATCATTTCTTCCGCCACACCATCGGCCTCTAAATCTTTACGCAATTGGTGGGCCATTTGGTTCGCTAACTGTTCCTTACGGGCCGGGTCACGCACGACGGCAAATCGCCACGGCTGACGATTGTGGGCCGAGGGCGACCAGATGGCGGTTTCTAATAATTCGCGCAGCAGGTCGTCGGCAATCGGGCGGTTTTCATAGACACGCACCGAACGACGGCTTCTGGCAAGTGCGGCAAATGCGGCAAATGAGGTAAATCCTTGAAACTGCTCTGTCATTAGCGATATAAGTCCATATCGGGCGGACGAATCATATCCGTTGCGTGACCGGACGCGGCATCGGTGGGCCATTGCAAGCCGCGCACCAAGATAACGGGTTGGCCCTCATCGGCTTCGCCCGTCAATAAACCTGCCGCTGCTGCCAGTTGATCGGCAAAGGCGGTGACGGTGGCCTTGAGTTCACGCCCAAATAAATCGTGATAGCCACGCTGATCTAAGAGGGACGGGATGCCGCTGATGCCGATAGCGACATTGACATTGCCCATACGAAAGGGCCGACCATGTGTATCACTGATGACGACGCCGGGGCGTACCCCTGTTTGTTTTTCGAGCGAATGGGCTAACTCATCGGCGGCATGATCGGGATTTTCGGGTAGGAGCAAAATCAGATCATGGCCTAAGCTGCCCGTGTTGGATTGGTCAATACCTGCATTGGCGGAGGTAAAGCCGAGTTTGTGGCGCACGATTAGAACATTGGGTGCGGCGCGGGATACACCGACGGATTCACGCAGGGCTACCTCGACCATGCGGGGGTCTTTGAGGGTTTTTTCGCCCAACGAGACAGCCTCCGGTGAAGGGGTGATTTCGCGCAAATCCACAAAACGATTTTGCGATTTGGAGACAATTTTGGATGAGACCACCAGAATATCCCCAGTAGTTAAGGTTAAATTTGCTCGTGTCAACGCGGCTAAAATCACGGCGGCTAGATTGTCTCCCGGTTGAATCAGCGGAATACCGGGTAGGGCGATTAAATTCAGTTCCGTTGTCGGCATGGCGTTTATTCCGTAGCGATGCCTGTAATATGAATGCCTGCGCCTTTGACACTATATTTCTTATTTATATACATCAGCACAGGGGTCAATGCCTCAGCCGCCACCGCATTGACGAGTGGGCCAGCATCAATACCACGCATTCCGGCGGCCTCGACCAAATGAATGACCTCAGTTTTGGCTTGGTCGTCATCACCCGTTACCAACACATCACAGGCAACCTCATGTTCCAATTTTTTGAGATGGGCGGCACTGACATTTTGGAAAGCCGAAACCACCTTGACCCCATCACCAACAATGGCTTGCGTTTCAAGCGCGGCGGCTTTGCCTGTGGGGACAAATACACGGCGAATGTCTGGCGGTTGCATAGGGACAGTTACATCTACCAAGATTTTGCCCTGCACTTCGTTGCGCACACTTTCGAGGGTGGCTTGGTGGGCATCATAGGGGACGGTCAGCACGACAATATCAGCACGGGCGGCAGCCTCTCGGTTATGAGCGCCTTCGATAAGGGATTCGCCCAAAATTTCATTAAATTCGGCTGCTTTGCTCTTGGCGCGTTCGGCATCGCGTGAGCCGACAATGACACGATAGCCGCTCTGTGCCCATCGCATCGCCAAGCCGGAACCCTCTTTACCCGTTCCACCCAATACGGCAACTGTTACCATCATTTTATCGTCGTTCACGTCAATGGTTCCTTACAAAATTTCGAATTAGTTCTCAAATAGAGTAACCTAATTTTTGATGTTGGTACAGCCTGTCGTCAAGACCTAGTTATTGGAGTCAAAATATCAAACTGCACCCGGATAAAGGTCAAAAAATCCTCTGGCAGATTTGGCACTTTCAGGACTAAAATCAAGTACACTAATTTTCGTTATCGGAGATAGACCCCCATGCAAACCCATCTTAAAGGGCGCGATATGATTACCGATCAGGAATGGACACGCGCCGAACTAGATACCGTTTTTGAATTAGCCTTTGATTTGAAGCGCAAACGGGCAGTGGGCGAACCCCATGCGTATCTGCGTGATAGGACACTGGCGATGCTCTTTTTCTTCACCAGCACCCGTACTCGTGGCAGCTTTGAGGCGGGTATGGCCCAGTTGGGCGGACATGCGGCCTTTATTGACAGCGATACCACTCAAATTTCGCATGGCGACACCGCCAAAGAAATCGGCGAGATTTTTGGGCGCTATTTTGATGGTATCGCTATCCGTCAATGCGACTGGAATTTTGGCAATAAATACATCCGCGAGGTTGCCGCCGCCAGCCGTGTGCCTGTTTTGAACATGCAGTGTGATGTGTATCACCCCTTTCAAGCACTGGCCGACCTGATGACCATTCAGGAATATTTTGGGCGCGAAAGCCTCAAGGGTAAAACGATCAATGTCAGTTGGGCCTATGCCGCCAGCTATCAAAAACCGATCAGTGTGCCGCAAAGCCTGATTCTGTTGATGACCCGCTATGGCATGAATGTGCGCCTGACCCATCCACCAGAATACAAATTGATGCCGGATATTTTGGAACAGGCCAAAGAAAATGCCCGCCGGAGTCATGGCAGTTTCGAGATTGGGCATGATTTTGATGCGGGCTTCAAGGGCGCGGATATTTTGTATCCCAAGAGTTGGGGAGCGCTTTTGACCACCACTGACAATGCTGAAAGCGCCCGTATCGGCAAGAAATACACCGATTGGATCACCGACGAACGCCGCATGGCTTTGGCGAACGAAGATGCCATTTATATGCACTGCCTACCGGCTGACCGCAATATCGAAGTCACCGACGGCGTGATTGATGGCCCCCAGAGCGTGGTCTACGATGAAGCCGAAAATCGCCTGCACGCCCAAAAAGCGGTGATGGCATTGACGATGGGTTAAGCATAAAATTAAATTCAGCATCATTTTCAAAGTAGAGGCACGCCTTTGGTTTTTGATTCAAAGGTGGCCTCTCTTTGTGTCTTTAAATTTAAAAAAGGATTAGTGACCTATGGCAAGCAAAACCGCAGTAGTGGCGATTGGCGGCAATTCGCTGATATTAGACAAAAATCGTCCTGACGTGGGACATCAATGGCAAGCGGTACACGAGACCTGCCAGCATATCGCGGCGATGATTGAAGAAGGCTGGAGTGTGGTTGTCACACATGGCAATGGCCCACAGGTCGGGTTTATTTTGCGACGGAATGAGTTGGCAGCTCATGAAGTTCATACGACCCCGCTGGATTTGATTGGGGCGGACACACAGGGCGCGATTGGTTATATGCTGCAACAGGGTCTCAGCAACGCGCTTCATACCCGCAACATTCAGCGCGGGGTGGTCACGGTGATTACACAGGTGCTGGTGAATAAAGATGATCCCGGTTTTCAGAACCCGACCAAACCCATCGGGGGCTTTTTGGAAGAAGCGACGGCTCGTAAGTTTGAGGCGGATGGGTGGCAGGTGGTGGAGGATGCGGGTCGCGGCTGGCGGCGGGTGATTGCTTCGCCTCAACCATTGGAAATTGTCGAACTGGATGCGATTCAGCGCATGATTCAGGACGGGTTTATCGTGATTGCCTGCGGGGGCGGTGGGATTCCAGTCATTCGCACGGATGCGGGTGAAATCAAAGGTGCGCCGCCGTCGGTGATTGATAAAGATCGGGCTTCGAGTTTGCTGGCCTCACATATGAAAGCCGACCTATTTCTGATTTCGACAGGGGTGGAGCAGGTAGCAATCAGATTCAACACGCCCCAGCAGCAAAATCTTGATCGCATCACCGTCGCCCAAGCCAAAGAGTATATGGCAGCGGGTGAATTTGCGGAAGGCAGTATGAAACCCAAGATTCAGGCCGCCATTCGATTTTTGGAGCGGGGGGGTCAACAAGGACAACAAGCCTTGATTACCGACCCACCCAATATTTTGCGGGCACTGCGGGGAGAGACGGGAACATGGATTCTGCCGGATTAGCCGCGATGAACTCGACAAAATTAAGTGAACGTCTGCCGCATATCACCGGGTTGCAGTGTGTCATTTGTGGGGCGATGTATAGCCTTGATGAGGTGATGTATACCTGCCCCACATGCGGCCCGGTTGGAACGCTGGACGTGCTGTATCGGGGTGGGGCACATCGCCATGAAGTCGAAACGGGGTTGTTGACGATGTGGCAGCAACCCGATATTTTGCCCGCCGTGCCACCCGCCGGATTGCAGAAATTTGGCGGCACGACCCTGCTTGGCCCTGAATCCTTAGCAAAACTGGCTGCGGAAATCGGTGTGGCTGAACTGTATATAAAACATGATGGCCTGAATATGACGGGTTCGCTCAAAGACCGGGCAAGCGCGATGGTGGTGGCCCATGCGGTGCAAAATCTGGGTCGGCAGGTGATTGCAACAGCCAGTACGGGAAATGCTGCTGCCGCCCTTGCCGGGGTGTGTGCCAGTGTGCCGGGTTCACAAGCGGTCATTTTTGCGCCAGCCACCGCACCGGAAGGCAAGATCGCCCAGATGGTGGTGTTTGGAGCAAATGTCATTCTGGTCAATGCTGACTATGACACGGCGTTTGACCTATGCGGCGCCGCCTGCGATGAATTTGGCTGGTACAATCGCAGTACGGGGATTAACCCTTTTACCTCCGAAGGCAAAAAGACCGTTGCGCTGGAAATCGCTATGCAGCTTCGCTATCAACTGCCGGACGTGATTGTAGTGTCGGTGGGGGATGGCAGCATCGTCGGTGGGGTGCATAAAGGTTTAGTGGATATGCAAAAACAGGGGTGGATTGATAAGATGCCCCGTTTGATTGGTGTGCAAGCCACTGGTAGTGATGCGCTGGTGTATGCGTGGGAAAAGGGCCTATCGGCTATTGAGATGCAAGACCGACCTGCCCATACTATCGCGGATAGCATCAGCAGTCGGTTGCCGCGTGACCGGGCCAAAGCATTACGGGCCGTCCGTCAGACCAATGGGGCGTTTATCCGGGTGACGGATGAAGAAATTTTGGCGGCGATTCCGGCGTTGGCGCGGGGGAGTGGGGTATTCGCTGAACCAGCGGCGGCGGCCACATTTGCGGCATTACAACCCGCATTGACAGCCGGGGTTATTCATCCACAGGAACGTGTGCTGTTGTTGGTGACGGGCACGGGTTTGAAAGATGTACGCTCGGCGATGCAAAGTGTCAGCACCGAGAAACCGTCTGTGGTAGAGCCGTCGCTAGATGCGGTACGTAATCAGGTCAGACACTGGCAAATCGCTTAGGTTGGAAGCATAATTAACGGATAATTTGATCACTAGGAAGTGGTTTTGGCATGAATACAGCACCACCCGTTTTGTCCATTGTTGCGCCTGTTTATAATGAGGAAGGCAACATTCCGCGTTTGTATGCTGAGATCAAGCGTGTGATGGAGCAGTTTGACGGTACATGGGAACTGGTACTGGTCAATGACGGCAGTCGCGATGAATCTTTGCAGGAGATGATGGAAGTCCATCAGGCGGATGATCGGGTACACATTGTCAACTTTGCGCGTAATTTTGGGCATCAAACGGCGGTTACGGCAGGTATGGATTTTGCAGCCGGAGAAGCGGTGGTGCTGATTGATGCTGATTTGCAAGACCCACCCGAAGTCATCTTGAAATTGGTTGAAAAATGGCGTGAGGGCTATCAGGTGGTGTATGCGGTACGGGCTGAACGGCGCGGTGAAAGTCGCTTCAAAATTTGGACGGCCAAGATGTTTTACCGCATGATCTATCGCATCACGGATGTGGATATTCCGCTGGACACGGGTGATTTTCGCTTGATGGATCGGCGGGTGGTGAATGCGGTCAGTCAGATGCGTGAACATAATCGGTTTATCCGGGGACTGACCAGTTGGGTTGGGTTTAAGCAGACGGGCGTGGAATATGTCCGGCAGGCCCGTGAAATCGGTGAGACCAAATATCCCCTGCGCAAAATGCTGCGTTTGGCGATTGATGCCATCACGGGATTCAGCTTTTTCCCGCTACAGGTTGCCATCTATTTCAGTTTTGTACTGGGTGTGCTGGCAGTATTGGCGCTGCCACTGGTGGTGTTCCTGCGATTGGCGACGAGTGATGCGTTTTTGGAAGGGCAGGCGACTACTCTATCGGTAGTGTTGATCCTCAGTGCCTTCCAATTTTTCTTTTTTTTCGTCATGGGCCAGTACATCGCCCGAATTTATGATGAAACACGCGGACGCCCCCTGTATGTGGTGGCGGATACCTTTGGGATTGAGATGGAGAAACGCACCATTCCAGCGCGAGTAGTGGCCGAAGTGCCTTCTAATCGTAGTCATAAAGAGGATATTGAGGAGGGAAGCCATGCCGTCGTATGATCCGACCCCCACCGACGATAAAACACGGATTGAACTCTATCAGCATCTCGTGATTGAGTACGAAAAATTAGACGAGCAGATTGATGCGCTGCTGATGCGGAATAATGGGCATACCGAGGGTATGCCGGACGCGGATTATCGTACCTATCGAGAATTGGCTGAACGGCGCGATGAAGTCCACAATCAAATACTAGTTTTGGAAAAAAAGCTATTGGACGATGAGAAGTAGAGGAAACTTACGCTAGTAATTTCAAGTAGGATGACTCATTGGAACACGGGGCTAAAGCCGCCGTGCTGAATCTAGCTTAAACCGCCATAATGTTGTTAAAAGACGTGGTATTTTATTAATCCCCACAGAAAAGCAGGCAAAAACCTATGATTACTGGCCCAACCTTTGAAGAAATGCTGCATCCCCAGAAAATTGACCCGCAAATTCGTGCTAAAGCATTGCGGATGCGAACAGAAGACCCACTTGACCCGATCAACCTGTTTAATATCACATGGCGCGATGCCAACAATGAGGTTTACCATGTGGTGCTGCCGCCGGAATTGACGGGTGTGGAAGCGCCGATTGTGATGCTGTATGGCAAAGAATTTCCAAGTGGTAGCCACAAGGTCGGTGCGGCGTATTCTGTGCTGATTGAAAAAGAGCTGTTTGGCGAAGTTGACCCGAATGTGCATACGCTGGTGTGGCCTTCGACGGGAAATTATGGTATCGGCGGGGCGTGGGTCGGTTGCCGGATGGGATGCCGCAGTATTGTGGTGTTGCCTGCCGGGATGAGTGAAGAACGCTTTCAACTGATTGAAAGCTATGGGGCGGAGATTATTCGCACCGTCGGTTCGGAAAGCAACGTCAAAGAAATTTATGACAAAACATGGGAATTGCGCCAAGACCCGAACGTGCGGATTCTGAATCAGTTTGAGGTCATGGGGAACTATCGTTTCCATTATCACGTGACGGGCAACACGATTGTTGAGTTGGCGCAAGAATTGGCTGCCAAGGGCATCGGTGATGGGACAGCAGCGGCCTTTGTTAGCTCGATGGGGAGCTCAGGCACCATCGCGGCGGGCGATCGCCTTAAGCAAGTATTTCCGCAACACAAGATTGTGGGCCTTGAACCGATTCAATGCCCAACGCTGTTTAATAATGGCTATGGGACGCATGAAATTCAGGGGATTGGCGACAAGCATGTGACGTGGATTCACAATACTTGGAATATGGACGCCATGATCTGCATTGACGATATGGAATCGCTACGTGGCCTACAATTGTTTGCGGATGAAGCGGGCTTAGATGTGTTGGTTAAACGCTTTGGGATTCCATCCAGTACGATTGAGAAACTTGCCCCGATATTTGGGATTAGCAGTATCTGTAATATTCTAGGGGCGATTAAAGCCGCCAAACATTATCGCTTTGGGCCGAATCAGGCCATTTATACGATTGCCACCGATTCGATGTCGCGCTATTACAGCACGATGGATTGGATGCGGAGTAAATACGGGGTTTTGGATGAGGCCGAGGCGGTTGGGGTGGTGCGCTCGATTTATCATGGACAAAAGACCGATTGGATTCAAGATGGCACGGCAGAAGCCCGCACTCGCTGGCACAATCTGAAATATTACACATGGGTGGAACAACAGGGCCGGACGGTTGAAGAACTGGACGCCCAAAAAGACGCGGCATGGTGGGAAGGCCATCAACAGCGAATTCAAGAAATTGATACGGCGTTGGTCGAATTTCGTCGCCAGCATGGGGTTGGGTAAGCCAGTTGCATGAATCCTGAAGATGCAGTGCTGGTTGGTGTCGTCTCCCGGAAACGCGATTTTGAGATTGCGCGTGACCAGCACTGGTATCGAATCCCTTCCAAACAAGCCCCGAACGGCATTACAGCCAAATATATTGCCCTCTTTTTTAGCGGCGCCAAGACTTTTGGTGAACAGGCCAGCACCATTTCATACTATGCCCAAATCACAGGCTATGAATTGGCACGGCGGCGTGATTTGCTGCCAGACGAGTCGCCCCATGCACGGGATGATGATGAATATTATAAGCTTCAGTTTCGGGAATTGATCGAACGCACTCCCCCGATTGTCAATCAACCCAAGCCGCACCGTTTCGCGTTTATCTATACCACGTGGGATCGGTTTGAGCAGGCCCAACATATCCGTGATTTGTATAGTCAAGTTGACTATTTTGTGGATCGCGTGTTTCATGCTCTCAAACAAGGCGGGATTAACCCGCTAAGAAGTTGGGAGAGTGGAAAAATGGGGTCTAAACCTGAAATTGAATATCCTACAGGGGCGCGGATTCGGGTGTTGTGTGAAAATGGCAGTGTGACGGCTTCTACCAATTCGGCGGACAAACGCGAGGGCGAAGATTTTGTCTATTTGCAGCCGCAGGATTATCTATCGGAAGATGATGCCCAAGATAGTGCCCATCAAATCCGGGAGCACGTTGAACGATTGGGTGGGGCGAAGATGATTGATATTCCGGTAGAATTGTATTAAGGAAACAAAATGGCCGTACCCGTTATTTTGAGAAACCATCAACGTGAGATCCAAACCATCAATCCAGATGAACATATCGTTCACTATAGACCAACGGCTTGGGCTGCACGATTTGGCGACGATCCGGATTATCAATATCTGAACCAAAGATACCCGGTTGGGGTTTCGCGTGGGCAAATTGCTCAATTAGTAACCAATGTAGCGATTGGCAATCTTGAATTTTCACGGCTTAGAAAGACATTTTTAGTTGCCATGATGTGGGGTTACGGTACGGTGGGGTATGGGCCATATCGTACCCAAATAATGCTGAATAGCCTTAACGTGGAAACTATTTTAACCGATACCTATAGTCTCTTGAAATCTGGCAAGGTTGTTGAGGCCTATGACCAGTTTCATGTGGATAGATGTGGCCCTGCATTTTTTACCAAGTTTTTCTATTTTGTCGGCCTTGGATTAAAGCTGAAGCCATTACCCCTGATTTTGGATTCGGTGGTGGCGCGTTCGCTGTCTCATCCTGACATGATAGGTGAGGATATTAAGGAACTGGCGTCCATAACCAATGGCTCAGTAGGTCGTTATGCGGAAGGGTATCAAAAATACCTTACCCTAGTAGAGCGATGGGCCAAAGAACTTGAGTGTCGGCCCGATGCAATCGAGTATTTTCTTTTTAATTGGACAGGAAATTAACGATGTCTCTCTTGATTACGAATGCAACCCTTGTAACCCTGACCGACAGCGGTTTACTTGAAAATCACGCGGTTTATATCGAAGGCGACAAAATTCAGGCGATTGGGCCATCGGCAACATTGCAGGCTCAATATCCCGACGCGGATACGATAGATGCTGATGGCAGTTTGTTAATGCCGGGGAGTATTTGCGCCCATACCCATTTTTATGGGGCGTATGCACGTGGGATGGCGATTCCCGGCCCGGCCCCCAAAGATTTTCCCGAAATTTTGCAGCGGTTATGGTGGCCGCTGGATAAGGCGCTGGATGCGGATGCCGTGCGAATGAGTGCCCTTGTATGTTTGGTGGATGCGGTCAAACATGGCACCACGACGTTGATTGACCACCATGCCAGCCCTAACCATATTGACGGATCATTGGACATCATTGCCGACGCGGTGGACCAGGCCGGGGTGCGGGCGGTGCTGTGTTATGAGGTCACGGATCGGGATGGTGAAGCGAAAACGCAGGCCGGGATTGCTGAAAATGTGCGCTTCCTCAAGGCAGCAAAGAATCGCCCGATGGTATCGGCGACGTTTGGCTTACATGCCAGCCTAACCCTGTCGGAAAAAACGCTGGCGGATTGTGTCAATACAGCGCAGGGCTTAGATACAGGTTTCCATATTCATGTCGCGGAACATGAGGCCGATGAATGGGATAGCCTGCAAAAATATGGCAAACCCGTCGTGCGCCGTCTCCATGATGCGGGGATACTGGGGCCGAAAACGATTGTGGCCCATGCGGTGCATTGCGACCCTTGGGAACTGGAAATCTTGCGGGATACAGGGACGTGGGTCAGCCATCAGCCGCGCAGCAATATGAATAACGCAGTGGGAGCAGCCCAAATTGACGCGATGCTGGCTGCCAACATGAATCTGTGTTTGGGGAACGATGGCTTTTCCAATAACATGTGGGCCGATTGGAAAACCGCCTATTTGCTGCAAAAAGTGACGTATGGTGATCCGCGTCGCGCCCCGGGGGATGGGATTGCAAAAATGGCACTGGTCAATAATGCGCGGCTTGCTTCGATGTTCTTCCCCAACCAAAAAATCGGCAAGATTGAGGTCGGTGGGACGGCAGATTTGATGGTGGTGGATTATCGGCCCTATACCCCGTTGTCGGCAGGCAACCTGCCCTGGCACATTCTGTTCGGGTTTGAGGCTTCGATGGTGCGGACGACTATCGCGGCGGGGAAAGTGCTGATGCGAGATCGGCAGCTATTGACGCTGGATGAACGGGCGATTATGGAGGAGGCGAAGGCGCTTGCTCCGGCGGTATGGGCACGCTATGAACAGTTTGCAAGGGCCACACGGTAACGCCTTTTATAAGTACAATTGCAAAAATCAACCTCACCCCCCGACCCCCTCTCCAATATGGCGAGGGGGAGAAGATGGCGGATTGAAGGCCCTCTCACGCGGGAGAGGGGTTGGGGTGAGGTCGGTTGTTGATGGAGATTACTCGACTAGCACCGTCAAGTCGAAGGCGTCAATGGCTACCGTGCCGTCAATCGCCACGATCTTGAGGGTGTGCGGGCCGGGTTCAAGGTAGGAAATCACGGAGCGCTGATTGAAGAGCGGTTGCGTGATGCCACCGGGGATAATGACCGTGCGAACGGCGACATCATCCACCATAATCGTGAACGCTCCCGGTTCGAGTGTCTCCAGATAGACCACCTCCAACGCCGTGCCCGAAAATTCGATGGTCAATGAGTTTTGACCAGATTTTTCGCCGAGGGCCGTTAGGTAACGTTCACCACTGGCGTCTGGACTATCTACTGCTGTCCATTGGCCGACGGTCGTGACGAGGGGATCATCTGATTCAACCAAGCGCCGTTCGGTCAGAATTGAGGGAGTCGCTTCGGGGCTGGGTTGTTCGGCGACCACTTCTGCGACACCGCTTGTGCCGGCCTCACCCCCGCCGCTGCGCCATGTAGCAGCCGTAATAGAACTACCAATCGGTTGTCCAACCCGCTGAAGGAAGTATTGGCCTGAGTTCCATGCAAGGTCATTGCGGCGATAGAAATTGCCATTGTTGTAGACCAAACCGAACGTATCGAATAGGTCAGAATTCCAGTCGCCGACGACGAATGAGCCGTAGTCATTGGTGCTAGGTGCTCCGATATATTGGGCATAGTTGAAAGCTGAGTTCACCGTTGTGGGTGGCACATTGGTAAAGGCGATGTACGGCCCACGACGCACGGCAATTGAATCCACCCCGTCCCCATCAAAGTCACCTGCGCCAAATTGATGCACACCCGAAAATCCTTGAGAATCTGGCAGCAGCACACTGAGCCATTGAAAGGTCAGGGGAGGCGTCGGCCCACTGGTAAGATTACAGGTGAAATACAGCGCGAAAGCCGTACCATAGGGCGGGAAATTGGCGCTGTCTACCACACCGATACAGTCATTGTTGGAGGCGGCACTAAAACGACCAGAGACTGGAATGCCATTCGGCCCAATCCAAATGCCTGTCCAATTTCCACTTTGACCATAATTATTGGTGTAGTAGAAAGCCCCGGCGTTAAATACACCAAGTGTCCGTAACCCGTCCGCATTCCAGTCACCCATGACCCATCGGCCAGTGGTAAAACTCGAACCCGTATCGAAGACGGTATAGGCCGAAGTCGGCGGCAAATCTTGCAGCGTATTTAAGAGAGCGGCACGCGGGATGGCAGGATTAAATAACACAACGGTGTCGGGTTGGCTGAATTCGTAGGCACCAATATCCGGGCCTGATCCAAAATATTGAAGATTCACGTAGGCGTTAGCCGCCCATGTCAACGTCCGGTCAAGGGTGATGTTGTGGTTATTGATGTCTATCGAGACGATACGCGCAACCGAATTGCCAACGCGAATGACGTCCGACTGTATCATACCCCCATAGCTATCGGCAAAATAATAGGCATCCCAGACTGGGAGTACATTCCCTGTGCCGCCTGAACGGGTAGCTGTGAGGGGCGACCCTGCATCTATGGCGAGTGAACCAGCGGTGAGTGTCAAATCGAATACGCCGTTAGCGGGGTCATAACTGGTAAAGCCGGGATTGCCTTCACGATTGCCATAGAAATAGGTGGGATAACGGGCCTGCCAGAACGCGACATTCCCTGACCCCACACCATCCATGTAGATGGGACAATCTGCGCCGCCTTGTCCATTGCGGTTGATGTTATTTTGGCAGGTGGTGGCACGAGGATTTTCTATCAGATTACCCGCGAAAACCGTCCGGCCATGCGGTGGATTGTTGGCAGAACCCGTCACCTCGATATTGATATGATTGACATTGCCATCCGCGTGGGTCAAATTGCCATAGATGATGTTGTTTTTGACAACCGTATCATGCAGTTCTAGTCCGAGGCCGTGATTGCTGATGGTGAGACCATGCCCACGATATTGGAAGCGGTCTAGTCCATTGTAAACGATGGTATTGTTATAAATATGCGTCTGCCAATCGCGCAGGGCGTAACCATTGCCGAACACGGTGACGATCAGGCCAAAGTGGTCGTTATTGCGCATGACGTTGCGGCGCATGATGGTGCCAGCGGCGGTGGATTCGATGCCTAGACCACCGTGATCGTACTCTGAATTATTGGAGCGGATGAACTGGTTACCCTCGATGAGATTGCGATAGGCAACCCAATCTGTGCCAGCGGGTTCGCCGCCGGGATTGGTAAACCAGCCCACATAAATGCCCTTTTGCCAATCGTTGTAAAACGTATTGTTGCGAATGACATTATAGGACGCATTGAGGATAATGCAGCCCTGTGCGCCATAGGTGAAGGTGTTGTATTCGATGACATTGTAGATACCGCGAGTCATATTGTTGTTGCCATGAATCCCGATATGATTGCCTTCGCTATCGCCTTCATCGTAGCGTCCCCAACGATCCAACACCGAACTCGTGATGCGGTTGTTGTTGCTGTTGCGAATATCAATGCCCCAGAAATTCCGCTGCATACTGGTGGGGTACGTGGGGTTCATGAACTGCATATTTTGCATGGTAATGTAGTCGCTATTTTCGATCAGCGCCCAAGAGACCCAGGGTTCTTCGACCCGGATGCCGTCAAAGGTGATAAAACGCCGATTGACCAGCAAAATATTGTAGAGGCGGGCACTGTTGTTCTGCCCGTCAATAATCGGTTGTTCACCCGGATAGGCTTTATAGGTGATCGGGCGGCCTGATTGACCGGAGTTGGTTGGCGTCACTTGTTCAACATACGTCCCGCCGCGAATCCACACGACATCACCAGCAACCACACGCCCCGCCGCGTATTGAATGGTGCGCCACGGCTGGGATACTGTACCGGGCCAGCTATTGTTGCCATTGGTGGCGACATAATATTGGTTGCCAGTGGTTTGGGCTGGGGCGGGAGTTCCGATAGGGTCATCCACAAATTGAGCGGGGTTTCCGCCCGTATTGTCCTGTGTAATGGATAGCGATGCCTCTGACGGGCGTGCTGGCGAAGAGACGACAGCAATACCGATAAAGGCGACTGCAAAAGCAATTCCTACAAATCGCTTGAATGAAATCAAAGCATACCTCCGATAAGGGCTACCTACAGCATAGAGCAATAGTGTCGTAAAGATAGAATTAATACAGTAGGTCTCTTTACATTATTCACAATTCTTTTGTGGATTACCATAGGGCTAGGGTTAGAATGTGAAATTTCTAATTTTTGTCAAGTAATTGTTAAAAAAGACACAAGGCCATCAATGGGCCATTTTATGATATATGAGGAGTGGGCTTAAGAGGAAGGTTGTCTATGTTTTTGTACAAGCTGGGGAGTTTTCTCCCCCAGCTATAAGGGCAATGCCAGTGAAGAGATGGAATAGCCTAGACGGGGGACTATAACTCCATATCATACAGCGTACGGCGATCCCAACCGGATTCTTGAGCAACGGCTTTGACGGCGGCGCTGCGTTTTTCCCCCTGCGCCAGACGACCCGCCAAAACTGCCCGTACCCGCGCTTCATCCCACAATTCCGGTACCCCTTCTTCAACATAACCTGCGACCAGTAAGGTGATTTCGCCGCGTGGGGGTGTCTCCAAAAAGTGCTGGATCAGTTCGGTCAGGCTGCCGCGCAAAATTTCCTCATAGAGTTTGGTCAATTCTCGCGCAACGACGGCAGGCCGATCTTCCAAAATCTCCAACATAACCGCTAAGGTTTTGGTCAGGCGGTTGGGGCTTTCATAAAAAATCATGGTGCGGCGTTCAATGGAGAGGTCTTCGATAAATTGGCGCAGTTGGGTGGTTTTGCGCGGGGGGAAGCCGAGATAGAGATAGCTGTCGGTGGGGAGGCCGGACGCAACAAGGGCAGTGGTGGCGGCGTTCGCACCGGGTAGGGGAATGACATTAATGCCCATTGAGATAGCGGCCTGCACCAATTCATAGCCGGGGTCGGAGATGCCGGGGGTGCCCGCATCCGAAATGAGCGCGACATCACCTTGCTGAAGGGTCTCGATAATATCTTTGAGGCGGATCAGTTTGTTGTGTTCGTGATAGCTGATGAGGGGGGTCTTGATGTCGTAATGATCCAGCAAAACACGGGAGGTACGGGTGTCCTCAGCGGCGATGAGGGCGACTTCGCGCAAAATCCGCAGCGCACGCAGGGTCAAATCTTCTAGGTTGCCGATGGGAGTAGGGACGATATAGAGATTGTGCATGGGTAGGTTTTCGTAGGACATGGCTAGGCTAAAATGTGTGTTGGTGCGGAAAAGCCAACCTCGCCCCCCAACCCCCTCTCCACCTAGTAGAGAGGGGGAGACAAGAAGTTATTGGGGCGCGGAGTCGAATTTCGATTATTGTGTGGAGCGAACGTTACTAATAATTCGGCGTTCTGTCAAGCCTGCAAGCAGTCCAGCTTTGCCTTGAAGGGGTGGGCCAATGTGAATCCGTGAGGCATAGGGGGCATCGTTGGCCTCGATGGTGAAGCGGTGAATTTGTTTGTCATGGTCAGAAGAGCGCATTTTGAGGACGGTAATGGCCCGCTCGATGGCGCTGTCAATCTCCAGATAACGCAGCAGCACGATGCAATCCACGATGAACGACAGACGGCCTTTTTCATCGGCGGTGAAATCTGAACGCATTTCTTCGGCCAGATAGAGGCCTGTCAATTGTTCGCGGCGGATGCCATTGATGACCCGATTATAGAGGTCGCGCAGTTCATGCGTGTTGGTGGTTATACGGGTGAAATGGGTTAGGCTGTCCAGTGCGATACGTTGAATATCGTGTTCATGGATACGGCGCGTCAAGGTGCTTTCGGGGCTGGACAGGCTGTGTAAAAAGACCTCGGGGGAGGTGAACATGATATGCAGCAAACCGGATGCTTCAAAAGATTTTAAGTCCCATCCCAATGAAGCGGCATCTCGATAGAGTGATTCAGGGAATTCCTCAAAGGCGACCAGCAGGCCGGGTTGATTTTGGCGCAGGCCCTCAATCAAAAATTGAAAGGCAAAGGTCGTCTTGCCAGTGCCGGGTGCGCCGCGCAGCAAGGTGGAGGATTCGGGAATGAAGCCACCACTGAGCATATTATCTAGGGCGGGAATACCGCTGCTGATACGGGGGATGTTCATGATAGCCCTCTATTGATAGGAGCGGGTCTGGACAAATTCGACGATGGCAACATTGTCCGAACAGGTTTCACCCGTTGTCACAAAAATAAAGTCGGAAATCGGCACACCCGTTGAGTTGAGGAGTTGAACTGAAAATTGAAGGCGGCGGGGGGTCGTGCCAACCGGAAATTCAAAACCGGATAGGCCAAATTGTTGGGCGCTTCCGCTGAACAAAATCTTTTGATAGCCGTCCCCAATGACCTCAATGGCTAAATCAGTGAGGGGTTCGCCACTGATGCCTGTCACATTCCCGGCGATGCTGACCCATTGGCAACCCTGCGAGTTGAGATTGGCCTCATAACGCACATCGCGTGTAATAAATGGGAAAGCGGAGGTGATCTCCTCGGTAGGGGTGACTAAATTGAGACCGGGTTGAGCATCGGCGGGGAGACTCGGGTCGGTAGTCGCGGCGGCCCCCGGAATGACGAGGGTTGGAGTAATGGTGGGGGAGGCCGTTGGGGTAAAGGTGCTGGTGGGCGTAAAGGTTGGGAAAGGCGTCGGTGGCAGCGGTGTGACGGTCATGGTGGGGGTACTGGATGGTGTGCTGGTGGGGCCAGCGGTGGGAAATTCGACTAATTTAGGCAGGGTCGCTTTGGGAAATGGGTTAAAGGGCGCTTCGGGGTCATTGATAATCAGTACGGTAGCACTGATGATGACGACGGAGGCTAACAAAAACAAAACGGTCATGACATCTAGGCAGTTCAACCCCCCACTTTTGTGGGCGGGGGGAGTGGGAGTATGACGGTCAAGCGCTGAGTTGCTCATAACACCCTTTATTGTGGCAGGGGCGCGACTTGGACAAAGTTCAGCAGGGTCAAGTTTTGCTGGCAATTCGCGCTAAAGGAAATAGTGATTTCGGGTGAAACGGCGGTTGCTCCATTGGCGGTAAAGACCTGCACCCGATAGCGGCCTGTGGCCTGCCCGTTGGAACTCACCTGAATTTCCCAACCCGACGGGCCGTAATTGGTATTGGTGCCGCTGACCTGTGTGAGCTTGGTGCCCGCTTCGGTGGTGACTTGGATGATATAACCGATCAGTGGGCTGGTGTCTAGCCCGCGAATTTGGCCTGCGAAACCCTGCCATTGACAGCCGGGGTGCAGATAGGCATCGCGGAACAGTGGTGTCCCTTCCCCAACCGTTAAGGCGAAGGGCGCGGTTGTAAAGGATGGGGTCGCGGTTGGGCCAGTGGGTGATGGCGTCAGGGTAAAGGTCGCGGTAAATGATGGCGTCAGCGTCAGGGTTTCAGTTGGTGTACTGGTTGGTGTACTGGTCTCGGTTGGCTGCGGTGTCCCCGTAAAGGTCGCCGATGGGGTAAAGGTGCGTGTACGGGTGGGTGTATGGGTAGTGGTCGGCACAAAGGTGTTGCTGGGGGTGGCGCTTGGGAATGGAGTCCATGTGGCCGTATCGGCTGGTGTATTGGTCGCCACTGGTGTTTCACTAGGTGGCAGGGTCAAACTGGGGGTGAAGCTGGGAACCGATGTTTGCACAGTTGGAAGCGGGACATCGGTCGCAGGTTCAAACGGGCCAGCATCCACCGCGCCGCCGACAATCAAAAGGGAGACCACACAGGCAATAAGGCTTAATCCCATAAAAAATAAAGTAATGAGGTTATAAAGGGTATTATCGCGTTGGGCCATTTTTTGGCTCCTTATGAGCGCGTAGACGACGAATAGGTATACAGATATTTATAAGTGTGTTGAACAGTATAGCATTTATCCATTGATATTCGCTATTGAGCATTCATGCCGACTAAGCGGGTGATATTTGCGGTTGATCGCTGTTCGGCAAGCCAGTCGGTAAAGGTTTGGTCTTGGAGTTCGGTGCGATGAACCGGGTCAATGGGACGCCCTTGGGCTACCTCCAAAACTTCAACAACATGATAGCCGAGACTGCTCGGAATAGGATCGGGCCAGCGCGAATTGGCAGGCATTTGGAACAAGACCTTTTCCACTTCGGGTTGCAATAGATCACCGGGCGAAATCCAACCCAGATCGCCACCTGCACTAGCCGTTGAGCCATCTTTGGAAAATTCGAGGGCAAGTTGGGCAAAATCGCCACCATTGGCAAGCTGCTCTAAGAGAGAGCGTCCCATCTGTTCGTCTTTGACCAAAATATGGCGGGCATGAATTTGGGTGGTGGTGGTCGGCACATCGGCGGTGACGGCTTGGCTCACGGCCTGCCAGATCAAATTTTCGCGGACTTTTTGGGCATATATTTCAGGCGGATAGCCGATGAACGCCACTTCTAGCGATGAGCCACTTTGGGCCGCTGTTTCCTCTAGGGTTTGCAGTTCGGTTTGTACCATTTCGTCGGTGATGATGATGTTATGGGCGGCGGCGTATTGCTCCACCAATTTTTGGTCAATCATGCGATCCAGAATCTCGGTTTCAAAAGCCAAGAGGTCGGCGGGCTGCTGATCGCCAAGGGCTGTCAAACCGGCTGCGACTTCCATTTCAAACTGCTCTTGGGTGATGGGGTCGTCATTGACCGAACCCGCAAGCGCAGGGCCAGTGGTAGCGGTGGGTTGCGGCGTTTGGGCGTTATTTTCAATTTGGGGGGCTGGTTTGTTGGTCTCGTCGGATTTTCCACCATTACAAGCTGCCAAAGCAAGGGTTAGGATCAGGTACATTCCGACGGAAATTATGAATTTTTGCCAACCTAAGAGACGTTTCAAATCTATTCCTCGACTTCGCTGCGTTATTCTATTCAAACGCCGCTAGTATAACGGTCATGTTGATTTCTGCAACCTGACAATTGTCTAAAAAGGGGTGTGTTATACTACAAATATTGACACGCATGAATTGGAAAACAATCGGAATGGTAGATACGAGAAGCACCCTAGAAAATGATACCCATGAGGGCGACGCTGAAAATCTCATCTATAGGATTGTCGTAGTGGGGGACCCGCAGGTGGGCAAAACAAGCCTGATTCGCCGCGCCTGCCAAAATCGTTTTGAGGCTGAAGCCATTGGGACTTCTTTGCGCAAGGAAAACGTATTGGTGGGAATGGTTGCGGAAGTCCCCATTACACTGGATATTTTTGAAAGCACCGATTATCGGCGTACTCCTCCGCACGTCCTTTTTGCGGATACCTTAGCTGTCGTGATGGTGTATGATGTAACCTCACCCGTGTCCTTTTTTGGGCTATATCGCTGGAAACAGGAAGTTCAGCGTATACGCTCCAATATGCCCCTCGTCGTGGTTGGCAACAAAAATGATCTGCCTTCGATTGTGCCGATGAGCGAGGCGCAGGGGTGGGCTACCTTTGAGGGAATTCGCTTTATGAGTGTCAGCGCGGCAACGGGGGAGGGGGTGGCGGAAATTTTTCGGCAAGCAGGCCAATTGGCCCATGAGCATCATGATTTGCTCAACAACCAGTGGTCGCTGTCGCGTTAGAAGTTGGTTTGGTCAGGCTCAACCGATTTTCGCACTAATCGCTTTTCTGATAGTATTAAAAATGATCGCAAGGTAGGTTTTGAAGGTAAAGCGCGTGGACCCCAATACTCCGCTCGAAAACTCTGACGAACAATCTCTCATTCAACGGGCGATTAAGGCCGGACAAAGCCAGCCGCCCAATGAACCGCCGATTGAGCCGATGAGTCCTATTCAGACCAGTTCGCGGGTTTCACCTGTGCCGGGTTATAACACGTCGCCTGTACGCCCCGAAGACCCGGAACCCCAGCGCCAACCTGTTAAACCGACGATGCCGCGCCGTCCATCCCGCCCTGCGATGCCACTCAGAGCTGACCCAACGCCAACCGAGGAAATTGACCAATCGGCTTCGGTTGAAGAACAGGCTGCCCAAGCATTGGAACGGCTACGTCAAAAAATGGCGGTGGTGGCGGAGGAATTTGCACAGGGCAAAATCAATCGGGCACAATTCCATGCCATCTATCAACGCTATCAGGAACAGCGGCAGATTACCGAAATGCTGCTAAAGCGTGACCCCCAAACAGGGGCTTGGCAATCCGTGATGCGTCCCGGCCATACCGGATTTTTGCGCGATTATTATCAGGCCAAGGTTGAATCCTATGCGATTTACCATCTGGCCTTGCAAAAACCGATCATTGTGACAGGCACGGTACAACTCCCCTTGCAACAGGTCGCGCCGCTGCTGACCAAACTGCGTGCGATTGTGAATGAACGTGGGTTTGCCAATCTCGCCCGCCGCAAGTTGCAGGATGAACGATGGGTGGTGTTTGTCCCCGGCCTCTATACGGTTTCGGTGATCGTGTTTTCACTAGAGCCTTCTCCGGCTCAGTTGCAGCGTATTGAAGATATGCAGCGCGACTTTGAACGCGCCAATTCACAGGTGTTGGAAGGAAACCACATCCGTCCGCGTGAATTGGTCTACCCGCATCGTGCCCTCTTTGAGAAATAATTGCCTAAACATTTGTAGAAATCTACCAATGTCCGGCTATTGTCTCTAAGTATATCCCCTGATAAACTTTCAATTTATAAACAAACAATAGTTTGAGAAACGAACTAAATCCTCTGCAATTAGAGGTTGATTAAGGCTTAGATGGTTATGGACAAAAAAGATCGTCAGATACTTGAAGTATTGCAACAAGATGGGCGTATTGCCCATACACGGCTGGCAGAAATTGTGGATTTATCTGCTCCGGCGGTATTGGCACGGGTACGCAAATTAGAAGAGCAGGGCATTATTCAGGGGTATCAGGCCATTGTTGACCCTGCCAGTGTTGGCAACCCTCTCATTTGTTATGTCGGGGTGACTTTGGTACACCATCAGCGTGAACCCCTGCAACAGGTCTCGGCGCGGATACGGGAATTCCCCCAAGTATTGGAAGCCTATCACCTCACTGGCTCTACGGATTATCTACTCAAAGTCGCTGTCCCCAGCATTCAGGCCCTCGAAAATTTCTTGATGGAGGAATTGACCATTATCCCCGGTGTGGACAAGGTGCATACCAGCATGGTGCTGTCGGCGATTAAGACCAATGGGGTTGTACCCGTCGAGGTTGGTGAAGAATCATCCAACGGCTATCATGTAGTGGGTAATGGACGCTAGATTCTAGCGATTCCGCCAGCTTATTGAGCATAGATCGAAGCTCCTGTCATTGGCGGGGGCTTTTTTATTTGATATTTTCCAATTGGGGGATGTTTTTATGGCGAAAAAACTAGATGGACAGAAAGCGGGATTTGGTACAGTGGCGACCCATGCAGGCAAAGAAGTGAATGAGACCCACGCGCATGTTCAGCCGATTTATCAATCTTCAACGTATTGGTTTGATAGTGTAGAAAGTGGGCAGGCCATCTGGAAAGAGGAACGCGATGGCTATATCTATGGACGACTGAGTAATCCTAATACGGATGCGACGGCGGCAGCAATCGCGGCATTGGAGGGCAAAAATCTGTCCCAAGCTCCGTATGGACTGATGTGCGGATCGGGGATGGCGGCGATTAGCATGGTGATTTTGCCGCTGGTCAATGCCGGGGACACGATTGTTTCGCAGCAGGCCATTTATGGCTATTCCTATAATTTGTTTGCCTATCATCTCAAAGAAAAGGGTGTGCGGCATGTCGTGTTTGATGGCCCGAATCTGGATGATTTGGAACGGGTGTTATCCGAAGCCGAAAATGTGAAGGTGGTCTATATCGAAACCCCAGTTAACCCGACGATGGCGCTCACCGATATACGCGGGGTGGTCGAACGGGCACAGGCGGTTGGGGCGCGGGTAGTGATTGATAACACCTTTGCCACACCCTATCTGCAACGACCTCTGGAAATGGGGGTAGATGTCAGTATCCACAGCACGACCAAATATTTAAGTGGGCATGGGCAGGTGGTTGGCGGGGCGATTATAACTCGGCATGAAGATTTAAATCGGCTTTTCAGAACGGCGCTGTTTCATTATGGCGGGGTGGCAGGGCCGATGGATGCTTGGTTGACGCTGTTGGGCTTGCGGACGCTGCATGTACGGATGGAACGACACTGTGAAAACGCGCTGGCGGTGGCGCTGTTTTTGGAAGGCCATCCGGCGGTCAAGCGGGTTTATTATCCGGGGTTGGCATCGTTTGGGCAGCACGAATTGGCGAAACAACAGATGGATGATTTTGGGGCGATGCTGTCATTTGAATTGAAAGGGGGATATGAGGCGGGGGCACGCTTGATGAATCGGGTGCAATTGTGTGAATTGGCAGTCAGCTTGGGAACGGTGGATACACTGATTCAGCACCCTGCGAGTATGACCCATTTTCGATTGTCACCGAAGGATCGGGCCGCGATGGGGATTGGCGAAGGCTTGGTGCGGCTGTCGGTGGGGATTGAGGATGTGCAGGATATTATCGCTGATTTGGAGCAGGGGTTGGGAGGGTAGCAGGGGGAATTTCTCCCAACTGCCATACTCGAACAGAGCCATCCCAACTTGAGGCCGCTAAATATGAACCCTCTGGGCTCCATGAAACCCTAGTTACATCATCAGTAAAATTGATAGTGGTCAGCAACTCACCAGTATCAGCATCCCAAATATGAACGGCGTCAGGGTTTAGGCCGCCATTATTACCACCAATAGCCAAATCGCCTCCATCAGCAATAAACTTTCCATCTGGACTCCAAGCCACGCTTATTGGATAGTCCACGCCCGTAGCAGATGTGCCCAAAAGTTGCCCTGTATCAGTAGCCCAAATGCGTAAAGCACAATCTGAGAATTGCGAACGACACTTAAAACCAGCAAGAAATTTGCTATCCGGGCTCCAAGCAAGTAAATCCCGTTGACTTTCGTCTTCGAGAGGCAAAAGAGGTTGATAGCTTTGAGCATCCCATATTTCAACTAGGCCATTTTCCAAAGAGGTTGCAATCATTTGACCATCAGGACTCCAAGCCAAAGAAGACACATTGGCAAATTTATTGGCAAGGTCGGTTAAGGGATTACCATGAGCGGTATCCCATACAAGTACCCTTGTCGCGTCTCCGATGATATAAACACTGACAATTTTCTGCTCGTTGGGAATCCACTCAAAGTTAATTACATGCCCTTCATGGGTCAATTGAAGTATTGGACTAGCTTGGAGGTCTTCTACGCTCCACACAAGAATTGTTTCCGAGAAATAGGAGGCTGTAGCCAAAAACCGACCATCAGAGCTCCACTCAAGACCAATGACAGGGTTTTGCGCTTTTTCGGGCCGAAAAGCTATCACTAAGGCTCCCGTAGAAGCATCCAGCACTTTAATTAAGGGCAAATTTCCCAAGCGAGTTGATAAGGCAAGGAATTCGCCATTCGGACTCCACGCTACCTGATCAACTTGGGATGAGTGTCCGTCAAACTGATGGATCATCTCATTGGAACTAATATCCCAAATTTCAAGTTGGTTATCCAACCGTGCTATCGTTAAATTCTTAGCGTTAGGTTGCCAAGCCATTGAAGTTACAGCAGAGGCCGAAATGCTTACTAAATCGCCTTGCGGCTGGTTCGTAGGATAATTCCAAATACGAACGTCACCATTTGAAAGGCTTCCCGCCAATTGATTTCCATCACTGTTCCATTCAATGTTGTAAACTCCATCAATAACATCCAAAATCGTAATCACTTCATAGGTTCTCGCGTCCCAAAAAACAAGTGATTGACGGACAATAGTATTTTCAATATCTGATATAGCGCCAACTAAAACAGCACCATCAGGACTCCAAGTAAGTGCGTACACTTCGCCTTCATCACTGGCTAAAATTTGTGCTAAATTTTCTCCAGTGTTGGTGTCCCATAGAGTAATCTTTCCTGATCTACTTGCAGCCGCAAGTTTTCCATCAACACTCCAACTTAATCCACTTAGAGGCAGCGAGTGACCTTCGAGCGTATATAATAAATCTCCATTTTCTACATCGTATATATGGACTTCGTGGCCCGCGCTGGCAAGTTTTGTGCCATCAGGACCCCAAGCCAAAAAAGCAGCATCAGTCCTAAAAGTGGTTATGATTTGGCCCGTTAGAATTTCCCAAATATCAGTAGTGGAATCAGTGTTGCTTGTAGCGATTCGCTTGCCATCAGGACTCCAAGCAATGCTCACAACGTAGCGAACCTCGGAATTGAAGTGACTTATATCCTGAAAATCAGGTGTATATGACCATAAGCCTTGCGACCCACCCACAGCTAAAATTCGACCATCAGGACTCCAAGCAATATCTCTGATTAACCCTCTACCTAAATGCAAAACCTCACGATATTTGGATTGCTTGTCTACTTGGCTTCTTGCTGAATTCACCGCGCCAGAAATTGATAGAAAGCCGATGATAAGGACGATGGCTATATTTTTCATAGATGTTCTCATGGAACTGCCCTCTAAACTCCATCATGACCTAATAAGGCCCGTCTTTGCACTCTCAAAATGACTAAGAATGGATTTTTTTTACTGCCCACACGTCACATTGGCGAGGTGTTCTTCGTAGGTGACGGAATAGGCGATGCCTGTGCCGTCGCAGCGGGATGTGAAATACATATAGCCCGTTTGGGCAGGGTTGGCGGCGGCTTGCAGTGCAGTCAGGCCGGGACTGCTGATAGGGGTGGGGGTCAGGCCCGCATGAAGGTTGGTGTTGTAGGGGATGTCTATGCCTGTCATGCCACAGCAAATGTGCGGCCACCAATCGCCGGGAGTCCCTAAGCCATACATAAGGGTGACGGTTGCACCTAGACCTTTGCCTGCCGCCAGCCGATTATGAAAGACGCTGCTGACGAAGGGCTGTTCACTTGGCATATTGACTTCGCGCTGGATGATAGAGGCCAAAATCACGGTTTGATAGAGGGTGTAGCCGGGGGCGACCAATCCACTGGCATTCGCACCAAAGGCATCCAGCATCATATCGCGGAAGGCTTCGGTGGTGGTGTCGTTTTGCAGAGTATACGTGCCGGGGAACATGAAGCCCTCTAAGCCCGATCCGGCTGGCACGGAGGCCAGAAAATCACGCGGGGGGATGGCGGCACTGCGACCCGTCACAGCCATAAAATCCGCACCCGTGAAAGCGACAGGGGTGCTGTTGATGGCATCGGCGATTTGTTCCAGACGCCAACCGGGTTTGACTTCGATGGTGCAGGGGCAGTTTGCATTGCGATGTGTGCCTGCTGGTAATCCTGCTACGACGGGCTGGGAAGGTGGGGCTTGATCCGCCGCGCCGGGGGGCAGCCATAGGGTTTGTCCGATGGTCAAAAATGAAGTGGTGAGGCAGTTGGCGGCCAGAATTTCATCCACTGACGCTGGATTGCCCGCTCGACCCGCTCCTAGCTGGAAGGCAAACAGAGTATCCCCGTCTTGTACCCTATAACTGACCCAGCCTTCAGGTGGGGGACAGGTGACAGTGGCAGGGGTGACTGGTAAAAGCGTGGCAGTTGATATAGACGTTGAGACGGTTGGAATTTGGGCAATCGCAGTGGGGGGCACTTGCGTCACTGTTGGTGTGATGGTGGGAGAGGCCGTTTGGGTGTGCGTATGGGTCGGCAGGGGCGTGAAGGTGGGGAGACGGGTGACATCCATCACGACAGGCAAGGGGTTTTCCTCCGTCTCAATATCGGACGGGTCGTTTTTGTCGTTTGATACGACGACCCCGGCAAGAATGCCCATTGTAATGGCGCTGGTGAGGGCGATTGCAAGGCCAAACCATGCCCACCCCGGCAGCAATGACGCAAAGTGTGTTAGGAGATTGTTTTTCATGGCGTGACATTTTAACGTGTAGCTGAATGCGGTCAAGACGGGAAACCACTAATAATAAAGTTAAAATTGAGATGATGGGTAAACTTTACAAAAAATTCATAAATGGCGCTTGATTCTCTCTATACTTCATTGTACACTGTATTCATCATCTGCAATTTTCCATCTATTTGAGGAGATCCAACATGCTGTATCTGCCACGTGAAAAAGGCCAAGGCCTCGTTGAATATGCTCTGATTCTCGTTCTGGTTGCCGTCGTCGTGATTATCATCTTGATTGTCCTCGGCCCAGCCATTGGTAACATTTTCAGCAGCATCATTAGTTCGCTGTAATCGCAGAACGCTCGACTCAAAGTCTAAACCCTCGGCTTGTGCCGGGGGTTTTTTCATACTGAAGCAAAGGAGAAGTTGACAAAGGAGCAAGGCCCATGTCCGCTTGGTTGAAGAAAAATCAAGGTGGGCAGGGATTGGTGGAGTATGCCTTAATTATTATGCTGGTTGCGCTTATCGTAATCATCGTGCTGGTCGTACTCGGCCCCGGCGTTGGGAATTTATACTCCTCTGCCGTGAATGCCCTGCCATAACACGAAATTATCCAGAACTCATTAACCCTCGGCGTTATCTCCGGGGGTTTTTTTATGGTTCACATTGGACGGGCAGAGTTTGGACGCTGTAGTTTTGGAAAGTCTCGTCGGCGAGTTGTTCATATAGGCCGAAGCGTACACTATGCCCATTTGAGTGGCGTGGTAGAGGATATACATCCGTCACGATTTCGTTGGGCAGCCAATCGGTCATGGGTCGCCAACCGTAAATGGGAGCGGACTGGTCGGCTTGGTCAATGACTTTCCCGTTTGCATCTAATAAATGCACCATGATGTGTAAATTGCGGGATGGTGTTTCCGCTGCGGCCCACTCTACGGTTAGGACAATCTGTTGACGGGTGCAGGTGATTTGGGCATCTAGCGCGATGACGGGAACGGGGGCATCAAAATCAGCGGGTAGGGTAACGGGTGTTTCAGCCAAGCGGGGTAGGGTATCAATCTGCACCAGATAGGGGGCGACGGCTCGCAAATAAATTTTTGTGCTGATACGGTTTTCCCACCACGTAATGGGTTGATTAAAGAAGGTGTATTCAGGGGTAATCAATGGCCCTTGTTGCAATAGGGCATCAAAATCGGCTTTATGGTCGGCGCGGCGAATCTGGGTTAATTGATGTTCGACATCCTGAGCGAAGCCAACGGCATAAAAACGCGGCCCCCATGCCAGCATGAAAGTGGAATTAGGCGGAGCTTTTTCGGCAAGGGCAATGGTATCCAGACCTGTGCGGTCATGGGTGATGTCATGTACAAAATTGTGGTTCTGGTCGTATAGCCATAGACTGAAGTAGATTGGGGCGGCGATTAGGGCGGCATAGGCAGCGAACGGTAGTTTAGTCGACCAACGAGGGGGCTGTCTATCTTGGCGATTGTGTATCAAGGCCTCATCT
The DNA here is from genome assembly GCA_024434115.1 of Chloroflexota bacterium. Lineage (GTDB taxonomy): Bacteria > Chloroflexota > Anaerolineae > Aggregatilineales > J027 > CFX10. The sequence continues at coordinate 102,082 of QMIT01000001.1, forward strand.
GCCAAAAACAGCCAACCGAAAGCGAATGCCAATTGTACGGCGAAGATGTTGGGGGCAAGAACATCGCTAAAAAGACCTACGGCGAAGATGTAATTAGGTATCCCTGCCAAAATGAGCGTTATGCTGGGACGCCGATACTGAGGATTTCGCAAGGCAATGCCTAACCCCAGCAACCCCAGCAAAATCCCCGGAATGCTCACTCCTTGCACAAAAATGTTGTTGATTTTGTCGAAATTTTGTTGGAAGGCGTGTTGAGAGTCTGGCAAGCCAAAAAAATGATCGGCTTCTTTTCCCATAAACTGCTGCCAAAACCCCGATAGTGTATTGGGTTCACCATAGACCCATGTCGCGTCGGTGTTGGCACGGAGCGGGAGATACAGGTAGGGTAGAAAACCGATCAAACCAAGCAGGAGTGCCGCTATCACCATCGGTGGTTTGCGGAGCAGGGGTTTTACATCGGGCCATGTGGCATAGAGGAGGGCAGGGATCAACAGCGTAATAGTACGGTGATGAAAGACGCCGATGCCCCCGATGAAAGCGAGCCAAAGGATACGGTGTCGAATGGGTTTGCGCCAGAGGGCCACCAGTAAGAGGAGGATTTGTATTAGAAAGGTGAATGAATAGACCTCGGCAACGACGTTGTGTACCCACACAAACCGCGTGAGGCCAAGCACGAAGGTCATACCAGCGCCGAGAATGGGTTTTTGAGTGAGGTGAGTCGCCAATAGGTAGATCAAGATCAGAGCCACCCCGCCCCATAACCATGAGACAAGTGCCGGGGCGGTGGTGGCAGAGACCCCCATCAGCTTTAGCCCCGCAACGATTCCGCTACTGAGCATCACATAAAGGGGGTAGCCAGTAGGATGCAGCGTGCCCCACGTGTTGAGAACAGCTTGGGTCTCGCCTACATCGATCATCATAATGTGCGACGAGCCGTTGATGATGGTTTGGAAGGTGGGGCGGTAGATCAGCGACAAAGCCATCAAAACAATAGTGACGAGCAGCACCAATGCCGTGCTTGGGTTCAATACTTTGGCTTGCAGGGTCGCTGATTTCATGAAATCTATTGAGATGACCGCCGTCGCAGTCGCTGATCCGCTTTATAGGCGAAAGTTTGTTTAATCGTCTGCAGTTCGGTCTGCTGCTGGTCAATGGTGGCTTTGGCCGCTGTTAATTGCTCCAAAGCAGCCGCGAGTTCGGCTTCGCGGGCTTTCAAAATTTCCATTATGCTGTCCCGTTGCGATTCGGCGGCGCTGCGGGTGGCGTTTAATACCTCATGCACGGCAGCAAGCTCGGTATCTTTCGTTTTGACCATTCCTTCAAGGGCGGCGATGGTTTTTTTTGTTTCGGCTAATTCTTGTTCACGGTCACCGACCAGCGTCTTGAGGGCGGAGGCGTATTCTTCGGTGCGTTTGATGTTGTCATGCAGGCTTTGGCGCTCCTCCTCCCACTGGCGACTTTGCAAATCGAGTGCTGCGGAAACCGCCGCCGAAGACTCGGAGATTTTCCAAAAGCTGCCACTTAGATCAGGCCCGGATTGTGCCGCTTGTTGAAGAGGGATGGATTCTTTCTTACCGGCATCGGAGGCATTTTCAATCCCTTGATCTACCCGACGGGAAATTTCCAGTGCCTCATTGTAGACAGCAATGCCCGTTAAATAGCCCCGGTTGGAGTAGATGGCGGTGTGCTCGACCTCGAACTGCCCCTCATAGAACAATGCCTTAAGCGCGGCCATATTCGGGCCAACTTTGTTGGTGTGGTCACCGAGCAGCGAGTCACCGGGATAGAATTGGATGAGGGCGACATTTTCTAACAGCGGGGCAACGTCGGCCAATTTCGCCGACGTGCCATTGGGTAGAGTCACAAAATTATCAATCAGGTGGCTTTCGACAAAAACTTTGCCGCCCAATTTAGTGACGGAGCGCACGTGTTCAATCGCCAGCATGGGGTTGCGGAGGTGATAGAGCAGGCCCAAGAATAATACAATGTCGAAGGTGCCATGTATCTCTGGTGAGAGATTGTAGATATTTTCGACCAGATAAGTGGCCTTGCTGCCGAGGATTTTGCTGGCAATGGGGAAACCCGTATTTTCGACTTGAACATAATCAATCCCCACCACCTCAGCCCCGCGTCGTTCAAGCTCAAAGGTGAAAAAACCATCACGGCAACTGATGTCCAGTACGCGCAGACCCGTGCAATCTTGCGGCAGACCAAGCGCATCCAATTCGGCAAGGGTGTGTTCTGAGTGATTCGTGCCGGGGGTGACGATGCCGCCGGGAAGCGTGATGCGGTGATACCACCCGGTAAACGAATCTACGAGACGGCGAATTTCGGCTGGGTCGGTGATCGCAGGGTTGGTCATGGTTTATTCCTTCTGCAAAACCACAATGTCTTGATAGCTTAACATGCCCCGTAACAGGTAGTTGCGAACGGTAAAGAATTGACCCCAATGCTTCATAATATAGCTTTTTTGATGAAACATGGAATGGTAAAAATCTGGGAAAACGCCCGTCCATTCATCATCTGAGGCAAAACAAAAACCATTTTCTTCATAGGCCATGACATGGTGGATCATGGCGGGAAGATCAGGAGCGCTATTATAGAAACTTTGCCACGCAAAATCACCATGTATGGTTAATAGAAGTACCGCGCCGGGTTTTGTAACTCTTTTTAGCTCGCCCAACCACGCATCTTGGTACTTTTCGTCCAGATGGCTAAACACACTGTGGGCATAGACCAGATCAAACTGCTCATCGGCATAGTTGAGTGGGGGTAATCCTTGATTTACCTCATATTGAGCATAGCGAATATGCTTTTTGCTCCAATTGATGGCTAACTCGTCAATGTCCGTGCCATAGAGTTTGGCCGTCCGGCTGCGGTCTTTCATCCATCGCATGATACGTCCGCAGCCCACCCCAAAATCCAAAATACTGTGGAAGTCGGTATAGGCCTTGCCGATGGACTGAAGGGCGGCTTCGAAGTCACGACGCGATTCTTTCCCCGTGCGATTAAAGCGCTTGACGTCATAGTCTCCTGCGACACGATAACGCAAGTGAGGCGGGGGCATGGGTGGGGTGCCGCCTTGTGGCAGCTGTGAAAGCCAAAAGAGTATATCTTTTGGATATTGGCGGAATGATTTACGAGTGGTATCCCACCAATAACGCTCCTCTGGCGTCATGTCATCGGTGAGGTGATTAAACAGATATTTGAGCTGCATGTGTGGCTTTCTGAGTACACAGAATAATTTTGCGGACTCTAGCGATTTAATTCCGTTGAGCCATCCATCCGACGGTAGCGGCTGATTTTATAATCCACAATCGCACGCGCTTTGACATAGCCACGTGAGCCGACTACGTAGTCCACCAAGACCTCAAATTCGGCGTCATGAGTCATGGCACGTAGGGCGCTCATATTGGGGGCGAATTTGTTGGTGGCATCCCCTGCCAAGGTGTCCTGTGGATAGTATTGCATCAGAGGTGTATCAATCAAACTCATCGAGAGTTTACCCATCGGGAGGAAAGAGCCATCATTGAGTTGGAAATAGTTATCAATCAAGTGGGTTTCGGTGAACAATAATGCCCCCGGTCGGGAAACAGACCGAATTTTGTCGAGTGCCAACATAGGATGACGCAGGTGATAGAGCACCCCTAGAAACAGGATCAGATCAAACTGCCCAAGTTTTTGGGGAGATAGATCATAGACGTTTTCCACCACAAAGGTCGTTTTGCTGCCGAGGATTTCGCTGACAATCGAGTAGCCAGTGGTGGTGGGGAGGGCATAGTCAATACCAACGACCTCAGCGCCGCGTCGCTCCAGTTCGAACATAAAATAGCCGTCCCGACATCCAATATCCAGAACACGCATCCCTTTGGCATTTCGGGGCAGACCCAACATATCTAAATGCGAGAGCATTTCATCTGAATTGTTCAGACCGGGCGTGATAATATCGCCGGGTAGCTTAATGCGATGATACCAAGGGCTGAATCCCGCGATCATGGATTCGATTTGGTTCTTATCAGTGATAGGCGCAGAAATTGGCGCTTTGGTCATTTTGAAAGCCTCTTCAGAATATAACGGATGCGATTGGCGGTAGCTTCGCCGACCACCTGTGGGTTGTGAAACCGCCGCATGTATTCAGCCGCCGCACGGCCTTTTTCTGCTGCGATTTCAGGATGTTCGTAGACTTCGCGCAGTGCTTTGGCAGCGGCATGAATATCGGGTTCGGCCCACACATTCCCGGCACGATAGGGATGATAATTTTCGGTAATCGTCACAAGGTCATATGGGATCAAGTAGCTGGTGTTAATGTTCATAAAATCCATATTACCAGAGTAGGCCGTACCGATGACGGGACGCCCCATGGTCATCGCCTCGGCCAATGTCATGCCATACCCTTCGGAACGATGTAGGGAGATATAGACATCGCAGGTTTTGATTAGGGCATAGGTGTCTTCACGCGAGAGATAATCTTCGAGCAAAATTCCATTGACCTGACTTAGCTCCTCCCGTAGACGGGTGGCCTCCGCAGGGAAGTTGCCGATGCGGTTGACCTTGATGATCAGACGGGCCTTTTCCCTGCGTTCTTCGGGGGTGAAGGCTTCGGCAAAGGCGCGAATCGTGGCCCAAGGATTTTTGCGCTCGATGATGCTGTCGGCATTAAAAACGAACAGCGCGAGAAAGGCATCTTCGGGTAGGCCGAACTTGGTACGGCTGAATACTTTAGGCAGTTCGATTGGAAACGAGACAGGCATTAGCACAACGGGCACAGGCGCACTTTTGGCAATGGCTCGCTGCACAAAGCCGCTGAATACCCAAATTTCGTTATACACATCAAAACAATGCTGCCAATCGTCTGGAAAATGATCGAGTTCCCACGCCCAATAGCCAATATTGTAATGTTTTTCATAGACATGCTGGGGGAGAACATCACGGACAGGGAAGGTCATGTCGGCATTGACTTGGAACACGTTGACGGTGTAGGGGGTGCCTTGGTGATATTGATCAGCCGTAAAATCTTCTTTGCGGGCTGGATCATAGGCTTCTACGGGCAAAGCCGCGATTGGAAAATTCACGGCTTCAAGAGATTTCATCAGATTGCGGGCGATTTGACCAATGCCTGTTTCGGAGCGAATAAAACCAACAATATTGGTGCCCTCATTAATTTCAAGGTCGTCCGGCGGTTTGCTGCTCGGCGCTAAGAGGTGTGGAGAGGCAGGTTGGAGTGGTGGCTTATTCGGATATTGGAAACCGCTGGCAATGGTGTTCATGCGCGGGAATTGGGCATAAAAACGAGCCGTCATGATGAGACGCAGACCGACCATGCGGCGCACCTGATTGAGTACCCCCATCTGCAAAAGCTGGCGGCGAATTGTCCCATAGAATCCACCCGGCCCAGTATAGATAGCAGGTGGGGCATCCAAAAGGTTTGGCGGTAAGAATGGTTTTACGCTGGCAGGGAAACGGCGATAGTAGCGCACGGTTTGTGTCCAACGCCCGCCCATGCCAGATGGGGCGAGGTGAGGTGAAAGGATACCCCCTGATAGCGTATGGCGTCCGTTGTTGGCTTCGATGATGGTCTCGGAAATGTTGATTTGCTCGGCCCGCTTCACTTTTTTGAGAGATGCTTTAATCGGTGCGCGGTAGAAGGGGTGGAAAATCGCCTCGGTGCTTTCATTCAGTACAAACCAATTGGCATAGGCGATCTCGTTGATTTCCGAGAGGCTAGGGAAGGCTTCTTTAAGATAGGTTGCGACCTCACGTAATGTCAAAAGATAGGGCGACACATAGCCGTTGGGTATTGGTGAGGTTGCCCATTCACGGAAATTTTGGGGCGATTCAATATCGTAGGGATCGGGCCAACGTTGACCATCTATGTCCTGCATCCGCAAACAGATGCGCAAAATATCCGGGATTGGAACCCCATCGCTAAATTTGCCGTAAAAATAGGGCAGCTTGCGTGTATTGTGATAGTCATTATCAATCAGGCGTTGACGATAATCCGCAAAAATCTGGTGATAGGCCGCGTTGAGTTGTGACATCACGAAGCGATCCTGATGTTTGGAGACCGCATCGAGGTTGTCCACCGAAAAGCCGCTGAAATGGAAAAAGATAAGAGGATTTTCGGGGCGATCTACACAATATCCATCAGGGCCATGTTGTAAATCGCGTGTCTTGAAATTCCAATAGGCAAGGTTGTAGCCGGGGTTGCGTAAAATATAGACCCCGTCATAAAGACTTGGCATCAGATCGGCCCAATGCTGATCTACAAACATGCCTTTGTCAATTTCACGGGTGCAATTGTTATAGAGACGTTTTTGCCACCACTGGAGCAGTTCGCGCCATTGATATTTGCGGGCAAGGGCGATGAAACCCAGATTGAACGTTCCCGCCTGCAAAATGTTGAGTTCGGAGGGTGAAAAGTCATCATCGAGCGGGTCAAGCAAATGAGGCGTCAAGACGACCCCATGCTCATCCAACAGATTGAGAAGTTCATCTAACTGATGATAAATCACGATGTCAGGGTCGAAATAGATGACTTTTTGGGCTTTAAAACGGTCAAAAAGGACTTCCAAGAGATAGGGTTTGACCGCCGTATTGAGTTCCATGATGTCATACTTCATGGCGAAATGAGACCAGCGTGGGATGCCCAAATCTTGGGCCAACATCGTCTGAAAATTCTCGGCGGCAGGGTCAAAGTCACCCTCAATAATATCCACCAACAACACCACAGGATAAATGTTGTCGTGGAACTGCCGCAGCGAATTTACCAATGTGCGGGCCGCCGCGAGATAATTTTTTGAGATGATGGTGCAGGCGATGGTCGCGTTGGGTGGAATTGTATTGGTCATAAGTATATTTAAAATGACTACTCCAAGAAGTATGGCCCCAATCAAATTCAGCCGTTCATCTTAACCTAATTTTGGAGGTTGCTCAATCCCTTTCTGCGCTATTGGCAGATGACACAAAGTTACTAGACACAAAAAAGGGCAGGTTGAAGCACCTGCCCAGAGTGGTTACAGCGGATTGGACGATTAGCGCCACGAGCCTGCGGCAATCGAGGTTGTGCCCAGCGGATTACCCGCTTGTTGGGTTGTCCATAGCCCAGAATTCCAATCGAGGTCTTGGCGGTACCAGAAGTTACCAGTGCCCGTATAGAAGAGGCCGAAACTATCTTGTAGATTGTGGTTCCAGTCACCACAGGTGAACAAACCTTCAGGGGCTTCGGGTGTGCCGATATATTGGGCACGGTCGAAAGCCGAATAGCTGAGCCAAAGGCCGGGTTCAGGTGGATAGGGAGCGCGGTCGGTAAATGCGATAAACGCACCGCGCCGGATGGCTACTGAATCAAGGCGATCATTGTTAAAGTTGCCTGCGCAGAATTGATGGGTGCCTGTAAACCCTTGATTATCGGGCAGCATCGTACTTAACCACTGGACACCCAGTGGCGGCGCAGTCCCGTTGGTGAGGTCGCAGGAATAGTAGAGGGCGAAGGCGGTGCCATAAGGTGGGTATTGGCCGCTGTCCACCACCCCAATACAATCATTCATGGTGCGGTAGTCGAAGCGACCCGCTACAACAGGTCGTCCGCCGCCTTGGAAACCAATCCATATCGCAAACCATTGCGAGGTTGGCCCAAGCGCGTTGGTGTAGTAGAAGACACCATTGGTAGCCATGACCCCGGGAGTCTTGATCGAGTCTGTGTTCCAGTCACCCATGATCCATGCGCCGCCGACTGTTGCTGCCGGAGCGCCTATCGTGTAGGTATCACGGTCAAAGGTTGTCGAGGGGCTACTGAAATTTTTCCATATACTGGCTTGACCCGCTTGGTATTGGAAAACTGCTAATTTATCGTCTGCACAGGAGAAGGTACTGGCATTGGCTGGATTGGTATAGGCTGAGACCGTATCATATGGAGGGATACCATCACCATCTACAAAACCACGTACTCGGTAGTAGAAGCGGGCACTGCATATTAGACCAGTGCTGGCATAGGTACTGACATTTGCTGCAGTCGCGTGGATGATCTGCCAGCCATCTACACCATTTTCGGAACGCTCAATGCTAAAACCTGTCTCGTTGGTGGCATTATCAACCCATACGAGATTGATTTGGCTGCGCGAAACGGGTGTCACGACTAGGTTCGCGGGGGCAAAGAACGAACCAGACCCCGGTGAACGGTCGAAAATGAAAACGTCAGTACGGGAATTCAAGTCGCCACCCGTTCCAAGCAGATTATCGGCATCCGAAGTGAACGCAATGTAACGCCCATCGGTTGAAATGCTTGCTCGGAACGAGGAGAGGGTGCCGCCTGCACCAGTGGTGTTTTGTGAAATGCGGGAGGTTGCGTCTGTCGTGCGATTGCGCAGGAAAATATCCAGTTGATTTTCGGTATCGTTGTTGGTCAGGTTTGTGGCGTGCGACTCAAAAGTAACGAGGTTACCATCGGTTGAAATTGAAGGATTTGATGATTCCCCGTCGGACGCGCTAGTACCATCAAAAGCCAACGAAACCAATTCCGTGATGCTTGTCACACGGTCACGCACATAAATATCGTTGACCCCATTATCGTCTATCGCATCAAACGAGGCGGTTGAAACAAAAACCACAAAACGCCCATCGGCTGAAATTTCTGGCCCCGCTTCGGCAAAGTTGTCAGGAGCCTGGGCACCGTTTGACGCCACCGAGGCAAGGGTCGTCGTATTGTTGATGAGATCACGGATGAAAACATCCGGGTCGGCGGTGTCACCAGCGACGAGGTTAGAGGAGAATGACATATACGCGACGACACTTCCATCCCCAGAAATAGAGGGTTCGCGCGACTCACTATTCCCTTGCTGTCCGGCGGTGCTGATTGAGAGGAGGGTAGTGGTATTGGCAGTGAGGTCACGTAGATAGATGTCGGACAGTCCACCATTGGCATCTGTGCCGCCGACAAAATTCGCACCCGATTCAAAGGCTACAAAACGTCCGTCACCCGAAATGACCGGGTTAAATGAATGGAGACTCAGTCCTCCTTGTACACCTCCGCTAGTGACCGAAACACGGGTCGTGGTGTTGGTTGAGCGGTCACGTAAGAAAATGTCTTCCGCGTTGTTGGTGTCCCCCGACACGAGATTGTTGGCTAGTGATTGGTAGACCACATAGCGTCCGTCGTTCGAGATTTGCGGATTGGTTGAGGGGCCTCCAGTGGCCTGTACTCCTGCACTCGATAATGAAATGCGTCTGGTGGTGCAATTCAACTGGTCGTGTACAAAAATATCGGTGACACCGTTGGTATCGTTTGCGACCAAGTTGTCCGAGTCTGAGGCGAATACGATAAAGCGCCCGTCACTTGAAATACGGGCGGGGTCAGAATCACCATTGCCGACATTCGTGCCATTGTCGCTGATAGAGACACGATACATGGCACCCGTTGCACACCCTTGAGCAAGCGCGACGGGGGGGGCATGTTCTGGCAAGACGCCAATCACCACCATCCAGCCGAGAATGAGAAGGGTAAACCATCTTTTTCTATGGAGAGACTTATTTCTCATGCTTATCTTTCCGATCACCCAACCACTAGGTTCTCAATGTTATGTTAATTTTATTGAGAGATTGTCATAAATCCGGTTTATGCCTTAAATTGGCCCAATACACATGTTTTGTAAATGGTAGATTAGATTCCAGCAATTCTTCTTAATTGTAAATCAAAAATCACTGGAATCTGTAGAAAGTTAGCGAATTGAAATTGTTAGAGTCTGTCAGGGAGTTGTTTGCCTCTCATTAGCATTTTCGTCTGTGCCGATGCTGAAAGCGTCAACCGCCACTGGGCCACTCAGCGATACAATGCGGAGGGTGTGTTCACCGGGTTCCAAATAATTGATGAGGCTGCTAAGGCGATAAGCGGTGGTGGAATCTGGGAGAATGATGGTACGGACAGCGACATCATCAACCAAAATGGTGAATGAGGCAGGTGCTCCCACTTGGGCATAGATGATCTCCACTGAACTGCCATTGAAGCTGTATTCAAGGCTCTGTTCCGCTGAAGTGGTCACTAAGTAGCCCCCGCCGCTTGATTCAGGCGAATTCACCAACTGCCATAACCCGTCTTGGTGGACGGCTGGGTCATTCGATTCGATAGTGCTAGGTGCCGATGTTTGGGATGGGGGGATGTCCGTTTGGCCGCCGCTACCACCACTGCCTGTCCCACCGGATCGCCAAGAGGTAACACTTAAGGACGATGTGCCGATGGTGGTTGAAAGCCTTTGCAGACTATATTGGCCCGTATTCCATTGGACATCATTGCGACGGTAAAAATATCCATTGCCGTAATAAACGCCGAAACTATCAATCGCGTCATTGTTCCAGTCGCCGGATAGGAAAATGCCATAGTCATTGGTGCTGGGTGTGCCAAAATACTGCGCGAGATCGAACGCTGATTCAAGGGTGGTGGGCGCGACATTGGTAAAAGCAATATATGGACCACGTCGCACCGCAATGGTGTCTATTCCATCGCCGTTGAAATCCCCCGCTGCAAATTGATGCGCCCCTAGCCCACTAAAGCCCGCATAGTCGCCCAATACAACACTTAACCATTGGAAGGTCAGGGCTGGGGTTGGGCCGCTGGTGAAATTGCAGGTGAAATAAAGCGCGAAGGCAGTCCCGTAGCCAGCATAATAGCCGCTGTCCACAACGCCGAGGCAATCGTTGGCAGCGCTGGTAAAACGACCTGCAACAGCGGGCCGACCCAATAGCCCAACCCAGATGCCACCCCAAGTGGCGGCGGTGGCGTTGCTGTTGGTGAAATAGAACACCCCATTTGACCCATAGAGGCCGGGGGTTTTGAGGCCGTCACCATTCCAGTCACCCATGACCCACTGACCCGTGACGGGCGCACCCCCCGGAAAGTTGGTGTAGGAACCCGCGACGGGGTTGTCTAGCAAGGAGTTGACAAGACTGACATTGCCATTGGTGTTGTTGAAGCGAGCCAGTGTATCTCCATAGACATTGCTGACCTGCACGGTATAACCTGTGTTGGTTTGCGATAGGACACGCATGGTGATGCCGTTGACGTTATCGGTGAAAACTTCGCCGGGCGTCCATTGGGCCGCCGCGTCATTAGGGTTGCTGTTGTTGTCAATATCCACGACTTGGGCGGGTTGGCTGCGGCTACCGTTATTCAGAACATCGTGCAGGATCACGGCATTACCGGGCAGGATGGCATCGTAATATTGAGAGGGGGCCGGAGTGGAGCGACGAGCTTCGACCACATAAAAACGATTGGATACGCCATAGAAGGGCACTTGCACCATACGATACCCTGTTGTGTAGGGTTGATTGAGCCGTTCGAGGGTCACGGTTTGGGTTTGGCCGGGACTGACGGTCACTTTGGAGGCACCGGGAATCCAACCCAGCAAGGTATCGAGGTGGAACGAGTTTGTACCTTGCGGCAGACAGCCATAGGTTGGGTCATCCGCACCAGCCCGTCCGCAACTGCCCCAAGTGTCGCTCATGACGTCCCACTGTGAATCATAGGCCGCACCATACGCACCAGATGAATGTGGCATCCCAATTGCATGACCCATTTCATGCACAAAGGGCGATTCGTTTTGCCACGCCCAACTGGGTAGCCATGTATAGCGATACCATGACACCCCATCTCGATTGAGAGGATAGCCGCCATAGCCGCCATAGGCCACATTTTGCATGGAGTGGTTGATAATCAGGTTGACACCGGAATAGCTGGCAAAATTGACTTGAGCATCGGCAAGGCCTGTACATTCATTGTAGAGGGCTTGGCGTCCGGCACTGGTTGTGAGGTTATATGTCGAAGAAGTGCCCGACAGGTTAAACCAACCAAAAGTTGCTGATCCGGTGACGTTAAACAGACCACCCGACATTTGCTGCCAGTAGTGGTTGATGCCGGGATAGGACGCGCTGAAGAGGCCCGTGAAATAGGAAATCGGCTGTTCAGTGGCGCCATTGGAAACGCGACACAGAATATTGACAAATGGATAGTTTCCCCCGATACGGGCTGCTTGGGCTTGGGTGTCGCCCTCTTCGACAATACTAATCGTCCCCACCTTGATCGCTGGGCCAGCCCCATCCGCGCCTGCCGCGCCGCCTTCGACCTCGTAGCCGCTGATTTTCACAGTTTTGTCTTGCAGACGAGAGGCGGTGGATATATCGAGGAGCAGGGGAGTGATATTGCCTGCCTGATCCACTAGGGTGACATCGTAGTGGTAAGCAAGATCGGAACCCGGGCCGGGGTCGTGATGTAAAACGCCGAGCTTGCCGACAAGGGTAATCATTCCTTGACGATGGGGAGCGGCGGATGAAGGGTCGGTGAGTAGGAAGGTAACGCTTAGGCCTTCGATGAGGCTAAGAATGACTAGGACGGCGATTATCAACCATCGTTTGGGTAACATAGACGGCTGTGATTCTCCCTATACTAAATTTCACAGAGTTCTCGGTCTGACAAATTAAAAATGAAATCAGAATTAAGAACTGATTATAAGTATAGTAAATACTCAAGTCTTTTGCAATGTTTGGGCCAATATCCCCCTCCGCTTGATTCATATGATGAACCTAGACGAAAAGGGGGATAAGGCTTGTTAGAGGGGATTTAATTTATCGTTGACGCCAAGATGCGGCGAAACTGATCGTGCCCGTTGGTTGCCCCAAATTTTGCAAGATATATTGACCAGAATTCCAGTCAACGTCATTGCGACGATAGAAGGCCCCATTACTATAGACCAAGCCAAAACTATCCACACCATTACTATCCCAATCGCCAGAGACGAAAGTGCCATAACTGACAGCACTAGGCGATCCAAAATATTGGGCGAGATCGAAGGCCGATTCTAAAGTAGTCGGAGGAACATTCGTAAAGGCAATGAAATTAGTGCGACGGATAGCAATACTATCTACTCCATCGTTATTCCAGTCACCCGCCGTGAATTGGGCTGTTCCAGTATGTCCCTGTGAATCCGGCAGCAGCACACTTAACCATTGGAAAGTAAGTGGGGGTGTCGGCCCGCTGGTTAAGTTACAAGTGAAGTACAGAGCATAAGCGGTGCCATAGGGTGGGAAGTTGCCACTATCTACTGCCCCGATACAGTCGTTGCTAAAGGCGCTATTAAAACGACCCGCCACCGCTGGGCGACCCACGAGGCCGATCCAAATGCCCGTCCATGTACTTGTAAAACCAATGCCATTCGTGAACGAGAATGCTCCGTTGGCATAGATGCCGGGTGTCTTTTGCCCATCGCCATTCCAATCCCCCATGATTAATTGACCCCCCGTTGTGCTAAAGCCAGTGGGGTAAGTTGCGTAGTTAGCTGGAGACGGGGTAGTGACAAGGCTATCCACCAGACTGACAGTGTTGTTGGCGTTGTTAAAAAGAGCAATCGTGTCGCCCACCGGACTGTTACTGACACTCAGACGAAGCACACTGGCACCAGTGGATGCTGCGCCATACCGCGCCACCATAATGCGGTAGGTGACACCCCCTGTCGCATTAAAGTTGAGTGTTGAGCTTCGGAGATTGTGCAGCGCATCTGTATCGTCATTACAGGCGATATGCGTTAATACACCTCCTGTTTCTGTATATACTCCAACGACCGTATCATAGGTGCTGCCTTCAGTTGAGATCGAAACATTTTCCGCCTGTAGAGGCGTATAACGATACCAAACGGTGTCTGAACGGGTATTGACATTACAAAATGCCGTACCGGAGGGGTCAGTTCCAGTTGTGGTGGCCTGATAGACTTCTTGGCTCCAGCGATAGGGTAGTGAAGATACCACCGTCGCACTGGCAAAGGCGTCGTTGGCGGGTGGCCCCCAACCTTCATCTGGCAATACATATTGAATCGCCGCAAGTGCATTGATCCGCCGGAATGTGAAGCCATTTTTGGGATCGGTAACGTTAACGCCAGTTGCATAAAGGATGCTTTGAATCCAATCGGGGTGTACCGCGAGGGTCGGATTGGCTTCTATCATCAAGGCCGCGACTGCTGCCACTGTTGGTGAGGCCTGTGACGTACCCCGGAATGTACTTGTGCCGCCACCCATGCCTGCGGAAGTAATGCGTGCGCCGGGAGCCAGCAGATCAAGTTCGGCATTGCTGTTGGTAAAGCAGGTGATGACAGTGGCGCTGGTGGAGGCATCCGCACAGGCAGGCCACGTACCGCCAAAAAGCGAGTTGTAGGTGCCAGAATCGGGTTCTACGCCCAAGTTGCTGTCATAAGTTGCGCCAACCGAAATGACGCCCGTGTTGCAGGCAGGCGAGGACAGACTGGTTGCACTCCCTTGATTGCCACTGGAGGCAAAAATTGCAACGCCTGTGTTTGCCAATAGAGTAGTTGCGTCTTCGACGGTGGGTTGGGCAGCATCGCACGCGGCGGTACTAGTATAAAGTGCGTTCGTACCGAGACTCATGTTAATGATGTTTACCCCAAGGGTGGCTTGATTCGCAATAACCCAGTTCAATCCCTCTACCCAGTCCGAGACGAAACCCGAACCGGTATTGGAAAGCACCCGCACAGCCACAATTTTGGCATCCGGCGCAAATCCGATGGGGGCAACCACACCATTGGCGGTAATGACGCCACTGACATTCGTGCCATGCCCATTGGCATCTTCAGCACTGATTCCAGTCGTTGTATTGCTTGGTGGACAAGTGCCTGCCGTTTCGCAGTGTTGAGCAATGATGTCATCGCTTAGGTCGGGATGATTGGTGTCAATACCGGAGTCCAACACAGCGATTGTGACCCCGCGCCCACGTAGGCCATAGGTCAATCGAGCAACATCGGCTTGGATGGCGGGCACGCTCACATCCGTGTGCATGGTGCTGGGTTCGTCAATGACGATAGACTCCACTAGGGGGTCGGCCTGCATTTGGATCAGGGTGGCAAAATCGGCATACCCCGCGAAACCCGGTAGATGCGAATACTTGTGCCGTAGTTTAAATTTACCCGCATTCGCCAAGACCTCATTTTGCATGTCGGCGTTGAGGCGCGTGTTAAACGGCACACGACCAAAACCAATCGAGGGGGTGCGGAGTTGGACAATGACCCGGAATTGGCCTTCGCTCTGGGCAGCTGCCATGACGGTTTCGTCCAGCTTGTCGGTATTTACCCCACGCGGGATGGGGGTTGAGGCCGTGGGCGCGGTCTCGGTTGGGGTAGGTTCAGCAAGAGGCGGTGCTGGAATATAGAAAGCATCTACCCCAATGATTGTGCCTTCCTGTGGATAGACCTTGAGGGTATGCGGGCCGTTTTCCAGATAGTCCACGATGGCACGGTTGCCAAATTGGGGGGTTGTGCCATCGGTCAGGACAGTACGCAGCACTGTGCCATCTACTTCAATGGCGAGCGCCCCCAGTGCCGGATTTTGCACATAGACGATTTCAATGCGCGGGCCGACAAATTCTAGTGTCAGGGTGTCGTCCACACTTTTGCCGCTGTAGAGGTAGCTCCCGCCACTGGCTCCGGCGGCGGCTTGTTCCGTCCAGCTGCCTGACTGGTGGACAAGGGGGTCATCCGATTCAATTAAACGTCCAGCGGGGCCATCATCCGAACGAGCCGGTGTTGGCTGGGCGGACAGTATAATACCTGCTATCAGAAGGATAAAGATCAAGACACCTGAAAAAATGCGCCGATTGGCTAATCTTGACACAGGGGAACTCCGTTTTCTCTAGGGTATGGCGAAGATTCATTTTTATTATATGTCAAGATTCCGTCAGGTTGCTGTCAGCATTTGTGAAAAGCGGGGTAGAGTAGTGCTTTAGTGGGAATTAAAAAAGGGAGCTTATCAGTGACGATGAAAATTTCGGTGCATCTCGTGACCTATAACAGCGCCGATTCTATCGAAAGGTGCCTCGATTCGTTGTTAGGCCAGCAGGGGGTAGATTTTGGGGTGGTGGTGGTGGATAACGCCTCCGCCGATGATACGGTGGCCCGTGTGCAGAAAAAGGGGGTTGAAGTCGTCGTTAATACGGAAAATCGGGGTTACTCGGCGGCACACAATTTAGCCATCAGTCGTACCCAGAGCGACTATGTGCTGACGCTCAACCCGGATGTGTGGCTGGCCCCGGGGTATCTGACGATGACGGCAGCGGCGCTTGATGAAAACCCAACACTTGGTTCGGCAGCGGGGTTGTTGCTGCGTGTGGAAAAATTGGGTGAGACGCCAGAATGGATTGACAGCACGGGGTTGCTGATGAGCCGTTCCCGCCGTCAACTCTTACGGAACAGCGGTGATCCGGTTGCCAAGACACCAATGCAATCCGACGCAGTGTTTGGGCCGGATGGGGCGGCGGGCATTTATCGGCGGGCCATGTTAGAAGATATTGCGATTAATGGCGAGGTATTTGACGAAGATTTTTTTATGCACAAGGAAGATGTGGATGTGTGCTGGCGGGCACAACTGCGCGGCTGGCAGTCAGTGTATGTGCCGGACGCGCTGGGGCATCACATTCGCGGGTTTCGGCCCGGTCAGCGCGAACGGGTCTCGGCAGATATGCGCTTTTTGGGGGTGCGAAATCGCTATTTGCTGATGATGAAAAATGAGATCATGCCGCATTTTTGGCGCGATGCCCCGGCGATTCTGTGGTATGACCTTAAAATTTGGGGATTCATTTTGTTAAAGGAACGATCTTCACTTCGGGCGTTTAGTTCGGTGTGGCAGCTACGCAAACGCATGATGGCAAAACGGCGTGTTATTCAGGCAGGGCGCAAAGTTGAATGGCGCGATTTACGCCAGTGGTTTTGATGGAGGGGTTTCATGGATCACGATCCACGCGATTTCCAGCAAATTTATGATGAGTTTCACCCCAAAATATTGCGCTACATGACGCGCTTGGCAGGTGAAGTTGAGGCCGAAGATTTGACCCAAGAGGTTTTTGTGAAAGTCAATCGCGGGTTGGAAGAATTCAGGGGGGAGTCGCAGCTTTCTACTTGGATTTATCGTATTGCGACCAACACAGCAATAGATCGGTTGCGGAGTCGAACGGACAATCCAATTGCTTTGGTTGAACTATCCGACGATTTGACTGAGAGCGAAGATCAAGAGATGTGGACTGGCGAAAAAGCGCTTTCGGTAGAGCAGCAGCTTGTCCGGCAGCAGATGAACGATTGCATTCGGAATTTGATTCACCAACTACCTGAAGACTATCAAACGGTGCTGATCCTGAGTGAGTTGGAGGGGATTAAAAACCAAGCAATCGCCGATATTCTTGGCATCTCTCTGGAGACGGTAAAAATTCGGTTACACCGGGCGAGAGCAAAACTTCGGCATGAATTAGAGGCCCACTGTGAAGCGTACTGGGTCGAAGAAAATGAATTTGTGCCCGACCTAAAGGCGGTCTTTGAGCAATATCGCAAGAAGCATTAAAAATTTCACTGTATCCTTTTCGATTCGCCTCCGTCTATAGGAATTAGAAAGGAGGTGAAACGATGTTTCGACGAAATTGTGGTACGGTGGATCGGGCTGTGCGGTTCATCGCCGGAGTATTGATTCTGCTGGTCGGCATGTTCCTTTTGGGAGGAGTACATGGTGATCTCAATGGGGTGGTTGCTGCTGTCTTCGGCGGGTTTATGTTGGCGACGGCAGTCAGCGGCTTCTGTATTTTGTATGTGCCTTTTGGTATCTCGACCCTTGAGAAGAAGAAAGGCATTCCACTGGAGGTGAACCCTTGAAGCTAGACAATCGGACGTTGCGGCTCATTGCGGTTGGGGCCTCGGTTAGTGCCAATTGTCAACCATGCCTGCAAACGAATGTGACGAAGGCTTTGGAAAGCGGAGCCGATGAACAAGAGATCATAGAAGCCATTGAAGTCGGCAGAATGGTTAGGCAAGGGGCGGCCTCCAAGCTAGATGAACTTGCGGACAGACGGAAGCAAGGCAGTCTCAAGGCTGAGGGATGTGGATGTGAAAAAGAGGAGGCATAGTGAATTTCCAAAAGCGTCTCTATTGTTCGGCTGAAAATCGAATGCTCGCAGGCGTCTGTGGAGGAATTGCCGAATTTCTCAATATAGACCCCACGTTGATTCGGCTCGTGTTCATCACCATAGCCCTGTTTGTCGTAAATCTTGAGACTGTCATGGTGATTTATGGCATCCTTTGGGTGGTGATGCCCGCCCAACCCAAAGAGAAGGCCAAGCGCAAAAACGACGAGTTGAGCAAATTTCTGATGACGTAACAGGCTCACAACAGCCAGTTATTGGGAACTTCAGCGTCAGTCGCTGTCGTTCCTTTTTTATCCGTAACGCATTTCTTCGGTAGGGGCGGTGGCATCGGCGGGGTCGTTGATTCTGAGGCGGGTGGCTTGGAGAAATAACAGCCACAGATAGAGGGGATTCAGCAGCAAATAGCGTTTCCAGAGGCGGCTGGGTTCGCGGGTCAGGCGATAGAACCATTCGAGGCCACGCTTTTGCATCCATGCCGGGGCTTGAGCAACCGTTCCAGCATGAAAGTCGAACGCGGCCCCTACTGCTAGTAAGGGCATGGACAGCAGATCACGGTATTCATAGACCCATGTTTCTTGACGTGGACAGCCCAACCCGACAAAGACCATTTTTGCACCACTGACTTGGATTTTTGCCGCAATTTGCAGCTTTTCATCGGCAGTGACCTGACGAAAAAACGAGGGCTGCATCCCGGCAATCTTCAAACCGGGGAATTGGCAGGTCAAATTTTGGGCTAGTTGATCGAGTGTTTTGGGTTGACTGCCATAGAGATAAATTGGTAGGTTTTCGGCGGCGGCGCGTTCGCATAATTTGAGGGTCAGCGTTGGGCCATAGACACGATCCATCAGACCCGTTTTATGTAACCAGTTAAGTGCCCAGCGCACTGGCTGACCATCCGGCGTAATGAGGTCTAAACGATTGAGGCGATAGCGGTGGGTTTTGTCGAGGACGCCCGTCATGACGCCATGCACAGCAAGAGCCGTGACAGCCAGCGGTTGTTGAGTTTGAGCCGCCGAAATAATACACTCGACAGCCTCGGCATAGTCAATAGCGTTGATCTTGACACCCAACACATTATACTTGCCACCATCAATCATCGGAATTCTCCTGCACCGTAATGGAGAGCAGCGTGGCGATACGATTGCCGGGAACCACGTCGAGGTCGGGGTTACGCACCTCCAAATTTTCACCTGTGACGTAGTTGTAGACCGTGACTTCCAGATAATACTCGCCCGGCGGTAGATCGGCGGGTAGTTCGAGGCCGTGATTATCGCGGAGGGTGCGGCCAATTTCCCAGCGGGAGGTATGCCCAAAAGTGGCAATGGGCAATCCGTCTTGCTGGACAAGAGGCCGATGATCGGCGTCGGAGATGCGAACACTGACGTTGTAATCAGTCACCATTGGTTGCAGTGCCGACCAGACAATCGAAACAGGGATAACATCCCCCGGTTGATAGGTGGTGCCACGTGGCAAGTCATAACCCAACAGCCCTAGAAGCTCACCAAAAATGAAATTTGTCCGGTAGACGGATGACACATTTGGAACATCCACCGTGTCATACAAAATGGCGCGGGCTGTTTGACTGACCGTGTATTCACGGACGGGAAAGTAACGAACCGTCAGCAATCGTTCGGCAGGACGAATCGCATCTGTAATAAATGGGCCTGATGCGGCTACAAACCATAGACGGCGATAATGATCAGGTGCCCAATCGAGTGCGTAACTCGCATAGGGGCCGAGGGCGGGGTAGAGTTCGTCATCGCGGATTTCAGGTTCGCCCGGTGCATAACCGCCACGTAGCGGCAGGGGTAGGGTCATTAACACCGCGTCGGCTTTAAAATAATTCATGAACAGGCGTGAATACTCACCGCGTTCAATCAGGACAATATCATCGGGTTGAACTTCTCGGTTGAGAATTTCGATGAGTTCAAACACATCAGATTGGCCGCTAATATAACGCTCATCGTCGCGCAGTTGATAGATGCCTTCGCCGAGGGGGAGGATAGGCGACAAAACGATAACGGTTGTGATAGTAGCCTTTAGTGCGGTATTTAACTGGGAATGGCCCTTCTTGGCCCATATGCAGAGGCCAATGCCGACCAGTATCATCATGAGTGTCAATAGAGGCATTAACCATTTTTGTTCTACGATTGTCCATGCGGGCTGCAATTGGTCGCCGCTAAAATGATGCCAATGGTAGGGGATTTGCGACTCACTCCAAACCCAATTGTAATCAGCCCATTTTTGCCATTCATCAAAACGGGTTGGGTCATCAAAAAGGCTAAATTGAAGTTCAGTGTAGTAATTGGTGTACGGGACACCGAGACCAAGCCACTGCGTCCCAATGCTGACAATCAACAGCGGAATAAAGGCCAGCCATCCGGCGTATTGCTTAATGGTAGTCGGCTTGCGAAAAAGCCATTCAAGCACAGGCAGCACCCATAACATCAGGACGGGTAAAAATGGCACCATATAACGCGGCCCCCATCCCCATCCGCCATTCCAAACCGTACTCTGCCGGGTGACCCCATAACTAGCGCTGACCACAATCAACGCGAGCGCTGGCCCAAGCACTATGCGCCATTCGCCACGCCGCCAGAACATCACCGCCCCGATCCAGCCTGCTGCTAGAATGGGCGAAAACAGCCAGACACTACGCGAGGGGCTAACATGATAACCGAGAAGACTTTCGGGAACTGAATTCCATGTGAAGGTATCAACGTCTGTCCAGCGGGTAACTGAATAACGACCTTCTTCTACATCGGGTTGGAGGAAAAGAACCGCCGAAATAAGCGTGCCCAAAATAAGCACCAAAATTGCTATAGCGGGCCATGTGTGTCGCCAGACGACCCGTGAAGGGAAAAGGGATATTAAAACGGTGGGTAGGATTAACCAGCCGATTTGTTTGGTCAGAATCGCCGCGACAATCGCTAAGGCCGTAAGTAGGGCCTGCCGCCAAACCGACAGGTGGTGTTCCATACGTTTGTAAATTTGGGTCGCAAAGTGAAATGCCCATAACACAAAAAGGCCCATCACAGGTTCACGAAAAATCCATCGGCTATAGGGCCATGCGGCGGTGGCAACCCCAAAGATGAGCGCTCCCCACCATGCAACCGCAAGACGATACCCGCGTTGTAGGGCGATAACGTACAGGCTGATGGCTGTAAGGGCCATGATAAAAATATTCAGGGTAAAAACGGTGTGCAGTCGCCCAATATCCGGCAGTTGATGGCCTAGCCAGAATATCGGGGCCGCAATAATTACTTGAAGGGGTTCATATTTTTGTTGGGGCCATGGGGTGCCGTCTTCTTGGATGCTGGGAGCAACATTGTAGCCAATTGTTCGAGCCATTGTGCCGTTTAAGACAAGGCTTTGGGTGCTGTCAAAAAGGATATACTCGTCTGAACTTAGCGGTAATCCACTATAGCTAAAGATGTAAGTCCCGGTTAATATCAACCATAGGGCCAAGCCAAGCAATAGTTTTTTATTGTGGTGTTGGTTCATGTGTTTTGTGACTACTGACTTGGATAAGAAATTCTTGATTAAAAGCCAAATTCGAGTTTATACACTCTTGTCATCTCTCAAAATGCTGGCGGTATTGGTGGGAGCGATGCTGGTTGCTGTGCAGACCCGCCTAAAATATACCTATGGCAAACCATTGGGTGAAGATTATCAGGCCCACCCGATTGGCCTCTATCTATTGATGGCTCTTTCGGTTGTGGTGGCTAACTTTATCATCTTGATACTCATTCGTGTAGGGCTAAAATTGACGGTTGCCCTACGTCAGTTGTTAATCTTATGGCTGGCAACCGCCGCCACTACAGGATTGGCATGGCTGTTCATTCCAGCATTGTCGCAACTTCAGTTGGCCTACTTTGCGGGGGCTGCTGTGCTTTTTGCGCCATGTGTCACGGTGATTCCCGCCATGTGGAAAGGTTCTGACGGCGAACCCGTCTCATTCCATCTTGCCAAACTTTGGAGTTATCGGGTTCTACTGCTCATTTGGCTGCGGTATAACATTTTGGCCCGCTATAGCCAAGCCACTTTAGGGATTTTGTGGATTATCCTGCTGCCCCTTGCGACCTCCGGGGTGCTGGCCTTTGTTTTTTCGGAGTTTTTGCGAATTGGTGTAACCACGTCCGACGTTCCCTTTGTGACGTTCTTTTTGGCGGCGTTGGTTCCGTGGACACTTTTTCAACAGAGCATTACCAAAGGCTCGACCAGCATCTTTAACCAGATTGGGTTGATCATTCAGGTTTATTTCCCGCGTGAGATTTTGGTCTTGGTTACATTGGGCGAGGCACTGGTAGATGTATTTTTTATGTTCCTCGCCATGTTGCTTATTAATGCCATAAGTGGGGTTTGGCCGAACTGGTTCTATCTCTATCTGCCCCTGTTGATTTTGATACAGGGCGTTTTTATGTTGGGCCTGATGCTATTTTTGGGATCGTTGAGCGTGTTGGTGCGTGACATCCCGCAGTTGGTGGGGGTGGTGATGCAGCTCTTGTTTTATATGTCCCCCATTTTGTATCCGGCCTCATTTATCCCGGAGCGCTATCGGTTTATTTTGGCAATCAACCCATTGGTGCCGTTATTCCAAGCCTATCGGGATGTGATTGTATATGCCAAGACACCCGATTTTTCGACCCTGTATTTTCCGTTGGTCGTTTCGATCATCGTGTTATTTATGGGCTATGTCTATTTTAAATCCAAAGAAGATGGTTTTGCGGATCGTCTATGACTTCACTAATTGAACCCATTATCGTGGCTGACCACGTTTCTAAACGGTATGCCCAAAATGAAAGTCGTACCAGCTTACGGCATGAATTTAATGACATTGCCAAGCGGTTTTTGAAGCAGTCCATTGCCCGCAAGCCTGTTGAGCCATTTTGGGCGCTGCGGGATGTGTCCTTTACTGTTCCGGCGGGGCAAACCGTTGGCATTGTAGGGCGTAATGGGTCTGGCAAAAGCACTCTGTTCCGAACCTTGTGCGGGATTACTCACCCGACGGAAGGGTATGTGTCGGTGCGTGGTCGTTTCTCAACATTGATCGCTTTGGGGGCAGGGTTTAATCAGGAGCGCAGTGGACGCGAGAATATCTACCTGAGTGCAGCAATTCAAGGGGTTCCCCCGCGTGAGATTGAACATGCGATCCATGACATTATTGAGTTTGCGGAATTGGGCCAGTTTATTGACTTGCCGGTGAAACGATATTCCAGCGGGATGTATGCCCGACTTGGCTTTAGTATCGCGGTGCATCTGAAGCCGGATATTTTGTTTGTAGACGAAATCTTGGCGGTAGGGGATGCGGCATTTCAGGATAAGTGTATTGAGCGGATTTTGCAGATGAAAGCCGGTGGGCTGACCATGCTCATTGTGACCCACCAGACCGCCCAAGTAATAAAACTGTGTGATCGGGCGATTTGGCTGCATAAGGGCCGCATGATGATGGACGGGGACACCAAGGAGGTGATGGAGAAATATCACCAGATGATTTATGAAACCGAAATCCTGCCGACCCTCACTACGCCATCAGAGGCGACACCCGTAACGACACCTGAGCCAACAGCCGAGGCAGGGTCGGAGGTTCAATCAGAACCCCTTACGTTAAGTACCCCCGATGCGCCGTAAGGCAATCGCGGCCAGTTCATAGTTAGGGTTGCGCTGAAGGGCTTCTTGATATTCCGTCTGAGCCAAAGCGTAATTCCCCTGAATTTCGTAGACGCGCCCCAAATAGTAATACATCTCTTCGACATACGAAGTCGTCTTGAGGGTGCTGTTGACCAGTGTCCGCACATCTTCAAGGCGACTGGTTTGCAGTAGGGCTTCGAATACGCCATATTGATACCAGAAAAACCGATAAGGTAGGCCAAGATCAAGGGCTTGTTGATAGGCAGTCACGGCTTCGGGGTAGCGACCGATGGAGGTCAGTGATGTCCCCAAATTTGACCACACATAGGGATTTTCGGGGTCGCTGGCGGCTTCTTGTTGGGCGACTTGGGCCGCTTTTTGACGATTGAGGTTTTCGACCCAATCTGACCCCAAGAAGGCTGCTAATTCGCCCTCGCGCTCTGGCACGTAGATGACGATGAAGTTGCGATTAAAAGATTGCCATTGGCTGTCAAATTTGGTGCTTGGATAGGTGACGGTGGGGCGGCTATCACGTCCTAAATAGGAATCATAGACTGTAATAGTGTCGGCGGGGGTGTCATAGGCGATGACGGTTTCATAATGCCCAAACCAGCCTTCGCCCGCAGGCTCATAGCCCGATTCAACAATCACCACAAAACGATTGGCGATCAGCCAGCGGATTTGGTCGAGTGAACCTGCCATGCGCCAAATGGCTTTTAGGTTGGTGAAGCGGTTGACATAATCCACCATCTGTTGTGGGGTGACATTTTTGTCTTCGCGGTCAGGTTTTAAATAAGTGGCGGTATCATCCTGTGTGCCCTGCCAATTGAAATAGGACAGGCCCATCGCCAAATTTGCAGGCCCACAGTTATTCCAACCCTGTTGAAAAAACTTGACCCCTTCCAGTGTATAGGCTTGGGGTGGGGGCAGTGGTGTAGGGGTGGGAGGAATCGGCGTTGGACTTGGTGGGACGGTTGGTGGCAGGGTCGGTGCAGCAGCGGTCAAAACAAAGGCGGTTTGTGTTTGGGCCACAAAAATAGATTCCAGCGTTGCCCCATTATCAATCGTGGGAGTCACAGACGGCGTGGGGGTCAGGCTGGGTGGCAGGGTATTGGTCGGCGTGAGGGTCGGGGCAGGTGTATGGGTGATGACTTGATAGGCCACCACCCGCTTGGGTGATATTGACTCGGCCCGTCGAAAATGGAATTCTGGTAGTACAACAGGCAGTACAATAAAAATCAACAAAATTGGCACGACAAAGCCAATGTTAAAGCCGAAAATGAGCCACGCCAAACGGCCTGACCAGTTGCTGCCTTCTTCATGTTCCCACTGATCTACGGTTTGTAGACGGGGGATGGGGCGGCCTTGATCCATCCTACTACTCCAAAACTTTTAGTTCATGCGTTTCCACGTTGATCCCACCCAGCGGAAGATGATTTGTTCCCGCTGACTGGTGTCATTCGGATTAGAAAGGGCGTCCACATAGGCGAATAAATTTCCATCAGGGTCGCTGGTGATAACGGTTCCGTTTACTACCGGGGTGATTTGATTGGGATCATAGCTGACACAGCGGGCATTGGCCGCCGCCGTCGCGTTGGGGGTTTCATCGTATAACTGATAACAAGCGGGTTGATTTTGATCTCCCAGAGTCGTTTTTTCAAGTTCCAAGCGCCATTGGAAATAATCGTTCCAATAAAAACCATTAAGACGCTCAAGTCCTAAATCTTGAAGGGCGACACTGCTTGTGACCGCCTGTAAATCGCTGAAAGTCGAATCAGGCCGCAGATTATTCAAAATTTGACCGGGGGCATTCCCACCAAAAGCGGTAGTAAAGGTTGTAAAAAAGCGTGACCCATCCGCTGGATTGGCGGTAAATTCGCCTGCCAGCCACGCCACGACTTCTCGCTGCAACCATTCAGCATCACTATAGTCGTTGGGACGAAAGTTATTCCCGCGAGTGTAAGTTACGAGTTTTTCGGCCAATAGTTGGGCAAGCATGGCCTCAGTTTCGGGCGTAAAAGGCACATCGTTACGGGCACGTCCAACCAATAAGGGTGAGGGTAGGCGGACTTTCCATTCCTCATACAAATCCCATTCCGGGCCGGGCAGCGTTTCGGGGGCGATTTCGATGGTCAATTGGGCTTGACCCGCCGAGCAAATCAGCAGGGTGCAGGCTTCATCCCACCAACCATCTACTTGATTTGCCAATGCCTCCGCCATACGACGGTCAAGATCATGATAGGTGACTTTTAGACTGCCCTTATCAATCGTTTTTTCATCACCCCAAAATTCGACATCCGGGGGGACACGCCGCCAGCCTGCTTGACCATTCACGTTGTCTTCATAGAGCCAATAGAACCACACGACGTGGTAGGGCACACCCGCGATTTTTTCCTCGAGCACGACTCGTCCGCGCGGCTCATCAATCGTGACAGAGACGACCTTTCCGGTCAATTCAAGTAGCCCGGCCTGTTTAAGTTCCTGATATTCATTGAAGAGATCACGTTGATTTTGCAACCAATCTTCGCTGGCACTGCGCTTAACTTGCATGTAGTTGGATAGGTTGCCGACCTTAATGGCAGTAATTTCAACGTCTACCGTATCTAGGAGATTCTGGCGCACCTGATTATCTACGGCACGCAGCCGCCAAATAATGCCACCTAAGACGCCGCCGAGGAGACAAGCCAAGACCGCCATGCCCAATAGTAAATTACGCCGCTGCCGACGCCGATAGCGCTTGGCATTGGGGTCTTCGGTGGCCCGTTGTTTGGCCCGCTCCGATTCAATTTGCCAGTCGAGTTGGATACCCATTCAATTCTTTCCAATAAGCCTAGCCCAAGAGGGCCTTAGACTAGGAAATTCGAGGAAGCCTGTCAAGAGTGCTTTGTCAGTGATTCGCCTACGCCTGTCTTAAAGCGAGGCGGGAGTGACATCTCCCACCAAAATCCGTTGTACTACATCATGACTATCTCTGACCAGCAGGGCACCCGTAGCATCTACGTTTTCGGCAGTGCCCGAAATAATTCCACTAGCGGTCTGGATATTGACGATTTGACCAATTGTAGAAAGCCATGTCCGCCATGTATCTAATAAAACTGGCTCGGAAATTTTGTCCACCCAGTGTTCAAGATGAGCGATTATCTCCGCAGCAAGGGAGGCACGACTGACCGCCTCTTGGGTAAAAGCCTCAAGGCTGACCGCTCCGTCTGCTAAAGGTGTGCCCATAAAATTCACCCGCACGTTAATGCCAACCCCGACAATGACGGCCTGCAATTGGTCACCAAGCCAAAGGGCCTCGGTCAAAATGCCTGCCACTTTGCGTCCAGCCAGATGAACATCGTTGGGCCACTTGAGTTTAATCACACCGGGAATCAGTAGGGGATTGAGCGTTTCGGCAACAGCGACGCCAGCGGCCATCGTAACTCGTTGTAGGTGTTCGGGAGCTAGGTGGGGACGCAGAATGATACTCATGGCAAGGGCTTGCCCGGCAGGAGTGTGCCACTGGCGATTGAGACGACCTCGACCCGCCACCTGCTCATCCGCGATGACTACGGCGTATGAGGGCAGGTCTGGTTCGGCCTTCAGCCATTCGCGGGCCATATCCATTGTGCTGCTGACACGGGAATAAAATCGAAAAGGGTGGTGTTTTAGGGCTTCTTTTAGGGATGCCTCGTTCAAAACGTCGGATGGGTTGGATTCTACCATAAATCTAGTTTGTTCCTCTGATCACTAAAATGCCCCACGCCGACTGATGACCGCCGGAATGGTGCGCAATAAAATGACAAAATCTAACCAAATCGAATAATTTTGAATATAGTATAAATCATCTTCGGTGCTGAGGTGCATCATGGTGCCGGCACGTCCATTGATTTGCCACCAACCTGTCATCCCTGCCGGAATTTCAAAACGTTTTTTTTGCCATGGCTCATATAGGCTGACAATCCAAGGCATCTCCGGACGCGGGCCGACCAAACTCATATCACCCTTGAGCACGTTAACCAATTGGGGTAGCTCATCAATGCTCATGCGGCGCAAAAATCGGCCAAAGCGCGTCACACGCGGGTCATCGGGGTCTTTGTGGATAATGTTGCCGTTTGTATCAACCTTCGTGACCTCATCTTGCCGCCCTTCAGCATCTTTCACCATCGTGCGGAACTTGTACATTTTAAAGGGGCGCATTCCTTCGCCGATGCGATCTTGGGCAAAAATGATCGGGCCACGCGACGTGAGGATAACCCCTAACCCCACGATCAGTAGGAGAGGGAGGGCAAGAATCAGCAGAATGGAACTAAGCGTGACATCTACCACCCGTTTGACAAGGCGCTGCGATGAACTGAGGCGAGGTTCGCGCAGACCAATCAACGGCATTTTTTCCAGTTCTTCGACTGTGCTAAATAGGTACTGCATTTCGCGCAGGTCGGGCGCAAAACGAATGGCGACTCCACACTCGTGTAGTTGCTGCACCAACTGGCGTAAATGGATATAGTCTGGTTCTTCGAGGGCCAAAATGACCTCATCAATGGCATGTTCATCAAGCAACTCCACCACCTGTGACACTTTGCCCAAAATCGGGGCATCTGTGACTACTGTGGTTTCGGGCAGCCCATCGTCGTGGGCATAGCCAGCTAAAAAGACTCCTGTCCAAGCATAGGCTCGCACTTGACGGCTTATCTGCTGGGCCAATTCACCCGTGCCCACGACCAACACGCGGCGGCTGTCATAGGTTCGTCCGCCGGTGAGTCGAAAATAAACCCGCATAGTGGTGCGATAGCCGATGGTCAACCCACCCGCAAAGGACACGAGCAAAACGGCCTGTAGATGGGAATAGGTGCGGGAAGCCATGTAAAGCATCCCAAAAAAGATAAAAATGGCGATAAAGGTGCCTTTTAATAACGCACCGATTTCAAGCAGCAGACGGTAGGTTTGGCGGGGGGAGTAGGCTCCGACGGCATTCAAAATGATTAGCCATGCAATCGGAAACACGATATAGAACCACCAAGGCGTCGGCGAGGCGTTGTCGGTGGGGATGGGTTTGCCAATTCCAGAATCAAATAGGGCGGCACGTATGACTGCGGCAAGCCGAACAGCCAGCATCGCACAAATAAAATCTAGGCTAAGTAGAAACGTCATGAATGAAACGCTAAAACCGCGTGTCATGGGTTTAAGTATAGCTCCCTTTTTTTTCGAGCCTCGCGCCAGACCATTCTAGAGGCAGATGGTTTCTTGCACAAGGTATCATGGAATGGCCTCGCGTGCCTTTATGGGATGGATACTAATAATATACCGCCTCTTAGCGATTGCCGAATCTTGGTACAATGAGTCGTGTCTATTTTGCCACTATGAGGGTTATAGTTTCACACATGACGAATCAACCGTTACCGCGTGTTTGTGTGGGCCTGATTACGTATAACTCTATGCGTGACCTACCTGCTGTTATGCTAGGGCTTGAATTACAGGACTACCCATCGCTGCAAGTGATTATTTTGGATAATGTTTCACAAGATGACAGTGTGAAATTTGTCCAAGACCATGCGGCTTTTGCCAAACTGATAGTGAATTCAGTCAATGTGGGATTTGCACGGGGGCATAATCAAATTCTGGCAGCGGCCCAACTTGGCCCTGATGATTATTATCTGGCGTTAAATGCCGATCTTGTTCTTTCGTCGAATTATGTTACACAATTATTGGAATCTCTTCGCAATAATGGTGCGGATTGGGGAATCGGCAAGCTGTATCAGATGGATGAACAAGGCCGCCCGACTCGCCAACTCTACAGCACGGGTCATGCTATGCTGCGTGGAGGCTACGCGCTGAATATCGGTAAGGGGCTAGAGGATATAGGGCAATTTGATGAAGGGCGCGAGGTGTTTGGTGCACCGGGGGCGGCTGTCCTGATTAGCCAAAAATTGATTACTGCCGTTGCACCGGATGGGGAATTATTCGATGCGGATATGTTTTTCTATTCAGAAGATACGGATTTGGATTGGCGAGCACGCTTGCAAGGGTTTAAATGCTGGTACGAACCGACAGCGGTGGCCTATCATCGGGGCAGCCGACGTGAATCGCTGAATGCACAGGGGCTTGGGAACCGTTATCTGAGTGTCATCAAAAATGCCTTCCTGTTGGATTTACTGATCTACAATGCACCCCTCATCGTTTTTCATTGTGCGGTACGACTTATCATCACGCCGAAACGCGGTTGGGTGATGACACGCAAAGTGATTACCCATGCTCGGCGTATGTGGCGCAAACGAAGCAGGCCCGTTGTTACACGGAGGTATATGCTGAACTGGTTTCAATGGGGAACATGGCAACTCTCCGATCAGCCGATTAGCACACGTGATAGGTTGGGGAGTTTTTGGCGAAAATTAAAAGGGCGGTAAAACAAACCCCATCCCCAACCCTTCCCCGAACACAGGGAAGGGCTTTCTGTTGTTAGATTAACCACCGCTAGGGAAGGGTTTTATGAGGTTGGATTAGCCGCCCCTTGAATGGTTTATCAGTCGGGAATGAAGGTAAACATCCGCTCGGCATTGGCTTCGACGGCTTCACGGGTAAACCACGAATTGC
This sequence comes from Chloroflexota bacterium, assembly GCA_024434115.1. Classification (GTDB taxonomy): domain Bacteria; phylum Chloroflexota; class Anaerolineae; order Aggregatilineales; family J027; genus CFX10. The sequence goes on from QMIT01000001.1 coordinate 132,230, forward strand.
GATATTGCCCGGTTGCCCATAGCTCCATTTGGTCATCATAATGCGGGCTAAAGGGGTTGCCACTTTGACCAATCGGCAAAATACGCTGGCTGTTGTCGAAGTTGCTAAAATCAATCAACTGGCGCTGGCTGGGGATGTAGGTCGTGTCAAACGAATCATCGGAGTAGCCAATCGCGTTGACGATGGACGCGCCACCGGGAGTTTCAATTTCACGGTTAAAGATGGCTTCAACTTCAGGGTCGCCACTGTATCCAAGCGGTTCAGCCACGTTACGGGTGAGGTGCAGGGCGCCCCAACGCCATTGACTGCGATCTTCGCCATATTGTTCAACCATTCTCGCATAGCCAGATGCAAAAGCCGTCTTCAGAATGTCATCGGGTGTCTCAACGACATCTTCGGTATCCCCGTTATCCCACAACTGCCCATAAATCGGATTCGCTTTGTTTGCCAACAGGACGCGGAACACTTCCCAGAAGCGCGGACTGCCGGGGCCAACATCGCCATAGAAATCGCCGAAGTCATCATTGAAGGTCAGGCGGTTAATTTCCATCCAGACTGTTTCGAACAACGCGGCGTAGGGGCTGTCTATTGAATTGTAGTGATCCCATTCGCCCAGCCATGTCACAGCTTCGGTGAGGGCAGGATCGTCAAAAGTTAGGGCTTGCAGGGCAGGAACAATCGTATCGGCGTTGCCATTATAATTATCGGTTTGGATGGCCTTGAGTTCGTCCATCGTAAAAATACCATCGGCGTCACTTTGAAGTAGGGTTTCGATGCGTTTGGCGCGATAGCCGTAGTCATTCACTTCAAGCAGATAGTAGGGGAAGTCATCACCCACGACGCGGTTGTTGGCGGTGGCAATATACCCTTGTTCGGGATTAAACACTTCGGGCATTTCTTCAAACGGGATATAACCCTGCCACGCAAATTGGTCGGTGCTGCCATCCACAGGCATACGCGGGTCGTGGCCCTCGGCGCGGATGGGCACTTTGGAGGAGAGTTTATAGCCGATATTGCCTTCAATATCTGCGTAGACGATATTTTGGCAGGCTGTATCAAACAGCGACACCGCCGTCAAAAATTCTTCCCAATTGGTGGCGCGGTCAAAATGGAGAATGCTTTCAATTATTGTGCTGGGGTCAAGGGTTGTCCAGCGTAATGCCCATACGGGTTCAAAACCGAGCGCTTCCGAAACAACAGGCCCCCAGACTGAATTCCGCACTTGCACCTCGATGGGATCGCCGCCGACCACGTTGACGGTTTCAGTACGCACATCAAAATCTACCCATTCGCCATTATATTGATATTGCAGAGGGTTATCGGGGTTGAGGGTAAGCGTGTAGAGGTCTTGGGTATCGGCCCCACCGACGGTCAAGCCCCAAGCGATGTGGTCGTTATTGCCGATTAACACGCCGGGAGCGCCGGGGAAAATGACTCCAACGACATCATAGGCACAGTTCTCATTTTTCTCAACACAGTGCAGCCCTTGTTCATACCACACACCCGGCATGGCAATCCCGATATGGGGGTCGTTGGCGAGATAAGGTGCGCCTGTGTCGGTGCGGCTGCCGCTGATTGTCCATGAGTTTGAAATTGCCGTTGTGCCATAACCTATCACGGTGCGGATTTCATCTAAATCCACATTCCCGACGAGTTGGGTATGCACATTGCTGAAATCAAAGGTGAGGGGCGTATCGCCTTCGGGTACAACCATAGAGGTCGTGGCGGCGGTGTAATCAATCCCACCGGGTTGGGTAATCAGGGGGTGGTCAGCGGGATATTTCGGGAAGAACAATTGCAGGGCAATCGTTGCCAATGCTCCCGCGCCCTCAGCAATCACTGAACGCTGAATTTCGGCTTGGAAGTCGTCGGCAAAAGTAAAGGTTAAGGCTTTGCCAAAAGTAACGGTATCCAGCGGGGTCCAAGGATCAATGGTGGGTTCGATGCCTTTTTCAGCGAGATAGCTGTATTCGGCGGCCACTTGGTCGGGAGTCTTGTCTGCCAGATAAGCATTTACGCCATCCGAATAGGCTTGCAGGGCGCTGAGGGCGTCGGCGTCAAAGATGGCAAGGTCTTGTTCGGCGGCGACACGCAGGCCGAGTGTGCGAAAAAAAGCATCCTGCCCGGCATAGGATGGCTCTATTTCGGCGAGGCGGCCCGAAGCCAAACGCCTTGACCATTCCATCTGCCAGAAGCGCTCGCTGGCATGGATATAACCTTGTGCCATAAAAAGATCATGCGAAGTTTGGGCATAGATGTGAGGAATTCCATAGCTATCTAAATAAACCAACACCTCAGCATCAAGGCCGGGAAGGGTGAGCGTTTCGCCTTCTTGGGCTTTGGCAGGGGCGGGATGGTTGACATGGGCCGAAATGGGGACGAGGGTTAGCACGAATATTAAAAGCAACCCTATTTTGGTACGCATTTTTTAAAAATCTCCAAATTGTGATAAATGTAACCACGTTCATGGGGGCCAAAACTAACGGTACTTCCTAGCTCCAAATCTCCTTTCCATAAAATCGAACCTCCTTTTATCAAATGTACTCCCACTGTACATGAAGAGCAAAATTTGAGTGCCAAAATGAACTCACAATGACCCATCCAAGCCTGCTACAATACACACAGCGAAACTTCAACAGGAGAATCTATGGCAGTTCATGAACACCCATTGAACGAACGTACCCAAGCCGTGAGTCGGGTATTGTGGCAAATTTTGGTGCTTAACGTACTGGTGGCGGCGGGCAAAATTGTGGTTGGCCTGTTCACTGGCACGGTGTCCATCATCGCCGATGGCTTGCATAGCACGATTGATTCGGCCTCCAATATCATTGCCCTTTTTGCCCAACGGATTGCGGCCCGCCCGCCGGATGAAACACATCCCTATGGACATCAACGATTTGAAACACTGGCAAGTTTGGGGATTGGCGGAATGCTGCTTTTGGCGGGGTGGGAAGTGCTCAAAGTGGCGATTGAACGTCTCCGTTCAGGTGAAGTTCCCGAAGTCGGCACGGTACAATTTGCGGTGCTGCTGGCGACACTGGTGATTAATCTTTGGGTCGTGTTGTATGAACGCAATAAGAGCCAAAAACTGAATTCGGAATTGTTGAAAGCCGATGCTGCCCACACCACCTCGGATGTCTGGGTGACGATTTCGGTCATCACAGGCTTAATTGGCGTCAAGTTGGGGCTGGGGTGGATGGACGCGGCGGTGTCGTTGTTGATCGTGGGCGTGATTGGATACACGGCGTGGGGTATTCTGCGGCGCACGGGCGGTGTGTTGGTGGATGAAGCACCCCTGTCGCCTGAAAAACTGGCCGAAATTGCTGAATTGACACCGGGAGTGAATAAAGTCATTCGCGCTCGCAGTCGGGGGACGGAAGACGCGGTATTGGTGGATTTGGATGTGCAAATGGATTCGAGTATCAGCACGGAATACGCCAGCAATATCACCGAACGGATTCGGGAACGATTGGCAGGGCGGTTTCCCCATATCACCGAAGTGCAGGTACACGTCATCCCCGATAACAGTCATCAATTGGACTATATTACGGCTGCCCGCGCTGCCGCCGACGCATTGGGCTTGGGGGTGCATGAAATCAGTGGGGTGGTGACACCGCAGGGCAAGGTTTTGGAGATGCACGTCGAAGTTCCGCCCGCTGTCACCTTGCGAGAAGCCCATCGCCAAATTGACCAATTGGAGTCACGGCTACGTGATCGGCCTGAAATTGTGGACGTGGTGACACATATCGAACCTGCTGAATTTGCCAGCGCCATGCCAGCGGTATCACCGGATGCCACCAAACTGCATGTGGATGCCTTAACCAAATTACGCCATCAATTTCCGCAGGGCGACTGGCATGATTCCAATATTCGGCGTGACCGAACAGGTTATGCGCTGACGCTGCACTGCCATCTGCCGGGGGACATCAGCATCGAAATAGCCCATCAAATCGCAGAAGAGGCCGAGTTATTTTTGCGGATGCAGTTTCCGCAGATTCATCGAGTGACAATTCATACTGAACCGGAAGAAGATTTGCATGGCCTATGAAAATCTCGAAGCACCTACACAAATTTCATCTACATGATTCGACGGTTGATGCTCTCTATTTTGTGCCTTCGGAAAAGCGTCTGATTTTACCGATTCGTTTATGCGACTGGAATGGTGACAGCGAACCAGATGAGATATTCGGCAAAGCAGGTCTGCTAGTTTTTCATGGGGTTGAGAATTTCAAGACTGAGCCGGGACTAACAGGGTTTGTGTGGGATCAGAATTTCGGATTAGAGGTGCTTGACCTTGACTATCGACCAGAATTGAATTTAAGCGATGGTCGGGAAGGCGTATGGGGACTATTTGAATTTAAAACAATACCCCGTGATAAACCCCATCAAAATGTTCTTGAAATATCTTTCACGGCGACGCATTTTGAGTGGTTGGAAACACAACAATAAAGGGAGTTTTTGACGATGAAGATTGGGATTGTAGGAACAGGTTTTGTGGGGGCGACGGCGGCTTATGCACTGGTGATGCAGGGCATTGGGCGTGAGATTGTTTTGGTAGACAAAAATACTGCCCGCGCCGAAGCTGAGGCCAATGATATTTTTCATGCTGTGCCCTTTGCTAACCCACTCAATATACGGGCAGGCGGTTATCCCGACCTTGTAAATTCGAGGGTCATCATTTTGGCGGCAGGGGTCAATCAACAACCGGGGGAGACACGCCTACAATTATTGACCCGTAACGCCAAGATTTTTGGAGAGGTGGTGCCCGAAATTTTGCGTTATGCTCCCGACGCGGTGTTGGTGGTGGCAACCAATCCGGTGGATATTATGACCCACCTGACAGCCCAATTTGCTGCTCAACAGGGAGTGCCATCCAGTCGGGTGATTGGTTCCGGTACGACACTCGACACGGCCCGCTTTCGTGTTCTGTTGGGACGCTTTTTGGGGGTGGATTCCCAGCATGTACATGGTTATGTGGTCGGCGAACATGGGGATTCGGAAGTGCTCACATGGTCACTGGTAACGGTGGGGGGCATTCCACTGCAAGAATTTTGTGAACGGCGGGGCATTACGCTGGATGCAACCATCAAACAGCAAATTGATGAGCAGGTGCGGCGGGCGGCCTATCATATTATCAGCGGTAAACAGGCGACCTATTATGGCATTGGGAGCGCATTGGCTCGGATTGTAGATGTGATTTTAAGCGATCAACGCTCGATTCTAAGTGTCTGCACTCCGGTTGATGAGGTGGTGGGTGTCCGAGATGTCACTTTGGCTTTACCCCATCTATTGGGCGGAAGCGGGGTCATTGAAACCCTCTCATTGCCACTCAGCCTGAGCGACGATGAGGAAGAACAATTACGCAAGAGTGCGATGGTGATACGGACAGCGATTGAGAGTTTGGGCCAACAAAGCTGACAAGTAAAAAAAGAGGACGCCGGAAAGAATCCGACTTCCTCTTTTGAGTAGAGACCTGTTCCACTGCTGGAAATTAGTCAGTTAGGCTGTCCCATGCGTTACGAACGGCCTCTTTGACTTGCTCCCATGTGTTGGGACGTTCGTCCTCCCAACGACGGCGGGCTTCGGGTTCAATTTGTTCCCACTGATAGCCGCGATAGTAGCTATTCGACCCCAGATTAAACCCATACAGATAGGCAGGCAGGTAAAAATCATAGGGGTTGCCGGTTTGCCCGTAATACATGTTGTAGTGATTGCGATACTCTGGCGCATAGTTCTCGAAGGTACGGGGTCGGCTGTAGGTGCGGACGCCTGTACGTTCGGAAGTGTAAGTGCCGCCCCGTGTGGAAGCGCTTTGGGCCATCATATCCCCGCTCTGTTGACGCTGTTCCGTTGAAAAATCAGCGGTATCATCGTTGATGTCGGCACTGTTTTGGACATCCAGATCAATCGGATTGTGGCGATTCATCACTTCGCGCACCCGATCTGCCCATGTTTCGTGAACACTGACCCCCACCAATGCACCCCCTTTGCGGATGCCTTCGGTGTAATAGGCTGCATCTTCTTCGGGCACACCAAAATTCATCAGGCTGGCCGCGATACCACCTGTCACTGCACCAGTAGCCGCGCCGACACCCGCCGATAATGCAGCGGCGCCCAAAGCCCCACCGGCGATAATCGGCCCAACACCGGGGATCAGGGCTACACCCAACCCAACCAGTGTACCCACGACTGCGCCAAAACCAGCGCCTTCGGCAGCTTCGACATCACCATCTGCGCCACCCACTTGGTCTTTGGGGGCGGTTATCTGCCATTTTTCGCCATAACGGGTCACACTGTCACTGGCGACAAGGCTAATGGTGCGGCGGTCAAGCCCTGCATTCACCAAATCTTCGACGACCTTGCGTGCCGTATTAAAATCTTTGTAGAGGCCAACAAATGTCTCAGACATTGTATTCTCCTTAGCTTAATCATCCATAATTCAATCATAAAAGATCGTACTTTATGGATGAGGCACAGGTGGCCTATTTGTGTTAGGGTCACTTGGTCGGTCATTGAGAGGGTAGGGAGAAAGAGATTGGCTTGGCAAGCAAAGGCCATCTCTTCTCCCAAACGGGATAGCCTAGTGAGCAGAATCTTGTAGACTGTCCTAAAATGGGCAGTTAGCCTTTCAGGATAGCGCCGACAGATTTGGCTGTATGACCGGGAAATACAAGGTTGAGGTCAGTTCGTGCGGTGCGATTGGTCAGAAGCTCACTCAACACGTCACGGTAATCGGTGGTGATCTGTAAATCGCCGTTGTCCAGAAAGTCGGAATTAAGACCGGGCCATTGAGTAATGACGGGCGTTCTAGCGACGTGTGAACTCATAATGTACATCGCGCCTCCGTGTCCATGATCCGTTCCTCCTCCACCATTTTCTTGCACCCGCCGCCCAAATTCGGACATAACGACGACTGTAATTTTGCCCATGTAATCGAGCATATCATCATGAAAGGCGCGGAGATTCTGGCTGAGTGAGGTGAGCAGGCTAGACAACAGGCCTTCGCTGCGACCCTGTGCGACGTGCGTGTCGTAATTGCCGTGATCTACACAGGCAACCTCTAAACCCGCGCTTGCCTTGATGAGAGCCGCTGTTTGTTTAAGGCCGCGTCCCAGATCGGAATCATCATAATGGGCGCTGTTGGCAGGGCGATATTTATCCACATCAATCTGCTTCACCAGTTCGAGGGCTTGGAAGGTGGCATCGGCGCTCAGATTTAGCGGTGCGCCGCCTTCTTGGTACATGGCCGAAAGCGTGGCTGCCATCTGATCGGTCTGGCGGGTGTCGCCATGCAGATGGAAATCGGCAATCGAGCGCAGGGCATTGGCGGATACATAACCCCGCAGACTGGTCGGGAGTTTATCACTCCAACCGATGGCGCGTAACGGCGAATCTCCCTCCGCTGAGGTCGCCATGAGATGACGGCCCAACCAGCCCGAACCGATGCCTGCCTCCGCGCCATTTGTACCACGCTCCATTAAATCCATCGCTTCGAAATGACTGCGTGAGACATTGGGTGTACCAGCGGCGTGAACAATGGTCATATGCCCGTTCATCAGAAGTTCGTGGATGGGGCGCATATCGGGATTCAGGCCAAAAAAGTCATCCAGCGCCAACGCCTTCACACTATCGCTGCTGTCGGGCTGCCCAATGGCGAGCAGGGGACGGGCTTTGTAGTAGTTGTCATCGCCAAACGGCACAATCATATTAAGGGCGTCTGCACCGCCACGCAGAAAAATGCAGACCAGCGTATCGCCTTTGACGCCCTCGCTGGCAAAAGCAAGACGCGGCAACCAAGCGGGCCACAGAACGCGGGTAGCTCCGATAGCGCTGAGGGCAGTAGCAGCCTGTAACCATTGACGGCGGGATAACAGCGGGGTACGGTTTTCGGACATGATGAATCTCCTGTGTAATTAACCTCCAAAATACCGAGGGGAGGAGGGATTTATCTCCATTGAAAAGCAGGACTCGCCAGCAGCAGACCGAGCGTTTGCCGCATTTGGTCGCGCCCCTTGTCGTCATTTAAATTCGGCTTTTTGCCGGAGCCGCCTGTCGCAAAATTCCACAAGGCAGCACTCTCGTTGAGGGTCAGATCACGCGCCAAGACTAATCGCCCAAAGTTGTGCAGCAGTTTTTCGGCGTTGCGCTCAGCGTCCATGCGTTCGGCAATGTCCCATATGTCTATTTTGACACCAGATAGCTCCTCATTCATCAGGTCGAGGGCGAGATTGATGCGCGGGAGCATATTGTTGGCCCAACCGACGGCGTTATCGGGATAACCGTCCGGGGTGGCCCATGCAAACGGGCGATGCCCCATGCGGTCTAATATATCAATCAACACGCGGTTGCCGTCGTAATTGGCGTTGGTGGCCCGTAGCAGCGACACCATCAATTCAAAGGGGCGCTTGATTTTGGGTGGGGCGCTGTCAAAATCGGGATGGTTCAAGAGGGTACGCAGCACGTCCCGAATATCACCATCGGTGGATTGCCATGTGCTGACGCAAGCATCAATGATATTTTGGGGTGGGTCGTCAGCGATGAAGCGGCGTACCAGCTTGGTGCAGACAAATTGGGGCGTGCTGGGGTGATTGACCAAAATTTCCAAGACCTTATCCCCATCGTCCTTACCACCACCCGCCGAGATGACATGCCCCAAGACCGTTTTTTCGCCATCGTCGTGCCAAGCACTGTGATATTCAAACTCCCCGTCGTCGTTTTTGCCCCAACCAGTCAGGCAGCGGGCGACCTCTTGGATGTCCTGTTCGGTATAGCCCCCATGCACGCCGAGGGTATGCAGTTCCATAATCTCACGGGCATAATTTTCATTGGGGTGGCTTTTTTCATTCTCGGTGTTGTCCAAATAGTGCAGCATGGCTGGGCTGTGGGCGGATGCCTTCAACAGATCACGGAATTTGCCGAGGGTGTGTGGACGAATCACCGTGCGGTCATCTACCGTTTTGAAATACAACACATCGTTTTTAAATTGGTAGATGCTGAAATGGTCTGTCCAGAAGCCAACCATGACCTCATATAACTGACGCTCGGAGAAAATGGCCCGTACAAGGGTCATTTGGGCCAATTCATAGGCGACCAAATCTTTATCCCCACCGCCGAAATCGTCACTGCCATGCAGCGACATCAAATCTTGGGCTTGCCATTTGAGTGTATCGTAACGCCGCAGCCGCCAATCCAGCGCGTCATCATCTACATCTTGATAATCCAACTGCTGCTCAATCCATTTTTCGTGGCCCAACTGCTGCACTTTTTCCATCTGACCGGGGCGGGGGCCATAGGCGGCACGATTGAGTAAATGGGCGATGGGGTGACGGTTCGCGCCCGATGGCAACCAGAGTTCTTTGGGTAGGTCGGGCTGGGCAAGGCGATCAATAACATTGCTGCAACCAGAGGCCGCCAAGAGTGTCCCCCCAGCAAGGGTGGTCAGGAAAGCGCGGCGTGAAAGTTGGGTTTTCATGGAAATACCCTCAATGACTAGGCTTCGGCGGGTTGGGGTTCAAGGGTAGTCTGATATTGGGGCTGAATGACGGGCTTGGGGCGTGGGTTCCCTGTGAAAATCTGCCCGAACCGACCTGCCATCACCATCACAATCGCGCCCATGCCGATAATCAGACCAAAGGGCAGCACGATAAACCAACCAATGACCGGGAAGGCAATCGCAAATGAGAGGGCCACCGCGCCGCTGATGGATTCGACTAGCGCGTTTTCATCCCGCCGATTCATCCACGCAATCCGCATCCCGATCAGCCGAGCGACGACTGCTAATCCCCAAAAGGCCCACAGTGACACCAACAGCATAAAGATGGTGCCGCACGCTTGCATAAAACTCCCGATTGAAATGAACAGCACGGCGGGGCCACCCACAAATAGCACCGGAATCAGCCCCACAAAAAACGGCGTAATCGCGCCTTTGGCTAGACGGCTTGCAGCGCGGGTGCTGGTGTCATAAAACCCAAGATTTAGAAAAATCAACAGGGCGGGCAGTGCCAACATCAACCCGGCGAGACAGCTTATGGCTAAAATCGAATCCCCAATGCCCATGATGTTACCTCCAAAAGAATTGCAAAAAGATATTTTCACGATAGCAGGGATGGGAGATACGATGTAGTCAATGGGGTCATGACTTTGTGGGAGATGGCTCATGCTGTCATATGACACCCGTCATGTGGGATATGATTCAACACAGTGTCGGGTCGGGTTGACGTGTGTTACGATGGATATTATGAAACATATGGAACCCGGTTTACTCCAAGTATTTAGGCTCTACGTCGGCACATGGCTGGCGGTGATGCTGCTGGCCTTGTGTGGGGCATTGTCTGATAACAAAGAGGCAGTCAACTTTTTGTTGATGGTGATCGCCTCCATCGTATTGATGGCGTATTTAGGGTGGCCTTTGCTGCGTCGGAAACTGGGGCGCTATTTTTTACCCATCGCGCTATTTGGGGCTACCGCCAGTCCCATTTTGATCGAAGCCTTCAGTGTTTTTGTGAGGATGCTCGAAGGCACACGAGGTGATGCGGCATGGCCTGATCCGGGATTGACCACACTATGGCTGTTTGTGCCGATGATTTTTGTGAGTGTGCAATATGGCTTCCGGTGGACAACCTTCTATATTGTGGGGGCGACCTTAGCGGAACTCAGCCTCTATCTTGCCCTCGCTATTTTACGTGGCCCAACTTTAGGAATCATGATTGAGCAGGGGCTTTTTCGCCTCATTATTTTTATCCCTTTCGCCTATCTGGTCAGCAAATTAATGAATGGGCAACGCGAAGAACGCCGTGCCTTAGCCCTCTCGAATGCCCGCCTTGCCCATTACGCCACAACATTGGAGCAGTTGGCGGTAAGCCGCGAACGCAACCGGATGGCGCGGGAACTGCATGACACCCTCGCCCATACCTTAAGCGCGGTGGCAGTGCAGTTGGAGGCGCTAGATGTCCTGTGGGATACTGACCCAATTAAAGCCCGCGAAACCTTGACCCTCTCCAAAGATTTGACACGCAATGGACTGACGGAGGCTCGCCGTGCCCTCAAAGCCTTGCGTGCCAGCCCCTTAGAGGATTTGGGTTTGGTATTGGCGGTGCGCGATTTGGCGCAAATGAATGCAGAACGGGCCGGATTACAGTTAAGTTTGCAGACCGCTGAAACATTGGGCGAACTGCACCCGACGGTTCAGCAGACCATTTATCGGATTGCCGAGGAAGCTATGAATAATGTGGTGCGCCATGCAAACGCGACGGCGCTAGCGGTGCTACTGGGGTATGATGGCGGTCAGCTAAAACTGTTGGTGACGGACAACGGTGAGGGTTTTGATCTTAAGAAGGCTACGCAAAATGGGCATTATGGTCTGGTGGGGATGCAAGAACGGGCCGCATTGTGTGGCGGTCAACTCAATGTGCAAAGCCAACCGGGGCAGGGGACACGGGTTGAGTTTAGTGTGGAGATGATGAAATCGGCATGACACGTATTTTAATTGTGGATGACCAGATTGTTGTTTCCGAAGGCTTGAAGGCCATTTTGAGCGCCACGCCCGGTATTGAGGTGGTGGGTATCGCGCAGGATGGGGCACAGGCATTGGAACTTGTGCCTACGACTAAGCCGGAATTGGTTCTAATGGATTTAAAAATGCCGGGCATGAATGGCATCCACGCTACTCGCAAAATTCGGGAGCAGTATCCCGATATTCGCGTCCTCGTGTTGACGACCTATGTCGAAGATGAATGGGTGTTTGATGCGATTCAGGCAGGGGCGGCGGGATATTTGCTGAAAGATTCACGGCGGGAGGATATTGTTACGGCGATTCAGCGCACGATGGCAGGCCAGACCCCGGTTGATCCAGCGGTGGCAGACAAATTATTCGCCCTAGTGCGGGGCAATGCGCGACCCATGCCACAAACCTCAACGATTGCCCACGAATTGAATGAGCGTGAACGAGAAATTTTGCAATTATTGGCGCGGGGGATGAGCAACGCGGCGATTGCCGAAAGGCTCGTTTTGGCGGAGGGCACGGTGCGAAATTATGTCAGTTCAATTTTTGCCAAATTGAACGTCACGGATCGCACCCAAGCGGCGGCGTTGGCATGGCAGCATGGCTTGGTATTGGCAAAAGATGAATGAAGGCCTACAGAATTAATGACTTTTATTAGGTGAGTTTAGCTCGAAGTTCTGCTACACTGATTTACAACTACATCATATTAAAGCATCGCTCTTACTTCGCAGCGCCACTGCCTCGTTTTTAATCTTCCAAATAAGGAAAAGAAAATGGCTCAGTTTATAGCGTATGATCCAAATGTTGAAGTCTCTGGAGCGGTTATTTTGGCGGCCATCGCGCACTTGAAGGCCGAAGTTGTCCCGTTGCTTGAAAAACACGAAATTTTCGACGTGCAGCCTGATAAGTGGTATCCCTTGCAATCCTTCCTCGACGTGCTGAAGTCCATCAACGACGGGTGGAGTTTTGCCAGTTCAGCCGTTGACCTAATGAGCATCGGGATGCAGATTCCAGAGAACGCGATGTGGCCGCCAAACGTGAATTCAGTCGAGTCCGCATTGGGTAGCATTGACACGGCCTATCATATCAATCACCGAGGGGGCGAGATTGGTCATTATCGCATCGAATCTGCCGAACCTCACCATATCCGTATGGTATGTGAGAACCCCTATCCCAGCGATTTTGACTACGGCATTATCTATCGTACCGTCAAGAAGTTTTCTCACAAAGGCCAAACTTTTCAGGTTCAACGGACTGATTCCCCATCGCGTCTTAGAGGGGATGACATGTGCATTTACGACATTTTCTTTGCCGATTAAACCCCATGAACTAATTCTCGCCTTTGGGTTTCCACCTCATTTTCCAGAGGCGAGAACTTTTCGCTGCATCGCACCCAAGCGGCGATATTGGCGTGACAGCATGGGTTGGTGTCGGCGAAGGATGAGTGATATGCTTTACAATAATCAAAAATGACCTTAAAGACCTGAGTTATGCCCGGCATCAGCAAAAGCAAAATACAGAAAATAGTAGAAAAAATATAGACCTACAAGCAGTATGAAGGCCATAAAGAACTTGTATAGATGATCTTTAATGTTGGGGATACCTCGAATAGTCAAAACCAAGCCTAACAAGACCACTACCCAATTTACAATTTCTATAAAGATCAGGCTTATAGAGTAGCCGTAGATTTGTAACTTTATCTTTCGAACCAAGGTACTTCTATCCGAGACAAACCGGACTTCTCCGGTGTTCTCTTCTATGATATATATATGTTTCTCTGTTAGACCCATACGCGATGATGTATTAGCAACAATAGCCAAATATCTACCATCAGGCGACGGCTGAACCTCAAGGAGTTCCAAATCCAACTCTTTAGCAAAGGAAATAAGATAATCATCTCTAGGGAGGAAGCCACCATACTTACTTCTCATCTCATCAACATAGCCTATATCCCTTACATACCCAATAGTCTTCAAACCCTTTCCATCGACATTAATCTCGTATTGGCTCCCAATTGGAAACTCTGCCCTAAACTGGATTGTTTTACTATCTTTCGACCAACAACTATCGCCCAAATAGAATTGTGTTAGCGTCTGAGGAAAATATAGGCCAGTTGTAGCCATCAACGGCAAAAACATCAAAAGTCCAAGCCCAATTAGGCATATACCTAACCATAGTTGAAATGCTTTCCATCTTTGATCCATATTTTTGTTCCAACAGAAGCTATCCCAAATTGTAAGCAAAAGTATAGATTCTAGATATCTAAATTGGCAAAAATAAATCGAAAGGGCGAACCCGTTGGCCCGCCCCTATTCGATAGTCGGTTTATGAACCGCACTGCTTGACGATTTTGGCGGGGTCGGGGGCGGTGTAGTCGGGTTGATTGCCCAGCGCCGTCACGTTGAAAATGAAGGTGTTCCCCTCGTGGCGTTCGAGGTCGGAATAGGTTGCCTCAAAACGAATCAGGGCTTTGGTGGAGTTATCAATGTAAATCATGCCGTCAATGTAGAAGGGTGGTACATTGGCAATTTCTTTCTTCAAATCCTCCGACTCCACATCCTTCAAAATATCGAGGGCGTCCTGTAGTTTGGAGACGAGGTGATATTGGGTGGTGGTAAAGCCATTCATGGGGACATTGGTGTTTTCCTGCTCGGCAACCGAAATCGCCTGCACCCCGATAGCAGTGGCGCTGTATTGTACGAACAAATCGCCCACATTCCCCGCGAAAATTTCATCCTCATTGGTGGTGTCGTCGCAGGAATACGTGCCATCGGCATTAATGAGGTAGCGTTTCTTATCTACCGTCAAATATTCGCGCACTGTGTCGCCCTGTGTAATCCGCAGAATGGAATCCCCTTGCGCATCGGCACTGATTGACCAAAACACCTGCCGATTGATTTGGGTGATGCTTTCGCCCGTTGTGGTGGTGTCCCCGGAGGTCATGGTGGCTTCGGCGGCGAATCCATTGGTCTTATCCAGCGCTTCTAAGCCTTCGGTGGTATATTTCCATGTCCCGCTTTCGCTGATTTCTTGGAGCAGGGTGACGGCCTTGCTCACCGCGTTGACGGTATCTTCGACCTCACTGAGATCACAGGCAAGCGTTGCCCCCATCAAGATCATGAAAGGCAGCAGTACACGATAAATTTTCATCAGCGCAGTTCCTTGAAATTTGTTTTCCCCTATGAAAAATTATACGCGACATACGGGAGGGGGTAGCGGAATCCCCTAATTATTGAGGGCCGCCTGTGCCAATTTATCGAGGCCATTCACTGCCGATGCGAGTGGGTTGCCCGCTTCAAGTGCCCATTCCACCGGACGACCCTGCGAGGTGTATTTTTGGAGTTCGCGCCAAATCTCCGCATATTTGACGGGCGTGCCGCCAGCGGTCATCCAGTTGCGCTTTTGCCAGCCTTTGATCCACTCGGTCATGCCCTTAAAGACATATTCACTGGTACAGTAAATCCGCAGCGGGGCATCTTTGGGCACGGTTTTAAAAATCTGCGAGGCGATCATCAATTCGAGTTTGTTGGTAGATTCGACGGCAGGGACGCGGCCCGTAAAATCCTGTGATTGGTCGCCATTCCACACCCGAATTGCCCAACCCCCCGGCCCACTATTTTTCGGTACGACCACGCGAAAATAGACACTTAATGTACCGGATGCGGCTTCGGTCATCGTAATCGGTTTTTTCTCGGCAGAGGGTTTTGCGCCGGGGATGGCCGCCGCCGCCAATCGGTCTACCCGTTCGTTATAGACATTCCCCGCATGACCGCGCACCCAATTCCAATGGATCTCGTGTTTCGTAACTAACACATTCAGTCGTTCCCACAAATCCTGATTTTTGACGGGTTGGCCTGTGCTGCTGCGCCAATCTTTACGTATCCACCCCGGCATCCATTCGGTCAGCCCTTTTTTGACATATTCGCTGTCTACAAATAGATAAATTTCATGGGGCTGGTCAAAGGCTTGCAGAGCGTTCATCACCGCCGTCAGTTCCATGCGGTTGTTGGTGGTATCTTTTTCGCCACCCGACAGTTCACGTTCCTGTCCGTTTTCATCAATAATCAGAACTGCCCAACCGCCGGGGCCGGGATTGGGTTGGCAGCCGCCATCGGTGTAAATCGTTGCTTTCGGTTTCATTCGGTAAGTGGTTCCTTTTTCTGCAATGACGCCCCAAAAGTATGGCTGTCGCACCCCGTCGGCGCAACCCCAATTATGTTATAATATGCGTTCCAAACTTTGGTAATGGGCAGATTTGTACTGGAACACCATGAAATTTAAATTTCATCTTTACGTTCAAAAACATCGGAACCGCACGTATACCGTGACGGTGCTGCCATTTTATGACATCAGCAGTTACGGCATCAATATGACGGAGATCAAAAAAGAACTATCGGATGTCGTGATTGAACGCATTGCTGAAATGCCCCCCAACCAACTGCATCGTTTGGAGTTTGATTCACATATCTATCTGCAAAAAGTGCAGGTTGAACTCCGTCCGGTTGACCGCAAAAAACGTAACAAGCGCCGCGAAAAGGTCAAACTTCTATTTAGTGTACTGGTCGAACCACAAGAGGACGGTCAGTTATACGTCACCGTGCCAAAACTTGGCCCACACGGCCCTGCTTTCTATGTGTACCAACCCGATGAATTGCAGACACAGGCCAATATCGAACTGGCAGGCTGGCTCGATAATCTGTCGCTCGATCAATTGATGGAATATCGGTATGCGCGAACCGAGACATTGGAGACGTTGGAAGTCGAAGTCTCGCTGAAAAAACCCAAAGAACGCGAATCCAATAACCATGAACGGGGTGGCATGTTCGGACGTGGTGGTGGAGATGGTCATTGGGCCTTAAAAGAAATAGGCATCAATTTGACCGCGCAGGCCACTGAAAAACGCTTTCGCAAAGCCTATCACCGTGAAGAAGTGGTGGATAAGGCCATGCAGGTGTTGTTGCAATCGCGCAATAACAGCGTTTTGCTGACTGGCCCCAGCGAGAGCGGCAAAACTTCGATTGTGCATGAAATCGTGCGGCGGGTCGCCTCCCAAGATGCGCCAGAAGGATTGCTGGAACGCGAAATCTGGATGTTGGCCCCGGATCGGATTATCGCAGGGGCACAGTACATCGGCACATGGGAAGAACGAATCAACGATCTAGTCAATGAGTGCCGCAAAAAGCAGCATATTTTGTATGTCAGCGATCTGCCCGGTTTGTTGGAAATTGGTCGCTGGTCAAAAAGCGATGCCAACGTCGCCCAAGCCCTAAAACCTCATATCGCCTCTGGAGAGGTCGTGGTTATCGGGGAGGGGTCGCCGGATCGCGTAACGATGGGGGAACGGCTCGGCTCGGATTTTATGAATTTGTTCCGGCGGGTAGATGTGCCTGCCATGTCGGAGGAAGAAACACTCGCGGTTTTGAGCAACGTGGCCCGTGATTTGGAACGGGAATTTGACCTGCGCATTGAACCCAGTGCCAATGAAGCCGCCACCCAGCTTTCGCGCCGATTTTCACCCTATCGCGCTTTTCCGGGCAAAGCCATTCGTTTGTTGGAAGAAGCGGTGGCGGATGTCTCCCGCAAAAAGGATTCGGCGGAATCTGATAACGGACGGGATGCTCCCACGTCGGCCAGTCTGCTGCGCCGATTACCCAAACGGGCAGTGGTTAAACGCCAACATGTGATTGATACCTTTGCCCGCCATTCGGGGATGCCGGAATTTATTGTCAATGACCGTTCGCGCCTTGATCTGGCAGAAGTTGAGAAATACTTCATGGAGCGGGTGCGTGGTCAGGAGCAGGCGGTTGGTTCGATTGTCAGTTTGGTGGCGACAGTCAAAGCGGGTTTAAATGACCCCGGCAAACCGCTTGGCACATTTTTGTTTATCGGGCCAACTGGGGTGGGCAAAACCTTTCTCGCCAAGACGCTGGCCTCCTATCTGTTTGGCGACGAAAAACGCTTGATTCGTTTTGATATGAGCGAATATGCTGATTTGGATGGGGTGTCGCGCCTCATTGGGTCGTTTGGCAGCGAAGGCGAATTGACCAAGCAGGTACGCGCTCAACCATTCTCGGTGGTACTGCTAGATGAATTTGAAAAAGCCTCGCCGCGCATTTACGACATCTTTTTGCAGGTGTTGGGGGAAGGGCGTTTGACCGATGCGGGTGGCCGCACGACGTTTTTCCACAACAGCATCATTATCTTGACCAGCAATCTGGGGACATCGGCGGGTGGCTTTCGTGGCTTAGGTTTTGGTAGCGAAAACATCAACTATGCTGAATTAAATGCCCAGTTGATGGTTCATTTTAAGGAACAGGTGGAGAAATACTTCCGGCCAGAATTTGTCAACCGCATTGACCATGTAGTGGTGTTTAAACAGCTTGAACCGCTGGCCCTGCGCAGCATCGCCTCACGTGAATTGGGCGAAATCCTGATGCGCGATGGCATCACCCGCCGTAATTTACTGGTCGAAATTGATGACGCGGTGATTGATCTGGTTTTGGAAAAAGGCTACAGCCCGCAATATGGCGCACGCCCGCTCAAGCGCGAAATTGAACGGTTGGTGGTCGCCCCGATGGCCCGTCAATTGGCCCAAAAATCGGTGGACGATACTGAGTTAATGCGGATTGAGGTGGATCGGGAAAGCAAGCAGATCAACCTCAAGCTCGTGCCGATTGACGAAGCACGTACCACAACCCAAGTGGCCCTTTCGACGGCGCTGGATGGCACGGATATTCAAAAGCTGCAAATGGATACCGGGCAGTTGTTGGAAGGGTTTGCTATGCTGCGGCGCAGATTAGCGGATTGGGCCGATAGCGAGACGGTCAAGGAGATGAATACCGAAAAAGCGGCTCTCTTGGCAGCAACCCAACAGCCCGATTTTTGGGACAAAGGGGATGAGGCCCGTCGCAAATTGGCACGGTTCTATTTCCTTGATCGTCTGACTCGCCGCCTGCGTCAATTGCTGGAACGGTGCGAATATCTGGAAGATTTTGCGATGCTGGTCAATCGGGAGCGCGACTTGCGTTATCAGCCCGATTTGGCGCGGGATTATGCTGAACTGTATAGCAATGTGCTGTATCTTGAAATCGAGATGCGGACGGGCCATCTACCGCATCGCCACCAAGCCATGATGTTGATTAATCGCTTGGGTCAATCACCGATGAAAGACCAACAGGCCGCGACGGAATGGCCGCGCAAAATCGCCCGTATGTATCTGGAATGGGCGGAGCGCAAAGGTTATGACCGTGAGGTGTATTTGCTGCAACCGGATGAAAAAAGCCCCGGCAAGATGGGTTTTCATCACGTCACTGCCGGGAACTATGATGAACTTATCAAACGTTTTGAGGCTTATGCCCCGTCCGAAGAATTCGCCATCTTTTTTGAGGGCAGTAATGTGTTTGGTTTCCTCAAAGGCGAACGTGGTACTCATAAATTGGTTGGGGTAGATGGCGCATCGGATGAGTTGTGTCGGGTGCAGGTATTTGCAATTCCTGATGGTACCAATATCAGCCGCTGGCTCTCGGATTATCAGTACATCAAAAACGAGATTGCGGAGGGCAAACGTCCACCACCGCCTACTGAAAAGCTCACCGTTATCCGCACCTATTCGTTAGAAAAACAGGGTGAACGCTTTGTGCGAGATACGCGCACAACGGTACGTACTACACGCATCAAAGACGTGATGGAAAAAGGCCGATTGGATGATTTCATTCTGGCCTATTTGCAGCAGGAAGATGAAAATGTGGCATGGGAAGACCGTTTCCCCCCGACCTTCCCGTTCGAACGCCGCGTCTATCGTGACCGCAATCCTTCAACTTCCTAAAGGATTTGTCAGTTTTTGTTGAGGTGGGTTAGCAAACCCTCCGCGTTTTTCAACACTATGCAATACTTCAATCAGGAATAGTACGGATGGCCGAGATTACGCCGGGTCAGGTTTACGATATTATTGGCAGTGCAGGCTTTGAAAAACTGGTTGCTGGGTTCTATCGGCGGGTTGCTACGGATGATGTTTTGCGCCCGATGTATCCCGAAGACGATTTAGAACCAGCCCAACGTCGGTTGCAATTGTTCTTGGAACAGTTTTTTGGCGGCCCCACCACCTATTCGCAAGAACGGGGTCATCCCCGCCTGCGGATGCGTCATGCGCCTTTCAAAATTGACCAAGCGGCGCGAAATCGTTGGGTTGAACTGATGACCGCCGCATTGGACGAGGTTGGATTGGACCCGGAAGTGGCAGCCGTGATGCGGGATTATTTTGAAAATGGGGCATCATTTTTGATCAATGCTCAGTGAGGGGAGAAAATAGTATGGCAAAAGCACCTACCCGGCCTAGTGCTCGGATTGATAGTATCACCCGTCGAGTGGCCCAGATGTCGCGGCCTACGCGGATTGTGGTGAACATGCTGATTTCTTTGACAGTCGTTGGTTTGATTGGTCTGCCCATTATGTTTCTATTGGCTGGCAGCGATACTGTTGAAGGTGGGGGGGTAGCAACCATTCCGGTCACCGTTTTGGCTGTGGTTTGGCTGGTCACCTATGGTATTGGCTGGTGGGCCATGGTCGGTTTTGACACAGACGTGGAATGGGTGGCAGGACGGCCTGCTGGCTGGATGCTGGTTTTTGGCGTGATGGTCTTTCTCATTTTTGCGCTAGAAATTATATTGAGTTTATTATTTGGTTTTGTCCTGTAGATAGCTTGGAGGGAAAGCTGATGCGCCGATTATCGCTGTGGGGGTTACTGATCTTAGCTCTAATTTTAGCGGCGTGTGGTGGTGATAAAGACAATGGGGGGGCGAGTGGTGACGCTGAGAGTACCCCGTTGCCGACCACTGCTGCTACCGATGTGCCAACCGCAACCACCATCCCGATTATCACCAATCCAACGCTGCCCCCCCCGGCGACGATTGATGTCCAAAACCCCAATCCTAACACTACGTCTGGTAATGTTGGACAACCGACCAGCCAAACGTCGCCTATTCCTACACGTGGCGGCGGGCCGACCCTGCCCCCCACATGGACACCCAGTTCGGGCAGCAGTGCAGCTACGACGCCCTCCGTGGCTCCCCCAACGTTGGTCATACCGACCTTCGAACGCCCTGCGATTTGTGATAGCTTTGCACCCGACTACGAACGAAATATTGACCAGCATTTTGTGAACACCGACTTGACCATTTATTGGTTTCCGGTGACTGCCGAGGGAGTAACCTACGCAGTGGAATTATATGATGTGGCAGGAGGCGTGGTGTTTTCAACCGAGATTCCCGAAACGCAAATCACATTCACTGGAGATTATTTTCCCACACGCGGCACCTATTATTGGGCGGTGCGGGCCAAACAAAATGGCGCGGTCATTGATTGCGGGGCTATTGATAACGAAGTGTTCGTTAACGGTTAATTTTTGCAACCGGATCAGATAAAAAGGCCGATTTCTTGAATCGGCTTTTTTGTTAACTATTTGGTATCTGTAAGCGGCAACCAGCAGCCAAACGTGCTGCCAACGCCGGGGGTGCTGGAAAAATAAACCTCACCCCCATGCCGTTCAATCACTGCCTTGACCAGACTTAATCCCAAGCCAGTGCCGGGAATGTCCTCAGTGCCGGGGGCTTGGGCACGATAAAATCGCTGGAATAGACCGTTTTGGCGATCCTGTGGAATCCCAAAGCCACTATCCTCCACCTCAAACCGAAATCGCCCATTCTCTACCCAACTGCGTACCTCGACCCGGCCCTCATCCGGGGTGTATTTGATGGCATTCCCAACCAAATTGCTGAAGGCTTGCGTCAATTGAATTTCGCTGCCCGATACCAAGACGGATTGGGGTGGCAGATTTACGATGTAGTTTTGATGTTTTAGGTCGGCTTGTGAGCGTCCACTTTCGCTGACCTCACTGACTACCATCCACATATTGACGGGTTGGCGTTTGATGTCTTGCTGACTCTCAATTTTTTCCAGATTTAAGATGTCTTCCATCAAACTCTGCATTCGATTGAGGCCGTTTTTCATGCGGGTCACAAATTCGGTTTGTTGGGCATCAAGGCGCGAAGCTAAATCCATCAGCAGCAGTTCAAGATAACCTTTGACGCTGTGCAGGGGGTTACGTAGGTCGTGCGAGGCCATCCGAATCATTTCCGATTTGACCTGTTCCAATTCGCGCACATTGGCAAAGAGGGTGGCTTGCTGTAATGCAACCGTTGCTTGCAGGGCCATGCTGCGCACTAGGCTGATTTCGTCGGGCTGAAATTGGCGATTATTGCGGCTTTCGCATAAGACCAGCATCCCCAATAAATCTTCTTCATAAATCAGTGGTACGACCAGAATGGACTGGGCTTTCATGGCGGTGATGATGCTATGGATGCGAGGATTAACGGACGAATCGCTCAGGCGGAATTGACGCGGGCCGTCTCTGACCGTTCGCATTAAATCGGGATAATCTTGTTCACTATACAGCGTGCCTTCGTCTGGCAGGGCGTCCGGCATTTTCTCCTGCACAAAGCCGTTTTTGACCCTCAGCACCTTGATTCTTGGGTCGTATTCAAGGAAACAGGCACTTGAACCCTCTAGCAGTGTGACGATGCCGCGTGCCGATAGTTCGACGACATCTTGGCGCTCCAATCGGCTCGAAATGGTGGTGCTGACTTGATAGAGTTTTTCAAGCTGGCTGGCATAGGTCTGCGTTTTTTGATAGATGCGGGTTTTGTCGAGGGCGGCGGCGGTGCGTCCGGCCAGATGCACCAAAAATTCCCAGTCACTGCTGTTGGTAAACTCACTCACGGGTACATTTTCGAGTGCGATAAAACCAGCGGGTTTGCCACGCATCATCATCGGGATGAACAAATTGCCCGTGCGATCATTGGGTCGGGCATCTACGACAGGGGTATTGTCCTGAAACATCTTAATCGTATAGGGATAGTTTTTGTAGAGGGAGTCGAGTGTCATTGGCCCCGTAACAATTTGCGATTTCCCCACACTCGCCAACCGTTCAAATAGCAACGTTTCTTCGTTCAGCCATGCCAACCCACAGACCGTTGCCCCACTACGACGCAGCGCACTGTCAATTGCCAGATTTAACACACGTTCAATATTAAGGGTGTAACCCAATTCGCGGTCAATGCGATGCAGAATATCCAACTGCTGGATTTTTTCTTGAAGATTATCTTCTAGCTCGCGGGATTTGAGCAGACGGCGCACACGATTGCGCAAAACGGCCCAATTGATGGGTTTGGTTAGATAATCGGTGCTGCCCGCTTTAAATGCCTGTTCTACTGCATCAAATTCGTCATAGGCCGTCATGATGACCACCGGGGTTTGTGAGCCACCGGGCAGTGCCTGAATTCTGGCACAGGCTTCCAGCCCATCCATCACAGGCATCATCAGATCCATGAGGATGATGTCGGGCTGATATTCCTCAAAAAACGAGACGCCCTCGGCACCGTCAGCGGCAAGGATGACAACATACCCCTCCGCTTCCATCACAGTTTTAACCATCGTTTGCATCCCTGTGTCGTCATCTACACAAAGGATAATGGGATTGCGGTTAGAAGTCGGCAGCATGAACCAATCTTTCGTTTATAAATAATGTAAATTGCTTAGGCCCTAGTTTAACTTTAGAACCCTGTTTGATGCAAAACGCAGACTAGGTAAAATATTGGAGCGCCAACCGAACTCGTTCTTCAATCTCATTGGGGGCGTCACGCGGAATAGATTGCAGGGCGCTTTGGGCTTCGACGATGCTATAGCCAAGAGCGGTGAGTGCTGCCAATACATCGGCATCCACATCGCTGATAACCACCGGACGGTCAGATAGAGAAGCGGCGATTTTGTCCTTTAATTCAAATACGATCTTTTGGGCGGTCTTTTTCCCAATACCGGGCACGCGGGTCAGCACATCTGCTTCTTCATGGACGACCGCATGTTGTAGCTGTTCGCGGGTGATGGTGCTTAAAATGGTCAGCGCGATTCTGGGGCCAACTCCACTGACGGTCAGCAGGGTTTGGAACAATAATCGTTCTTCTTCATCAGCAAACCCATAGAGGCTGAGGGCATCTTCGCGCACAATCAAATGGGTATACAGGGTGACAGAAGCACCATCAAGCCGCTCTAATACGGTTCGGGTGACGGCGATATGCAGGCCGATGCCCCCGACCATGACGACCAGATGATCTTTCCCTTGTGAAGCAACCGTGCCAGCAACAATATCAATCATAAGTTATTCCGATAGACGCTCGAAGCGAGTAGATTGGAGATGAGTAATGGCGATTGCCAAGCCATCGGCGGCGTCATCCGGCTTTGGGATATTTTCGAGGCCGAGTAGCTGGCGAATCATTTCTTGCATTTGATGTTTGTCCGCATCCCCAAAACCCGTAATGGTCATCTTAGCGGTTTTGGGTTTGTATTCGTAAATTGGCAGTCCGGCTTGGGCCAGCGCCAACAATAATACGCCTCGGGCCTGCGCCACTTTAATCCCGGTTGTGACATTCTTGCCAAAAAACAGTTCTTCGATAGCAACCTGTTGCGGACGATGGTTGGCGAGGGTTTGGTTGAGTTGATGGTACAGCGAGAGCAGACGATGGGCGGTTGGGGTGTCGGGCGTGGTGGTATAAACCCCATAAGCGATGGCTTCCAATGTGCCATCGGGGTGTTCACGTACAAGGCCATATCCTGTTCGTGCCGTACCGGGGTCGAGACCGAGAACAAGCATGTTTCACCTCACCCCAAACCCCTCTCCAAAAACGGAGAGGGGCTTTAAGATCGCGTGGGCAGTCATATTTTAACTTTGTTCGAAGGCGGCGATGGCTTCGTCGCTGACCTTCAGATTGCTGGATACCGTTTGCACATCATCCAGTTCTTCCAATTTTTCAATCAGCTTAAAGACCTGTACAGCCTGATCGGGTTCGAGTTCAACTTCATTGGTGGGCGACCAGATCAATTTGCTGTCTGCAATCTTATAACCCGCTTCGGCCAGTGCCCGTTCAACAGGGCTAAGGTGTTCACGAGTCGTGTAAACAGAAATCGTTTCGTCACCCTCTTCAACATCCTCCGCTCCCGCTTCGGCAGCCGTCATAAATAGGGTGTCAAAATCCACCCCTTCGGCGTGAATTTCAATATAGCCTTTTTGATTGAACTGCCATTGCACCGCGCCGCTGCTGCCCATGGTGCCATTATTGCGGCTGAAGGCATGTTTGACTTCGGCAAGGGTACGATTGCGGTTATCGGTCAGGGTATCCACCATCAAGGCAATCCCGTGTGCGGCATAGCCTTCATAGGTGATTTCTTCAAACTCAACCGCATCTTCACCGACACCTGCGCCCTTGTTAATCGCCCGTTCAATATTGTCTTTGGGCATATTGGCGGCGCGGGCTTTGTCCACCGCGATACGCAGGCGGGGGTTGGCGTTTGGGTCTGGCCCACCTTCACGGGCCGCCGTCATCAGTTCGCGCCCAATACGGGTAAAAATCTTGCCACGTTTGGCGTCTTCTGCGCCTTTACGACGTTTAATGGTTGACCATTTACTATGACCGGACATCGTATAATCTCCAATTTCACTTCAATCCACTGTGTTGTGGTACATAATTGTCTAGTCAGAAACCGCTTTATATCAACGCAATTATACCAGCGGCCTAAAAAACATGGCAATATTGGCCTAGACCATCTGCCTATTGCGCGTCACGTCCCCAGTTGTCGAAGGGAATACAGGAGGGCCAAAAATAACACGCCGATGGTAATGGATCGCCGTCTATATCGAAGCGATTTTCATTGATGTCGTCCAGATTGATCTCCGCGCCACTGTATGGCATGACACACGCTGCACCTCGATCAGGTAGATAGGGTAGGCGTGTTTGTAATAAGGGTTCATTCGGATTGAAGTAGTTATAGACAAGGCGGGAAACATCTTCAATCAATGTCCAGTCTTGGGTGACTTGTACACCGGGGGCGTTGATGTTGACTCCATCCCATACGTACATCACGAAAATATAGGGCGCACCCTCTGAAAAGACGATGCCAACATCCCCCACCACGCCTGCTTCTGGCACATAACCCACTTTATGCGCGATGGTTACACCCTCAGGTACGCCTAATTCCAGCAAGCGGTGGAAACGTGTACCTTTGAGAAGCTCGATAATTTGACGGCATTCGGTCTGGGTGATTTCATCGGGGAAGACGCTCAATAGGCCGCTGCCATTATAGGCGCAATCATAGATCATCATGAGCATTGTGCCCATATCGGCAGCGGTGGTGACATTTTGGTTACTAGGCAGTTGCGTGTTAACCGAGGTATCCACTTGGGCACTCGCCACGCTCGCACCGGGGCATGGGGTAGGAAGGATGGTCGTGTAGTAGTTGGGAATAGGCAGGGTTTCTTGTTCCCCAATGTAAATCATGCTGAGAAGATTGGTATTCACAGCACCAGCCTTACAAAATGTGTCATTCAGTTTTTGCAGGCCGGGTACAATCGCCTGCTCACCTGTATAGATGGTTAGGGTGTTGGCTGCGCCATTTTCCGAGCAAATCACCGCCGCTGCCAGCAAAAATTTCAAATCGTCGGTGGGAGAGGTGATTTGATAGCGGAAAAAATTGATGAGCGTGCCGATTTTGATGGTGCTGCTTGCCAAAACATGCGCGTTCGGTAAAATGCCCATTTCTTCACCCGTGTTCAGGTTCATCACGTACATCGAAACGACGGTGTTTTGGCCGTTATAGAACATGCCACGCGACTTCTCAATGTATTCAATAATCGCTTGGCGCAACGTATCCATTGTGGCGGCTTGACCGGGCGTAGTGGTGATGGGTAGCGTAATCACCCGTTTGGCAGGGTCGGCTTCATAGAGGGCTTGACGAATCAATGCAGCGGTCTGCTGCTGGTCAAGGCGGGTATAGGAACTGCTGTTTTGGAAAGTGCCTGTTGTCAGATCATAACTGGCCGTCGCTGCATCACGGTCATAACGATTGGAGAGGTCTTGGATATATTGGCTTAATTCAACTTCCGATAGATTGGCAATCAAGGGTACGTCAATCGCCGGTTGAGGGCGATTCCACAAATAATTCCAATAACCTGTCCAAAAATCATCGTCAGTTCCACTTTGGCGTTCGGCGGCGGCTTGCATGGCTTCGGTATCAAGTTGAAAGCCGACCTCACTCGGATTGAGCAATATCGGGCTGCCTTCATAACGCATCACAATGGGTTGGTCAATATAGACGGCTTCAAGACGGGCGAGACGTGTACCCGCATCCAACCCGCCGACTTGGACACCACCAATGGTGACATCCGTGCCGAGGTCGTTGGAACTGTCGCTATAGGATACCAGATTGGTGCCAAAGGTAATCGCGGCGATAATCAATAAGATGCCGGAAAAAACCTCAATAATGGGCAGACGGCGGCGTTTTTGTTGCGAACGTAATTCCGTTAAGGTCATCGGTCAAACCTCCTGTGATCTTGGTTACTTTAATGGCGGGAGGCTGTTTCGACTATGACGATATGCCAACGCTAAGTCAATTACGTGAACATGTTCCCGAAAAAGCTGAGGGAGTTCGGCGCGGCTTAACCATTGATAGGCCAATAGTTCGCGGGATAAGGTTAATGGCGGGTGACTCATTGTATTGTCTACCAGTTCTACCGCAAAGGCCACATCAATATGGTTTTTCCAATAGGGACTCGACCATGTGTTGAGGGGATACAGCGTCTTGACCTTTAACCCCGTTTCCTCAAAAAATTCGCGCTCCACTGCCGCTGTCAAAAGCTCATTTCGATTGACCCAGCCTCCCGGTAGCCCCCACGGGATTTTGCTATGAAACACATGCTCCACCAACAGCACTTCATCCACATTATTCAGCAACACCCCAACGGCCCCTGCCGTAAAACGTGGCTGGAACCAGCGCATGATCGAAATAGCAGTGAGGGTTAATTTGGGATGGCGTCGAACATTTTTGGCGATGCGCCGCCCCAAGTGGTTATCAGATGAATGGTTAGAAATGATAGACTCCTCGTCCCAATGAAATCGCATGGGAGGGAGTCTAACAAAGGCAAGGGCGGCTTGCTAGAGTGGATTACTGGGGTAGGGTGAAACCGGGGGTAATCCCTTGCCCCAGTGATGGAGTGATTCCAACAAATTCAGTGCAGCACATACCGTTCTCATCCAAGATGCTGAGGCTGGTACTGGTGACTGCGCCATTGGCGACTTGATAATACAAAATCTCGTTGGTTTGATAGTTGTGCGTGAGCCATCCATCCGGCGTGCCCGCCATGAAGCCTTCCGTTTCTGTCATGGATGCCGTCAGATGCGTCCCGTCTCGGAAAATAACTTCCGCCCCTGCAAGGGTGGTTGGCATGGGCAGTTCAAACCCTTCCATTACACCGAAATTGTAGAAGGTAACAAGGACAGCTTCTCCATTCACAACCCATTCAGTGATGCCAAGCGGGAGGGTATCGGGGTGTTGATACAACAATTGGCCTTCAGCTTGGGTGGGGTCGGCAAGATAAAACACCACGTTGGGTGGTACGCCTTCGGGATAAACTGCACCGCTGGCAGGATAGGACTCATCAAAAACCCCTGCTACGCTTTCGCCTGTGGCAAGTAATTCGTTGCGCTGGAAAATCATATTGAAGGGTTCAACGGGTTCGCTGAGAGTGCCCGCTGCCGGATCCCAAACTTGATAGAGGCCCTCAATTACCCCAATATAGCAGTTAAGGCAACTCGCTGCGACTCGAAGTCCATCTGCTTTCCATGCCCCAAAAACCGCGCTTTCGACTGGGACGCTCATACCCGTAACGTAATCCGGATACAGGTCATTGACGGATTTATTGCCAGTGACAATCCCCGTGTTGACATCAAAGGTGGTCAGCAGGGCTGGAATGTCTGCCGTTCCCATCATCGCTTGGGTGCTAAACAATGTGGCGGCGATTTGGCTGCTGTCCGGGCTGAATGGGCCAATGATTGCCCCATCCATCACCGAGTTCAGGGGGTCAATGAGTTCGACACAGCATGTTTGACTCACCAAATCTGCCACAAACACTGAATTTTGATAGGTGACTCCATCGGCACGGGTGTAATTTCCCAGAAAAGCAAGTTTGGTCTGGTCGGGTGAAAGGACAGGGCTGTAGAAGGAAGCCTGCGCTACGTTTGGTTTAGGTAGTGTGAATTGCGAGGTGATGCCTTGTGGGGTCAGCGTCGAAACAACAAAGGTGTTGCTGTTAAATAGAATGACTTCCCATGTATCTTCTTGGGCGTGACTTTTGGGAACGGGCGTAATCATTACAGCGATAAGAAAGGCGAAAATCATGAAGGTTCGTCTCGTTCGCATTGCGATGGCTCCTATGATGTTGGTGAAATAGGGGAAATGGCACATCCTTACACGATATGCGACCTAGTGAGGTTTGTCAATCTGTCAAAAAACTGGATGCGCTATTCTGCTTTGGCGGTCTCGGCTGGGACATTTGTTTTGGTATAGGGATGGGTACTGGGCAGAATGAATTTGAAGGTGTTGCCAATCCCCTGCGTGCTTTCAATCCAAATTTTGCCGCCATGCGCTTCAATCAAGGCCCGCGCTATAGACATACCCGCACCTGTCTCACCAATCCCGGCAATCAATGGACTGTCGGCGCGATAGAGGCCGCTAAACACCCGCTTGAGTTCTTCGGGGGGGACACCGCCGCCTTCATCACTGATGGCGACATAGACCACGTCTCGAATGATTTCAGAATGACCATTGTTGCTGGGAATCGGCACACTAGCTTCATGCCGCGCCACCACCCGCACGCTGCCGTCGTTGGGCGATACCAGATAGGCATTCTGAATTAGTTGATTAATGACCTGCTGAATGGCTTCGGGGTCGGCTTCAATGGGCAGGTTATCCTCAGCGATGTCCATGTCCAAGACAATGCCTTTTTCGCCAAATTTATACCGGCTGTTGGTAATGGCGTCATCAATCAAGTCCACCAGATTCAGCTTTTGCGGATGCAGGCGTAAATTGCCACTGTCGAGCGTCGAGATGCGGATTAAATCTTCGACCAGACGGGCCAAACGGTCTACATTGGCTTTAACGCGGGTCAAAAAT
Source organism: Chloroflexota bacterium (assembly GCA_024434115.1). Classification (GTDB taxonomy): domain Bacteria; phylum Chloroflexota; class Anaerolineae; order Aggregatilineales; family J027; genus CFX10. The sequence continues at coordinate 161,781 of QMIT01000001.1, forward strand.
TGGCGCTGCAACGCCCCCAAAATCCCCACTGATTCACCCAACAGCACGTCGGTATAACCCATGATGACCGATAGAGGGGTGCGGAGTTCTTGGGCCACCGAAATCACTGCGTCGCTTTCCACCTGTGTGCCGGAGGGGTTCACTGTGACGGACACAGCGGACGGTGTGCTGAGTTTTTCAATTTGGCGCTTGTAACTTTCGATATCCTCATTGGCTTTTATTAATGACTGCTCAAGGTCGGTGCGTTCGCGGGTGATTTCTCCAATCATGTCTGTCAGCGTGCCGACTCCCTCCGTATTCAGTTCTTCCAGTCGTTCGCGATCATCCTCCAACCGAGCCAAGAGGGTGTCGTATTCGGTTTGCAGGCGGGTGAGTTCGGCGCGGAGGTTGTCATGTTCGGCATTTAATTGGACACGCTCACCCGATAATTCTTGGCGTTCCTCATTGGCCTTATTCAAGAGAGCCAGCGTCTCATCCAATTCCATTTTTAGCGAGTCGTTGTGGGCGATCATGCGGGCACGGTCTACATGCCATTGCTCTCGTTCTAACACCAGCGTTTGATATTCATTTTTCAGGCTACCGCGACTTTTGGCAATGGCTTCACGGTCTTGCATCAAACGGGCGATTTCAGCTTCCAACGCGCTAATCTTGCTATCGCGCTCGTTTTCCTGCGAAATGGCGGTTTCGAGATTTTGCCGTTCTTTGAGCAGGGCATCCCGTTCGCTGGTGGCCTTTTCCGCCAGTGTTTTATATTGAGCGCGTTCTTCGCTTAATTGGGCCAACTGCTTGGTGAGTTCGAGTGCTCCGCCTTCAATGCCGCGTGCATTGAGTTCGCTACGGGTCTGTTCCAATTCTTTGGAGATGCTGTCTCGTTCGACGGCAATTCGCACTTTTTCTTCGGTCAGCGTATTGAGCATTTGCAGCAGTTGTTGATTGGGTGGGGCAGCCTTGCCTGCGCGGACTTCAGCAATTTGCTGCTCCAGTTGGGTCTTTTGTGCCTGTAGATCACCCAATTCGCGGCGCATGGCTTCAATGAGGCGTTCGTACATCTCAACGTCGCCCTCGGAGGTCACACCGACCAACGTGGCACGCGCTTCTTGTAGGGCAATGGCGAGTTTGTGGCGTTCACTTTGCAGTTGTAGGCGCTCTTTGGAAATGGCCTCAATGCGCTGAGTGATGCTCTGTGCATCGGGGTCATCACCCAAAAATTCGCGGATGCGACTGCGCTCATAATCCAGTTCAATTTGCAGTTCGCGGATGAGTTCCGTCAGGTGGTTAATTTGATTTTCGGCAAGAGTCAGGCTGGCTTGCATTTCCTGTCGGGCCGCCATCATACTGCCTTCATCCAATGAATCGGAAGTATCCCCTTCGATAATCGAGAGGATGGCGCGTTCTTCGGCCTGCACCCGATTCAAAAAGGCGGTGCGGCTGATCACTAGCAATCGGGCAGCAAGCGGGCCAATGGATTCCAGCAGGCGCAGGTCATTGACACGCAGTTCCCGGCGGGTATAGGGTGTGCCGACAATCAAGACCCCGACGACTTTTTGATTACGAATGAGAGGCTGCAAATAGGTTGGGCCGATGTGGGGGACATCCAGACGGGTATACAAATCGAGCAGTTCTTCACCATGATCTTCGATTTTGAGTTCACGCTGGCGGCGGGTTTCGATGGCATTGACGAGGGTCGGTTGCTCCTCCAAATTCAGCGACGACATACCCGTAATCGGTTCGCGCTCACTTTGATTGTAGGCCGCAATGACATCCGCCCAATTCGCATCTTCATACACCACCAACGCCGCGACATCCGCCTTGACTGCATCAGCGACAGCCATGACGGTTTGGCGGGGCAGGGCGTCGGTTTCAGCTTTATCTAACATCGTGCCAAGCGATTTGATAATTTCAAGCGCCTCGTTGCGTCCACCCAATGACGCGACGCCGGGTGTATCGGCGGTGACGGCGCGGCTCATATCTTCGATTTCACGACCCGAAGAACCATCCCCGCTGGGTGAAATAGCGGCGAATGGACGTGAAATGCTTTCGGCGTAATGGGCCACTTGGTCAATGGCGTTGGTCAGGCGGTCAATCACCATGCGATAGACCACGACCATCACCAACAAGCTGCCCGCCAAAAATGTCCAGCGCAGACCACCCGCCGCGTCCCCTTCCAATTTTTCATTGGCGAGTTGGTAGAGGGTGTAAATGTGTCCGACGAGGATGGTCACGAAAAATAACAACTTCAGTGGGATGTCAGCGACAAATTTATAGCGCGTAATCAGCAGCAAGGAGCCAAAAACTGCTAAGATGGTCGGTACAAATGTCCATGATAAGCTAAAGGATTGGGTATTAAAATCTTGGTCGGGATTCCACTCGGAATAATTAAAGGCTAGACCCGCGATTAAAAGGGCGCATAAAGCAAACGCCACCAGCCCCGCAAAACGATCTTTTTTCTCTTTTTCCGCAGTGATAAGCGCCCACCCGATCAAGACCAACACAAGGGCATTCGCGGCGCGTTCGAGTGGGGGCAGGATGTTCATGGAGTCATCATCGGTGACAATCCCGACCAGCGACCCCAACATCAGTGAGACCCACACCAATTGGACAAGGAACAACCCAACCGTATATCGTCCGGCAGCCCATTCTTCTTTGGAGCGCATCCGCTGACCCAACGCCATAAACAGCGCCGCCATGTAGATCACGAAGATGCCGATGAAATAGAGCAGTTCGCCAGTTGAATCCACAAACAAGTTGACAAAATCTTGGGCGGTGTCCAAATCGCGCTCCAACGGATACTAGACAAAATCTTTATCGTCAGTATAGCACAGGTGTTTGCGGCACGAGAGCAGGAAAAGTGTTAGATAGTACGAGTCAGGTATCAAAAGGGTTGGAGGGTGGTTATGCGCGTCTGCCCTACGCATGGTCGCCTAGTCTTGGCAGGGGATTGGGGAAGGCGCTATAGTTGCTTGCCGATTTTGGACGCACAAGATTTATTGTTTTGGGAGATGGCGCATGGTCAGGCAGCAGCGATTTTGGCTTGGAATCAGCGGTTTGGTGATGGTGGTCAGTTTATTATTGGCTGTGACGGCCACTCAGCACAATGCAAATGCCTCCGGGCATCGGCAGGGCGATTTTACGCCATTCCCGACCAACACCTCCGATGTGCTTCCACCCGCACCATCCCTAACGCCGACCCCCACCGTAGAAACTATTCCACCCACAATCACCCCGCAACCTACCTCGAATGCGCCCCTCGCCACGCCGACGGTACTTTATCCACTGAATCCTGAACCGGGCCTTGTTTCGAATGGGACACTCGTACCCACGCGAATGCCGTTGTTGTTGGCGCGTGATCGGGAGGGGACGGAATATGAACTTTATAATTTCCTACTGCTCGGCAAGGATAGCGAATCCATTGACCAAGCCGATGGGGTCTATCGCACCGACACCATGATTATCGTCAGCGTCAACATGACCACCCAAACGGTTTCGATGCTGTCCCTCCCGCGTGACCTGTTGGTCTATATTCCCGATTGGGGGATGCAGCGGTTAAACTTGGCGTGGGGGCGGGGTGAGGCGGTTGGTTGGACGGATGGCGGATTTGGTCTTTTGCGCCAGACCATCCTCTACAATTTTGGCATTCGTATCCACTATTTCGCCATGATTGATTTCAGCGGGTTTAAGCAGGTGATTGATACACTCGGCGGGGTGACGGTGGCGGTAGACTGTGCCATCCAAGACTACAAATTTACGGGTGAGTACGACGAGAACAACGAGCCGATCTTTGAATTTTATACCCTGCCCGTCGGCGTGCATCACATGGACAGTATCACGGCGCTGTTTTATGCCCGCAGTCGCCATTCCAGCAGCGACTTTGACCGGGGTCGCCGTCAGCAGCAGATATTGCGGGCGATCTGGGCGCAGGGGAAACAGGGCAGTTGGGTGACGGACATCCCCGCGCTGTATGACCAATTAACGGATGTGGTTGAGACCAATATCCCACTGGATGTGATGATTCAGCTTGCCCCGATTGCGTTGGGCCTTGAGCCGAATCAGATTGAAAATCATTTTTTCCGACTGGGTTTTGAAACCATGTCATGGACATCCCCCGATGGCAGTAATGTCCAGATTCCCCAACTGGGTATCATCAACACGATTCAGGCGTTTTTGACCCCCCCAACCGAAAATCGTTTGGCGAGTGAAGGTAGTCAGGTCGCCATTTATGACAACAGCGGCTTGGGTGTGCAGATGGATTACGTCGCGGCGGATCGGTTGTTGTGGGAGGGGGTGCTTTCACAGCCGATGGGGGTGGGTGCGCCACCTGCCGATTATGCTGACCGCCCCGATACGATTTTGATTGATTACACTGGGGAGGATAAGGGCAGTATCCTCGATACGCTGGTGGAAATTCTCGGCATCCACCCCGACAATATCATTGTGCAGCCCGACCCCAACCGGACAAGCGATTTTGCGGTGTATCTGACCTCCAATTATTCGGCCTGTGTAGATCGGGATGTGCGTGCGCCTGTGGATGTGACGCCGACGCCGGAATCATAAGCCTGACATCTCGATGGCGTACTAGCTTAATTTGGGGGTGACACAGCCTCCTTTTTATTTCCCAAATTCTGGTTAGGGCAGCATTTCAAAATCGTCACAATCTCGTATCAAAATATCCATAATGACTTGATTTAGAACTATAGTTCTATTAGATTTAGAATATGTATTTCAAATTGCTTGTAGTTCTGATGAGGAGAATTCTAAATTATGGATAATGAATTTGATAGTTCTGTGAGTCCAGAGATGGCACAGGTTAAGGCCGCTGCAAAGGCGTTTTTCGATTCAATGGAATTATACATGGGGGCTATCCAACAGCTTGAGGATGAGATAAAAAGACTTCAAATCACGGAGGAAGTAAGGTACGGGAAGCCTCTTATACAGTACAATGAGACAGAGGAACAACTTCTGACCATTAAAGATGCTCGTGAATATATCGCTGCTCATGGGGTACATCTTCTAACAGAGGGGCTTGATAAAACGGGCAAAAGAGTTAGGTGGAGTGATTCTCAAATAGCGGTCATTTATCAAAGCATTTATGCACAAGTCCAAGCGATTGCAGGGGTTCAAGTCGATTTGCGTGGTCAAGGATTGACTGCTGAGGATATTGCGCGTGCAGAACTAACCTTTGGCGAGTTTTTCCCTGAAGTGACTATTATTCTTTCAAGTGCAGGCCATCCGACTAAAGGTGAAGCCGCCCTGACCAAATCGCCTCAAGATGTAACCAACCCGGTGATTTATATATGGAATACAGGTATCACCAACTGGCCGTCCGAAGACCTTGAGACGGCAGACGAAAATGAGCGATCTGTGAATATTTTTAGCCCAGAACTGATTACTCATGAGTTTGGTCATGTCTTGAACTACTTTTGGGGAAGACAAAAACTTCAAAATACATTTGAAGATCCTTATATTGGAAACCCATCTGCAATTCTAACTGACCCCACCAATAATGTGAGAATTCCAATATGGAATCCCTTCCCAAGTGGCTCCCCAAGTCAGGGAGATGTTCGTACAACCGGAAGAATGTATGGTGGAAGATGGGATCCCAATGTCATGGTAGCTCTTGGGTATGCCGCTAACGTCCAAGAGGCTACTTCAAAAGTCAACGATGAGCGAACAGCTGAAGCATATGCTGTATGGGTTTTAAATCAATACAACTATCAAGCAGGGCATCTCATTGACATTGAAAGAACGAATCTTACAATTACTGAACTGATTGAGATGCAAAAAACCTTCTGGTACTATCTTTTTTCGGGAAGACTTGGCCCAGAAGATAGAGAAATCGCTGAAGGAATATTTTCAATACCTTAAATCTAGGAGGAGAAAGTATGGCAAAATACCCTCGTTGGGGAGTTCTTCAAAAAGCGGTTCTTTTGATTGTGATTTGTTGCTTCGGAGTTATATTTGGTTTTTCTAAAAACCGAGGCTTGGGTATAGCATATCAAGAGATAACAGCAACTCCATCAAATCCTCGATTAGTCGCCTTATTAAATGAGCTAATTTCTGACTCCGATTGTGTATACCCATGTTGGTGGGTTTGGACTCTTGGAAAAGACACCTCTGTACAGGTACGACAAGCTGGTAGACTGGACCTTGATGTAAACCTCAATGAATCAGATATTGGCGACTTCCATGTTTTCTCGGCCCTACTTCCAACAGCCGCTAATGATCCTGACGATGCTTATTTCCTAAAAGCATCTTTAACTTTATGGGTCAATAAGGAGGAAAATAAGCTGGTTGCTGCTGGTTTGGCTTTCGATAAACCAACTAGAAGCTATGTTGATTGGACGCCGTATATGCCAGCAGGGATATTGGCTACTTATGGCGAGCCTGATGAAGTTCGAGTGTCTTATCCACTAGATGGCGCTCCCGGTGCTGGTTACTATCTTGACATAGCTTACTTCGACAAGGGGCTTTTTGTATCTTATCTTATGGTCTATGTTACATTAGGAGGAGTCACCGACGACTCATTAGGGATTCCAATTTGTAACTATTTGGCAGACATCAGCACCTTCAAGATGTGGATACAGACGGAAGAATTAGATGCTGAGGATATAGGCATGTTCTGGGACGGACTTCGCTCTAAACAGCCGTATGAATACCTAATAGAAGACATCAGCAGCTACGATATGGAACCTTTCACTGAGGCATTTTCAGAACCCGATACTTGTATCTATACCTTGCCCTATGATGAATGGGTGCGGTCAGAATAAGCCGATACAGTTTTTCCTATTCTTCCTCGCTCAAACGCATAAAACGCAGCATGGGGCTTTCACCCGCCTCTAATAATCCGGCTTCCTGCAAGGCTTTGAGGGTAGCGCGTGCGTCTTGCGGTGACTGTTCCAACACATCAATCAGGGGGCCGATGCTCAACCAACCCAAATAAGCGGCTAATGCCCCGGCCCGCCGATATTTTTTCTCCAATAACAAGAAATGGCGCGGCACGGGAGGAGTATTTTCGTCTACCACAGGCAGGTCGGGTTTGGTATCGCGTTTGGCTTTGATAATGGCAGGCACTTCCGCCAAAATCGCTGCGGATAGGCTGGCATCACTTTGTTCGGCTTCGCGCTGCTGGCGGGCCGCCAATAATGCTCCCGTTTGGCCTGTACGCCGCAGATAACCCGTTAAGCCCGTCGGCGGAATGGGGGCTGCATCGGGGCTGTCAGTGTTGCGGAGGGTCGCCACCCGTCGCCAATATTTAAGAATCTGCCCGATTTGTTTGTTATCCACTTCTGGCAGTTCGACAGGTTGCGGGGCCGAGCCGTTAGCGCGGTACATGCTGTCAATCAACGCGACGGGGAATGCGGCAGGCGGCTGTGCCCAATTGACCGTATTAAAGGCCGAACGCAAAATCATCTGCTCCGGCATCAATTCCAAAAGCTGCGAAGGGACAGTCGTGGATTGTAAATCGGGCACGGCCAACACGACATGCAAGCCGAGCGCAGGCCCTTCTTTGACCAAGCGATACAGATTAGAAAACCACGCTTGGCGATCCTCACCCCAGCCTTTGACCGAGACAGCATCCAGCGTAATCAACAAACGTGGGAAGGGTTTTTGGGGCTGACCTTTGACCGACTCATTATATTCGTCAAGCGTCTTGGCGTTTTGCTGATTAAATTGATTTTTGCGCTGACCCAGATGTTTAATCAGGCCATCCAACAAACGGCGAAATTCTTTGAGGGTGTGCAGCGTGCCGCCGAGGATATGGGGGCTTTGCGCAAGGGCATCCATCACCTCAGTGCGTGCCCCGATCAAGGCAAAGCGGAATTCGGCAGGCGTGTTAAATAGGCATAATTGCAAAATCAAGGCCGACATCAAATGTAATCGTTGGGGGGCATCGCCAACAATCAGCAGGTGGGGCATAAATCGCAAATCGCGCACGATGGTCTGCTGGTTGAGGCTCAATCCCAGTGATAGGACAGTTGGGTCGGTGGCATTCAAGAAGTTTTCCTGCCCCAGCAAATAATCCAGACTGAGTGAGGTTGGATTTTCTGGCCGCACCAACAGCACCGCCCCTTCACCGGATTTCTGGGCGGGGTAGAGTTCGACTAATTCGGCTTTTAAGGTGCGTTGTAGGCCGGGCAAGGCAGGGCGCAGATTTTCGGTAATGCCGCCTAGTTGGGCCGTTTGTCCACTGATGGCCGGACGCAGCAAGAATCGTAAATGTGATGGCGAGGCCCGTACATCCACAATGCGTACTGGGGTGCTTAATTCAGCAAAGCGGCGCTGAATCAGATTGGCTTGTTGATAGAGATATTTGGCGTCATAGGGTTTTTCAGCAGGCGCGACCCCCACATCAGTGGCGGCAGGCGTCACCCAACCGTTTTCATCTGCTCTAGAGAAAAGCTGCGGCATAATTCAACCCCCAATGCGCGTAATCAGTGAACATGCCTATTGTAGAAAGGAGATAATAAATAATCAAGCGAGGTTGGTTTGTGTTTGTGGGTCAATACAAATTTGATGGCAAATTCACGGTACAATGGTTGCAAGTTAATTCATGCACTCATGTTAGGTGATAAAACATGTTCAAGCGATGGATGTTGGCTGGCCTGATTGGGATGCTGTTGGTCGCGTGTGGGGAAGATGAGTCCGATGGGCAAAAATCTCAACCCCGCGATAATTCACAGCAGGCAACGGTGGTCTTGACCCTCATGCCTGTACCAGATATGACGATTGTCCCCGGATGTCCTCCCGGTGAATTAGAGGATTGGTTTGAGAATGTCTATTTTAACATGCAGTCGTTTGCGACGGAGGCCGATGAAAACCGAAGAACGGTGGATGAGGATCGGCGTGATGATGCCCTGCAAATCCTGTCACGCCTGCTCGATTTGCGTAATGTGATTGCCATGACCCCCACCCCCACTTGTGTGCAACTTAATTCGCAGCAAGTGCTGACGGCAATGCAGGCGGTGATTGATGGCTTTCAGCAATTTACGTCGGGGGAAATTAGTAAGGCCGATTTGGGGGAGCAGGTGTCACCCTATATTACCAACTTAAACGGGTTGTTGGCTGATCTGCAAAGTATTGTCAACCCGCTTTACGAATTAACACCTTCTTCCTCATCCGACTCAACCAGCGCACCGGAATAGGGCAATTCGCTGGTGGATTGTTCTGGTTGGCCGTTTGGTGAGACTGAGCTTTGCATTAAGCGCTTGACAACAAATAGGGTTAGGTCATCAAAGGCAGGCTGATCACCTGTAAACCGATCAACGGCGGTGGTCAGCTTTTGCACAAAATCCGCCGCCGAGCGTTGGCGTAATTTCCGAGTGGTAATGTGGAGTTCCACTTCACCAAATTCGGAGTTATCGGCCCGTTGCGCTTCGGTCAGTCCATCGGTATAGGCCAAGAGAGTGTCACCCACCTCAATCTCGACAGTCGCCTCTTGCAGTTGGATCGGGTCAAACAATCCCAACGCGATGCCCTTGATCCGCAGTTCGATCAGTTCGCCATTGTCTCGCGCAATCAAGGGCGGGTTGTGACCCCCGCTGCTAAATTGCAACGTCCCGGTTTTGACATCCAAGATGCCATACCAGCAGGTGAAGAACAACTCACTACGGTTGTCATGCACGACCAATTTGTTGACGCGCAACAGGGTTTCGGCGGCTGAACGACGACGCGAGGCGACTGCCCGAATGATGGTACGGCAGACCGTCATAAACATGGCGGCGGCGATACCCTTATCCGCAACGTCGGCAATCACGAAGGCGTATTTATCATCACCCAATGGGATAAAGTCATAGAAATCGCCGCCCACCAAACGGGCTGGACGATAATAGGCGGCGATGTCCCACCCGTCAATTTGCGGCGGTTTGTCGGGCAGCAAACTCAGTTGAATGCCGCGTGCCACTTCCATCTCGCGTTCAAAGCTCTCGGCGATAATGGCTTCCTCTTGCAGACGGGCGGTACGAATGGCAAGGGCGCTTTGATAGGCAATCCCGATCAAAATGTTGAGACGTCGCTGACCACTGTGGCTTTCATATTCAAAATGGTCTACCAACATCGTGCCGACAATCGTCCCCTGTGCCATCAAGGGCAGAGCCAGCACAGCGGGTATCTCTACCGCTTCGCGCAGTGCATCCGGAATGAAATAGGGCAAATTTTCACCAGCGGGGACAGCTTGCAGGGTCTCCCATAGGGTTGTAAATAGCTGGCTCTCGGCGGGCCGAATCATCAATTGGTTAAATAGGCGTTCACCTTGCGGAGAAAGGCCAAATGATTTGGAGGCATAGAACTGCTGTAAGCTATCGTTCCAGCGTAAAATAATGCAGCGGGTTACACCGACCAGCAAGGTCGTAAGGCGCACGATACTTTCTAATGTGCTGTCGAGGTCAAATTGGCTGTTGACGGCCTCCGCGACTTGCAGCAGGACTGTTGTGATCCACTGTTCTTCTTGTTGGGCAGTATATAGTTGGGCGCCTTCAATGGCAAGCGCGGCTTGGTTGGCAATCCCCGATACCAGTTCAATTTTACGGCGGGTGAGGGGGGCATCACCTTCGCGCTGACCAATGAGCAGCGTGCCGATCACAGAGCCTTTGGCAAACAGCGGCAGCAGCACGGCTTGTACAACATCAACTTCGACAGGCAGGCCGGAGGGCATCGGGGCAGTTGCGTCCAAAATCACGGGACGGCCTGTCTCGATTAAATCACGCATCGGGGGCCATTGGGCCGGATCAATTTTGAATCCCTGAAAGGCTTCGACAAAGCGCTGATTGACGCCAGAGACCTCGACCATTCGGAAAAATTTATCTTCTGACAAAAAGACGGCACACCATTCAACCCCGGCCAACAATGGGGTGATGCGGGCGACGGTTTCTAAGACTTCATCGGGGCTGGTCGCTTGCCCGGTTGCTTCGGCGACTTGGAGGAGGGCGGTGGAAATCCATGCCTCTTCCTTTTGGGCCATATACAACTGGGCATTCATAATGGCGACGGCGGCTTGGCTGGCAAAGGTGCTGGTAATCGCTTTTTCTTCGGTGCTAAATGACTGCGCGGCGATACGTTTGATGGCAAGATGCCCGATGTGTTCCTCGCCCATGCTGAGAGGAACGGACAGTGTATCCTCATGGCGGGGCTTGGGTGGCTCTTCCCCACTGCCTTCACTCGGTTTGGCAGCCAGCATGGTTAGGATACGATCAATATGGTCTTCGGAATCTTGGTCGGCGGGCAATACCTCATCCCACACCGCGTCATCTTCTGTTACACCATGAATCGCGCTCACCAGATAATAGGCTTTTTCATCATCCAATAGCAGAATAACCGCTGAAGTGTATTCGACCACACGCTCCAGCCCCAACAGGATTTCTTTGAGTACACTGTCGAGATCGAGTGATGAGGCCAACACGGTACTGACTTCTTGCAGCGTCTCCGACAAAATACGGCGGCGCATTTCGTTGGCAATTAGGCCCGCATTACGAAGGGCAATGGCAACCGTGTCGGCAAGGGCTTGTACGAGGGCTACATCTTCGGCTGAAAAAGCATCCGTTTTCGGGCTTTGAATATCCAATACACCTAAGGTGCGTGACCCCATTTGAATGGGTACGGTCATTTCGCTTTGGGTGTCTTCTAGCCCGCCGCCCTTGATATAACGTTCATCTTCGGCGGTATCCCCGGAGACGATCAATTGACCGTGATTGGCGACCCAAGGAATAAAACCCTTGTCGTCAATGTTGTAGGCTAGGCTTTCGAACAGCCAGCGTTTGGTGTGGCTACCTTTGCCCCCACGAAAAATAACCCGATCCCCATCGCGCAGGAAGATATGCACGCGGTCATAACCAAAGTGGTCGGTGATGAGGTCAATCACTTCGTCGAACAAACTGGAAATATCCAAAATCGAAACGACAGCACGGGCCGCTTCAATAAGGGCATTAGTGCGCTCGGCTTGGCGACGTTCGGCAGAATAGGTGATGGATTCTTGAATGGCAAGCGCTAATTGTTGGGCTAGCGCATTGAGGGTGAATGAATCATCTTTGTTAAAGGCATCCACCTCATTACTTTGCACATCCAGCACACCCAACACGCGATTATCAAAAATCAGCGGGGCGGCCAGTTCGCTCTTGGTGGCGGGTAGCGCAGCCGACGCGACATACCGAGGGTCATTGCTCACATCGCCCACTACTGCCATTTCAGCATTTTCGGCGACCCACCCCACGATGCCATACCCCATTTTTAGACGGATGTCCTTAAAACCCGCCTCCCACGCGGTACTTGCCCCTAAGACGATTTCGTTGGTTTCCGTGTCAATCGTGAACAGGTTAACTGCGTAGTAACTAAATGTGCCTTGTACGAGCCGTAAAATCTGTTGTTGCAGTTCTGGGAGTGGTTGAACCCCGCTCAACTGACGCGATACCTCACCAATCAGTCGCAATCGGGTGGCGCGTTCTTTGGCAGAGGTATACAACTGGGCATTACGAATCGCGCCTGCTGCTTGATTAGCCAACACGGTCAGGCGACCCAAATCTTCATCGGTAAAGGTGGAGGGAGTTTGGCTTTGGGCGGCGATGACCCCGATGACCTTGGCCCCGGCAATCAGAGGGGCAAAAATCGCGGAACGGGCCGGATTGTTTTCGTCATAATAACGGGGGCGGGCGGGCAGGCTATCCCATTCTTTTTGAAAGTCGTTGATAAGCAAACCGCGTGCATTATCACGTACCCAGCCAATTAACCCTTCAGATGCCCCATTTTTGAATATTTGGGTTGGCAGGCGTTCGGCTTCTTTCAGCCAGACCTTGATTTCGTAGTCGTCGCCATCAATCAGGCCCAGTTGAAAATCGCGGGTGTCTATAACACGAGTGGACTGCTGATAGACGATCTCGCACAGAGCATCCAGATTTAGCTGTGCCCCCAGAATCGCCTGACCAACATCGGCCAATGCGTCGAGGCTGTGGCTGGCTTCATAGTTGTGGGTGGCTCGATTCCATCCTCGCCAGTAACCAACGGCGATTCCCGCAATCAGCAGCAGTGCGCCACTGAGCATCACCAAAATGAGGCTTAGTGCATCCATTAGTAGAAGATTCCAAAGCGCCTATCGTTTATGAACAGGATTGCGGAAATGACACGTTCCTCAGTTTTTGCTAATTGGATCATCGGCAATCACGTCACCGGGACTGTCGTAGATGTGAAACATCATATCAAAACCAATCATCTCAAAAACTTCACGAATACGTGGCTGCAAATCGGTCAATATGACATCCCCCGCGTGTTGTCGTGCCAACCGCCATGCGCTCACCAGCACCTTTAGACCACTGCTAGAGACATAATCCACCTCGGTTAAATTCACAATCAGCCGTTGATAGCCTTTGTCATTGATAATGGTTTTTAACTCATTTTCAACTTTGGGACTGGTTTGGCTATCGAGGCGACCAACCAGATTGACTTGGAGGTAATTTTTAGGCAGGGGTTTGCTGGTAATGGTTAATTCAGAAGTGGGTGGCCGGACAGGGGCGCGGTGAACCGCAATGGCTTTCCGCAGGGTGAGTTGATTTTTATCTTCCACAAAACGGTAATCCACCGCATCCATGAGTTTTTTGATGAAATAAATCCCCCAGCCGCCCGGTGCGCGGTTGGCTAAATCCTCAGAGGGGTTGGGGTCGTCATGAGTCAGTGGATTGAAGGCCGGGCTGTTATCGCTGATGACAATGATGAAGGAGTCATCCTCTACCCCGGTCACAATATCAATCGTGCCCAGATGCCCATGTTGACTTTTGGGAAAGCCGTGTTCGATAATATTGGTGCAGGTTTCGTCCACCGCCAATTGGCAGTGGTACGTCGCCCGCTCATCCAACCCGGCGGCCTCGGCTGCTTCGACCACAAATTCACAGGCCGGAGGAATATTTTCTAGCTGTGCTTTAAAAGATAAATAGCGCTCGTCGTGCATTGCAGTTCCCACAGACATCAATTTACACCACCACGTATTAAAAGCTGCCGACGGCCTCTACCTGTGTCGGAAAAATCTTGAAAATCTCATCAAGACCCGCCAATTCTAAGACTTCGCGGACACGTTCGGACGGATTAGCAATACGCACATCCCCGCCACTACCCGGCATTCCCTGAACACGCTTAAGGGCCGAGACCATTTCACGCAGACCCGCACTGCTCATATAATCTACTTTACTCAGATCGAGCACGACGCGGCTTTTGCCTGCATCAATGGTGCCGTTGAGCGCTTCGCCCAACTGTCCAGCGGTTGTGCTGTCTACACGCCCTGAAACTTCCAACAACTGCACACGTTTAAACTCGGTGCTCAGAATCTCGATACTCATCGAAAACCCCTCCGTAGAAAAAGGATTCTGCTGAAAATGCACTAATATTTGATGGGTCGCATTTTTCAAACTGGGCGACATTATACCATTAATGTTTTTCTCAGCGAAAAATTGCCTTCTGGGACTGCTATAATAAAACTTCGCCATTGGGCGACAGGTTCATTTATTTAAACAAGGTACTTATTTGCCGATTGAGGTAAAGGATTGGTGCTGTGGGTTGGTTGTTGACGATTCCAATGGGTGCGTTTTTGCTGTTGCTGGGCATATATTGGCAGCCCAACCCTGTCTCGCGTAAAGACCGTAAATTGCAAACTCGGCTCGATAGTGCGCAGGGTGAACTGCCTGCCCAAACGGGTGAAAAACCTAAACTGACCACCGAGCAGGTGCGTCGTTATTTGCGCTTAACAGGTGAACGGATCACTTTAATCGGCTTTGGTGTGTTTGGAATTATGGTTGGTATCATTGATGATCTCGGCAAGTTGGAGGACTCTACGGCGTTTCTTTCCTTGTTTGGCCTCTATGCGGGTATGATTTTGGTGGTGCAGCGGACGGAGCAGCGCCGCAAGATGGTCACGCTCTGGTTGATGGGGGTTGCCGCTTTGTTGACGTGGGGGCGGGCTGAATCCCTAAATGTGACGGTTGAGGGTAATTGGGCGGTGCTGGCGGCTTTAGGGGCAAATTTCCTCTTTTGGCTGTTGATTAATCGTCGTTATCCCCCCGGTACCAGCGATGCCATCGAGGTTTATGGGATGGAATGAACAATAGGGCGATCTGTAAATCGCCCCATTACCTTCAGATTTACCCGATAATATTCAACGGAATCACATCAGCATTTGCCATTGCTACGACGCTGACACGGGCCGCGACGGTCTTAGCTAATTCCGCAAAGGCTTTTCCAGCGGGGCTTTCGGGATCATGGACAACCACAGGCCGTCCATCGTCGCCACCTTCACGCACACCGGCTTGGAGTGGCACACGACCCAAAAATGGCAGTCTCCGTTCCGCCGCCAATTTTTCACCGCCACCCTGACCGAAGAATTCACCCGCCATATTTTCCATCACACCCAACATGGGCACTTTCAATTTATCAAACATGGCGATGGCCCGACGGGCATCTTCCACCGCGACGGCTTGGGGCTGGGTCACGATGACCGCACCTGTCAATGGGACGGATTGGGCGAGGCTGAGTTGGGCGTCGCCTGTGCCGGGGGGCAGGTCAACAATCATATAATCGAGACTGCCCCATGCCACATCAGTGAAAAATTGGCGAATGGCGCTGTGTAGCATTGGCCCGCGCCAAATCATAGGGGTGTTGGGGTCAGCCAAAAAGCCCATGCTCATGACTTTGACGCCATAGGCCTCAAACGGAATCATTTTGGGTTGACCATCTTCGTCAATCACGCGGGGGCGGGCATAATTCAGACCGACCATTGTGGGGATGTTGGGACCAAGAATATCGGCATCCATCAAGCCAACCCGTGCGCCGTGTTCCGCCAGACTGACGGCCAAGTTCGTCGAAACGGTGCTTTTGCCAACTCCACCCTTGCCGCTGGCGATGGCGATGATGTTCTGAATCGGCATATCGAGATTGCCATGCAACCCCTTGGGGACATTGGCATCCCATTTGATGGCGACTTTGTTAATCCCCTCAATGGGCAGCAGTACCCGTTCAGTCTCGCGCACAAACACATCTTTCAACGGGCAGGCCGGGGTAGTGAGGACGATGGTGAAGTTCGCTGTACCGTTCTCCACCGTTAAATCTTTGACCATGCCAAGCGACACAATATCACGGTGCAGTTCCGGCTCAATAACCGTACTCAGCGCCGCCATTGCCTGATTGACTAGCGAATTACTCATCAGCAGATACCCTCTCAAATGGCTAAAAATGGGCGACCCAGAGGCCCGCCCCTATTGAATTCGCAAATCTTGATTGCTGCGATGTGGGTGTTTGCGAATAAAATCAATAATGATTTGCATAATTATAACGGGGTCAAGGCCTTAGCGCGAGGGGGCAGCAAAAGATTGCCGCAAAATTTCTAAGATTGGGCTGTCTGGATTGGCGTTGATCCACACCAAAATTTCTTCGCGGGCGGTTTTGAAATAGGCCACTAACTCGACATCACTACCCTTAAAACGGCCAATGGTGTTTTGTGAACATGGAGTGCAGCCGCGCATGGCTCGATAGCTATCGGCGTGGCAGGTGAGGCAGCTATTGAGCTTAATCATCATCCACGCAAAGGCCAAAATATCAGCATCGGTATCGTTTTTGTGCTGGCAAAGGCCGTCAATAAATTCGCGCCATTCCGGGCCACGCAGGTTGCGAAGGGAGGGGATGACACGCGGAGGGAAAATAATTTCGGTATCGGGTTGATGCAGCATGGGCCGTCACTCCTCAAACCATCACAAATGATTTTTTGGGTATAAAGGAATCTAACAAGATTCTAACCTTCACGTGTAGGGATGTCTACTGACTTTGGTTAGAACTCAGCCAAAATTTTTCGTTGCCGTGAAGGGGAGTCTAGGCTACACTAGACGCGCTCATTTAATTACTTTTGATAAACGGACATTCGCCATTTCGCAGCAGGAGACTGCTTTTACTCATGAATAAACTATCCACGCAAGTTGTCGCGTTTCTCGTGTTAGCCGCTGTCACGCTGGTGGGTGTCCTCATCGTGACCAACAGCGATATTGATACCGATGTCAAAACCGCTGATGCCTCACTTTTGGAATTGACAGCTAATGACAGTTCGATTGATTTTTCAGTGGGCTATCCCAACGAATGGCAGGCTGCTCCTACGTCTGATGGAGCAGGTTATGTGTTTATGCTAAAGGAACCACTAGACGGTGTAGCTGAAGAAATGCAGCCGCAGATTGAAATTACGCTTTTAAACTCGCCTTATGCCGACACGTTGGCTTCAGCACAAACCGATTTGGGGGCGGACAGTTTGGATGCCTATGAAACGGTAAATAGTCATCGCAGCGGAGTTCGTTATTCCACCACTAACTCACTCGATAATGGGCAGCAGGTGGCAACGGACATCCTAATTCTCAATCCCCAAGACCAATCGGTGACCAGTGAAGTTGAAGAAAACCGCACCTTGATTGCGCGGCTGACCGCAGATGCCAATAGGATTGGTGAGTATCGCCAAACATTGGATTTAATGCTGACTAGTGTGAAGGTTGCTGAACCCTTCCATGTACCTCAATTGGCTCAAACAATTACCAACCCAACCAGTGGTATCACTGTTAATTATCCTGATGGGTGGACTGCTTCAGTGGATGCTGCGCCGAATGACACCATTACCCGCATCGTTGCGCCGAATGAAGCTGATGGTTTACTGCGTCTAGCATATGTACCTCTGCTTGACCAAGCAACTGGTACGCCCATTACTTTGGCGGATTTGGAAAGCCAAATTTTGGGTGGTGTTGATCCCAATAGTTTTATCCAGCCGATGGCCCTCTACAGTGCGGGTGGATATACGGGTGATGCTGGCGCAGTTTTAGTCCCCGATGACGGCAGTGGCAGTGGGGACAGTGTGATCTATGTGGTGTTTCTCCAATTGAGTGAGGCGGATGCGGTGGTCGCGTTGGCCCAAGCGGGCCCAAATGACATTGCAAATTTGCAGCAGGTGACAGACGCGGTTTTGCAGACGCTTCAGTTTGTACCTCCTGCTACGCCGGAAGCTCCTGAAACCCCTGAATCCGAACCTGCGGAGTCGGCAACAGAAGTTCCAACTGAGGAAGCGACACCAGTGGCTGAAGAAACCGCGACTGCCGAACCGACAGAAACCCCAACCGAAGTCCCGACGGAGGCCCCCACTACCGAGGCGACTCCGGCAAATTAGTGATGGAGTTTTTACAGAGGCGGGTTGTCACAAACTCGCCTCTATTATCGTCTTTATTCAATAGAAAATTGGGTTATCCCCATACCCAGTTTCAGAGCGTAGGAGCAAGCATGACAGAGTTAGTTCGTAATTTAATCAACGGCGAATGGGTTGAAGCGAAATCGGGTGAGACCTTTCGCAGTATCAACCCCGCCACCGAAGAACTCGTCGGCGATGTCGCCAAAAGCGGCAAAGACGATGTAGACGCGGCGGTGAAGGCGGCAAAGGCAGCCTATCACGATTGGCGTCTAACCCCGGCCCCACGTCGGGGTGAGATTTTGTTTCGGGTGGCGCAGATTTTGCAGGAACGCAAAGAAGATTTGGCCCGTTTGTTGGTTCAGGAAATGGGCAAGGTCATCGCCGAGGCACGTGGTGATGTGCAAGAAGCGATTGACATGGCCTATTTTATGGCAGGTGAGGGCCGTCGCTTGTTGGGGTATACGGCCCCAGTGGAAATGCCCAACAAATTTGGCATGGCGCTACGTGACAGTGTGGGGGTGGTCGGGTTGATTACCCCTTGGAATTTCCCGATTGCGATTCCCTCTTGGAAGAGCCTGCCTGCCTTGATTGCTGGCAATACCGTCGTCTTTAAGCCCGCGTCGGATACCCCCAAACTCGGCGCGGAATATACCCGGTGTTTCTATGATGCAGGCCTACCCCCCGGTGTGCTGAATGTCGTCTTGGGGCCGGGTGGCTCGGTGGGTGGGGCGATTGCTTCACACCCCGATGTCAAGGTGATTTCATTTACGGGCAGCACTGAAATCGGCTATAGCATGTACGCCGAGGCTGCTAAGAAGGGCAAGAAGGTCAGTCTTGAACTGGGTGGCAAGAACGCCATCATTGTCATGGATGATGCCAACCTGCCATTGGCAGTCGAGGCGATTTTGTTCAGCGCGTTTGGCACAACGGGTCAACGCTGCACCGCCACCAGCCGCGTCATCGTCCAAAAGGGCATCCATGCTAAATTGGTCGAGGCATTGCTCGAACGCACCAGAGCCTTGAAGCTGGGTTATGGGCTGGATGAAACGGTGGATGTCGGCCCGGTGATTAATGAATCGGCGCGACGCAGCATCCATGAATATGTCGAGATCGGGAAGAAAGAGGGTGCGAAACTGCTCTGCGGTGGCAATTATGCCCGCGATGTGGATGGCGGACGTGGTTTCTTCTATCAACCGACCATCTTTGACCAAGTGGGCCATAACATGCGGATTTCGCAGGAAGAAATCTTTGGGCCTGTCTTGAGTATTGTGGAATGCGCCGACCTCGATCAGGCCATCCAATTTAACAATGACGTGGCTTATGGCTTGAGCAGCAGCATCTTCACCGAAAACGTGAACGCGGCTTTCCGTGCCATTCGTGACCTGTCCACCGGAATTGTCTATATTAATCACGGCACGACGGGGGCGGAAATCCAATTTCCCTTCGGCGGGACACGGGGTACAGGCAATGGGATGCGTGAGGCAGGCCAAACCGCGCTGGACACGTTTACCGAATGGAAATCGGTCTATGTGGATTTCAGCGGTAGGTTGCAGCGGGCACAGATTGATACCGATACGATTTTGGGGAAGATAAACTAACCCCGCCGTTAAAAGAGGGTAGGTCTTTGGCCTACCCCTACAAATTACAGAATGTTGGTGTGATGGCAAATCATCCGATTTGTTCCTATTGGCACAATCGTATGTCAGGTGTTAAACTTTGGAAAATTGAAACTTAATTTGAGTTATTTTAAGCGCTGGCAACCCATTATTTCAGTTAATAAAATCTGTATGATGCTGTTATGAGCCACTCGCGTGAACCCCTTTATTGGGAGGCGACATATGCTATTGCGATGCGCCTTATGGAAGATTACGCACGGGTTGACCCAACAGCACTTGGGACGCAGCAGTTGTTAGAAATGGTGTTGAATTTGCCAGATTTTGCAGACGAGCCAATTCTCGCTAACGAGGAATTACTGGTCGAAATCTTGCGAGTATGGTACGAGGAGAGTACGTTTCATGACCAATCATGACCATTTGGATTTACGCGAGTTGCATGACCCCGATATTCCGTTACCGATTGAATTGCAGGGGAATCTTGCCTCCACCAACCTGAGCCGAATTTATAACTGGTCACGCGCCAAAGCGACATGGCCTTTGTTGTTTGGGTTGGCGTGCTGCGCGATTGAAATGATCGCCACCGCCTCCAGCCGCTATGACATGTCACGGTTTGGGATGGAAGTCATGCGTGCCAGCCCACGTCAAGCCGACTTGTTGATTGTCTCCGGGACCGTCACCAAGAAAATGGTGGTGCCGATTGTGCGTATTTTCAACCAGATGCCCGAACCGAAATACGTTTTGGCGATGGGGGCGTGCGCGTCGGGAGGTGGCCCATTCAAAGAGGGATATAACGTCGTCAGCGGGATTGATCAATATATTCCGGTGGATGTCTATGTTCCCGGTTGCCCTCCCACTCCGCAGGCTCTAATTCATGGGTTTATTGCGCTGCACCAGAAAATGGAAGGCCAGCGCATTCACAATCGGAACAGTGTGCCGTGGTATAGCAAAGGCCCCAGCGAAGAAATTCCGCTGCCTGTACTTGGGCCGGATATTGTAGACCCACGCCAAGCCGCCATTTTGCGCCAACAGGCCGAATCTGCCGTGTTGTTGGCAGAGGCTACTGGTGATTAATTCTGAGGAGACAACCGAACAATGGTAGATAATGTATTGGTTCAAAATCCCACCCAAGAGGCGCTGGCTGGCCTGGGGCGTTTTGGTGGGGCAGTACAGGCTGATGACCGTCAGAATTATGAAGGGATTGTCGTTGACCGCGATTCGCTGCCCGATGTCGCACAGGCGCTTCGGGATGAACTGGGTTACGATTACCTCTCAAGTGTGACAGGCGTGGATTATCTTGGCTTTGGCGATTATTTTGAGGTGGTCTATCATGCCTACCGCACCAGTGGGGGCAAGGGGTTAACTCTCAAAACCCGTACCCCGCGTGATGTTGCCACTGTGCCAAGCGTGGTGAGTGTGTGGCCGGGTGCCGATTTCCAAGAACGCGAAGCCTATGACCTGATGGGGATTCATTTTACCGGACACCCCAACCTGAAACGCATTTTGATGTGGGAAGGGTTTGAAGGCCACCCGCTGCGTAAAGACTGGAAAGAAGCCTATTTTGAGTCCGAGCATAAGCCGTTCGATTCGCGCTGGCCCGGTGGCAATGTGCGCCGTGCGGAGGAATATAACCCCTTCGGCAAAAACGTGAACTACCCTGGCGGATTCACAATGGATAAGGTACGGGACATCTCAGAAGTTGACCATTATGAAGGCTTAAATCTGGGTGTTCAGATTGAGGGCAGTGGGATTCGCACCGATAAATTGGTGGTCAATCTTGGGCCGCATCACCCCAGCACACACGGCGTATTCCGTATGGTCTGCACTTTGAATGGCGAGACGGTGGAAACCCTTGAACCCGTTATGGGCTATTTGCATCGCAATCATGAAAAGATTGGCGAGCGCAATACGTGGATTATGAACATGCCCTATACGGATCGCCTCGATTATATTTCCAGCATGGGCAACAATCACGGCTATGCGCTGGCGATTGAAAATCTGATGTTGAAGAATCAGGTCAAGGGCTATAACCAACCTACCGAACGCACCGAAGTGATCCGTGTTTTGATGGTTGAGTTGACCCGCTATATCAATCACCTGTGGTCAATCGGCTTTTTGCTCAATGACCTCGGCGCCTTCTTCACCCCAGCCCTATACGCTATCTTCGAGCGTGAACTGATCCTCGACTTCTTCGAGGCGACGGCGGGCAGCCGGATGATGTGCAATTACATGCGCTTTGGGGGACTATTCAAAGATATTCCCGAACGCATGATGGCTCACGCTGTGCTTGAAAATGACATGATCCGCGATGTGGATACGATGGAATTCTTGCACAATTTGATTTTTGAGCGCCTGCCCAACTTCACAGATGAATTTGACCGTCTGCTGACCAAGAACGAAATCGTGTTTAATCGTACACGCGGCGTCGGCATTTTGACGGCAGAACAAGCGGTTGCGGTGAGCGCGGCGGGGCCAGTCTTGCGGGCCAGTGGTGTGCCCTATGACGTGCGGAAAGCCGACCCCTACAGCATCTACCCTGAATTGGAATTTGATATTCCAACTGGGACGTATGGCGATGTGTATGACCGTTACCTAGTGCGCTTGGAAGAAATGCGCCAGAGTGTGCGGATTTTGCAGCAAATCTATCCACGCCTAAAAGAAACAGCCGGGCAGAGCATTCTCGGTATTGACGCCTACAGTCCGCGTATCCCCAATGGTGGCGAAAGTTATGGCCGCGTGGAGAATCCAAAAGGCGAACTCGGTTATTATGTGGTTGGCGTTCCGGGCAAAGAATTTGACCAGAATCCTTGGCGCTATCACATCCGCGCCCCCAGTTTCATCAATCTGACGGCGTTGGAGCAGATGTGCATCGGCCACAAAATTGCTGACCTTGTGGTGATTTTAGGCAGTATTGACATCGTTTTGGGTGAGACAGACAGATAATAACCCCATCCCCAACCCCTCTCCAGTATCGGTGGGGAGGGGGATTTTGAGCGAGGAGAGAGATTTATATATGTACGGAATTGGAATTTGGAACGGCCTCAAGATCACCCTAAAACGCTTTGTGGATACGTTTGTGGTTGATCTTGGCATGTTTGGAACAAAACAAAGCGCCGAAACTTTCGCCGTGCGTCAAGGCGCACAGGCCAAAGGCCTCTATACGGTGGAGTACCCCGAAGAAAAATTGGCGATGCCTGAACGTTTCCGCTTTGTGCCATTTTTGGTGGTCAATAATCCCGATGACCCTCATTCACCCGGTCATGATTGGTGTACCTCGTGCGGTATCTGCGCAAAAGTTTGCCCCCCCCAATGTATCTGGATTGTGCGTGGCACGGACGCCAAGACGGGTCGTCCTAAGCCGGAACCGGAAGCCTTCTATATTGATATTGATATTTGTATGAACTGCGGTTACTGTGCGGAATACTGCCCATTTGACGCCATCAAGATGGATCACGACTACGAATTGGCGTCCTATGACCGCACGATGAACCACATCTACGACCATGCCAAACTTGCCAAACCTGTCAGCTATTGGCAGCAAATCGCGCCGAACCGGGCACTGGAAGAGGCCGAGGGGCGTGGTCAATGGGAACACAAGGATACCGCGAAGGTCGCCAAAAAAGCTGGCATCCCGATGACCGAGCCAGTTTGGGAAAAGCGTGACCGCGCGTTCCATGACCCAGATATTGAAAACGCTGCTGCCAAGCCTGCTGTGGTTGCTGCTCCCGGTGCGCCGGGTGTTGCCGCACCAGCCGCTGCGGGTGTAAGCATCAATGTAGACGGGGCATCCCCTGACCAATTGGCACAATGGGCCGCGAACGAAGGCTTGCCCCTGCCAGCCCGTTCTGCTGCCGCGCTTAAATTGGAGCAGATGATTGCCGAAAAGACCTTTAAGCCCTCCTCTGAACATCGCAAGGCGGTTTCGGCAGCCAAGAAGACTGCCAAAGATGCCAACACGACGATTGAAGAGTCAGCGGCATCCTTCAAGCCCGGTGAAGTTGTCATGGCTTCTCCCCCTGCGCTTGCTGCTTCTCCGGTTGCGTCTGCCGCCCCTGCCACTGCACCCAAAGCCTCTACCTCTGCTGGGGTGAGCATCAATGTAGAAGGTGCAACGCCCGACCAATTAGCCCAATGGGCCGACAATGAAGGCCTGCCACTCGCGGCCCGTTCCGCAGCAGCCGTTAAGCTGGATACACTGATTCGTGAAAAGACCTTTAAGCCCGCTTCACTTCACCGCAAAGCGATTTCGGCGGCGAAGAAAGCGGCGGGTGATGCTGGTACAACGATTGAAGAGGCTGGTAGCGGATTCACCCCCGGCGCGGTCATCGAAAGCCCAGTTCTTGCCGCACCGCCACCCGTAGCGGAAGCGGTAGTCGCAGCCGAGCCTAGTCCTGTAGCTACGGCAACTGCGGCTGCTCCGGCGGCGGTTGGAGGAACCGTAGCCCTGATTGAGGCTGCGAAGGAACTCGAACGCAAGAGCAAGGCCAAAGAAATCAAGCTGACCAGCAATGACCGCAAGCAGATTGCCGAGGCCAAGAAGTTGGCCCAAGAAAATGGCATTGCTTGGGAATAAATTCCTCAAATATGAAAAACTCCGAAAGGGTGCTGTAATAGGCATCCTTTTTGTTTTGTTGGACACTGCTTTCGTATATAATTCAATAAACCTGTTTAATCTGTTTCCTATCACCCGCAGTAGATACTAGTGCTTGGTCGCGCTTGTAGCCTGTACTGCTCTCTTTATTCACTTTTACAAGGGCTTCTATGACCGACCATCATCAATTATCAAGCGATTCGGATAGCGAAAAAAAGAAACTGGAGCAAGCTGAACCTACTGCTGAACCAGAGAGCGCGGATTATTTTAGGCAGGGGATTGGCATTGCGCTGAGTGGTCAGGGCGGCGATGATGGAGGCGATCTGACTGAAAACCATGCCGCTGTCCTTCGCAACCCCCACTTACCAGTTCAATTGCGCCGGAACATGGCCCTTTCCATTGGTAAGCAGCGTGGCAATCACTATTTGCAGCGTATGGTGTCTCAGCCCAGTCAATCAGGCGTTGTACAGCGGGGCATCTTGTCACCCGACAAGCAAATGACGGTGGATGAAATCATTGACTCCCACGACTCCGATAATGTCAATGAAACCAATATGCCTACTATTTTGGGAGCGTCCGCTGATAAAAAAGCCCAGATTATCTCATTGATTCACAGCAACACATGGGTTGGGCCGCAGGATGAAGGCTATTTGGAACGCATCTGGGATTCGATGGGTGTGAAGGGTATCGAAGCCTACTTTACCCTGTTTGAGCAAAGCGTCAATTACGGTGTGGAATATGAGAATATTCCATGCTTGAAAGACTTGACCACCAAATTCAAAGAAGATACACAAGGACTGGCCCTCAAATACTTAAACTCCAATCAAGAGTTAGTCAAAAAGGAAATGGAGCAATTGGGGGTTGACGGCGAGAGCGGTAAACCTCATCAAAGTCTTGGTGAGGAGCAGGAAAAGCGCCTCAAAGAGATTCAGGAAGCCGCCGGGATTCTAGCGGATGCCATGCAAGCCAAGCGGCATTTGGATCAATTGCAGGTTGGCTACACCACTAAAAACAAACCCGGCCCGCCCCTTGCCAAAATTCGGAATGGCCCAGATATGACCTATGTGTGGGAGCAGTATTTCCATGAAGGCCCGCCCGAAATGACTTCCATTCCCGGTCAGGGGCGGGGGAGCGATAAACTGCAACCTTTTTCTGAGGTGAAGGCCCACGCCGATGAGTTGAATGGCATTATCGAGGGGTATTCCGCCAAATATCCCGGTCTCTATCCATTAGCGCAGGCAGGCCGTTTGGAAGAATTGGTGAAGGCCGACAGCCCCCAAGCCGTGCAGTCCATGATGGGCGAGGGCCTGCGTGATCTCGCGGCGAACATCAAAAAAGCCATTCCAATGATTAGTTCGAATGACCTTGATTATCGAGATTTGCTGCCGATTCATGGTCAATTGATGGGCGGTACGGCGGGGGGCAAATTTAATTGGGCCTCCCCGGTTGGTAAGTTTATTATCAAGGAAGAAGTGGAGGGCCACGAAAGTGCCCAGTTCTGGGTGAATTTAGGCTTGGGGGCACTCGCCGCCGCCGCATTTGTGATTGCTGAACTGGCGACCTTTGGTACGGCGACCTTCTGGATTGCCGCCGCCGCTGGCGTAGGGGCAGGGGCTATCCAAGCGGGCATGAGCATTGAAAACTGGGCCGATATGTCTACCGCTTCCAAGACCGCCGTCAGCCCCTCTTCCCAATTGATTTATGATGGGCAGGTCAGCGCGGCAGCATTGGCAGCGGTTTTAGATACCGTGTTCGCCTTTATTGACGCGGCGGGTATCGGCCTCAAGGCGTTGCGGGCAGGGAGCTTAACGGCGAAAGGCCTCAAACGTCCGCCTGTAGACAAGATTGTGACCGAGACCGCCAAGAATGCCGAAAAAGAACTCATCGGCAAGCTGCCAAGCATTGGTGCAAACGCAGAAGGCAAAGAAACACTCGAAAAAGCGATTTCTCAATTAGGGGTCAATCGGGCTAAAGAGGCCTCTGGAAAATCCTATGAAGAAATGATTGAAATTCTTGGCAAAGAAAATCCACTGGCCCAACGTATCCGTGAGGCGATGAAACGCGGCGTGATTTCTCCCGAAGACATTGCGATGTACAAAAAAGATTTAAAGATGCTCGCAGAAGATGTGCGACTGGGTTTCCGCACCGTCGCCGAAGCCGATCAGATTGCCATGATTTTGATTGAGGAGTTAGGCCCGCTGGAAGTCGTCAAGAAATCGGGTGGGTGGAAGTCGCTCAACGCTTCTACGGTATTTGGCAAAAATACCGCTGCGGGTCAAGCGATGGAGGCATGGCGGCAGTCGCTTATCAAAGAAGTCAACGACTTCATGGATAAGGCTTATGGCGGTGCGGCAAAACGCACTGGCACACCGGGCAATATCTCCGATTTGGATGTTTCGCAGACAGGCCGTAAGGATGCGGCGGTAGCGAGTGCGGATGCGGCGAAACATCGGGATGCGGCGGTGGAGTATCTTTCGCAAAAATTGGGTGTCCAGCCCGGCGAGTTGAATAAATTATTAGACACCGACTTATTTGTAGACCCTCGCCGTATTCATCTCTATGACGAGGTGTTTGCCAAACTGCCCAAACTTCGTGAAGAAGCTGCCCAGCAAGCCGCTGCTTTCGAACAAGAAATGCTCATGAATCTGCGCCTTACCCAAGCCGAAAAATTGGGGGATGAGGGCTTGATTGCGAGCCTCAAACAACAAATGGAAGGCATGGGTATCAAAATCACCAAAGTGCCATTGCCTTCACCGGAAGGTGTTGCTTTGCTGAATCATGAAATTGACGGCTTGGTGAACCAACTTGAAAAAGCGGTGATGGACAACAATATCGAGGCGCAGAAGAGACTGGTCGTAGACATCGCCAAGAAACAGGCCATGATTAACGCGGCGGAAAAAGGTGGCTACTTCTCCGGCGGTGGGGTTCGTTCGATGGTCAGTGAGCGTGACTACTTCCCCGGCTATGAACCGTATAAGCAGCTTGATCCGGCGACAGGGCAGGTGGTCAAGGTCGGTGAAATGGCAGGCAAGCCCATGCTCAAGTCGCAGTTATTAACCGCCAGCCTCGATCAATTGATGAAACTAGATAAATATGCCTCGCAATTCCTCCGGGGTGCGGTTGATCCTAAACAATTAGCCGATGTCCTCAAGAATATCGGCAAATATGGCGAACGTTTCGCCTCGATTGTGGAGCGGGCGGGTATAAAAGGAACAGGTGATGCTGCCAGTGCCTTTAGTGGCCTCTCCGCGAAATTTGAGAACATTTTGAAAAATACCCGCAACCTCCCCGAAAAAGTCGCGGAACGGCAAAAAGTGTTAAATGATCTAGTGACCCAAACCAAAGCCGCTATGAATGATTTTGATAAGTCACACTTTGCCCTGATTAAGGAATTACAGTCGGAGGCCAATCTGCACGCGGTAGATGGTGGCTTAGAAGCCCTTGCTGCCGCCATGAATGCGCGTTCCCAGTTGAAGGTCACAGAGGGGAATGTGTTGCAGATGTTGTATCAATTAGGCTCACAACTTGGCGCACCCATCGCCGAGCAGGAAGCGAAAAATGCGGCGGGTGAGGGCAATGAAGCCGTGTCACCCCCGCAAGCCCCGGCCCCGACGCCAAGTGACGCTCGTGAGAAAATCAACGAGGCTAATCAGATGGGCAAGGAATAAGAGAGAGGGACTGCCAGCCAGTCATCACCTGTGGGTTTTCAGTTAGTGGGACTGATTGCCCATCGGGATGACTGGCCTTAGGGGGAAAATGGGGGAGGTTAGAAAGTTGGGATAATGGCGGATGGCTAGGTTCGGAAAGTTAGGCGACTGGTTGTGAGCAGCACCAAGATGGCCCCAATAAAGGCAACCAGAATGTCAATCCAGCGGATGATAAATCCGTTATTGAGTGATCCCGTAATTTCGATGTTCAGAACATCAAATATGAAACCACCCACAAGTGCGCCCGCGAGACCGATCAGCACGACTGTACTTAGGTTTTTGCGACCTCGCATGAAGAAACTCGCCAACAGGCCAGAGACTAAACCGATCACGATCCATGCGATGACTTGACCCACCGTTGTATTGACGGTGACAGGTTGGCTGGTAATGGTGTCTGCAAGAAAGTACATATTACGCTCCAATCTTGTACCTAGTTACAGACAAAAGAATAAAACAGATGCTATCCCTTGAAACCCACCACTCGGTTACTTTTGATATAGGCCACTTGGTGGATTTTGATGTCATCGTTTCAATGCGAAATACAGGGTATAAATGATGTTTAAATTCACGGTGGTTTCAAATGCCATTTTGAATAGACTAGAATAAAGTTTAACAGTCTGGGAGAAATGAATGTCTACATCCTCAGATCAACATCGAGAACGCGCTGCCGAGGTCATGCGAATCATCACCTGCGCGATTGTGACCGCCAGCGATACCCGTACCCCTGAAACCGATACCAGCGGTCAGACCATCCGTCAATTATTAGAAGCAGCCGGGCATCAGGTCGTGGCCTATCATGTAGTGAAGGATGAAGCCGACCTCATGGCGAAATTATTGGATGACCTGACAGGGGTCGAACATCCGCCGCGTCTGATTTTATTTAACGGGGGAACGGGGATTGCGCCACGTGATCGCACCTATGATGCCATCAGCGGTAAATTGGAAAAAACCCTACCCGGTTTTGGCGAATTGTTCCGCATGTTGAGTTATGAGCAGGTGGGGGCGGCGGCGATGCTGTCACGGGCGACGGCAGGGGTGTATCGTGGATGTGTGGTCATTTCGATGCCGGGGAGTGTGGACGCGGTAACTCTGGCGATGAGCAAACTCATTTTGCCGGAAATTCGGCATCTAGCATGGGAGGTGGCGGGCAAGATTTAACCTAATCCGTCCCTACCGATTTCAAATACTATCTCATTTGACAATATAAGCGGCGGCATGTTAGGATTAGAATGGAATTAGTTGAATAAATTTACAAAGAATTCCACAGCGGTAGTGGTATAGGTAAACTCGGCATGTTTCAAGAAACGCGACGACATATTCTTGATATTTTGAAGAAAAACACCGAAATGACGGTGGATGAAATCGTGGCGTTGTTACACCAATCCAACGAAAAAAAGGTGACAGCGGCAACGATACGCCATCATCTGGACATCTTGCAAGAGAACGGCTTGGTGGAAGCCCCCGAAGTGCGTCGGCGCGAAAGCCCGGGCCGGCCTCAGTATGTCTATCGCCTAACTGAAAAAGGGCAGGATTTTTTTCCATCCAATTATGCCGGATTAGCCAGCAGCCTTTTGGATCAAATCAAATCACGCCTATCGCGCCCCGAAATAAACGTCATTTTGGAAGGGGTCGCCGACCAGATGAGTGCCGAGGCGGGCATTCCGAAAGATTTGCCGATTGAAGACCGTCTTGATTATGTGGTGGGTTATCTCACCGGAATTGGCTATGAGGCGAATTGGCGGGCCGATTCGTCGGGCAAAGGATATATTCTTTCGACCTCAAATTGCCCTTTTGAAAAAGTCGCGGACTCCCACGATGAGGTGTGCAATATTGACATGCACCTTGTCGCCAATTTGTTGGGGGTGGTGCCGCGCCGCTTAGGTCGCATTGCGGAGGGTGAAAAAAGCTGTAACTATTTCATCCACAATATAGACGTGATGGCAGTCAAATAAATAGTGACTTTCTTTTGAGAATTTGCTTACATGATTTGATTGACGTCAAAAATTATCAGCAGTACACTAACCATCTATCCATCTTAGTTTAGTATGTAAGGGAATGTCGCATGACGGATACACAGGTACAGGAAAACGTGGAAGTAACCATTGAAGATACCCCGGTATTGGTGGTGACGCCGCCAGCCGTTGTCAAGATTAAGCAGCTATTGGCAGAAAAGAACATTCCTGACTATGCCCTGCGTGTGTTTGTGGCGGGGGGTGGGTGTTCTGGCCTGCAATACGGCATGGCGTTTGAGGGCAATGTCCAAGAATTTGACACCACCGTCGAGATTGATGGGGTACGGATGGTGATTGATCCAACCAGTCTGCTCTATGTGCGTGGAGCGGTCATTGACTTTGTGGACAGCCTGATGGGTGGCGGTTTCCGGATTGATAACCCGAACGCGGTTTCAACCTGTGGCTGTGGCACATCCTTCCGCACCAAAGACCATGATGCGTCGGAGGGTGGTGGCTGCGGTACCTGCGGTCATTAATCTTGTAAACTGACAAGGTGCTGAAGCGCCTTGTTCTGAGGGTTCGATGAAAAACACATCGTGGGCATTGGGCGCGGCGGCATTTTTACTGCTTGGTTCGCGTCTTGCTTTGTCCGATGATTCAGCCGATAACACTGCGGTGATAACGCGAATGACGCTGGTGATGGGGGCAACCCTCATCCCGGCGTTTTTTGTTTTATGGCGTAATGGGGGCGGTGTCAATTGGCGTGAATTTTTCGCCGCCCCTGATCCCATTGTAGTGGTACTTAGTGGAGTGGCGGGTTTGGCGATCTGGCCTGCCGCGTGGTGGCTGATGTCTATTGTGAATAAGACCCTCTATGACTTATTAGGGCCATTTACTCCGCCAACTCTGTTTTTACCCAATAGTCGGAATGCAATTTGGACATCCTACGTATTGAGTGAGGTTGTTTTTATCCCGCTGGCATTGGGGGTACTCATCTGGGGTGTTGCACAGCGTCAATGGTCACGCCTCTGGGTTGGCAGTTTGATATTAGGGGGTGTGTTCGGCTTCATCGGTATCATAGTATATGGACAAGGTATTGCGGGATTTTTCGGTTATGGATTGTGCGGGGTGATTGCAGCGATTGTGAGCCTACGCAGTCAATCCCTGTGGGCCGGATTTGCGACCCATGCCACTTTTATGTATGCCAATCTTGGTTTAAATGGTGAATTGACCAAGCGAGTTTCTGAAGTGACGACATTGGAACCCAAGCCTTTTTTGGGGCAGGACTGGCTGACCTTGCTTTTGGTGGGCGGCCTTGTATGCCTTGTCGCTCTACAAGTTCTCCGGTTTAGAACCGAGACAGATGTCGCACAGCCTAAAACCCCCCAGCAAAAAAAGGCATGGATTGTCCTCCTCGCTTTTCTGATTGCTGCCAGCGTGGTTGGTTATGACGAAATCCGCGAACGCGCAGACCGCGAGCCTCTCCAAGCTGATTTACAATCGGCGCAGAATCCCCACGAATAATCCCAATAAACCGAGTGCAGCCAAGCCAACAATCGGGACAATCGGCGCAAAACCGGAGCTATTCGGGTTGGTCACGGTGGATTTTCGTAATTCTTCAATGCGAATCGGCGTATTGGTGAAGGGCGGGAAGGTAAAGGTCGGCAGGCGCTCACCGGGGGCAAGGGTGGAGGTCGGGCCAGCCGCCTGTGTAAAAATCCCAGCAGGAGTGACAAATACCTGCGCCGTCAAAGTCAAAAGACCACCGGGGGTTTGGGTAGCGGCGATGGCGGTCTCCTCGCGGGCTGCAAGGGTGGGGTCAGTTGTGGGCAGAGATTCCACCTCAATGTCAGGAATGGCCGCCGCATCCCCAATAATATTGACCACACTCTGATGTACCCAGCCCAAACGGGTTGGCGTATCGGGATATTCGATCTGATACCACTCAAACCGCCTAGCAAGCACCCGATATTGAGCGCCGGGTTGAATTAAGCCCAACCGATTGGACGAAATGTCTGGTTCGGCCCGCACATTGGTATCCGGGCTTTTGGCTTCAGCGAGGATTGGGCCAGCAACTGTGGCTGTCGCGGTGGGTAAATCCGTCGCGGGTGGCAATGTTGGGGTATTGGTCGGCAAATTGACGGGTAGGGGGGTGGCAGATGGGCCTGTCTGCGCGACGACGGGTTTCGTATCGGGTGGACGATTTTCAGCCGCCGCCTGATTTTGATAGACACCAATCCCTATCATCAATAGGATCACAAGCCCAATCACTCTAAAATGCCGCCTCATTCCAACACACCTTTCAAATCAAACAATCGAACCGCGTTGGCAGTCGTTTGATCGGCAAATTCCTCAAGTTCCACGTTGCGAAGGGCAGCCAATCGTTCCGCCACCAAATGCACATAGGCAGGTTCATTACGTTGGCCGCGATGGGGGTGGGGTGTCAAAAATGGCCCATCCGTCTCAATCAGCATTCGGTCAAGTGGAACCCGCGCCGCAATCGCCCGCAGGTCATCGGCCTTTTTATAGGTGACTGGCCCGGTGAACCCTAGATAGAACCCCAATTCAAGGGCGGCATCGGCGATTTCTGACGGGGCGGAAAAGGAATGAAACACACCGGGGCGGTCTTTCAAACGGGCGGGTATGCTTGGAACCCATTGGCGCAGGATCGCAATCACGTCCTCACTGGCTTCGCGGTTATGGATAATGATTGGCATTTCGAGCCGAGCCGCTAACGCTAATTGATCTTCAAAGGCTTTCTGCTGAACGGACTTAGGTGATTTGTCCCAATAATAATCGAGGCCGATTTCGCCAATCGCTACGACTTTGGGGTGGGGCGCAAGGTGTTCGATGGTTGCCAAAATTTCGGGCGACCACGATGCTGTCGAATTCGGATGAATAGCAACTCCGGCAAATACACTCTCATATTTTTCGGCAAGTCGGATCGCCGCTTGGGATGTTCCAATATCCGTGCCGGGATTCAAAAACCACTGCACGTCCTGTTGTTGGGCACGTTGCAGCACAGCCTCGCGGTCATCGTCATACGCATTAAAATCAAGATGGATGTGGGTATCAATGAGCTTCATGTCAATTTCCATCCCCCGACCCCTCCTCAAACAATGAAAAGGGGTGTAGGGGAGTGTTGGCTAGAGGGTGTTGATCATATTGTGTTGGTGATGCGGGGTTTCCATGACAGCCTTCATATCAGATTCGACCATCATTTCGACCAACTCTTCGAAGGTGACAGAAGGCTCCCAACCGAGTTTCTCACCCGCTTTAGCTGGATTACCAATGAGCAAATCCACTTCAGCCGGACGAGTATAACGCGGGTCGTTCCAGACGATATATTGATCAGGATTGAGGCCGACGTGTCCAAAAGCGAGTTCGGCAAACTCTCGGATGCTGTGCGTCTCACCTGTTGAGATGACATAATCTTCCGGTTCAGGCTGTTGCAGCATCAACCACATGGCACGCACATAATCCCCGGCATAGCCCCAATCGCGCTGTGAATCAGGATTGCCGAGATACAATTTGTCGGCGATGCCATGTTTAATACGGGCGACGTTCCACGTAATCTTACGTGTTACAAATTCAATACCACGACGAGGAGATTCGTGGTTGAACAGCATCCCACTGACAGCAAACATACCATAACTTTCGCGGTAATTGACCGTCATCCAATGCCCATACACTTTAGCGACCCCATACGGGCTACGTGGATAAAAAGGTGTATTTTCGGTCTGGGGGACTTCCCGCACCTTGCCAAACATTTCCGAGCTAGACGCCTGATAGAATTTGGCTTGGGGGCTGATGTGGCGCATCGCATCCAACAGACGGGTTACACCGAGAGCCGTCACGTCGCCTGTCAGAGTGGGTTGCCGCCATGAAGTGCCGACAAAACTCTGTGCCGCTAGATTGTAAATTTCATCGGGCTGGGCAATCCGCAAAGTTTCTTCCAGCGAGGTTTGATCAAGCATATCCCCGCCCACAAGGGTAATTTGATCTTGCACGTTTTCGAGGCGGCTAAAATTAATGGTGCTGGTGCGGCGTACAAGGCCAAAAACCTCGTACCCTTGTTCGAGCAAAAACTCGGCCAGATATGAGCCATCTTGTCCGGTGATGCCCGTGATTAATGCGCGTTTTGCCATGACTTCAGTCCTTATGACGGGCGAACTGCCCTGATTATTCCTATATAATCGGATGCGACATTATAATCATCAAGCGCCGCTGCGTACAGCCTGCACACGGGCGCGGCAGTCGTTTAAAACATCCACCACTGTTTGCTCCATCGGGATTTCCGGCTGCCAACCTGTATCATGATGAAGGGCGCTGTAATCGCCATAGACCGTCGGGGCATCAAGTGGACGGAAGCGACTGGGGTCTATTTTGATTTCAATATCTTGCCCCGACAACGCGATCATCTGCTCTACCAGATTTTTTAAGCGATAGGCCCTGCCGCTGCAAATGTTATATACTGCTCCCGGCTGCCCCTGCGTGGTTAGCAAATGATAGGCCCGCACGACATCCCGCACATCACAGAAATCACGCTCGGCCTCCAAATTGCCCACATGCAGTTCCGGCGGTTTCAATCCGGCTTCAATTTCAGCAATCTGCATCGCAAAATTCGGGATGACAAATTGGGTCGTTTGCCCCGGCCCAGTGTGATTAAACGGACGTACCCGCACGACATTCAACCCATAGGTATTGAAATATTGCAGACCCAACGCATCCTGAGCAACCTTGCTGACGGAATAGGGATCGCCGGGGTTAAAAGGCTGGTTTTCGCGGATGGGCAGATCATCGGGTTTGACGACCCCATACACATGCGCTGAGGAGATAATCAGTACGCGGGTATGCATAAAATTACACCCCCGCACCGCCTCCAAAATATTGAGTGTGCCGCGAATATTGGTCTCGTGGGTGCCCCAAGGATCGCTAAGGGAGGTGGGGACGTGTGTTTGGGCGGCCAGATGAATAATCACATCCGGTGCGATAGATTCAATGAGATGGTGGACGGCAGCTTTATCCCGTACATCCAGCCCTTGTAGGTCGGTGAATTTTTGCAGAGTGGCTTCATTGGGGGTTGGCTCATTGTAAGTCGTACCATAGAGTTGATATGACCCCACGCTGTTGAAATAATCGGCAAGGTAGCGGCCTACAAATCCGGTTGCGCCGGTGATAATGGCTTTCAAAGAATGGCCTCCGAAAAAAGGGTACGCGGGATGATAGCCGCCACAATCAAATTAGGATGTGGCAAAGTATAGCGTGTTGAGAGATAGCTGCAATGCACTTTTACCCTGTGCTACACTTATGCACATTCAACTTGGCAGGGGAGATTTTAAATAATGGCACAGAAAAACGGACATGATCAGCAGGATTCCGGCGGCCTAGAAGATCGGATCGTCGAAGATGTCTATGGCACGCGGCAATATACGCTGGATGGCTTGTGTGAAAAGATTATTGAGCAGTTTGGCATGGAGACCAATGGTCGGCCCGATATTCTGGCGGAACTCGATACCCTAACGAAACAAAAACAGGCCATTCGAGAAGTTGCCGAATATGTGTTGGGGGTCGAATCGGTCATGCTGCAAGGGCCGGAACGGACGTGGTTGCTAGATCGGCTGCACCGCGATTTGTACCGTTTTGGCCCATTGGAAACCGTATTAGACGACGCGACGGTGACGGAAATCAACCTCAACAGCCCCAAAGAGATTTTTGTGCGGCGTGGTTTTGGCGATTTGGAACGCGTCAAGGTTAGCTTTCGGGATGGCACACAATTGGCCCAGATGTTGCAGCGTGTCTTGACACCCTTAGGCTTTGATTTGTGGAAAGGGGAACCCTTTATCGAGACGGGTCTAAAATTGATGGGGCGTCCGGTGCGTTTATCACTGGCAGGGCCGCCGATGACTCCTTACTACACAGGGCAGATTCGATTACATCCCGTTGTACCATTGACGCTCGAAAATCTTCAGGCCAGTATCCCCCCCATCGCAGTAGAAATGCTGACAGGTATCGTGCGAAATGGACACGGCTTGTTGATTGTCGGTGAGGGTGGCATGGGCAAAACCACCCTATTGGCAAACCTGCTGGCGGTCAGTCGCGCCGAAAAAGCTGGGTTGGTGCAGCGTGCGCCGGAAATTCAGCCCAATTATCTGCCCGCCCACGTTACCGATTTTACTTTAATTTCGGCGGAGGCTCCTTCAACCGCCAATTTTGAGAAACAAATACGAGCGGCATTAGGCGTAAAAGTACATGGCCTATTTTTGGACGAAATTCAAGGGGACGAGGGGACAGCATTTTGGCAGGCATTGTCGTCGGATGCGAAGCCGCAAATCGTAGCGACCTTTCGCGGCAAGGCCAATATTGCCCGATTGTACAGCGCGATTGGCATGGTCGTGCGGAAAGTGTATCGAAGCCTCCCGCAGGGCGACATTGACGCGGCGCTTCTTGAACGACTCCCCTTTGTAGCGATCTTAGAGCAGCATGGGGCAGGGGAAGTGCCGCGTATCAGCCTAATTGGGCAGTGGGTTCAAGCCGAAAATGGTCTCACAATTGAGCCGCTGTTAACATGGACAAAAGACGAGAATGCCCCAAAGCGAACAGAGGTGCAAGCGCGGTTGGCAATTGACTAAGTGCAGTATCAATGGATATGTGGTGAATTGATGGGATCATTTCTATAATCTAGCACGATAATTCAACGTAGCCAGAGAGGAAATACCTATGACCCAACGGGATGTGTTGTTAGTGGGCAGTATGCCCTATGCGAATGAAGAAGCCGCCATGCGACGGGCGCTTGAGACATTTGGCAGCAGTCTGTTTGCCCTGCCAGATGGTGAAGTTGGCGTAAAGGACGAACTCTATCCACGTGGTCGCCGTATGGGTTGGGTACAGACCGCCATTCAACGCAACGCCGATAATTCCGCCTTTGAAATCAGAAAAAATATCGAGCGCGACAAAGGGACGGGATTGTTCAAGAATTATGAAGACCTGTTTGTCTTAAAACCGAAGTACAGCCCCAAAGAAATTGTGCCCTATCTTAATTTTGGCTACCTCGAATTTTTCCGCGAAAGTTATCCAATCTTTAAACGCCTGCGCGAAGAATATAATCAGCCCAAAACGGTGTTTCAAGTTGGGATTCCAACAGGCTTGGCGATTGGATTTCTTTCCATGAAACCGCCAATGGCCCTACGCTATCGGGGTGCGTTCGATCAGCGACTGGCCTATGAAGCCAATGAAATCATCAAAGAGGCCGGGGATGATGTCATCATTCAGATTGAAATCCCCATTGAGATGGGCTTGGCGCAGAAGCTCCCCGGTTTCAT
Organism: Chloroflexota bacterium; assembly: GCA_024434115.1. Classification (GTDB taxonomy): domain Bacteria; phylum Chloroflexota; class Anaerolineae; order Aggregatilineales; family J027; genus CFX10. Next base: position 199,138 of record QMIT01000001.1, read on the forward strand.
GATGTTCCTGCCCGTGAATATGCTGATTTCGCTCGTCAAACGCATCAACCCGAAAGCCCGAATCGGCATTCATATGTGCCTCGGTGATTTGCATAATAAATCGCTGGTCAAGTTGGATATGGAAGGCTTGATTGTGAAATTCGCCAACCAGATGCTTAATAAATGGCCTTCAACCCATACTCGTCTCGAATATGTCCATTTCCCATTTGCCGAAGGGGAAGTATCGCCGAACAAGAATCCTGACTTTTATGCCCCACTGAAAAATGTCCAATTACCACAAGGGACGCGGTTTATCGGCGGATTCGTGCATGAAAAATTGAATCTGGCCGAACATGAAACCATCTTAAAGGCGATTGAGGCTGCGCGAGGTGGTCAGGTAGGGGTGGCTTGCTCATGTGGGTTGGGCCGTCGGTCTACTGAAGCCGCCGATCAACTATTTGAATTAACCAAGCAGGTCGCGGCACTGTAGAGCCTATCGCTGCATAGACCATCGGCCATTTACGAAGGACACTTTGCTTGAGAAGAGTCCTTCGTAAATGCGCAGATATAATGATGGTATTTCTTGTCACGTTTGGAGATTATATATGCATCAACTGAAAATTGTGATTGAAAAGCACCCTGAAGGCTATGTAGCTTATCCGTTGGGATTAAATGGGATTGTTGTTGGCGAAGGGGATACCTATGAAGAAGCCCTTGCCGATGTGAAATCCGCGATTCAATTTCATATTGAGACTTTTGGATCGGACGATTTTTTACAGGCATATGAAGAAGCATAAATCTTAAAGCTATAGTCCCTTCCACTCCCGAAACCATTCCCATGTGCGGCGCAGGCCCTCATGCACTTCAACTTGAGGTTTAAAATCCAGCAACCGACGAATTTTGTCATTATTGCAAAACGTGATCGGCGGGTCGCTGGGCGGGGTGGGTGTGTTAACGGTGTTGATGGTGCGGCCCGAAAATTCCTCAATCGTGTCCACAAATTCGCGCATCGAAATCGGGTTGCCATAACCCAAATTCATGATTTCATAACCCAATGGTCGCTCAAGGGCCGCCATGACCCCATCTATCGTATCGTCAATATACGTCCAATCGCGGTGAATATCCCCTCCGTTGAACAATTTGATAACTTCACCGGATAGGGTGGCCTCCATCAATTTCATCGGCATCATGTCGGGGCGACCCGCTGGCCCGTAGACATTAAAAAAGCGGAGCACGGTGACGTTTAGGCCGAATAAATGGTGATACGAGTGAGCCAAAATTTCGGCAGCCCTTTTGCTGGCGGGATAGGCGGCAAGGGGACGGTCAGCGTTGTCGGTTTCGATAAAGGGCAGGACTTTGGTTTCGCCATACACCGACGAGGTAGATGCCTGCACAAAAAGGGATACATTAAAATCTCGGGCGGCTTCGAGCAGCACCATTGAGCCAGTCGTATTGACGTGCATGTACAGCGGAGTTTGTTTAACACTCTCACGCACACCTGCCATCGCCGCGAGATGGGCCACACGCTGGATGCCATATTCCGCAAACAGTCGCTTGACCAGATCGGCATCGGTGATGTCGCCCTCAATGACCTTGAGGAGCGGATGATTGCCGAGGCGCTGAATATTCAGGCGTTTCAGGGCTGGGTCATAATAGGAATTGAAATTGTCGAGAATGACGACCTCATCCCCCTGTGCCAATAATTTTTCGGCGAGATGACTACCAATAAACCCCGCCCCGCCTGTTACCAAAATGGACATGCCAATTTAATCCTTCGTGATGGAAAAAATCCCCATCTTTCCCCTCTCTGCTTAGTGGGGAGGGAGGGATAGGTTTAGTCTTCGTCTTCGTCAAAGTAGAAGCGGTTAACGCCTGTTACCTCATCAAGCCGCTGCATTTCGTCGTCCTCAAGCCGCAAATCAATCGCGCCTAACAATTCATCCAATTGCTCAACCCGGCTGGCACCAATAATCGGCGCGGTGATAAACGGCAGGGTTTGCATCCAGCCGATGGCGATTTGGGCAATGGTCTTGCCACGTGCCTCCCCCAATTCCCGCAGGGTATCCAGCACGGCCCAACCCTTATCATTCATATACCTTTTCATTCGATCACCGCTGCTGCCACGCGACCCCACTGGAGCGCCGCCATCACGAGTATATTTACCGGTTAGAAATCCGCCTGCCAGTGGGCTATAAGGAATGCAACCGAGACCTTGATCGAGGCAGACCGCTGCCAATTCGGGTTCGACCTCGTCCCGATTGAGCAGATGAAAATGGGGCTGAATGCTGTCGAAACGGGCGAGATTGTGTTTGTCGCTGACCCATAGGGCTTTCATCAGATGCCACGCTTTGTAATTGCTGGCTCCGATATAACGCACCTTGCCCTGTCTAACCAAATCATCCAATGCGCGGAGGGTTTCTTCGAGCGGGGTGTCCCAATCGGGCCAATGGACTTGGTAGAGGTCAATTGTATCGGTTTGCAAACGGCGCAGGCTATGTTCAACGGCCAACATAATGTGCTGGCGACTCAGGCCCTCACCATTTGGGCCGTCCCACATTTTGCCTCTAACCTTTGACGCTATGACGATTTGGTCACGTGGTTTGTCTTGCAGCCATTTGCCAATAATCTCTTCTGCCACGCCGCCGGGGTTGCCTTCTGCCCATGAACTATAAATATCGGCGGTGTCCAAAAAATTGATACCTGCGTCCCATGCCCGATTGAGGACACGGTACGATTCTTCCTCGGTGGATGTCCAGCGAAAGGTCATCGTGCCGAGACACAGTTCGCTGACCTTCAGACCAGTACGACCAAGCGTGCGAAATTCCATTGGTGGCCTCCCCCAAAAAACGGAAATTCAAACGGGGCAAGTGTACCGTATTTCGGGTCGTTTCTCTATAGGGGACAAAGGGGTAAGATTAACGTGATTCCCGTCCAAAACACGAGATAGAGCCGCACGTATTTGGAGAATAATAGCTTATGGAAAAACAGAAGCCGCGTGTATATGTAACCCGCATTATTGCAGAGAAAGCCCTCGATTTACTCCGCGCCGAATGTGAAGTAAAAGTTTGGCAGGGTTCAATGCCGCCCCCGCGTGACGTGCTGCTAGAGGAAGTGCAGCAGATAGATGGTCTCGTATCGCTGCTGACCGACAGAGTGGATGAAGAACTATTATCACGAGCAGCGCATTTGAAGGTGGTCAGCAATGTCGCAGTAGGCTATGACAACATTGATGTGAATGCCGCCACCCGACATGGCATCCCGATTGGCAATACACCGGGGGTATTGACCGAAACTACTGCCGATTTAGCCTTTGCACTTATGATGGCGGCGGCGCGGCGATTGGGTGAATCCGAACGATATATCCGTGACGGCAAGTGGCAGACATGGGATCCAACCGCATTACTGGGGGTGGATATTTACGGGACGACGCTCGGTATCATTGGCATGGGGCGAATCGGACAGGCGGTGGCAAAACGGGCACGCGGTTTCGACATGCGCGTGATTTATTCGGGTGGCGGACATGGCTATCCAACTCAGTTGATGAGTGCCACGCGGCGAGAATTGGATGAACTGCTACAAGAGAGCGATTTTGTAAGTATCCACTGCCCCTTGAGGCAAGACACCTATCACCTCATTGGGGAGCGCGAATTGAGCTTGATGAAACCAACGGCGATTTTGGTCAATACAGCACGCGGCGGCATCGTTGACCCGAAGGCGCTCTACACGGCCTTGAAAAATAAACAAATCGGCTACGCGGCGTTAGATGTGACCGAACCGGAACCGATTCATTTGGATGACCTGCTGCTCACCCTCGACAATTGTCTAATTGTGCCGCATATCGGTAGCGCGAGTGTGCGGACCCGCGAAAAAATGGCGCTGATGGCCGTCGAGAATTTGTTGGCCGGACTAAGAGGAGATCGCCTGCCCCATTGTGTCAATCCAAGCGTGTATAACCGCTAATCCTATTTTTTCGCGGCGGCAAGGCCTACCTCAAAAGGTGGGTAGATAATCCCTTTTTCGGTAATAATGCCGGTAATGTACCGCGCCGGGGTGACATCAAACGCCGGATTGCGCACGGGATAATCGGGTGGAACCAGCGCCATCCCATACGGCGTCAGCAGTTCCGACGGATCGCGTTCCTCAATTGGGATTTGTGCGCCGGACGCGATCTTCAAGTCAACTGTGGAGGTCGGCACAGTCGGGTGGAAAGGGATGCCATTTTCTTTAGCTAACACCGCGACCTGATACGTGCCAATCTTGTTGGCAGTGTCCCCATTCGCCGCGACACGATCCGCCCCCACCAACACAATATTGACCTCGCCCCGATTCATAAAATAGCCACTAGCGGTGTCAGGGATAATGTCAAATGGGATACCAAACTGCTTACATTCCCATGCCGAAAGCCGTGCGCCTTGCATTCGAGGGCGGGTTTCATCGAGCAGCACATGAATCTTTTTGCCCTGTTCATGCGCCATCCGGATGACCCCTAGCGCCGTGCCATAATCCACTGTTGCCAACATGCCTGTATTGCAATGATGCAAAATCGTGTCGCCATCTTTGATGAGGGTCGCGCCATATTCAGCCATACGTTTGTTGATGGCAACATCTTCTTCAGCGATCACTTGCGCTTCGGTCAGAACTGCATCACGCAGAGCGTTGGCCGATGTGACATCACTGGAATTTACAATCGGTAGCATCCGGTCAATGGCCCACATCAAATTCACGGCGGTTGGACGTGCTCTGCGGAGTTCTTGGGCGGCAGTGTTCAGATAGCGGCGTAATTGGTCAAGGTCGGACGTAGAATTTTGTCGTGCCGCCAATGCTAACCCGAATGCGGCAGCGGCTCCGATGGCAGGTGCTCCCCGCACGGTCATGTTTTGGATAGCCTCAATCACCGACTCATAGGTGACAAAATCTACCAGTTCCAAGTCCCATGGAAGTTTGCGCTGATCTATCATGCGAAGACGGTCATTATGCCATTCAACGGAACGCATGGAGGTAATTCCTTACGGTGTCATCTCAATAAACGAATCATTAGTTTAACAGGGTTTTGGAGAGGGGTAAACAAAAAGAGGTGTATTCTTCGTCATCATACACCTCTTTTTGAAAAACTAGATGGAGTTAGTCACCCGTAGCGAGGGCGCGACGGGCGGCTTCGGCCTCATGGTCGTGTTCATGGAGGGCTTTTTCGGCAGTCTCATGCTCAATATGTTCTTCGATATCCTCGCTGCGGCGGACTACCGAGGGCAGCAGGATGACAACCAAAAGTGAAGTGAGAACCAGAATCCCGGAGCCGATGAGCATGGATTCGGTCATGCCATCTACAAAAGCCCGGTTAGCCGTGTTGATGATGGTGCTGGAGAGATCACTCGGCATTTGCGGATTGCTGGCAACCCCGTGTGCCCCCTGAATACTGCTGCTCACAACATCATAGGATGGGCCAAAGGCTTGGCTTGGCAGCACTGCTTTGAGTTTTTCCACCCCGTTCAGATAAACACCGTTCATCAAGGTGCCGAAAATTGCTACACCCAATGCACCACCCAGTTCGCGGGTCGTATCGTTCATGGCTGACCCAATCCCGGCTTTGCTGACGGGCACGGACCCCATCACCGAGTTTGTGGCAGGACTCATGGCGATACCCAAACCGCTTGCCAGAATCAATTGACCGATCAAAATCGTGCCATAAGAGGTATCTACATCGAGTGCCTGTGACATATAGAACATGCCACCTGCGCCAATCAGAATACCCAACGCGACGGTGTATTTGGTGCCGAGTTTAGCAGCAATACGGGCCGACATTGCAGCAGCGATGGCGAGTGCAAATGACAGCGGAACGAGACGAATACCTGCTTCTAGGGCGCTGAAACCCAACACCGTTTGCATGTATTGGCTCATGAAGAACAATGACCCAAACAAGCTAAAGATGACCAACGCAAGGGCGGTGTTCGCGCCAGTAAACGACATATTCTTGAAGAAATACAGCGGCAGCATGGCATGTTCATAGCGGCTCTCCCAAATGGCGAAGATGCCAAGTAGCACACCTGCTACCCCGAACGAAATCAGGACAGTGCTGTCAGTCCAAGATTTCTGACCTGCCTCGATGATGCCATAGACGAGGGCAAACAGACCGGGGATGGACAGCACAACACCGGGGATGTCAATCTTGGGTGCGGATTCGTCTTTGGAATTGGCAATCATAAGCTGACCGCCGAAGAGCGCCAAAGCAATAACGGGTAGGTTGATATAGAACACCGAATTCCATGAGTAGTGTTCAATTAACCAACCGCCAATCGTCGGCCCAAGCCCTACCCCTAAACCGAATACGGCGGCCCAAAGCGCGATAGCCTGCGAGCGTTCTTTTGGCGGGAAAGTGGCACTGATAATCGAGAGGGTCGCGGGCATGATGATCGCGGCGGCGATTCCCAAAAAGGCACGGGAGCCAATGAGCATTTCTGTGCTGTTAGACAGCGCAGCCGCTAATGAACCAATGCCGAACAGGAAAAGACCGATTTGCAGAGCGGGTTTACGTCCATAACGATCCCCAAGCGCCCCCATGGTTAGCAGCAGCGCGGCGAATGACAGGCTGTAGGCGTCAATAATCCACTGGATTTCGCTGGTGCTGGCTTTCAGATCGCGTGAGATAGCCGGAATAGCGGTGTTGAGTACGGTGTTATCCAAGCTGATGACCAGCAGGGAAATACAGATGAACAGCAGACCGAGCCATCGGTTTTTATAACCGGATAAGCCCTCATAGTTAGTAGTGTCATTTGGATCTAAAACAGCGTGTGACATGGTGGGTATGGCCTCCCTGAATGATGTGAATAGTGACGGTATATGGAATGGGATTACTATGGAGTGGGTTGCCGCGAAACAAGCAATGGAATCAGTGTTTCCATAAACTCATGCAGCGAAAAATTGGCGACATCTTGCATTTCGAGATTCCAGAAAAGCAGCCCATAGCCGAAACCAGACGCAAAGAAAATCCATGCAAGCCTGCTGGCATACTCGTCGCTATCCACAAAAGGTCGAAGAACCTGTGAGATAATGCCGTGCATACGTAGGTGGCTTTCATGGAACAGGGCTTTTTCTTCCTCGCTTAGACGGTGGAATTCCCCCAAAATCCAACGCATTTTTGCCATGCGTTCCGGGCCAACGACATCCATCTGCATGGCGATTGATTTCATGGCCGCTTGTAGCGAAGTGGCGTTTTCACTGCCATTAATAATCGAGGTGAGTTTGGGCATTTCACATTCAAGGACGGCTTGTAATAGGGCACGTTTGCCGTCTTTGAAATGATAATAGAGGGCCGCTTCGGTGCAGCCAACGAGTTCGGCGATTTGACGCACAGAGGTGGCAGTATAGCCTTGCTCTGAAAACAGGCGCGTAGCAGTCTCGATAATTAAATCACGCCGATTGATACGGCCTGAATCACGATGCGAGTCGGTCATGGTTTTCTGCGTAACCTAGAAATACTTAACGAGTGTTAACTATAGTAAATGATAGGCCAAAAAATTTGTACGTCAAGACCTTGTCTACAAAACCTGTACTTTTGTACAAAGGAGGCGGGTAGATGCACGGACGGGCAAGGTTGACTATAATGACCCTATGCGGTGAAAAATTTGCACCAAAGGGAACAAATCATGAACTTAACCCGGCGATTTTGGCTGGTGAGCCTAATAATGGTGATGGGCATCGTGTTGAGTGCTTGTGGTGGGCATGATGAGGACAAAGATACCCCTATTCCACCAACGGCTACTCTTCCACCAACGACTGTCCCAACCTTTCAGCCTGCACCAACGCTGCCCAATCCAATTGATGTGCGGAATCAACCTAGCAGCGAACAGGCGGCTGTATGGGTGGTACAAGGTGTCACGGGCTTGCCCAATGTGGATATTTATTTAAATGATACCCTGATTGTCCCGCGTATGGCATTTAATGCCATTACCAGCCGCGCCTTACCGGTCAATGCAGGTAGCTATCAGTTCAGTCTAGTACAGGCTGGACAGACCCCGGAAACCGAAGGGGCGGTGTTATTTAAGGAAGGTGTCGCTGTTGAGGCGGGCGAGACGACTATTTTGGTTGCCAGTGGTACCCCCGAAGCGATGCAACTTTATGTCGTGCCACAGGTGCTTGACCCTATTGAAGCCGGAAAAGCGCGTGTGGTGTTGGTAAACGCTGCTAGTGGCATCGGGGCAGCCGATTTGACGGTGAATGATGTCACCCGTATCGAGGCGCTTGAAGTGGGTGAAGCGGGCGACGAAATCATCCTTGCTGAAGAGTCCTACGGTTTTCAGATTTTGACTGATGGCAAATTGATTGTCGAGGCGACACAGCAGATTCGGGCTGGCTACGCCTATACCGCGTTGCTATTGAACGATACTGCGCCGGGCACGTTTAAGCTGGTGTTCTTGCAGGGCCAAACCCCGCCCCAAACCCGTGTTCGCTTGACGCATGTTGCGGCGACTGTGCCAGAGGTGGCAATTTATCTTGATGATGAAAGAGCCTTGACCGTTGGGATCAGCTATTTGGAGTCGCTGCCCTTTGAAACGATCTCCTCCAAGACGTATCGGGTGCGGGTTGTGACAATCGGGGATAACCCGGAGACCTTATTGAGCACTAACCTCAGCCTCACCCCGAATCGCACGGTGGATTTGGTGCTCTTAGGTGAACCGCCGGATTTACGGCTGCTACAGGTGGATATTGATACCCGTGCCCTCGCGCCAGATACAACCCGTCTAATCATTGTGAACGCGATTCCGGGCGAGACCCAAGCACGGGCGATTAGCGCCAGTAACCGGGAAGTCCGTGCCCAAGTCCCCTTTGGTCGTGCCTCTAATCCCATTGAACTCAACTTGAGCGAAAACGCGCTTTATTTTATGGGTGGGTCACAAACCGAACCGCATGTGATTGAAGACCCTCGTGACTTCAATTTTTCGCCGGGCGAGGTTTACACCTATATCTTGTCTCCCTCAGCAGTAGGAAGTCTTTTGCTGCTGCCAACTGAGGTAGGAACGGATTCGACCCAAGTCGCTGGGGGGGGTAGTAGTACGCTACCAGCGGATGTCAGTGTGCAGGTGGTCAATGCCCTCGACAGTGAAGGGGCAATTGATGTGTCATTTGATGATGTGCCTCAAATTGAAGGTGTGACGCGAGGCGAGATTTCATCTGCTGTGATGTTAAGCAGTCGCGTTCATCCACTGCAAATTCAAAGAGGGGATGAGGTGCTGTATCAAGGCGAAGTGGTCATTGACGCCGAAAGAAGCAGCTTCATCACGCTATTTGTAATGGGAGATGATGAGAATGTCGTTATTTCGACTGAGCCAGATTACGACGGCTCGGTGAGTTTGTCTACCATTCTCCTGCGTTTTGTCCATGCCAAAAGTGAGGGGCCGAGTTTGTCTATTTACAGCCCAATTACTGAGGGAACGCCGATGCCGGAGAATTCGACAGGGCGAACCGATTTGATTAATGGACTGGGGATCAACAGTATCTCATCAATGGTGCAGATTGCTGCCGGAACGATGCAATTCGCGGGCTTGGATGCCCGAAATGGACAACTTCAATTCACATCCGAACCTCTAACTTTTGAAGGCGGCGAGGCTTATGATGTCTTATTGTTGGGTGAGGGAGAAGGCTGGAGAATTGTCGTCATTCGGCATGAACGATAGTCTTGACGTTAGGTGGTAGGGCCTGCTATACTGGCCTCCATCAATCGGGGTGTGGCGCAGCCTGGCTAGCGCGCTTGCATGGGGTGCAAGAGGCCCTGGGTTCAAATCCCAGCACCCCGACTATGAGCAGTCTTTCCGATATTGGATGATTCCAATATCGGAATTTTTTAGCCACTGTGATGAAGACTGCTAGCGGCACGGTGGGTTTTTGTAGTTGCGAGAGCCAACCCAAGTCCTAAGCGGGTTGGCTGATCTCCACAGAACGAAGTTTTTTGAGTAAATCATCTACAATTTCTTGGGGCGAAGTGCCTAAATGTCCTCCCTGAAAACCAAGTAGCACTGTTAGGGGTAAATCCTTAAAGAAGGTGGCCGCATCTACGCCGAGGGTATTGCCTTCGTTGAGGCCAAATATAGAAGTCAGCAGCGGCTGTACCACCTTTGAGGCCACTAGGTCTTCCATCCAATCTCCTAAGGTGCTTTCGCTATGGATGATAGATGGGAGTGGTGTCCCCTGTGTCAGCCGAACCCCCTGCGCCAGCCGAATATCAGTTGATGCGCTACCAATCAATAATTCAAATTCACCGGGTTCCGCCACCCAGCGACCATAAGCCGGGTCGTAATAGCTGAAGGCCCGTTCGTCGAGTATTAAGGTGATACGCTTCGTTTCACCGCTGGCGAGATGTACCTTTGCGAAGGCCTTGAGTTCCTTAGCTGGTCTCCTCAAACGCGCTTGGCAATCTCTGACATAAAGCTGAACGACTTCCTTACCCGCCACTGGCCCTACATTCGTAATGTCGAGCGTCACTTCAAGGGTATCTTTGAAAGTGAAATCCGATGCGGATACACGTAGATTGCCATATTCAAACTGGGTATAGCTTAGACCAAAGCCAAATGGGAACAGCACATCCCGCCCAAGTGCCTCGTAAGCCCGATACCCTACGAATATCCCTTCGCCATAACGTACCTTGTTGTTCTCACCGGGGAAATTGAGATACGCGGGGGTATCACTGAGCCGAAGTGGAAAGGTCTCCCCCAGTTTGCCGGATGGATTGACATCCCCATACAAAATATCCACCACCGCACCTGCGCCTGCTTGACCGGGCAGCCATGCCTCGATCACCGCATCCACATCGTCAATCCATTCGCGCATATCAATCGCCGAGCCATTATTTAAAATCACAACGGTGCGCGGATTAGCATGGGCAATGGCTTTTATAAGAGCGATTTGTTGAGGTGTGAGGTCAAGATTGTTACGATCATACCCTTCGGATTCGATACTGGCGGGCAAGGCGATAAATAGGAGTGCGACATCGGCCTCTTTCGCAATCGCCACCGCCTCAGCCGTTGCCACAGGATTAACGGTGGTCGAACTGTCTCCTACAACATATTGCACTTCGGCGCGGGTTTTCAAAAACTCCAGCGCAGTATCCACTTTGGTTGAATTAATGTGAGAACTACCCCCACCTTGATAAACAGGATTTGCAGCCCCTTCCCCAATTACCGCAAGCGTTTCATTTCCAGTTAGGGGCAAGATATGCTGGTCGTTTTTCAACAGCACGATACATTCGGACGCAATATGACGGGCAAGGGCATGATGGCGGTCAATATCAATGGATTGATGGCCCTTGGGTGTTGCTTGTGCCCGAAAAATAATCTTGAGTAATCGCTCGATGGCTTGATTAAGTATCGCTTCATCCAATTCACCTGACTCAACCGCCTCAATCACCGCTTGGGTGCGGTGTGGTGATGGCCCCGGCATCTCAAGTTCCAACCCCGCTTGCAAGGAAGCCGCCCGGTCATGCACGGCTCCCCAGTCCGACATCACGAAACCATCATAGCCCCATTGATCTCGTAAAATGTCGGTTAGGAGATATTCGTTTTCGGCACAAAAATGCCCATTGACGCTGTTATAGGCACACATGACCGTCCACGGCTGCCCTTTTTGGACGGCAATCTCAAATCCCCTTAGATAGATTTCGTGCAGAGTGCGCTCGTCCACAATAGCGTCAACGGTAAAGCGCCGGGTTTCCTGATTGTTGACGGCAAAGTGTTTGATGGACGTGCCGACCCCTTTGCTTTGTACCCCTTGGACAAGCGCGGCAGCCATTTCACCCGCGAGGACGGGGTCTTCAGAAAAATACTCAAAATTGCGACCACACAAAGGCGAACGCTTGATGTTCAAGCCGGGGCCGAGCAAAATATCTACCGCTAAGGCGATGCTTTCCTCGGCCAATGCTTGACCCATTTCATAAAGTAAGTCGGTATCCCATGAGGCTGAAAGTGCGGCAGCAACGGGAAAACAAGTGGCCGGAAAACTTTCGGTAATCAATGATTCAATATCTTGTGAGCGGCGTAATCCGTGCGGGCCGTCGGATACAATAATGGGTTTAAGTCCCAACCGTTCAATGGCAATGGTGCGCCACGGCGTTGCACCAGTACACAGAGCAGCCTTTTCCTGAAGGGTCATGTTGGAAATAAGGTCGGCGATTTTTTTGTCCGTCATATCAGAATCCTTTATATGGCAATGGCCCACCGTCGAAAGATGCAGCGGGTTCAATACAAACCAGCCAGAGTTGCAATTCGCTGAATTGGCAAACTTAGAACGTTAATTGTAACCAGCAATTTATGGTTGCCGATTGGCGTGCGATAAATTTTCAAATAAAGATGGTTGGCTTTAGCCATTCAAGGCCTTAAAAAGCGACTTGGCTTGGCGGTGAATTTTCCGAAAGACGGCATACTGCTTATCATAAATAGCTTTCACCGCCGGACGTGGGGCGAATGTCTTGGCGGCTCGTACCACCCGGCTGACATCCTCAAAGCCGATGTGCCCCAATCCAATAGCACACACCAATGCCGCGCCATTGGCCCCAGCGTTTTCGGGATGCTCGGTCACTTCAATCGTGCGCCCAGTCACATCCGCCAAAATCTGACTCCATGTATCGGAACGTGCCCCTCCGCCGACCAGTCGGAGTTTTTCGGCATACGGCACACGACGTTCAATGGTTTCCAGCATCCAGCGTTTGTGATAGGCATCCCCTTCCAAAACAGCCCGAATCAGATCGCGTTTGCGGGTGGCAAGGCTGATATTCAAAAACATGCCGCGTGCATAGGGGTCTTCAAATGGCGAGCGATTGCCATGCAACCAAGGGGTAAAGATGACTCCACCCGCCCCCGGTTCAACCTCCGCCACGACTTGACTCAGATAATCATACAGAGACCGGAATTCAGCTTCTTTGTCCACGACAGTGCGCTGTTCTAGATACATCCCGATTTCATCCATTGCCAAATGGTCGCGTACCCATTGCAGACAGCGGCCCGATGTTTCTTGCTCCGAAATGTAGTTATACCGACCCGGCACTGCTCCTAAAATCGAGGCGACCATACCGTTGATGTCAGTCATACGTTTATCCACCGTCGCCACGACCCAGCCAGAGGTGCCGATATATACATGCACCGAATTGCTTGCCATGCTGCCCGACCCCAACGTAATCATCGAGAGGTCGCCGCCCCCACCAAAAATCGGCACCCCCTCCGGCAAGCCTAATTCAACAGCCGCCTGTGGGGTGAGTGTTCCGGCGATGTCGGTAGCCCGAATAACCGGGGGTAGGTGGTCAGGGTTTACCCCATACGTTTTGCATAGCCCCGTATGCCACTTTAACTGATCGGGGCGTGTATCAAATAGAAATGTGGAATGGGCTGAATCGAGACCAAAAGTAAATTGCCCGGTGCAGCGCAGCACCAGATAATCTTTGACATCCATCCATTGGTGCATGGCTTGGAAGATGGCGGGTTCGTTGTCGCGCAGCCAGAGGTATTTCCACACCGGGTCTTTGGCAGATGCCGATGCGCCCCCCGTGATGCGAAGCGCCTGTACCAATCTCACGGCATTCATACCCTCAATTTTGGGGAAGCCACTTTGTAAGCCGCGTTGAAGTTGGGCAATGCCACGATTGTCCATATACGTCATGGCACGATAGAGGGCTTTGCCGGACGCATCCACCGGAATAAAGCTCTGCATCTGGGCACAAAACGCCATGCCTTTGATGCTGTTGGGGTCACGGCCTGCCATTACTGCCGCCGTTCCACGACCAATCGCCCCCCACCAATCATCGGGATTTTGCTCCACACCCCCGTTCGGCATGACATAGAGGGGGTATTCTTCCAACGCGGAAGTCACCAATTCCAGATTATGATCCAACCGATAGAGGCAGGTTTTGCTGTGGGTCGTGCCGATGTCATGTACCAAAATATAAGTTTCCAAAGTATTTTTCTCCAAACGATGTTAGTGGACGCCCTCTACCGCCGAAAAGACCATCTCGAAACGATTAAGTGCCTCATCAACCACCGCATCGGTATCGGCCATGCTGGTATAAAGACGACTGCCCGCCAGTGTAATCATGCCGTTGGCGAGATAGGCCGCTCCCATTTCTTCCATCATGTGTTTGCGTGGTTTGACCTCGCGCATCAATTTCAGTGGGTTCTTGAAATCCAACAGCATGACGCCGGACGTTTCCAAATGGACGATTGACCCCTGATTATACGCGACAAAAGGCAGATTCAGCCGCTCGATGATGGATTGCAACCCTTTGGTCAAACGATCTCCGGCACGGCCCGCAACCACAGCAGCGTTGGTGCGTTCCATTTCTTCAATCGCAAAATACCCCGCCGCGCAACTCATCGGATTGGCGGAGAGTGTGCCACCAATATAAGCCCGTTCGCCTGTCCCGCCGATGCCTGCCGCGAAATGCAGCATAATGTCTTTGCGTCCGCCGACACCGCCGGCCATTGGATAGCCACCAGTGATGCACTTCCCAAAAACGGTCAGGTCGGGTTTGACACCGAAATAACCCTGTGCTCCACCCAGCCCCAAGCGAAAGCCCGTCACCACCTCATCAAAAATGAGCAGTGCGCCAAACTCATCACACAGGGCACGCACTTGCTGATTGAAATCGAAGGGAATTGGCCGTGTGCCACTTTCTGGCCCAACGGGTTCGACGATGACGGCGGCTGTCCCCCCGCGCAAACGATTCATTTGTAATTTGCGGCGCAGTTTGTCGAGGTTATTGGGATAAAACTCTTGGGTATGGGCATTGGCTTTGCGTGGGATGCCTTTCGCCTCCAAACGGCCCGTCCCCGGAATATGTAGGGCATACACCATCTGGTCACTCCACCCATGATACGCCCCGCCGACTTTAATCACTTTGCGATGCCCAGTGTGTACCCGTGCCGCTCGAATCGCCGCCATGACGCCTTCTGTGCCGGACCCCAACATGCGGAACATCTCAATATTGGGCATGTGCTGTTGAATCTTTTGTGCCAGCTTCAGTTCATATTCATGGAACAGACCCGTTACCGGACTGCATTCCTCGATCAGCGCCGCCACTTTTTCGCGCACGGGGGCATAGTTGCTGCCGAGTAGGGTCGGCCCACCTGCCTGCAAAAAGTCTATATAGCGATGTCCGTCTTCATCCCAAAGATATGCCCCGTCCGCTTTACGGATAGCGATGGGGAAGGGGTAATTAAAGGCCAGATTGTGCTGCACCCCGCCGGGAATAACCTGCTTGGCTTCATCAGTGAGTGCTTTGGAACGCTGGCACTGCTCATCAAAATAACGCAGAAACTCCTGCATCTTGTCCCGTCGAATAGGCCGCATCGGTTGACCGATTAAGGCATACAGGCGGCGGTAAATCTCATCCGTATCATGCCACTGCGAAATGGCATAGGTCTGTTCTTGGGGGACGCCTGTCACTGTTTGTTCCATTAATTCCATTACACACTTCCTTCAGATAGCGCCGCTAAACGTTCCTCAATTTTCTTCTGCTCACTCCGCAACTTGCTAAAGGCGATTTCTCGAATCACCAGCGGAATCTTGCTGATTTTTTCTTCGGTATACAGGGCCAGTAGATAACTCAAAGCGGCTTTTTCGAGGAGCAGGACATTATGAAAAGTACGTTCCGGGTCTGGCCCAAGACACAGCACCCCATGATTTTTCAAAATATAGGCATTGTGGTGATTTTTGACGGCTTTGCGTACCTGCTTGACCAGAAACCCCGTCCCAGATGGCGCATAGGGAATGATTTCCACCGAACGCCCCAAAAAGCGCACCTGCTCATCAAACAGAGCCGGGACGGATTTGCCAATGAGAGCAATCGCGCTGCCAAAATCCTGATGGGTGTGCATCACACAGCCGACATCGGGCCGTACTTGATACACAGCGATATGAAAGCCCATCTCGATAGACGGCTTCAAATCCCCTTCGACTTTGTTCTGGTCGAAGCGATATACACAGATGTCATGGGGAGTGATGGCGAAATAATCTTGATTGGAGGGGGTAATCGCTAGGATGTCTTGATTGGGCAGGCGAACGGAGACGTTGCCACCTGTCCCCTTGAGAAATCCTTCTTGTGCCAAGCGCTGGCTGTAATCCAAAACTTGCTGACGAATCGAGTCAAATTCGCTCATAGGTATCGGTTGTTCCAAGAATAACTTTACACTGTAAAGATAATGGTATCGTGCAAACTTTACACCGTCAAGATTCTGCGCTAAGATTGAATCCATGACTGATAATTACCATCACGGCGACCTTAAAAATGCGCTTATTCAAGCTGGATTGACGATTCTCTCACAGGAGGGGATTCAATCTCTTAGCCTGCGTAAAGTTGCCAAACACGTTGGGGTAAGCCACGCCGCGCCCTATGCCCATTTTGCTGATAAGCAGGCGCTGGTTGCTGCCATCGCTGCCGAGGGCTATAAAAAGCTGTATGAGCAGGTCAGTGCCGCCGCCCAAGCCAATGCTGATGACCCGCGCACCCAATTGATCGAAACCGCATGGGCCTATGTGCAATTTGCCCTGCATTCCCCCGATCATTTTAAAGTCACATTTTCGGGGGTGGTTGAACACGAACACGATTACCCCGATTATTTGGAACAGGCCAAAAAGAATTTCGCGTTGATGGTCGAAGTCGTGACCGCCTGCCAAGCCGATCAACTCTTACCGCAAGGCGATACCGAGTTGTTGGTCATTGGTATCTGGTCGGGGATTCATGGCTTGATACACCTCCTGCTAGGCAATCAGCTACCCGGTGCCGTCCTGACGCGCTATTCCGCCCGTGAAATGCTCCTTGCCCACTTAGATCAATTACTTATTTTTCATGACGGAGACAGCTATCCATGACGAACTACACCGTATATCGCTATCGCTGGGTCGTGTTGGCGGTGTTTATGCTGGTCAACCTGACCATTCAAATGTTGTGGATTAGTTATGCCCCGATTACTGGCCCCGCCGCCAAATATTATGATGTCGGTGATCTGGAAATCGGCCTGCTGGCGATGGTCTTTATGCTGGCCTTTATTCCGCTGTCCATTCCTGTTTCATGGGTGATTGATACCTATGGATTCCGCGTGGCTGTGAGCATCGGCGTCATCTTAATGGGCATCTTTGGGGTGGTGCGTGGGGTGGTGGGCACAAATTACCCGATAGTGCTTATCAGTTCGATTGGCATTGCCATCGCCCAACCCTTTTTGCTGAATGCGTGGACAAAAGTACCCGCCAATTGGTTTGCCATTGAGGAACGCGCGACGGCTGTTGGTTTGGTGACCCTTGCGAATCTGGTAGGAACGGCATTGGGTTTGGTGCTGACCCCGATTTTGACTGAAGAGATTTCCATCCCCTCAGTGCAATTATGGTATGGCGGGATTGCAGCTATTACATCGGTCTTGTTTTTGGGGTTGGCCCGTGAGCATCCCCCGACGCCCCCCTGTCCTCCCGGTATGGAAACACGTGCCTTAATGCTGGATGGCCTAAAACATGCCCTCAAAGTACGGTCATTTTGGCTCTATCTACTGGTGTCCTTTGTGGGTTTGGGCATTTTTAATGGAATTACTACATGGGTCGAAAATATCGTTCGGCCACGCGGTTTTACGCCTACCGATGCAGGCACGTTAGGGGCCGTGATGTTGGTCGGCGGGGTGTTGGGGGCAGTGATTATCCCCCCTTTTTCTGATAAGCAGCATAAACGCCAGCCCTATCTGCTCATGGGCATTTTGTTGGCGATCCCCGGCCTTATCGGAGTGACCTTTGCTACCTCATCCCTTTTGCTTCTCGTATCCGGTTTTGGGTTGGGGTTCTTTTTGGTTAGCACCAGCCCCATCGGAATGCAGTACGCGGCGGAAATTACGCATCCCACACCAGAAGGCACATCCAACGGCCTAATTCAACTTTTTGGACAGGGGTCGGTGATTTTTGTCTACATTATGGACGCCCTAAAAACCGATAGTGGTTCATTTACGCCGAGCCTGTTGCTGGCGACGGGGTTATTGATTGCAGGTGGTATTATCATTACCCAACTCAAAGAGCGGCCCGCCGCATAAACAGGCAAACCTAACGGCCCCTCGCTGACCTTATGTTACAGATATACCTTAATTGTGGGTAGGGGATGACGCGGATGGCAGCGGGAAGAACATCACCTCCCATTGTAGGGCGCTGGGATGCCGCAGCCAGACGGTAGTCCCAAAAGATTGCAGGTTGATTATGACTTGATACCCCTGTCGTTGTATCTGTGCCGTCCACTCTAACACCGCCTCACTACTCATTTGGATCGAATCTGGTATCGCCATTGGGGGTATTGAAGGTTGAGTAGTATCTTCTAGCTGCGCGGCCATCGCATGTTGAATCAAGGCCCACGCCAGCACCGCGACGCCCAAAAATAGGACGGGTGTAAAGCGCTCAAATAATTGGAGTTTAGATCGGTTCATCAGGTACGACCCTCCCTTCCCAAAAATTACCCCCAACTACTCGCCAATCAATTTATGTAGTTGGGGGCGGTGCTCCTAATTTGAACCATACATATAGCTGAACGGCTCTTTACTCATGATGTCCGGGTCAGCCCCTACCGCACAATCGAGCGTGGCGTCAAAGTAGGCTTGCCAATCGCCCTCAGTGCCAGTTTCGGCCAATTCCGGTAGATCTGCCAAACACGCAGTATAGGTGTCAATGCGTTCTTGGGCTTGGGTCATGGCCGCGACTAGATCGGTATTTTCATTGAGATAAGCGGTAAAGGCCTCATTAATCCAGACCCCCGCCGCCGTTTCAACTTTGGCATTGCTGGCCCAATAAACAGGGATAAGCAGGGTATTGGGCGATTCGAGGCGGCTATGAAAATCACGCCATGTTTGGGCAACCGTAGACCCATAAAATGCTTCGGTAGCGGGGTTATCGAGTACCGACTTTTGGGCAGGCACACCGATGACCAAACCCGGCTGTTGCGCTACAAAACTCAGCCAGCGATAACAGGCCTCAGCATTTTGGGCATTGGTCGAAACGTAGCCCGACGTAACACGATAGGCTATCGGGGTGAAGTCTTTACCTGTGGGGTAAAGCATCGGGCGATATGGCATCCCTGTCGCATCAGTGACGGGTTCAAGCAGTAGATAGTCTAGACCATAGGGATTCTGCACGCGGATGGGGGCATCCCCAGAGGATGGAATGCCATCCGCATCGTCCTCAATATAGCCTTGTTTGACCAAATCCAACACATGCTGCATGGCATTAAGATTTTGTGGGTTGGTCAGGTCAATCGTGGCCGGAGTCGTACGATAATCAATCGGTAAGCCTCCATGTGCGGCAATTAACATCATCAAATAGAGCCGCTGATTAAAGCTCGTGGTCATACCAGAATCGGCTAGACCTTGATCTTTGACAGTCCGAATGGCCTCCTCAAAAGTGGTGATATCCCAATCGCCTGTGGGCAAATTGACCCCGGCCTGCTGCATGAAGGAGGTGTCCACCCACATCAATTCGGGCTGTATGGCTAATGGATAGGCGGCGGTTTGACCGTTAATACGTGTAGCATCCCATATCCCCGGCGCAAAGTTATCGGCATCAAAAGCCGGGTCAGCCGCCATCAGCGGCGCAAGATCAAGCGGCGCAAGATCAAAAAATGCCGCATCGGAGACATAACAATCCACCTGTTGCCCTTCTTGGATGTTATAGCCTGTCAATAAATCTACGCTGAATACATCCGGCTCGGCCTCGGCAAATTCTGCGGCAGCACGTACCCACTGCTCCATATTTCGGATGCTGTCGGCGTTATTGAGTAGATGAAATTGCAGGGCAACTTCACCGGGCGGGACTTCGACGGGCGGTGCTTCTGGCGGAATGGAGAGGACAAGATTGGGTCGCAGATTTTCAGCCAAGACAAGTGCTTCAGTGGCCCGATTTCTCATTTCTTCAAGGGCTGTAATCAAATCACCACCATTTTCCGTACTAGTGAATAGTGCCTGTACCAAGAAACCACTCATAGTACGATTAGCAAGTGGCATTGCATTCTCCGCAGCCATCAAATCCGCAGCTTTTTGTTCTTCAGGTTTGCCAAAATAGAAAGATGGATTACCTGCTTCATCCAATACCGCCGACATTGCTGCGATTGGGGTAGTCTCGAGATAGGTGTTAATCAAGCTGAGATGTTTGGCTAATTCATAGGCCAATTCAGGTGAACCGGTACCAGCACTTACTGCAAACGCAGGTGCATTGACAAGCCCACCAAAACCATTGGGTAGCAGGGCTGCTGACCAATCTTCGTCATCGTCGGGGCTTGTATAATCCCCCTGCAGCGCCCATGAACCGCCAATCTGTATTGGGCTAAACATTTCGTAGCTTGGCGCTATACTTGCTGCGCCTTCCATCGCTAAGGTCACCCATGTTTCAGCGAGCGCCAAAAGGTCATTGTCCCACGCAAAACTGGTGGAATCGCCGAGGGTCAGCATATTATCCAAAGGTCGTCCCAAAAGTGCCTGAAACAAAAATGTCGGATCGCCGGACAAACCGGGTGTGGTCACGCCATTTTCACTGGTCGTCGTCAAGGTACGGGCCGCCGCCACATATTGATCCATCGTCCAATTTTCGTCAGGATAGGTGAGTCCTGCTGCGTCAAAGGCAGGGCGATTGTAGCTGACAAACACAGGGTCAAGCATAGTCGGCAGTGCCCACATCCCACCATCCCACTGATACGATGACCACGCCGCCGGGAAATAGCGACCACTATAAGCATCTGGATCAACGGCGATAGCGGGGGCAAGATCAAGAAACATTCCGGCTCGTGTCGCAATTGGGTTTAGATATTCATTTGTCCAGATAAAGACCACATCGGCGGTATCTGCAAAATCGGAGATGTCGTTCAGATACGCTTCAGGGTCGGAGGGGGCTGGGTTTTCAAGCCATCCCGAATCATCCCGACGCAGTATGACCTTCACGCCCGGATGTGCCGCTTCGAATTTGTCGAGGCTTAATCGAGTGCGGTCAAAGGAATTCAGAAAGTCTTCCGGCAGCCCGACGGTTAAGGTAATGGCATCATCCGCATAGGCACGCTTGGGTTGGGTTATTGGTGCATTTTGCCCTCCGACAATCGTAGCAACTGGGGTAATCAAGCTCAATACCAACAGCAGCCCCAACGCTTTTTGCCAGCGAGAAGTGTTACGTTGTCGCTGCTTATCCAAAATGGCATGGACGCGGCTGGGGAGATTCCCAATTTGTGTCATTTGCGCCAGACCGGGGGTCACAAGTGATTTGTGGTGCAGACTACCCAGAAAGTTTTGGGCGATTGCCACTAGATGCGCGGCATAATCTGGTCCTGCCGTCCCTAATTGCAGTACACGGTCATCACAAGCATTTTCGCTTTCAATAGCCAGACGGCGCGTAGCCACCCATGCTAATGGATTAAACCAATGCAGCGCCACCACAAACAGGGACAGCCAACCCAACAGCGCATCCCACCGCGCGATATGGATGCTTTCGTGCAACAGTACAACTCTACGGCGCTCGGCGTCCCAAGTAGCGGCGTCAGCAGGCAGCAAAATAACGGGATGTACCACCCCGATGGTCATTGGGATGCTGATCGCTGGTGTCATCATCAACCGGACAGGCCGACGAATAGCCAAAGTTTGGCGAATTTCAGCGGCGAGTTCGTTAATGCCTTGTGGCACTTCTAGGACATAGGCATGGACGTGGGTCGTCACTCGTCGAAATTTCCCATAGTGGCGAATTCCTATCCACAGAATACCGACAGCGCCGATTGCCCATACTGTCAGCAGCAGCGTTGCAAAATTCGGCCACACGATGCGAGTATCAGGCCGCTTATCGGTGTTTGGTTGACTTGCGAGAGTTGGTATTATGGATGCGCCAGACGAATTGCTGACCGTCGTCACATGTGGATCGGCATCAGTTTGATTGTTGGTAGCCGGAAGTAAAGGATTGACGGTTGGACGTATAAAAGGATTAAATGAAGTGCCCTTATTGCCATCCCGATAAGGGGCGTCTGTCGCTGAAGGCTTAGTTGGCAATGCCACGTTCCAGTGCGGTGCGATCATCACAAAAGCGGGCATTAACAAGGCTGCACACATCGCCAGCACCCAGACCCAATGACGCAGCGCCGCCGAAGAACGACGCAACAGCAGTGAGGCAATCCCGGCGACCATCAAGACAAACGTCACACGCAGGGCGATCATACCCGTAAATTCCAAGAGTTCAGGGTTCAGCTTCATGGTTATGCCTCATCATTTTCTGGATTTTCTTGGTTTTCTTGACGGGCTGCCTCAATCAATTGGGCCAACGCATCCAGTTCGTCTTTGGAGAGGTCTTCAGTAGAAATCAGTGCGGAGACCGCATTAGGAACTGAGCCGCCAAAAAACGTTTTGATGAGATGGCGTAGCGCAAAACGGCGCACCTTTTCTGGCTCGACAGTGGGGGCATAGAGATAGCGACCCCCTTCTTCACGGTGGGTCAAATGCCCCTTTTCCTCCAAGATTCGCAGCATCACCCGGATACTCGAATTACCGGGAGGGTCGGGCAGCCGTTGTTGAATATCAGCAGCCGTGGCCTCACCGATCTCAAGGATGATGTCCATGATTTGGCGTTCGCGCCGAGAAAGCTGGTCATACATATTGTCAGCCATGCGTTTTTCCTTACGATGGGAGCGGGCAGGGCGATTTGTGTACAGTCATCCTGCCCACCCGATTCGGAAACGTTCTGCGAAATTCTTCGCGCGAATTTTTTCGCATACACAGCGTAACCCACCGAGCAATCTATGTCAAGGGGGTGTGCGAATTTTTTCGCATATGTCAGGAAATCGTATGCTGAAGGTTCTGCCCAAAGAGGTAGTGTCTCATTCAAATATTACGTTGTGAAATTTGTCACAATATACAACCCCAAAACTTTTTTCTCCTTGTGAGACCGTCTATACTCAAAATATCTATGGCTATCCAAAGGGGGATATTGTCATGAGTATGCAGCAGCATCGTGTTGTCATTATTGGTGGGGGTTTTGGAGGACTGAGTGCCGCCAAAAAGCTCAAAAAAACACCTACCCATGTTACCCTGATTGACCGCCGCAATTTCCACCTCTTCCAACCGCTACTTTATCAAGTCGCTACCGGGGCGCTCTCACCCGCCGATATTTCCTCACCTCTGCGTGGAATTTTGAAGAAGGCCGCAAATATCCAAGTCTTGATGGCCGAGGTTACGGATATTGACCCGCAGGCTCGTGAAGTCGTCATGGGTGAAAAACGGGTCAGCTACGATTCCCTAATTATCGCCACCGGGGTGCGCCATCATTATTTTGGCAACGACGAGTGGGAAGCCCATGCGCCGGGGCTAAAAACGATTGAAGATGCCACCAGCATTCGCAGTCGCATTCTTTCTGCCTTCGAGCGTGCCGAATTGGAAACCAACTCGCAGCGGCGTCAAGCACTGCTAACCTTTGTCGTGGTAGGGGCTGGCCCAACTGGGGTAGAAATGGCTGGCGCGATTAGTGAAATTGCCCATCTAACCCTCAAAGATAATTTCCGCAACATCAACCCTGCCGACACACGCATTTTGTTGGTCGAAGGTGTCGAAAACGTCCTGCCGAGCTATCCTGTGTCTTTATCCAAAAAGGCCCTGCATACCCTTCAAAATCACCATATCGAGGTGCGAACCCAATCCTTTGTCACCGATATTCAACCGGGGCGTGTTACGCTGAAACATGGCGATCAACTGGAAACGATTGAGGTCGAAACCGTGTTATGGGCAGCAGGAGTATTGGCCTCACCACTGGGTAAGTTCTTAGCCGAAAAAGCTGGAGCTACCCTCGACCGATTTGGACGGGTGATGGTGCAGCCAGATTTAACCATACCGGGCCATCCCGAAATTTTTGTCATCGGCGACCTTGCCCATCTGGAAATGGATGGCAAACTGCTGCCGGGGGTTGCCCAAGTCGCCATTCAGGGTGGGGCATATGCGGCGAAGGTCATCCAAAAACGCTTGCAGGGTACGCCAATGGATAAGCCTTTTCGCTACACCAATTTCGGCAACTTGGCGACCATCGGGTGGTCATCGGCGGTAGCGGATTTACCCTTTAGAATACGCCTATGGGGATTTGTGGGTTGGTTGTTCTGGGTCTTTGTCCACCTGATGAAAATGGTCGAATTCGAAAACCGGGTGGTCATTTTTGTGCAGTGGGTCTTTAACTACTTCACCCGCAACCGCTCGGCTCGCCTGATTACCAATGAATGGCCTGTTGACCTAACTGCGACTGAAGCGGAGTCAACTTCCGCTAAATGGGTTGCCGAACCAGACTGACCAGCGATGCTGTCGATAGGTGGAAGGCTTTGTATCCAAAGAATTCTCAAAGAGGTGAATTAGAGTTCTATTGGATGTGGGAATCAGGCTTGATTCCCATAAAAACCCATGCTAAAATCCTAAATGAGCTAGGCTCAATTCTCATATCGAACGTTTCCTAGAAGTGGGCAGCCCCCACTTCTAGTTGTTTAAGGTCAGAATATTAAGTGTCCGCAGGAAGAATCTATCGCCGAAAAGTTGCCAGAAAATCACCCATTATCAGTGTTAGTCAATTTGTTGGAGTAAAGAAAGTGCCATGAAGAGCGATTTTACACTGGCATTCAATGAAATTTTAGAAACCCGTGCCCTTTCCAAAGAAGTCGTCCTAGAGGCGTTGGAACAGGCACTTGTTTCGGCTTATCGGCGAGATGCCAATATCGGGTCGAACCAGCAGCGGATTCAAGCACAAATTGACCCGACTGGCCGCCCCCAGATTTTTGTCGAAAAAGAAGTCGTGACCAGCATCGTAGACAACCGTACCGAAGTGCTGCTCGATGAAGCCCAGAAACAAGACCCCGATTGTAAAGTTGGGGATATGGTGATGGCCCCGGTCACTCCCACCAGCGCCAGCTTTGGCCGTATCGCTGCCCAGACCGCCAAGCAGGTGATTTTGCAGCGCATTCGAGAGGCGGAGCGCGATTCCCTCTATGACGAATTTATTGACCGTCAGGGTGATTTGGTGACGGGCACAGTCCAAAGCACCGCACATGGCGTGGTGACACTCAGCTTGGGTCGCGCCGAAGCCATTATGCCCAAACAACACCAGATGCCCAACGAACGCTATAAGGCCCATGATAAAATTCGGGCCTATGTCGCCGAAGTGAACAAGAGTACACGTGGGCCGCAGATCATCGTTTCCCGTGCCCACAAAGACATGCTGCGTCGCCTGTTGGAATACGAAGTGCCGGAAATCTATAACGGGCAGGTGGAAATCAAGAACATTGCGCGTGAAGCAGGGTATCGCAGCAAGGTGGCGGTAGCAGCTTTGCAAGAAGGCATTGACCCGGTGGGTGCATGTGTGGGGATGCGCGGGATGCGTATCCAAAACATCATCAAAGAACTGCATGACGAGAAGATTGACGTTATTGAGTGGGACCCCGATCCCGCCCGATTTATCTCGAAGGCCCTATCTCCTGCCCGCGTAAGTGGGGTCTATCTGCACGAAGATATTGACCAAGTGCGGACAGCCCTTGTGGTGGTGCCAGAAGATAATTTGTCACTGGCAATTGGCCGTGAAGGTCAAAATGCACGCTTGGCGGCCAAGCTAACGGGCTGGCGTATTGACATCAAGAGTGTGACCGAAGCCGCGATTGAAAATGTGGCTGCCGTCAGTACCGCGCCTCTCAGCATTATGAAGATCAAGAACCGCGAATTGGTGGCCGAGGTGGAGCGTATCCTTGAAAAGAAACGCACCAATCGCCCGGTGAATCCTGAAGAATATACCACCCTGACCAATTTTGTGAATGTCGCGCAACGCTTGATCTTAGATCAGCGCGATGCCGTCAAGCGCGAACGCCAATCCCTCTTGGATTCAGTGCGTCCACTCGTGCCCGTCGAAGCCTTCAACATGCCGATTGCGGTTTTGGAACTGGCCGAAGATATTGTGAAGGCCCTCGGCAAAATCGAGACGGTTGGCGAATTGATGGTGCGTGTCTTAGCCGATGAAGAAGGTTTGGCGCGGATGTTGGCGGCGAATAAAGCTGGCGACGATGCGATGGAAGCCATTCAATATGCCCTTGACGACTTGGTAATTCCTGAAATCTTGCAGGCCCAAGAAGCCCCAGCCGAAGAACCTGTTCCCTCCGAGCCAGAAGTTGCCGAGCCTGCCCCAGTGATTGAGGCTGCCGCCGAAGGGGTGCAACCGGTGGTCGAAGAGGAAGAAGATGTGGTTCGTCCCGCCTTCCCCGACATGCCTGCGCTGGCAGCCGAAGAAGCGCCGCCCCGTGAAAAACGCCGTACTGATAAGATCGCTGTGCCAGAAGTCGCAGAAACCCCGGTTGCTCCCGTTGAATGGGAAGAAGGATTCGAAGAAGTCGAGGGTGATGAGCGCTTGAGCGACAAGCGGTCTGGCCGCAAGAAGAAGTCGAAGACCAAGAAGCCCAAGCAAAGCCGTGTCCAATTGGTTTTTGATGAAGATATGGGCGAAGTCGTTGCCAAGCGCCGCCGCAAGGGTAACCGTGACCGGGGCGAATTTGATGAATTCGATACAGATGACAGTTTTTAGTAGTCAGTGTATTAAGTAGGGAAGGATGAGCAAGCAGCAGCAATCTCCACGCAAAAAAACTCCCCAGCGCACGTGTGTCGTTTGCCGCAAGGTAGATAACAAGCGGGCGTTGGTGCGCCTTGTCCGCACATTGGAAGATGGCGTACAGGTTGACCCTACGGGCAAGAAAAATGGGCGCGGGGCCTATATGTGCAATGATGTGGCTTGTTGGCAAGAACATCTGCATATCGAGAACCCTGAGCAGGCGTTTCAAATGGCCTTAAATGCGTTGGAGAAAGCACTCAAAACGACCTTGACACCTGAAGACCGAAACCGGATAAGAGCAGCGATGTTCCCGATGCACGACGACCAGAGTTAAGGGCGACCCCATTGACCACCTCCTTCAGACCGAGGGAGGTGCAAAATTCTGAGGAAGTACCCAGCACACGTCGCAGGGTCTCCGGGGAGTCGCCATCGCAAGTCTCGCGCAGCGAATTTTCTTCCCGGAGCAGTTATTGACCTGCGGCGTGTGTTGTTGTTTAAGTTTAGGAGGATTCCAGTTATATGACGCAACAAGAGCGACAAATTTTAAATGTGCCGGATTTTGTCACGGTACGTGAATTGGCTGAATTGATGCAAGTCAGCCCGATTGAAGTCATGAAAAAGTTGATTGCCAACGGTATCATGGCTTCGATCAATCAGCAGTTGGATTATGACACGGCTGCCATCATCATTGAAGAAATGAACTTCCAACCGCGCCCCCTGCGTGAAGTGCAGGAAGAGGAAAAACGCGCTGAGATGGAAGCGCAAAAACCCCAGTGGCGTAGGGAGTTGTATGGGACTGAAGAAGTTGCCCAGCTACAACGCCGTCCCCCGGTGGTTACGATCTTGGGCCACGTAGATCATGGTAAGACCTCACTGCTCGACGTCATCCGCAAGACGAATGTGGCCGATGGTGAGGCGGGTGGGATTACGCAGGCCATTGGTGCCTATCAGACCGAATATAAAGGCCAGAAAATCACCTTTATTGATACCCCCGGTCACGAAGCCTTTACCGCGATGCGGGCACGTGGCGCACAGGGCGCGGACGTAGCGGTTTTGGTGGTCGCTGCCGACGACGGTGTGATGCCCACCACCCGCGAAGCCCTCAACCATGCCAAAGCTGCCGGGGTGCCGATTGTGGTGGCCCTCAACAAAGTGGATAAACCTAACGCCAATCCGGATTTGGTCAAACAAGAACTATCCGATGTTGGCCTAACTCCCGATGAGTGGGGTGGGGACACACTGGTTGTTCCAGTTTCTGCCCGCAACAAAATGGGCCTCGAAAACCTGCTCGAAGCGATCTTGCTGGTCGCGGAAGAAGCCGAGATTGTGGCGAACCCCAAGAGCAAGGGCGGTGGGGTGGTTTTGGAAAGCCGCACTGAAAAAGGTCGTGGCCCATTGGCAACCCTGCTGGTGCAAAATGGTACGCTGCATACCGGCGATATAGTTGTTGCCGGACTCTCTTATGGTCGCGTGAAATCCTTGTTTGACGAGCGTGGCCGTAAAGTAGATGAAGCACCGCCATCCTTCCCTGTGTCCGTCATGGGCTTGGATATTGCCCCACAGGTGGGGGATCGCTTTGAGGTTGTACCGAATATCAAAGCCGCCGCCAGCATTGCGGATGGGCGTCGTCAGTTGGCCCAACAAGAGGCCAATGCACAGGCCGCCCCTGTGATGACATTGGAAGATTTCTTCAATCGGTTTAGACAGGGCGAAAACAAAGAACTGCTGCTGATTGTCAAAACCGATGTGCATGGCAGTTTGGAGCCTGTGGTCAATTCGTTGGAAGATTTGGCGTCGGATGAGGTCAAAGTACGGATTTTGCACGCCGATGTCGGTAACATCACCGAAAATGATGTCAATCTCGCCAGTGCTTCTCACGCGGTCATTATCGGCTTTAATAGCACTGCCGATAT
The DNA here is from genome assembly GCA_024434115.1 of Chloroflexota bacterium. Classification (GTDB taxonomy): domain Bacteria; phylum Chloroflexota; class Anaerolineae; order Aggregatilineales; family J027; genus CFX10. The sequence goes on from QMIT01000001.1 coordinate 227,595, forward strand.
TGCCGCTGAACGGGTGGCCTCCTCAACCGGGGTAGACATTCGCACCTATGACATCATCTATAAGATGGTGGAAGATGTCGAAAAAGCTCTCAAAGGGATGCTCGACCCGGTGTACGAAGACAAAGTTGTTGGTATGGCCGAAGTCCGCCAGATTTTCAACATCTCGCGGGTCGGTCAGATTGCCGGATGTTATGTCCGCACCGGTACCATTCGACGCAAGTCCAAAGCGCGGGTGGTGCGGCGTGGCAAGATCGTCGCCGATGGCCTGACGATTGGCAGCCTCAAACATCTCAAAGACGATGTGCAAGAGGTACGTCAGGGCTTCGAATGTGGCGTGTCCCTTGATAAATTTAATGATTTCCAAGAAGGTGATCAGATTGAATTTTTGGTCAAGGAGCGCGTGAACTAAGCGTATTCAAGGAAGGAGAAACGCCATGACCATCAAATCGGAACGGGTAGCGGATTTGATTTTGTCCCATCTGAGCCAACTGATGCTCACCGAAGTGCGTGATCCCCGCTTGCATGGGGTGACGATTATGGAAGTGCGGTTGGATCGAGAGATCGAACATGCCGAGATTTTCGTCAATGCGCTTGGGGACGAAAGCCGCCGCGATGAAGTGATGGAAGGCTTGCGGCAGGCCCAAGGCTTTTTGCGGAAAGAACTGGCATCTCGCCTACGGTTGCGCCGGATGCCCCAACTCCATTTCAAATGGGATGTGGTACTGCAACAAGCTAATCATATCGAAGAAGTCTTGGATGCGCTGGCGGAACGTGAACAGTCCGCCTCTACACTGGATGACATGAATGACGACGACCAAGAGTAATCCCCCACCACTCGTGCAGTTGGAATGGGATAAAGCAGCAGAACTGGTGGCGACGGCGCAAAAAATCGCTGTCGTCACCCATTTGCAACCCGATGGAGATGCGATTGGTTCAATGATGGGCCTCACAATGGCCCTTCGCAGTCAGGGCAAGCATGTTACCCCCTATGTCGAAGGCGGCCTGCCTGAACGGTTTGCTTTTGTGCCGAACAGTGCCGACATTCAATCCACTTTGCAAAACCCCCTGCCAGATTTGGTCATCAGCACCGATTCCAGCGATACCGAACGCTTAGGCCAAATCGGTGCAGAGTTACTGGGGTTAGGGCGTCCTCTCATCCAGCTGGATCATCACCAGACCAATCTGATGTTTGGCGATGCGAATTTGGTGGATGCCCGCACCGCCGCCGCTTCCGAGGGGGTATTGGATTGGCTCGATCAGCTAGGGATGCCCCTCAGCGCCGATATTGCCCAAGCCCTGATGACGGGTTTGGTAACGGATACCCTGTGTTTCCGCACCTCCAATGTCTCCGCCCATACCCTGCAAACCGGCCAGCGTTTGATTGCTGCCGGAGCGAACTTGACCCAAGTCGTGCAGTTGACATTGGCGCGGATTCCAACGGGCCTGATGCGGTTGCAGGCGTTGGCCGTCTCGCGGATGCAATTGGAGGATGGCCTTGTGTGGGCCGCCATTGATGAGTCGGACATTGTTGCTAGTGGAATGCGGGTCGGTGATTATACCGGCCTCTCCGGTTATCTAATTCAAGCCGACGATGCCAAAGTCTCCGCCGCCTTTACCGTGATTGGGTCAGATGTTGAATGTAGTTTCCGTTCCATTCCCGGCTATAGCGTCGCCGAAATTTCATTGGCGCTGGGTGGGGGCGGTCATGTGGCGGCAGGTGGGGCAACCCTGCGTGGGGTAACGCTTGACCAAGCCCTCGCACGGGTACTGCCGATGTTAAAAGCCGAACTCGCACGCGGCAATCCTGTCTACAGCCGATAGACCCATCCCCTCTCCCGATGTTGTCATTGAGAGGGGTTGGAACCTGAAACCTTATGAGCCACTCCCCTGAATTCGCCTTATTGAATATAGACAAGCCACTTGGGTGGACAAGCCATGATGTCGTGGCGGTTGTGCGCCGCGAAACCAGTATCAAAAAAATCGGCCACGCTGGAACGCTTGACCCATTGGCGACAGGGGTTTTAATGTTGTGTCTCGGCCAAGCCACCCGCCTAAGTGAATATGTCATGGGTCACCCCAAAATATATGAGGCTCAAGTGCGTTTGGGCATCGAAACCACCACCTATGATGCGGAGGGGGAGATTGTTGCCACCCACGACACCCCAATTTCACGCGAGCAGGTCGAGGCGATATTGCCCGAATTTCGCGGCGATATTCAACAAATCCCGCCGATCTACAGCGCGATTAAGCAGGGTGGCAAAAAACTCTATGAGATTGCGCGGAAGGGGCAGGGCGATACATTGGAACTGGCCCCGCGCCCTGTGACCATTTACGACCTCGAAATCATGACGTGGGATTTCCCGACCTTCCTGCTACGGGTGCATTGCTCACCGGGTACGTATATCCGCAGTTTGGCCTTTGATTTAGGGCGGATGTTAGGTGTTGGGGCACATCTAGCCGGGTTGCGGCGGGTGGCGAGTGGGCCGTTTACGACTGATAATGCCATTGATTTGGAAGTTTTTCGTGAGGCTATCCGACAGAATACATGGCAGCAGTATTTGTTGCCCCCGGAAATGGCCCTTCAAGAATTCTCCCGGATTGACCTCGATGAATCACAAAGCCGCGCTGTGCAAAATGGTGTCTGGCTAAATTTATCTGAGGAGTTGCCAAGTGCCACCGACTTGTTGCGGGCCTACGACGACGGGGGTAAATTTCTGGCGATTCTGGAACCGATTGCCGAGCAGCCGGGCCGTTGGAAACCGCTGAAGGTTTTTAATCACTGATCTTGCACTGGATTCGATATTTCATGCAACACATTCAATCGCTAGAAAATGCCCAACTTGACCACCCCAGTATTGTCACAGTCGGGGTGTTTGATGGCGTTCATCGTGGACATCAGCACTTGATTTCTCATTTGGTGCAGGCCGCCCACGCCTTCAATCGCCTTGCCGTTGTCCTAACCTTTTTCCCGCATCCCGATGTGGTCATTCGTGGCCTTCAAGGGCCATATTATTTGACCAGCCCCGACGAACGGGCCGCGCTGTTAGGCGAATTGGGCGTAGATGTGGTCATTACCCATCCCTTTAACGACCAGACTCGCCAGATTCGTGCTGCCGATTTTGTAGATTTACTGACCCGACACCTGAAAATGGCTTCGTTGTGGGCCACCCCTGATTTTGCATTGGGCTATAAGCGCGAAGGCAACGTGGCCTATCTGACCGAACAGGGGCATCAAAAAGGCTTCACTGTCGAGACGATTGATTTGCTGTTTACCGATGGCAACGGCGAACGCATTTCCAGCGGACGCATTCGGGCAGCGTTGGCGGAGGGCGATGTACAAAAAGTCGCCTCGGATTTAGGCCGCTATTATCGAATAAGTGGCATTGTCATAGATGGTGAAAAACGGGGTCGGCAGATTGGCTTTCCTACTGCTAATATGGCCTATTGGGAACAGCAGGTGCTTCCTAAAAACGGCATCTACGCCTCTTTAGCTCATCTTGGCAGCGAGACCTTTATGGCGATGACCAACGTTGGGGTACGCCCTACCTTTAATGGGCACAATATCACGGTTGAACCCTATCTGTTGGATTTTGACCGTGATATTTATGGACAGCGCCTTGACCTCGATTTTGTGGCATGGCTGCGTGGAGAGGCCAAATTCACCAATATTGATGATCTGATTGCCCGTATCCGACAGGATGTGGAGGAAGGCCGGGTGATTTTGGAGAAGATTATCGAACCACGTGCCCGCTAAACCGCATCGTCCCATCTTCGATACTGAGCGAGGTCAGTTCGTAGCGTTGATTGACTTGGGTCAGTTCTTCGCTTAATCCATCTGCGATGCTGTCCGCCATTTCAGTGCGGAAGCTGTCAGGCATATTCAAACTGCCCACTTGAAATTTGGATACTTCCACATTCAGTGGTCGGGTGGGGCGTGTAACCGGATCGGTGTTGATGCTGACTTCCGAAATGATCAGCATATTAAAGGTAATGCCCGAAAATTCGGTGGTTCCAAACAGTGTCACCTCATTATTATCAAATTTTGTTTGGAACTTCATGTCCTTGACCCAATCAGGCAGGTCTTCCGTGTTCCCTTCATTGTTTTCGGCCAAATTGTTGCGATATTCCACATTCAACCACGACTCAAAATCACGATCTTCAATACCGACATTAAATTGACCATCACTCCGCGCTTGGGCTATCGCGTTATCAAATAATACGTCATATTCAGCGGCAGCAGTGGGGTCAGTCCGATAATCTGAATAGAGGGGGTCAGGATTGCCCCGCAAAACAATTCCGACACATGCAATCATAGCGATCAAAGGGCATAAGACCAATAAACCCAGCCCCAGACAGCAGCCGCATGTAGGGGTAAAGCAACTGAGCTTTTTGGGGGCGGGCTGCATGGTATATTGCTGGTAGGGTTGAAAGGGTTGCTGCATGGGTTTCTATAGCCTTTTGATAAAAGTGATTATGTTTAGCGCTGAATTCGATAGCCGAGACGACGGAGGGCGTTTTCATCCTTCCGCCAATTTTTAAGCACCTTGACATGCGGTTCGAGATAAACCCGCGTCTCCAAAAACCGTTCAATTTCACGGCGGGCGTGTATCGAAATTTTCTTGAGCATTTGCCCCTTTTGCCCAATGATAATCCCTTTTTGACTGTCGCGCTCAACATTAATGGTCACATTGATATAGACCACCCCATTTTCGCGCTCCGAAAATTCTTCTACCTCTACCGCGACGGCATGGGGCACTTCTTGTTCAGTATGCAGCAAAACCGCCTCACGCACCATTTCCCCAACAATATCGCGGGTACGCAGATCAGAGATTTGGTCTTCGGGGTAGAAGCGCGGCCCTTGCGGTAATCGCTCGACGATCATTTTGACTAATGCCTCAATGCCCGTGTTGTCGGTAGCGATGGTGGTCGTCCAAACCGCATCCGGCACAAGAGCACGTTGACCCTCAAAATGTTGCTGATATTTTTCGGGGTCGCGGGCGCGGTCTACCTTATTGACGACATGAATGACCTTAAGGTGATTGCCTTCGTTGGCCTGATTTAGAATCTCGACCACGTTTTTGTCTTCTTCAGTAACGGGTTCACTGGCGTCCGTCACCAGCAAAACGACATCTGCTTCTTGCAAGGCCGCTACCGCCACTTCGACCATAAATTCACCGAGGGCGTTGCGAGGATGATGGATGCCGGGCGTATCAATAAACACAATTTGCACATCGGGCCGGGTCAAAATCCCTAATTGGCGCAGACGGGTCGTTTGGGGTTTTGGACTGACGATGGCGATTTTTTCTCCCAAGATGGCATTCATCAAGGTGCTTTTGCCAACGTTGGGCCGTCCAATCACTGCGACATAGCCGCTGCGATGATCTTCCGGTAGTGGGGCTTCCTCATCGGGGCCGTCGGGTAGAAGCATATGTTCATCATCATTCATTCGAAATCCCTTTTGTGTTGCCAATAAGTTTACTATACCCCCAATTTGAACGGGTTGAAATTCGTATCCCGGTCATAATAATCTTCATTTTCGACGCGCTTGAGGGTATTGACCACTTTATATGTGACGGGGGTCATGGCGGCTTCAATGCCCACCTTCAAAATGTAATTGGTAGCAATCAGCGAAAGCATGATTTCGGGCACAAACCCCGGTGTGCCAAGCAACGTGGCAATTCCGACAAAGATAATCGAGTCTGCACCTTCACCGATCAGCGTGCTGCCAATCGTCCGCATCCACAAATAGCGACCTTCGGTGGCAACCTTCAGTTTTGCCAGCACAAAACTGTTCAAAAATTCGCCTGCAAAATAGGCACTGAGGCTGGCGACAATCAAATTCGGAATGCCACTGAGAATGGCATCATAGGCGCTTTGACCCGTACTTTCTGTCCAATAGGCTTCACCGGGCAGCAGGCCGACAATCCAAACGCAGAACGCCATCAAAATGGATGCACCAAAACCCATCCAGATAACGCGGCGCGAACGTTTATAGCCATACACTTCGGTTAGGATGTCGCCAAAAATGTACGAAATCGGAAAGACAATCGTGCCTGCATCGAAAATAAAGCTCAATGAGCCGATGCTGCCGAGGCCGATGTCAATTATTTTGGCGCTGCTGAGGAGGTTGCTCAGGAGCAGCACTGTCACAAACGTTGCCATGACAAGATCATAATAGCGATATTGAATGCGAGAGGATGGTTGCATGATGTCGTTTTCTAATGGTCTGATTTAAATGGGATGAAGTTGATTATAGCGGAAGCACCATGCAGGGTATAGGGGATATGTGTAGCCTGAAATCAAGTTTAGTCTTGATGTTGTTTCCATTCCTCGACGGCTGATAAGGCTTCTGGTGTGCCAATATCATACAAATTGCCTGCAACTACCCATGACAATGATGTGTCATTTAATATCGAAAGGAGTTCGACGAGTTCAGAGGTAGCCTTGATTTCTCCAAGACGGTCAATAGCAATTCGGCAATCTTCTCTATATTGATTACAGTGCCTTAGAATAAACATTAATCCGGGTATTGCTCTCTCGTCCAATTCAGGTAATCGCACCAGTACATGGGCTAATCTTTCAAGTTGCACGCGGTCTGAGAATTTGAATAGCGCTTCCACTATTTCAGGTGTGGCATCATTGCCTATTCCAGCATTATTGCCTATTCCAGTAAGCGCTACTCGTGCATTATTCCAGCGGTCTGAATGGGGGTTTAATAGCAATTTTAGTAATGGCTCTACAGCTTCTTTACCCATTTTCCCTAAAGCTAAGGATGCAAACCAAGATATTTCATCATCGTTGTCATCTAACAGGCGGAGTAAGATAGGTATTGCTGTAGGGTTGCGCATTTTTCCAAGAGTTTGGACTGCCAACTCACGAGACCCAGCATCTTTACTCCCGTCTTTAATAAAATCGCCCAAAATGGTTACTGATTTGGGATGATTGAGGCGACCTAATGCCTTAACATGTTCGCGTGGCACTGATATGCTTTGGAGTCTTTCTTCTAAACCGCTTAATATCTCATTTGTGGCAGATGATGAAATTTGTATTCCCGTAATTGCACAATCCGCCGCAAGAATCGGATTTTTTGTCGCCAATTCTGTAATTAAAGAATCTGGATTTTTGGTGATACCTGCTAAACTAATTATTACTTCCCGCCATTTTGAATCCTCTCGTAGGGAAGAATATATTAAACTTTCCAACAAAGTTACTTTGTGAAATGCCCTGTAGAAGAATGCTAGCAAATAATAAGCTGCACTACGCCAACTTAGTAATAAAAAGTATATGATGAACTCTTTGAAAATAGCCAGAAATTGTGTAAATCGCTGTGAGCCTATCTGATCCAAATTTACTGCCGCAAAGTATTCTTGCATTAATTGATGATAAAAACGTACTTCATTGCCATTAACATCTATAAAGTTGGCCCATTTCCCTCTCTCTAGGAGCAGGTCGCTTTCCAAATGTTTTAGGGCGTAGTCAACCGAAACATCAATGGGCTTGTATTCGTCAATCATGGCAAAGGCGAGTTTTGCGAAAGCGTTTGTCATTTCCTCAAATGATTCTTCAAATCTCGCCTCATCTTCAGATGTCAATCTTTCAGTGGGGGAAATCGCGTTTTCTATCCGCCACTCTCGTTCCCACAACGCTTTCGTCAGTCCTTGAAAAAGCAGGCCATTATTACGCGGCAAATCGCCACCAGCCAAAAATACTGTAATCAATGCTGACAAGAGGTAGGGATTACGGGCAAGGCGAAAAAAACTACGCTCATCTTCGCTATTCTGAAAGATTTTCTGTAGGAATGAGTCAGCTTTGTCTTGAAGATAATTTTTGGCAAACTGCTCGACTTGTTGTTTATCCATTTCTTCAAGCAGCACCGTCGGTAGGGTATCGAGTTCTAAATTGTTGGCGTAGTCGAGCAGACGGCACGTCACGACCATCTGGTTTGGAGAGTTATCTGCAATCCATTTGCTCAGTTCTTTGGCAAGAGTTCCGCCTTGACTCCCCATTTCATTTAGGCCATCGAAGTAGAGGTTAACATTGCCTTGGTTGATAAGTACGATAGGATTGCTTTCAGTCGGCAGCCCCTTCTTTTTCCAATACCGACTGATAAATTCCGAAAAACTGATATTTTCCTGTTGGCGTATACTGGCCCATTCGGGTAGTCGAAGATATAGAGGAGTAGGTGCTGTACGGGGGTTTTCTAAATAGGTTTGAGCAGCTTCAATAGCAAGTCGTCGAAGGGTGGTCGTTTTGCCAGCACCCGGTTCACCAATGAGAACAAAACGTGGATGGCGGGTGATTACATCATGAATGTCTTTGAAATGAAAAGTTTCTTTGCGATCATGTGTCAATAACTCAAGCCCAGCGGCTTTAATTTTTTGTGGTTCAGGTCGAGAGGTGGTTTGAGAGGCAAGTTCAATATATTCCTCGACTCCTTCATATTTCCCAAGTTCAGCAATCAAGGTATTGATATATTGAATTTCAGCAGGAGGGCGAGATACTACTTCAAGCGAGGTTGCTATCGGAAGGGCCTCGATTAACTCTTTGAGTTGTTTTTGGTACGAGGCATCGTTCCGCCAATCCCTAAAATCGCTGTATTGCTTCTCTTGTATAGCTATAGGCCAATCTGAAGATGGTATATGGGATAGTAAAATAGGAATAATTGGGCGAGGGAGTTCATCGGCCCTTCTTAATTCATTCATGCAGTAGGGCCGTGTTAAATATTTGGGCGACAGGACGGAAATCAGTGCCACACAGTTGTTAACGCCTAATTCCAGTTTTCGCCGCCAGTCTTGGCCTGTTTTGATTTCCCACGTATCTACCCACAACGACCAACCCGCATTTTTTAGATCGGCAGCAAGTTTATGAGCGAATTCTGATTCAGCCCGTGCGTAACTGAGGAAAATATATTGACCTTCAGCCATAAGATGCCTTGCAAATATTCTCATGATAAGAAATTTGCATTATAAACTACTTCTGATATTAAAAACAAAAACAGCCTGAGAAATTGTGTCAGGCTGTGGTTTGTTGGGCTTTAAAAATCTAGCGGCGTTGGATGCTAGTCCCCTCCATATCCGCAACCCCGAACTGTACCTCGCGGCGTCGAATAATCGGCAGGAGATGACGACGGGTCAGCCACACGGCGAACCATGTCAGCGCGAACCCCGCCACCACATCCGCGAAATAATGCTGATGGGTAAACAGCGTACTGGCGGCATTAGCGACGGTAAAGGTGGCCCACGAAATCCACTGCTTGGGCCATTTTCGCCAAAAGTAGACCATCGCTACCGTGACATAATAAACATGGCTGCTGGGGAAGGAATTATGTGTGCCATATGATGAATCGCCGTCATGCAGTTGATACAGCAGTTGATCGAAAAAACCATTGGGTTCGAATGAGTGCTTGATGATATAGGCAGGCATCGCTAACCAGATGATGAAGCCAAGCACCATAACACTGAAGAACGCGATGGCATACTCTTGGAACATCTGGCGCGAAAACTTCCATGCCGCCAACAATGGAAAAATCGGCATGAGCATGAAGCCCATCGCATAGGGAATCACAAAGATAGACAGGCGTGGAATATTCCCATCAATTTGTGGGATATAGAGATGCACGCCGCCGCTCACGACCTGATTAATCGGGAAATAGAGCGATTGAAAGGCCAGCAAAAACAGCAGCAAAGGCCACCGTTCGCGCAGTGAATTGCCAAACCAGTCTCGATACCAGACCCGCTCGCGGAATAAATTGCGAAACTGCTCATAACTGGGACTGGCGCTCATCGCCTCGGTTTGAAATTGTAGGTTATTGGTACCCGTCAATAACTCCCTGAGTTTTAGCCAGAGGGTGTAGAGCATGTGGCCCCCCATACAACAATAATTTTTGCTCGGCAGATGTATAAAATCTTTGCTTCTTAAAAGGCTATAATTCAATACGTGTCAATAAGTTACGGCGTTGCGCAAAACTCGTCGCAAAAAATGAAAATGCCAGAACTAACTTAACGAGCGTTAAGTGTATTCTAGCAGAGGTTAATAGATTTTGATAGGGGTTATGAAAAAAATCCGTCTTTCGGACGAGACTAGGTAATCCTGAACGCATCTATCAAGGCGCACCGCCGCAGCCGTGAAAAACTCCGACAGGTGGTGAGGCCCTCACCCGTTGGACTGGCAATAGTATAGGAGCAAAAACCCTCACCCCCAACCCCCAACCCCGCAAAATTCGGCCCGTTCTTCACAAAAATTGAGCAGTCCATCAGGCGGGCCATGTGGGTCATGTGATCCACATTTTTGCTGTGGATCACCGCCGTGTGCCGATAGCCATGTTCGCTGCGCCACGCCAGATCAATCGCGCTGTGGACATCCGGCATCCGCACCACTGGCATAAACGGCATCATTTGTTCCGTCCACACCAGCGGATGGTCGGGTTCAACCTCCGCCACAATCTGGCGCACCTCCGGCCCAACCTTGATACCGAGTTCGCGTAGCAGCACACTCGCGTTTTGCCCGATAAATTCCTTGTGCATATAGGCCGCCTCACCGGGGCCATGATCCTCCCGACACACAATGCCCCACAAGCGCCGAATCTGCCATGACGTCAGCACGTACCCGCCATGCGCCGCCATCGCCTCTACCAAATCATTTGCCACCCGATCCACCACGAACGTGCCTTTTTCAGTCGTGCAGATGATGTTGTTATCAAATGATCCGCCGCGTACAATATCGCGTCCGGCCTGTTCCAAATCAGCAGTTTCATCCACGACGGCAGGTGGATTTCCCGGCCCCGCACAGATAGCCCGTTTGCCAGATTTCATGGCCGCACTAACCACGCCTGCCCCACCTGTGACGACCAGCACCCGTACACGCGGATGGTGCATCAATTGGGTGGCGGTTTCGATGGTCGGGTCAATGCACGCCGATAACAAATTGGGTGGCCCACCTGCACTCATAATCGCTTGATTCAACAACTGAATGGTGTAATTGCTGGCGCGTTTGGCGGAAGGATGGGCATTAAAGACCACCGCATTCCCCGCGCTGACCATGCTAATCGTGTTATTAATCACCGTGCTGGTCGGATTGGTACTGGGGATGATGCTGCCAATCACACCAAATGGGGCATACTCCGTAATCGTCAACCCGCCATCCCCACTGAAGGCCTCTGTGGTCAAATATTCCGGGCCGGGGGTCAAATTGGCGTTCATCCAATTTTTGGTAATTTTATCTTCGGCGCGACCCATGCCTGTTTCGCTGTGGGCCAATTGCGCCAGCAGCACCGCGTTTTCAGTGGCGGTCTGGCGGATGGCGGCCACCATCTTATTGCGAATACTGAGTGGGAGGTCATGCAAATCGCGGAAGGCTTGGTTCGCGGCGGCAATGGCATCTTCTAGGGTCGGGTGAATCCCATAGCCCAGTTCGGCCCCTAATTCGCGCAAATGTGCTGGGGGAATTGCATCCGCCATTGTGGGCAGGGCTTCGAGTGGCGTTCGACCCATCGGCTGATAGGTGGTGCCAATATCGCGCATCACCCGGGTGATGACGGCATTAATTTCATTCTCGCTTAAAGGTAATAAAGCATTCGACACGGCGGCGACCCTTTCAGATGTAGCTACACGTGTTTAATTATAGCGAGAACTTGATCAATTGCCCGAATCGTAAAATCGTTGGTAGCGATACATTAGATCATCCGTGATAGCCGTCTGGAGTGGGCTACGCATAATCGTCCGGGTGGCGCGATCAATCATCATGGTGGTTAGGCGATGAAAAGCGGCGGTGTAGTTGCGCGAAAAATCCACCGGACTGCGACGGCGCAGCAGTTCAGGCATATTGGGGCAGTGCGCGGCCATTGCCACCATCACCGGACGACTCGCCGTGACAAACCGCCGAAAATCACTGGCGATATAACTTTCGCGTAGGGCCGCAGGGCTGGCAATGACCAGTAGCATATCCGAATTGTTGAGGGCCTGCTCAATCCCCGATGCCCAAGTCGCTGGACTGTCATTTGAGGCGCTGTCCCAATCCAACCAGACAGTGGCCCCAAGCCGTCGCAAATCACGCGCCAAATAGACTGCGAGATTTTCATCTTCAGGAGCATACGTAATAAAGATCTGCATACGTCACTTTTCGTTTGTTGTTTTTATGATATGAATGTCAAAATAGGTCAGAAAATCACACGCCCTACCCTTTATGTCGCTAAATTGTGGTTAAGATTGTCGCTTCGTTGCCTATTTAGCCTTTAACGTATCGCAAACGGGATTCCCAAGTATATTGAAGTCCATTTGCACCGTCTGATTGTCTGTAAACCGACTCCAGACGCTTATGTCTTCAAATTCGCACTTGGCCTCATCCCCGTCTTCCCGCTCAAACAGCAGGATATAGATTTCTTCGCGGCTGTCCACGCGCTCTTGCCCCAAACCGCGCGACCCTGAACCTGCCGCAAGGCTATATTCCGGCCAGAAAGGTTCAGGACTGGTCTTTTGATCGGCCCTAATATCACGCCCGTCTCGCCAGCGGTCTATCGTGTAATTACAAACATCAACCGTGTAGCGCTCGTCTCGATATTTGGTCGTACAGACATCCCGGCAGACCCGTTCATTACGATACGACCCGTCCCCTTGATCCACGCGACGGGTGTCACATTCTTCGCGGCAGGTCTGTCCATCGGCCACTTTCCGCGTGCGAGTTTCGGTATGGCGGCTGACATCGTAGGCATCGTTGGGCATATTCACGCAGTCTGCCGATTCGTCTACCTGCCTAAATTCATCAAGGTGGATGATACGCTCCCACTGATGCCCGGCGACGACCAATTCCTCCGTTTTCTTATAGGTGAAGGCAAACACACCCGCCACAATGCTCGTCACCAAAAATGTGACCAGCCCGATAATGCTCAATTCTTTGCGACGTAGCCCTAAAAGGATGGGGCGATTACGCGCCGCCAGTTTTTCCTCGCGGGCAATGCGCTGTACATCCGCATCAAATCGCTCTTGGGCCAGATCACGCGCTTGGAAGCCGTTTGTTACCCCGCTTGCACCGCCCATGCCTGTGGCAACCTTGCCGGGGTCTTCGCGCAGACTGGCATTTTTCGCCCCTGTCTTATCCGAGCCGCATGACCCGCAAAAATTGGCATTGGCACTGTTGGCTTGACCACACGCAGGACATATCCAGTCCACGCCATGATACACGTGATTTTCCAGCGCGATTTCTTCACCCGGTTTGGGGAAGTAACGTTTTTCGGCATTTTGGGGCGCACCACAGTTGGGGCAAAACCGATGGGTCACACCCAGCAGTTTTTTCGTGTCACAAAATTCGCAGTCCCATAGCATTTCGTAGACACCCGTCGTTTCGACCCGTGTGCCTCCCTCTCCCCGCCTTGTACGATCCATGCCCGTCGCCGCTTGGAATTTCTTATTTACATCTTGAATAGGCGAGTTTTGGCCCAGATTTTGCATCGCGCCAGCAAGACTATTGGCTGATGGGGCCGCGTTTGGGCTGACAGGGGTGGTGGACTGGACGGATGGGGCGGATTTCCCCGCTTGGCGCAAAATTTCGGCGGCTTGTGCCGACACCCCTTCCGTCAGATCACTGACATCTAAAGTCATGAAGATGCCTGTGCCTTCGACAAATTTGAGGAACTGCTGTGTCCAAACCACATCCAGTTCGGCATCTTGGACACGATCTGCCGCTTTCGTTTCTTGGATATGTTGAGCCGCAGCCCGCGCCACACTCTTAAGTTGGGGCACAGGGTCATTGTTATGCACTTGCTCAAGGGCGGGAATTGCCGCCGGGTCGCCCAAAATGCCTAATTGAAACATGGCGCGTAGGCGAATACGTTCGTTAGAACTTTTCAGTTCTCCCAAAAGGGTTTCTATAGACATGAAAATACCCATTCTCCCGTGAGGAGCAACAAGAAGGTTGTATACCATAAAATAATACAATACTTGCGAATTCAGTTTCAATTCAGGAATTGCTAGAGTAGGTAAAAAAATAGGCGAATCGGTGGACTCGCCCATTTTTCCCGGTTTTCAGTGAGGGGATTATTTGGAAAACGCGCTAATCTGTGCCTTTAGCTTGGTCTGATCAATTTCACCATACTTACTCAATAGACTGCTAAAGCGCTGCATATAATTCACCAAATCTGGCGCGGTGGGGGCCTCAAAACGCAGTGTGATAGCAGGTTGCGTATTGCTGGCCCGTACCAAACCCCAGCCTTTGCCAAACTGCACCCGTGCCCCGTCCACGTCAATGACCGGGAACTCCGCCGACAGTTTAGATTTCAGTTCATGGATAATCTCAAATTTGACAGCATCCGGCGTGCTAAGGATTATTTCCGGGGTTGCCAACATCGCAGGCATCCGACCCAAAATCTCACTTAGTGAGTCGTGCTGCTTGGAAAGAATTTCAAGGGTCTTGAGCGCAACCAATGGAGCATCATCAAAGCCGTAATAATCCTCCCCGATGAAAATATGCCCACTAACTTCCCCGCCGAGCAGTGCCCCTACTTCTTTCATCTTCAGTTTCATCAGGCTGTGGCCGCTCTTCCACATAATCGGCTCGCCACCCGCCGCCCGAATGACATCATCCAGCATCTGACTGGCTTTGACATCGTAGACAATTTTTGCGCCGGGGTGACGGGTCAGCATATCTTGGGCGAGGAGGGCAATCAACCGATCTGCCGACACATGATGTCCGTGATCGTCAATCAGCCCGCAGCGATCCGCGTCCCCATCAAAGCCAATCCCAAAATCTGCGCCCACCTCAACGACTTTGGCTTCAAGGTCTTTGGTCAATTCAGGGTCTTCAGGATTGGGCAGATGATTAGGGAACGTGCCGTCCGATTCACAGAACAGACAGACCACCTCAATGCCGAGCGCTTCCATCACGGGGGGGACATACGTGCCGCTGAGACCATTGCCAGAATCCACCACGACCTTGAGTTTACGGCTGCCCATCTTGACCATGCCCTGAATGGCCTTCATGTGGCGGTGGATCATATCAAAATCTTGTACAACCTCGCCCTGCGCTACATTAAAATCATCATTTTGAATCATATGCAGCAGGTCTTGGATTTGTGCATCCGCCATCGCCAATTTGCCATAGGCCATCTTGATGCCGTTATACTGGGTATTCAGATGGCTGCCTGTAACCATAATCCCGGCGGAGTTGGCGTTAGACGCGCCGGCATAATAAACCGTTGGGGTCATCACCAAGCCAATATCCACCACCCGTACCCCGGTGCTTGCCAACCCTTTGATAATGGCATCTTTTAACGGTGGGGTGCTAAGGCGGTTGTCGCCCCCGACAAAAATCTGTTTCATGCCAAATGACCGCTGGATATATGAGCCATAGGCTTTGCCTACAAGTTCGGCGACTTGGGGTGTTAATTCTGGGTCAGCACCCGCGACCATTCCCCGAATGTCATATTTCCGAAAGATATTGCTCCTAATTTGGGCCATGTATATGCTCCTTTACTGTCACTGCAATCGAATCTCAGGTAAACTGAAAATAACGGATTAAATATGGTCAATCTTCATTTCGAGACAAACTCATGATCAACCTGTATGACATCCTAGAAGCCGCCGATGGTCAGCTTTTTGGTGAGCCGAACAGCCAAATCTTCACGGATTTTTGTTTTGACTCGCGTCGTGCCCAAGCGGGGCAGATATTTGTTGCTGTCAAAACCACGCAAGGCGATGGGCACGACTATATGGAAGACGCCGTTGCCAAAGGGGTGACGGGCATTATGTGTACCCATCCACCCAGCTTTGACACCGATGGTCTCACCGTCGTTGTCATGCGCGATGTCGAAAAAGCCTTGCTGCGGTGGACAGAGCGTGTCATCACCAAATATGGCGTCAGCGTCATCGCGGTAGCTGGCAGCAGCGGCAAGTCTACCACAAAAGAAGCAATTGCGGCGGTACTCGATACAAAATATAAGGTCTACAAAAATCCGGGCAGCTTTAATGGCCGCTTTGGTCTGCCAATGGCCCTCGGCAAACTGACGGCGGATTATCAGTTGGCCGTTCTCGAATTTGGGGTAGATCAATTTGGCGAGATGGCCGAGATGGTCAAGGCCACCAAACCGATGGTGGGGGTCGTCACCAATATTGGGCACTCACACCTAGACCGCTTTGGCACGATTGAAAGCATCGCTGCCGAAAAACGTGTATTGCTTGAATCCCTGCCCGAAGACGGCATTGCCATCTTAAATTACGATGACCCGATGGTTCGCAAGATGCAAACCGCCACCAAAGCCTCGGTCATGACCGTCAGTGTGGATTTAACGGGCAGTGCGTTTGGGGCGGATTTGACAGCCTTTAATGTGCTGGTGGGTCGTTACAAAACTGGCTTTGATCTGCGGTATGGCAACCAGCGTTATATCGGCAAATGGACACCGCTGCTGGGGGTGCATCAACTTTACAGTGTCATCATGGCGACAGCGATGGGCCTCTGTTTTGATGTGCCAATGGAAGATAGTCTGCCTGTCTTGACGGAATTAGAACCCATGCCGGGGCGGATGCGGCCTTTGAATGGACATAACGGCTCACAGATTGTGGATGACACCTATTCTGCTAATCTTGAAAATACCTTGTCGGCATTGGAATGGGTCGAGGAAATTCAGCGTCCCCGGCGCGGCAAAACGCTTGATGAAGCACCCCAGACCGGACGTATCTACTGCATAATGGGCGATATGACCGGACTCGGCGCATCCAGTTTGCGTGGGCATCGTCAAGTTGGGGAGCGCGTGGCCGAAGTCACCCAAGAACTCGTCACCAAAGGTGAACTGGCTACCGAAATTGCCCGTAGCGCACAGGATAGTGGTCTCCCCTTAAGCCAAATCCATATGACCTATTCGGCTCAAGATGCTGCTCAATCTATCAAAGACAAACTTGGCCCCGATGATATTGTGCTGGTCAAGGGCAGTCAGGCTGCTCGTATGGAACGGGTGGTGCGCGAATTATTGGCTGACCCGAACGACGCCGCATTGCTGGCCCGTCAAGAAAGCGCCTTTGATTCCGTGTGGATGGATCGGCCT
Source organism: Chloroflexota bacterium (assembly GCA_024434115.1). Lineage (GTDB taxonomy): Bacteria > Chloroflexota > Anaerolineae > Aggregatilineales > J027 > CFX10. Next base: position 244,621 of record QMIT01000001.1, read on the forward strand.
GCCCGCCCCACATGGCTGCATATTGATATGGACGCTGTGGCTCATAATGTCCGCCGTATCAAAGAAATCATCGGCCCGGAGGTTGAAATGATGGCGGTGGTCAAGGCCAACGCCTATGGACACGGTGTGATAGCGGTCAGCACAACCGCCCTGCTGAACGGTGCAACCTATTTAGGGGTCGCCAGCATCAACGAAGCCATTGAACTCCGTGACGCTGGCATTACCGCGCCGATTTTAGTCTTGGGGTATACCCCGGCATGGGCGACGGGTTTGGCGATCCGCTATAACGTGACCGTCACCCTCTATGATATTGAATTGGCACGCGCCTTTGAACGGGTCGCCACCGAAATGAATTCAAAAGTACGTGTCCATGTCAAAGTGGATACCGGGATGGGGCGCTTGGGCCTTATGCCGGAAGACGTGCCCCAATTTTTCCGCATCCTGACCAAGATGCAGCATCTCGAAATCGAGGGCATCTTCACCCACTTTGCCTCCGCCGACGATGATGAGGATTACACCGAATATCAGATCGAGCGTTTTGAAGGCGCGATTGGGCCACTCTTGGCGGCAGGTTATACCTTCCGTTACATTCATGCCGCCAACTCAGCCGGATTGCTGCAATTTCCTCATGCCCGCTTCAATATGGTACGGGCGGGTATCGCCATGCACGGTCTACATCCCAGTGCCCTCTGTCAATTGCCCGAAGATTTTATCCCGGCCCTGACATGGAAAACGACCATTGCCCAAGTCAAGCGTTATTCGAGTGGTGCCTACATTGGCTATGGCAAAACCTACCGTACCATCGGGCCAGAAAAAATCGCTGTCATCCCAGTAGGTTATGCCGATGGTTTCCGCCGCGCCCCCCAACATTGGGGCCATGTATTGGTACATGGTCAGGAAGCTCCCATTGTCGGGCGTATCAGCATGGATCAAACTACTATCAATGTCACCGACATTGAAGATGTCAAAATTGGGGATGAGGTCGTCCTAATCGGGCGACAGGGTAAAGCGCGGATTACCGCAGAAGAGGCGGCTGAACGGCTTGAAACCATCAACTATGAATTAGTCAGCACCATTTTGGCGCGAGTGCCGCGTGTAAAGTAGTAGGATGTATAGGAATGTCGGGTAACAAGCTACCCCAAGATCGGCGAGGTTTTTTGAGCGACCCTGTCTTAGCGGAATTCAACCTCCAACAGCGGCGGCAGTTGCTTTCGATGATTATTTATATCTTAATAGGGTTGTCTATAGGGCTGACCATTTCAACAGCCCTTTTTTTTCAACCGGAAAATCTTTTTTCGGAAGTGGTAGTGCAGGCCGGGGTTGGTCTTGTATTTGTCCTGCTGGTGGCGTACTGGTTCAATCTTGCTGGCTATTTTCATCCCGCCGCCGCCATTGTTTTGATCTCCATTCCCGTCACTTTGTTAATTATTGTCGGCCTCGACTTTGCATCCCAAGATGTACCGGATGGTCTCATCTATTTTGTGATTCCGATTCTGATGTGCAGCCTGCTCTACCCAACGCGAACAACTGCTGTGTTTTCACTGCTTTATATTTTGACGGTCATTCTAAGCTATTTTTTCATCCCCGATGTGAAGTGGGAAGACCTCTATTTTGTCGCTCAATTTGTCTTTGTCGTCGCCGTTTTTGTCATCTTTACCTCCTTTCTGCGGCAGCGATTAATGAATTCCACTGTCGGCAATCAAAAGACCCTATCCCAACAAAATACCTATTTGGAGGCGCTGCACGAGACCTCATTAGCGTTGATGAGTCGGCAAAGGTTAGAGAACTTGTTGCAAGTGATCTTGGAACGGGCTGCCCAATTAGCCGATACCCAACATGGCAATATCTATCTCATATCGGCGGATGGGAAATCATTCGAACCCCGTGTATTGTTGGGGGTGTATGAAAAAACTTCCGGTGGGGTGCTGCAACGTGGAGAGGGTTTTGTTGGGAAAATCTGGGAGAGTGCTGAACCCCTTGTCTTGGATGATTACGATACTTGGCCGGAGCGCTTGCCACATTTCGAGAAGAACCTCGTCCATGCTTCGATAGGCGTTCCGCTTGTCTCCGAAGGTCGTGTCTTGGGGGTGCTTTCCCTCTCCTATATCGAACCGGGTCGCAAGTTTACCCCCGATCAAGTGGCCCTCTTGGGGCGATTTGGTCAACTGGCTTCCATTGCGCTGGATACCACACAACTTTATGGGTCGCTCCAAAAAGAATTGTCCGAACGACAGCGGAGTGAGGCCCATCTAAAGCGGCAAAATGACTATCTTTCAGCTTTGCATGAAACCGCGATTGCCCTGACCAGCCGTCTAAAACTCAAAGACCTGTTGCAAGACATTTTGGAGCGGGCTGCCCTTCTGGTTGAAGCCGATCATGGCTCCATTCAGGTGCTCAATCCAACCGACGGACGGATGCGGGTTGGCGCTTCGATTGGGGTGCTAAAAAGTGCCTATCCTGATGAAGAGGCCAAACTTGGTGTGGGTTTGGCGGGTAAGGTTTGGGAGACCGGACAGGTGATTTGCCTGAGCGACTATGATGCGTGGGAAGGACGACATTCGAATCTCCCACGCGGCCTTCTCCATGCCGTCGTCGGGGTTCCATTAAAGGTCGGTTCCCTTGTATCTGGCGTCCTAAACTTGGGTTATCAAGACCCCGCCCGACAATTTTCACAGGGGGAAATCGAGTTACTGACGCGCTTTGCTGAACTCGCTGCGATTGCCCTAGACAATGCCTATTTATATGCTTCTTTGCAGCAAGAATTGACCGAACGCTTGCGGGCTGAGGATAGCCTGCGCTACAGCGAAGCCTATTTTCGGGCCTTGATCGAAAACACCTCGGACATCATTACCCTTGTGGATGAGGCTGGTACCATTCAGTATGAAAGCCCATCCATTGAACGCATTCTTGGTTATGAGACGAGTGAGCGTGTTGGGCACAGCATTCTGGATTACGTCCATGCGGCAGATACAATGGATTTGTCGAATAAGTTTTTGGCGGGAGACCTAATGCTGGCATCCCCAACTGTCGTCTATCGCAGTCGCCACAAAGATGGGTCGTGGCGCATCTTGGAGGCCACCACCGCGAACCTCTTGGATAATCCTGCTGTCCGGGCCGTAATTACCACCAGCCGCGACATTACCGAGCGCCGCCAAGCCGTTGAAGAACTGCGGGCCAGTGAAGAACGATTCCGCCAGCTTACCGAGAATATCCGCGAAGTCTTTTGGATGACCTCGGCTGATTTGGAACAGGTGCTGTACGTTAGCCCTGCTTTTGAGGCCACATGGGGGCGCCCTCGTGAAGATGTCTACTCATCTGCCAGTGCCCATCTGACCGATGTCTTGCCTGAATATCGTTCAGCTATGCGCCGCATGTTTATTCGCAGCCGACACGGGGAATCTACCGATATTGAGGTGCAAATTCAGCGGCCTTCGGATGGTGAAATTCGCTGGATATGGTCAAGAACTTTTCCAGTGTTTGACGCCAATGGAAATTTCTATCGAGTTGCTGGCGTATTAGAGGACATTACTGAACATAAATCGGTGGAATTACGCCTAGTCACGTTACTAGAAAGTGAACGCGACCAGCGGATTTTCGCTGAAGCCCTCCGCGATTCCGCCAATGCGATTAGCAGTGCCGCCGATGAACAAGAGGCCCTAAGCCAAATATTAGAGTATTTAGGGCGGGTTGTGCCACATGACGGTGCCAATATATTATTGTTTAATCCAGCAACCGGATTTGGGCATGTCGCAGGCAGTCACGGCTATGGGAATGACTTGGGTTTTGCCGAGTTTTCCAGAGTGGTCGGTCTCAATGTGCTGGGGATGCCAATTTTGCGGGAGATGGCCGAAACCCGCCGACCAAAAGTCTTGCCGGATGTACAAAAAGAACCCCACTGGACGGTGCATGAAAATGAGCAATGGATTCGCTCTTGGGTCGGCGCCCCAATTATGCGGGCCGATACCGTCATCGGTTTTATCAACCTAGACAGCGCCTCGCCCGATTTCTATAACGAAGATCATCGAGATCGGTTGGTGGCCTTCGCCGGGCAGGTGGGAGTGACGTTAGAAAATGCGCGGTTGTTGAAATTGGAGCGTGAACAGCGGCTTTTTGCTGAGGCCCTCCGTGATACTGCTGCTGCCATCAACAGCGCACTGACCTTTGATGAAGTGCTGGCTCAGGTTTTAGCCAATGTGGATCGTATGGTTCGTTACGATTCCGCCAATATCATGTTGCTGGACGAAACAAAATCGCAGGCCACTGTCGCCAAATTCAGTGGCTATGAGGAACCGGAGCGGCGGCGTTTTATCCAAAACATTGTGCTCGAAGTCGCCAAAACCCCCAATCTACAACAGATGATCCTCACCCGACAACCCCTTGTGATCCCGGTGGTTAAGGAGTTCACCGACTGGGTGCCTCTGCCTGAAGCGGCTTGGATAGAGTCAACGGTGGCTGCCCCGATTATCCGCGATCAAGAGGTCATCGGGTTTATACATTTAGATAGCGGTCAAGCCAAATCTTTTAATGCAACGGATGCACAGCGCTTACAGGCTTTTGCCGATCAGATTGGGGTGGCCCTCGAAAATGCGCGACTTTTTGAGCTAGAACGCGACCAACGGCTTTTTGCCGAGGCCCTCCGCGACGCAAACGCCGCCATAAGCCGTACCCTTGATTTGAGTGAGGTCCTCGGTCAAATTTTGCTCTATATCGCCCGTGTAGTGCCGCATGATGCCGCCAATATCATGCTGATTAATCCCGATAATGCCAGTGTGACAGTGGTGCGAGCCAATGGCTATAGCCCCCAAGAACTTGAATACATTCAAAACAGCCGCCTGCAATTTATCGAAGCTGGTCATTTGCGCCAGATGTTTGAGACAGGCCTTCCGACCATTGTGGCAGATGTCAGAGCGCTCGACAGTTGGTTCGATATGCCTTATCTCTCTTGGATCCGGTCTTATGTAAGCACCCCCATCCGACGTGAAGGTAATATGATCGGATTTTTGAATCTCGATAGCCGCACGGTGGGTTTTTTCAAACAGAAAGATGCTGATCACTTGGTAGCTTTTGCTGACCAAGTGGGCATCGCCATTCACAATGCCCAACTCTATGAATCCGAACGTCAACAGCGGGTCTTGGCCGATACCTTGCGTGATATTGGGATTGTCCTTACAGGGTCATTGCATCAACAAGAAATCTTGCCCAAGATATTGGAGCAGGTCGCGCGTGTTGTGCCCTATGATGCGGCTGGTGTTTGGATGAAACGCGACCATGAATGGCGGCTTTCAGTTGGGGTCGGCTATGACCGTTTTGGGGTAGAGGACGAAGCCTATGCCGTAGTGTTTACCGAAGATAATAGCGACATCATCAATTGGCTAAAGCAAAACCCACAGGTGATTATTATTTCGAGACTGCCCTATGAAGGCTCAGACGTTCGAATTGAGGCCTTTGAATGGATTCATTCATGGGTGGTGGCCCCGATTGTCAGTATGGGCGAAGTCATTGGCTACTTTTCCCTTGACCATACCCAACCGGACTTTTACGGCCCCCAGCACAAGCCTGTTTTGGAAACCCTCGCCAACCAGATTTCGATTGTAATGGAAAATGCACGCTTGCTAGAAGGCGTTGAACATGAAGCGGCTGTTCTGGAAGAGCGGGTGATTGAACGTACTGTCCAGTTACAGCGCGAACGAGCACAACTGGAGGCTATTCTGGACGCAATGGGCGAAGGGGTAATCTACAGTGAGTATGAACGGGCCAGTCAAAAATCGCAGGTGCAGTTTGTAAACAATGCCGTCTGCCACCTAACCGGATTCTCCGTCTCGGAACTGGTAGACCGTCCAATCGGCGAACTGATCCGCGACTTATTCGGCCCAGAGGGTGAAGAGCAGCTTTTGTTAAGTGCCTACAGTCGTTTCAACGGGGGTTATACCGACCAGAGATTATCTGACCGGAAGGTTCAGCGCGTCCAGTTGACCCTGCTCCAACGCGATGGCAGTGAGCTAGAAATAGCCCTTACCAGCACTTCATCGGGCACACAGGACACGCCCCTGCACTGGCAGTTAATGTTAGTGCGCGACATCAGCCAAGAGAAAGCCCTTGAAGCTCAAAAGAGCCGTTTTGTCGCCAATGCCTCGCACGAACTCCGCACACCGCTGGCAAACCTGAAAACGCGCCTGTACCTACTGCGCCGCCAACCGGAAAAACTCGATGCTCATGTGGATGTGATTGAACGCACCACCGAACGCATGATTAGCTTGGTCGAAGACTTGTTGAATGTCTCTCGATTTGAACGCGGCATTATTCCATTCGAGCCTGCCCCTACCGATCTGGTGCGACTGATTAAAGAGGTACTCGACGACCAGCAAATAGACGCAAACCGCAAGTCTATCCAGTTGGTGCGTGTACTTCCGGATGGCCCGCTCGATCTCCATTTAGACCCCAAACGGATGCACCAAGTGATCACCAACGTGGTCGTGAACGCCATCAGTTATACCCCTGAGCATGGCGTCATTACGGTGAGTATAGCCCTACACGAGACCCATGTATTGATCCAAGTCCATGATACCGGGCCGGGCATTGCCCCCGAACAATTGGAGCACGTGTTTGACCCCTTCTTCCGCGCCAGCGAAGGCAAGGTGAGCGGCACTGGGTTGGGCCTGACGATTGCGAAGGAAATTGTCGAGCGCCATCATGGGGCGATTTGGGCGGAAAGTGAATTGGGCAGCGGCAGTGTGTTTAACATTTTGTTGCCCCTGCCAACCTAAAAAAGAAGGCGAGTGGGTGTCTCGCCTTCATAAAATGGGGTTATGGTTGGTATGGTTATTGAGCGGTTGCTTCAGCCGATTCGATATAAGTTGGGCGACAGCACAGCACCAAATCCTTCGCTGCTTTCACCTCGTCCACCCGTTTCACTGGGGTGATATGCGGAGCGTTGTGCAGCAGGTCAGGATTATTTTGTGCCTCCTCCGCAATTTTCAGCATAGCCTCAATAAAACTGTCCAGCACTTCTTTGTTTTCAGTTTCCGTCGGCTCAATCAGCAGGGCTTCCGGCACAATCAACGGGAAATAGTTGGTTGGCGGGTGGAAATTATAATCCATCAGCCGCTTGGAAATATCCAGCGCATGAACCCCCGGCGCTTTTTCCGGCCAATGCCCATTCACCACCAATTCGTGACCACACATCCGGTCAAACGGCATCAAATACGTCCCCTTGAGACGGGCGCGGATGTAATTGGCATTCAGGACGGCGTAATGGGTGACTTTGGGCAAATCGCTGCCGTATGCCGAGATATAAGCATAGGCGCGGACGTGCATCCCAAAATTTCCATGAAATGCCTTCAAGCGACCAATAGACTTGTCCGGCATGACCCATCCATACAGCGGGGCATCGTCTTCATCTTGGGGTTCTTCAATGATCTCAACCACCGGGCCGGGGCGGAAGGGGGCGAGTTTTTCATTACAAACCACCGGGCCGCTGCCGGGGCCACCCCCACCATGCGGCGTGGAGAACGTCTTGTGTAAGTTATAGTGCATCACATCAAAGCCGAGTTCACCCGGTTTGGCGACCCCCAACAGGGCATTCATGTTCGCCCCATCCATGTACATCAAGCCGCCTGCCTCATGCACAATCTTGATGATTTCGACAATGTGTTCTTCAAACACGCCGAGGGTGCTGGGCACGGTAATCATCATGCCTGCCAGTTCTTCTTTGTGTTGTTCACAGGCTTTGCGCAGCACGTCGAGGTCTACATCCCCGTTTTTGTCGGAGGGCAGTTCAATCGCCTGCAAACCTGCCATTGAGGTGGTGGCGGGGTTGGTGCCATGTGCGCTGTCAGGAACGAGAATCTTGGTGCGTTTCACATCCCCGCGATCAATGTGATATTTGCGGATCATCAAAATGCCTGCAAATTCGCCATGTGCACCAGCGGCGGGCTGAATACTGACCGCATCAAATCCGCTGATTTCGCACAGCCATTCCTGCAAGCGGTACATCAGGGCCAAAGCACCCTGCGTCGTCCCCTGACTTTGCAGCGGGTGGACATGCGCAAAACCGGGTAGACGAGCCATATCTTCGTTAATTTTCGGGTTGTACTTCATCGTACACGATCCCAGCGGATAAAAGCCTTTGTCAATTGAATAATTGAACTGGCTCAATTTGATGAAGTGGCGCACCACATCGAGTTCGCCCATTTCAGGGAAATCAAGATCGGTACGACACAAATCCGTCGGAATATCGGTCAATGGCACATCGGGATCAGGCAAACGGATGCCCTGCCGTCCGGGTTGACTGAGTTCATAACTCGTTTTTTCGAGTGGTTGAGGTGTTGAGTTTTCCATTTGTATTTTAGTATCCCTTATCAATGATGGTGATGGTGATCGCCATCGTGAAGCTCACCCGCAGCAATTGCCCGCAGGCCTGCTACCAGCATGTCAATTTCGTCTTTGCTGTTCATTTCAGTCACGCACAGCAACATTTGGCTTTCGCGGGTGGGGAAGTCCTTGCCCAGATCGTACCCGCCGATGATGCCAAAGTGATAGATCAATTCATCGTTGATTTCACTGACGGGCTTCGGACAGGTGACGACAAATTCCTTAAAGAACGGACGGGTGGTGTCTACACTGAACCCCTTCAATTTGCCGATTTCCTGCGCGGCATAGTGCGCTTTGTGCCAGCACAATTCAGCCACGCGGCGCATTCCCTGTTTACCCATCGCGGTCATATGGACACACGCGGCCAGCGCCATCAAGCCCTGATTGGTACAGATGTTGCTAGACGCTTTTTCGCGCCGGATGTCTTGTTCACGCGGGCGCAGGGTCATGACATAGGCCCGCCGACCATCGCCGTCAATGGTTTCGCCCACAATCCGGCCTGCGATGCGCCGAACGTGTTCGTTTTTCACCGCGAAGAAGCCGAGGTATGGCCCGCCGAAACTCATCGGGATACCCAATCCTTGTCCTTCACCAACCACAATATCTGCCCCAAGTTCACCGGGCGATTTGAGCAAAGCGCAGGCTACCGGGTCAGTCACGATACACACCAACGTACCATGTGCGCGGGCCGCTTTGATGATTTCCGTGTAATCCTCAATCTGCCCAAAGAAATTGGGGTATTGCAGGGCGATCATCGCTGTGTTGTCATCAATCATATCGGCTAGATCAACCATCGTCGCCGTCCCGCTGCGATCACCCGAAAACTTGACCGGACGATTCTGATGATAGGTGCGGGCGACTTCCCGGTAATGGGGGTGAATGGTCGGCGAGAAAATCACTTTCTGGCGTTTATCCCGGTGGGCGGCCATCGCAACCGTGACGGCTTCGGCAAGGGCGGTTGCGCCGTCATAATGGCTGGCGTTCGCCGCGTCCATCCCGGTCAGGCGTGAAATCATCGTCTGAAATTCAAAAATGGCCTGCAACGTGCCCTGACTAACTTCGGGCTGATACGGCGTATACGCGGTATAAAATTCGCCGCGCAGCAGCATATGATTAACCAGCGACGGGATATAGTGATGATAGGCCCCTGCACCGAGGAAAATGGCATAGTCGCTGGCCGAGACATTAAAGCGGCTAAGGGCTTCCATCTCGGCGGCGATTTCCATCTCGGTCATGGGGTCAGGCAAATCAAGGGCGGGGAAGCGGTGCTTCTCCGGGACGGCGTCAAATAACGCCTCAATCGAGTCTACGCCAATCGCTTTGAGCATAGCCTCGCGGTCAGCATCCGTATGTGGAATATAGCTCATGTGTGTGTGAAACCTACCTCTGATGTGGAATATAAAGGATGGGCTAATTGACCCATCCCCAGAAAAGTTAGCGGGAACTGCAATACTCAACGTAGGCGGCGGCGTTCATCAGACCATTCAGTGGGCTGAGGTCTTTCACCCGTAATTTAATAAACCAGCCCTTACCAAATGGGTCGCTGTTGACCGATTCAGGTTCTTTTTCAAGTTGGCTGTTGACCTCGATGACTTCACCACCGACTGCGGTATAGACATCGGAAGCGGCCTTAACACTTTCGACTACCCCAACCGAGCCACCCGCGCTGAGGGTTGTGCCAACATCGGGCAATTCAACATAAACAATATCGGAGAGCTGGTCTTGGGCATAATCACTGATACCAATTGTTACCACATCACCTTCGACGCGGAACCATTCGTCACTTTTGGCGTACTTCAAATCTTCTGGCGTTTTCCAATTAGCCATGAGAAGACAAGTCCTTTCAACCGTGAAAAAATAGGATGATTTGTCAATCTTGTAGTAGAAGTATAACGCTAGAGTGGGGGCGTGGCGAGTTTCAATTCACATGCAATTTTCAGCTAACTTGCATGAACGTCAAAGAATTCATTGAGAAATACCCTATAAGCAATTAGCTTGAAATGAAGTGTACTATAGTTTACCGTGAGGTTATTTGAATAGGGCGAACCTATGCAAAACACAAAATCTATTTCGAGATTTGTAGTTCTTTTTGCCATTGGAATATTCGTTTGTGTTGGGGCTATTCTTCTCCGTGAGATTGGCTTAATTTCAACAAGGAGGTTTGAAGTTGAAGTTTTGGATTTTGAATGGAATTTCGAGGAAATTTTAGATTATATAGATGCTGACTATCCAAATGGGGCAGTAGATATTGAATATGATTCCGATCGGTATAATCGCACATTTTTTATCGAGATTAGGTTTAAAGCGCCTCCTGCTGGAGCCATGAAATTTGCTGAAAGCATTTGCGATGGCGTTTTATACCAAGGATATGATCCTTTTGATACCATTGATGGAATTCGACCTTTTCCGGATGCTAAATTAATATTTGGATCAGGGCGTATATACTATTCTTATTCGCCCAATGCGTCACAAGATGTTTTTGGATACCGCTGTGCACTATATTTTGGCTCGTCAAGATGGGAGCATATTCTTGTTGATACCAGCAATCGGAATTTATATGAGGTGAGGTATGAAATACCTGTTGGTGGATTAAGCCCTCGGTACTCCCCTCGATTATTTGATGATCCTAATGGGGAGATTGAATATATTAACCCAACTACTAACTTTCCTTTCATGATTATTGGACTGGTATCCATTGATGGAGAATATATTTTAGTTGGTGAAACAATATGTTTTGAAACAAGACAGAATTTCGATTATTGGAGTCAAAATGGGCTTCCTGTAGATATTTACCCACCCAGCCTTATTGACACGAAAGTAGATATTTCTATTGATGGCACCCTTGTGGTGGATACAACAATTTCGGATCGGTGGACACTGTCACATCCTAATCAGAAAGATGTCGACACTGATCTCTTATTCAACTCCTGTGTGTTCCGAAGAAACTGGCAGCAAGGATTACATGAAATCACAGTACGTATTCATGCCTCAGAGGTCATGGAGGAGACTTGGACGTATGTTGTTCAGTGAAACTCTCTTAGATGGAGAGTATAAATAAGACGTATAAGAACGACACGTTATTCTGTTAGATGCGCCAAAATAACGTGCCGCATGTTTTTTATGAAGGGGATGGTCAAGTTGCTGTATTCTATTCGCTGTCTACATCCAGCCACTTGCGGAGCGTTTGATAAACTTCTGTCGAAGCCACCAAGTTAAACGTGATATGCCCACTAGCGTCGGCTACAATGGAGGGGCGCATGACAAGCCGGTTATCTTTGGTGAGGCCGAGGGCCATATACGAATTGCCTGTGCCAACCTGACGGGTGGTGGCAAGTCCCGGAACTGGATAAAGATTTTTGAGACGGCGCACGAGTTCACTATACTGTAACCGCAGTGCCAATTCGAGCGGCCCAAAGCTGGCAGAAATGCTGACAAACGAGCCTTCACGACTCATGGCTAAAATTGGCTGATCGGGGTTTTCCTGTGCGGTGGTGAGGCGCAGTACATTATCGGGTTCCAGAACAGCTTTATCTAAGACTTGGTAATTTCGCATAGCCCATATACTCCCAACAGGTGGCGACAAATAATAAATCTGTTGTAGTGAAAAAATAATGTGTTCATTATATCACTATCGCTTGGTCTAGCCGTTGGCTAAATTGCCGATATTCTTATCACTAGAAGTTTAGTCATGTAATAGCAGGAAAAACGCCATAGAAAACAGCCCTATTCAATGGTACAGTTTTCCCTTACCGCCTTAATGGTTTCTGGGAGGATGTGGATGAAGCGTGTTGCCATTTGGAGTAGTTTGCTGGTGGTCATGGGATTCTTAACGGCTTGTGCAGCATTTGAAGACCCCAGCAAAAAAGCAACACAAAATGCTGAAAGTACGGCGCTTTGGGCAACCGTTGGTGTGGCGCAAAACCAAAATGAAACGATTGTGGCCCTCATTGCCACTGCCGATAATGCCTCGCTGTTGGCGCAGCAGGCCACACAGGTCAGTGCCGAACGCGATCAACTACGTGCGACGGTGAACGCGATTGCCAATAACCCCGTTAGTTCAGGTCTACCGAATGTACCCTTTGGCTCGACTCCACCAGCCCTCGACGGCGGTGTTCCGGCTGGCCCTCAGCCGACTTCCCAAACCAGCGGCTCAACCAATAATAGCATCGGTACTTATGTTACAGCGACCACTGCCTCAACTTTGACGGCAGACTTCTGCGCGGCGGATTCGTTAACCACCTTTGCTGCCGATTCGCCTGTCATCTACTTTGTGACGGTGGCCCGCAATGTGCTGGCGAATGTCGAGTTTTCGGTGCGTGTGTCCTCTAATGGTGAGGTGGTTGATCAAGACACCGCTTTTTGGACAAGTGATGCGGTCTATCCCGAAACGTGCATTTATTACGCCCTCGACAACGCCAATATCCCCAATTGGGCCGCCGGGACGTACACCGTCGAGCTATTGGCAAATAATCAATCGGTCTCCCAAGTGACCTTCCAAATTTTGGGTGCGACGGATGCTATGGAGGAAGGTTGAACCTACCTCCTTATTTTTGATCTATTTTTGTGTGGCTTGAAAGTTATCACGGAATAAGCCTTCGTGGGCGAAAAGGTAAATCTGGCTAGTAGTCCCGGTGACGGCTTCCACATATGCCAAATAGGTTTCATGTTCATAGAGCAAACTGAAAAACCATAGGCTGCTTCCAGTTTCCACCATTTCCCCTGTAATGACTGGATTATGGGCATATTTTTCCCACTCGATACCGTCATCACTTATGGCAAGCCCAAGATTTGTGCCGCTCCGGTAAAGCATGACATAGCCATCTGGGGTTTTTACGACACGGGGTCGCTCGACTCCACCACGAAAATCCCAGTCGCCTTCAATTTCCGCCTGCATCACCGGATTATGGGTATATTTGGTCCATGTAATACCATCTTCGCTCATCGCCATGCCGATTCGCATTTTTCGATCTTCAGAGAATCCTGAATAGTACATCCGATAACCTGTCTCATTACGCAGAACGATGGGTACGCTTACTTGTGCAGCATCCCATTCCCCTGTCGCACCCGGATATAAGATAGGCTTAGGATCAGGTATCCAAGGGCCACTGGGAGCCGATGCCGTTGCACGCCCAATCGCGCCACCCCCGATAGGTGCCTGATAGGTATCCCATGTGTAAAAATATAATACCCATGTACCGTCAATCTCGACCAAAACACTGGAAGCCATGATGAGGACATTTGCATAGTCAATGTCTTTGCTTTCAAGCACAGGATTATCCTCATAGTCCAGCCAAGTGTAGCCGTCTGCAGAAGTCGTGTAGCCAACCGTTACAGATCCGGGCCAGCTTTTGAAACCGTTGCGAAACATATGGAATTGATCTTCATAAAAGACCATCGCCCCCGGATTGATCCATTTCGAATCCCAACCGCCCGAAAGATTGTTTCCAACTGCCGGACTTGGATTTTGCAGGACAAAAGGTGAATTCATTGTAGGCTCATCTTGTGCGTAACTTGGCGTGGCAAAGACTAACAGTATCAATACGAGCAGTAAGCGGAACCTCATGGTTACGTTCCTTTGTATAGGGTAAGTGTATTTGGAGGGTAGGACGAATGAGAAGTGGGATCAAGAACCAATTTTTCTGCAATCCATAGAGCCAATTACGATGTAACGAGATGAAAATTTTGTGAATCGCCATCAGTTTATTTGTACGAACTAGACAAATGAATCGGGGTGTGTTACTATATATATACTCTGAATAATGTTATCAATCAGATTCATCAGATGATTCACAATCTTCCACCCCAACGACCTGTTACAGCCAGACATCTCAATTTGGAGTCTGAGCTATTGGATTATTTGGCTGAGGCCAGTTGCCAGCCAGAAGCCGATACGCGCATCCCAGCCTTGGGCCAATTAAGCAGCGAGTTGCATGTCAGCGTCAGTAAACTGCGCGAACAATTAGAGGTGGCGCGGGTCATGGGGTTGGTCTCTGTCCGCCCGCGCACAGGCATCCACCGACAGGATTACAATTTTATGTCGGCGGTACGTCTCAGCCTCTTTTTTGCCCTTGCCAGCGACATCACCGCTTTTGATGAATACAGCAATTTACGGAAACATGTGGAGATGTCTTTTTGGCATGAGGCGGTGGCCCGTCTGACCGATGAGGACAAATTGCGTTTGCGTCAATTGGTGGCACAGGCATGGGAAAAACTGCGTGGTTCACCCATTCGTATTCCCCATGCCGAACATCGTGAATTTCACCTGACCATTTTCTCCCGTCTCGATAACGTGTTTGTACGCGGCCTGCTCGAAGCCTATTGGGAAGCCTATGAAGCGGTTGAACTAAACAAATATGCGGACTTGGCCTATCTCAGCGAGGTCTGGTCATATCACGAGCGCATCACCGAAGACATTATTCGGGGAGATGTGGATAGCAGTTTGAGAGCGTTTGAGGAGCACACCAAATTACTGCCGTCGTACCATAATGAACATCGGGGTAATGGTGCGGTGAAGTGAATGGGTGATTGACGAATGGATGTGCTGAAAATTGGGCCAAGTGGCCCAATATTTATCTAAGCTCTGTATAAAAGCCCCATTGGAGAGTAGGAGTATCAATTTCATGACTGTTGTGGACTTACAACAAGCACCAGCGACCCAACTCCATAGTGGTCAGCGCATCGTGAACGATTTTTCGTTCGTGGTGGCGACAACGAATGGGACGGGGAGCCAAACCTCGAACAATACCCTGCTGCGGGCATTGTTCAAAATGGGTGTTCCCGCTACCGGGAAGAACCTGTTTCCGTCAAATATTTACGGCCTGCCCACGTGGTTCTATATTCGCGTCAATAAAGATAATTACCGCGCCCATCGCAGCCATGCGGAAGTGCTGGTGACTTATAATTTTGACACTTTTGCAGAAGACCTTGCGGCATTGCCCCCCGGCGGCGTTTGTATCTATCCAATGGATGCCCCCACTGGTAAGAAAAAATGGAATGTCGTGACCCCCAGCCGCGACGACATTTATTATTACCGTATTCCCGTGGATGAACTAACCGCCACCATGAATCCCGATCAGGCCCTCAAGGAATATATTGCTAACATGGTCTATGTTGGCGCGTTGGCCTATCTCTTTAATATTGATATGGGCGAGATCGAACGTGCCCTCAGCTATCACTTTAGTGGCAAGGCCAAACCGATTGCCATGAACTTTGGCTTGGTCAAGCTGGCCTATGATTGGGCGAAGGACAATCTCCAAAAGATTGACCCCTATTGGTGCGAAGCCATGCCCGATGCCACCTTCACCAAAGATAAGATCATGATCGAAGGTAACGCGGCGGCGGCGCTCGGTGCGGTCTTTGGCGGCGTCCAATTTGTCGCATGGTATCCCATTACCCCCAGCAGTAGTGTCGCCGAAAACCTACAAAGTTATCTGGCCGACTATCGCCATGATGAAGAAGGACGTGCCACCTACGCCATTGTCCAAGCGGAGGATGAATTGGCCGCCATCGGCATGATTGTCGGGGCAGGCTGGGCTGGCGCACGCTCGATGACCGCCACCAGCGGGCCGGGCATTTCCCTGATGGCCGAATTTACCGGACTAGCCTATTTTGCCGAAGTGCCCGCCGTGATCTGGGACATCCAGCGCATGGGGCCAAGCACGGGCCTACCCACCCGTACCTCGCAGGGCGACCTCATCTTTACCCACTTCCTCGGTCATGGCGATACCCGTCAAGTCGTGCTGCTGCCTGCCAATATGGAAGAATGTTTCCGCTTTGGCTGGGAAGCCTTCGACTTTGCGGAACGCCTGCAAACGCCAGTCTTCGTCTTGAGTGACCTCGATTTGGGCATGAACCAACACGTCAGCGCCAAATTTGAATATCCAGAGCGTCCAATGGATCGTGGTAAGGTCTTGACCGCCGAAGAGTTGCAGAAACTGGGGGGTCAATGGGCACGTTATAAGGATGTGGACGGCGATGGCATCACCTATCGTACCCTCCCCGGCACAGATCACCCCAACGCAGCCTATTTCACGCGCGGGACGGGTCACAACGAAAATGCGGGTTACAGCGAAAAGGTTGAGGACTGGCATAACAACTTGCTTCGTTTGGCCCACAAGATGAATACCGCCCGTGAACTGCTGCCCCAACCTGTGGTTCAACAGAATAAAGGTGCCAAGATCGCCATCGTTTCCTATGGAAGCAACGACTATGCCATCAAAGAGGCGATAGACTATCTCAAAGCACGGCACGACATCAGTGTGGATTATTTGCGGATTCTGGCTCTGCCGCTCTCGCCCAAAGTCGGTGAATTTATCAACGGCTATGACCGCGTCTACGTGGTTGAAAACAACGAAGAAGGCCAGATGGCCCAAATTATGCGGATGGATTTCCCACAGAAAGCGCCCGATCTTGTCAGTGTTGCTCGCTGCAATGGGATGCCGCTGGATGCCGAGTGGATTTTGAGCCAAGTGTTGGAAAGGAAATAACTCATGGGTCGTACCAAAACAAATGAACTGGGTTTGTTAGCAGCGGATTATAACGGCAGACCCTCAACCCTCTGCCCCGGCTGCGGTCACAACTCGATTTCAAATCAAATTCAACAGGCTGCTTTTGAACACAGCCTAGATCAACATTTTGTCGTCAAGATGAGCGGGATTGGTTGCTCATCCAAGACCCCGGCCTATTTTATGGGCCGCTCGCACGCCTTTAACACCATTCACGGGCGTATGCCTTCCGTGACGACGGGGGTCATGCTGGCAAATCATCAACTCAAAGCCATCGGGGTTTCCGGTGATGGTGATACGGGCAACATTGGCTTTAGCCAATTTAAGCATCTGGTACGTCGCAATGTGCCGATGGTCTACATCATCGAAAACAATGGCGTCTATGGCTTGACCAAAGGTCAATTCTCCGCTACCGCCGACTATGGTCAAAAGACCAAGTATGCGGGCAAGAATGAATTGCCCGCCATTGACCTCTGCGCGGAGGCGTTGTTGGCGGACTGCTCCTTTGTGGCGCGTTCCTTCTCCGGCGATGCCAAGCAAATTCGTTCTTTGCTGCGGGCGGCCTTTAGCCATCGCGGAACCGCCGTGATTGACATCATCAGCCCCTGCGTTACCTTCAATGACGCTGCCGACTCCACCAAGAGTTACTTCTGGGGTAAGGAACACCGCGAAATCTTGAACGAAGTAGGGTTTGTGCGCGGCCAAGATGACATTGCGGTGGATTATGAAGAGGGCAAGTCACAAGATGTTCAATTGCACGATGGCGGTTGGGTGCGCCTCAAGAAACTGGACGAATCCCACGACCCAACTGACCGAACCAGCGCTTTCCGTGTTTTGGAGCAGGCGCGTAAGGAACAGGTTATCATCACAGGCTTGATCTACATTGACCAAGAGCGGTCAACCATTGTGGAAAATGCCCGGATAACCGATACTCCATTGGTCAATTTGCCCGAAGATCAGCTTCGCCCCTCCAAAGCGACTTTGGATCAGGCATTGTCTGAACTATTCGGCTAATTAGCTGTTGATCTCACGTTAAACTTTGCCTCATCCGGTGTATACTAGATGAGGCTTACTTTTTATTTAATCTATAACTTGAGGTCTTGATATGGCTAATCTCAGCTATTTGCAGGATGAATTTTTCATAGAACAGGAACGACTTGCTAGAACAGTTGAATTTATAAGACGGGAAATCCACAGATTTGAGGAGCGATTGACCCATGTCCCCGATGACTGGAATGAAGTAGTATTCGCTAAACGTGATTCTAAACGAAAAACTCGGCTCGAAAGCGTCATTAAACAGCCATATTTTGGTCGTCTTGATTTTAGAGAAGACGGAAATGTAGACATTGAGGAACACTATATTGGAAAGGAAAGTATAGAAGGAGGTACCTTTTCCGTAGTTGGTTGGCGAACAGATTTTGCCCAATTATGGTATGCACATATTGCAGGGCGAGTGGTATATGAATCTCCAGATGGAAAAGTCTATGGAAATATATATTTAAAACGCCATATCCAGATTGAAAAATGTGAACTTAGGGATATTCGAGATGAAATAAATCGTTACTTAGTTCAAGATATTGAAATAAGTTCTTCCAATCTAGAAACCTTACTTGACCCAGATGAATACCTGCGCGAAATTCTGGAAGGGAAGAGAGGTACTGAGCTACAAGAAATTGTTTCAACGATCCGATTTCATCAAAATACTATTATACGTACTCCATTAGATAAGATATTGATAGTTCAAGGATCAGCGGGGAGTGGAAAAACCACTGTTGCTTTACACCGAGTAGCTTATCTGTTGAGGCCAGAAGGCTTCCCAAATAAAAGGTATCAGCCGCAAAGAATTTTGATTATTGGGCCTAATACAATGTTCCTTGAGTTTATTTCGAATATTTTGCCAAGCCTAGATATGGAGCTAAAAGATCAAGTTCCCCAAAAAACTTTCGTTGAATGGATATTGGAAATTACTGATTTGAAAGATGACTTAGACGCAGATGTGCTTCAAGATAAAACAATTTTGGATATTTTAGATGGTAAAAAACCAAGAAATGAACGTGTCAGCCTTTATCGAAGAAGTCAGTTAAAAGGCTCTCTACAGGTTCGCGCCCTTCTAGATCGCCTAATTGAATTTCATAGAAATAAAATATTTCCTCAAGTTGATGTTAAATGTAAACCAACTGGAAGAGGCAGTCTTGGTCTAGAATATTTTGTTTCACGTGAGAGGGTGGCTCAAATTTTAAAACAGACATCTCACTTACCACTAAATCGCCAAAGGGAAACTATAATTGAGCGAATTACGCAGGATATGTTTGAGCAACATGAAAAGTTGTATCCATCTCGTGTCGATAAACTGAAGTCTTGGATTGCTTATCCCCCAAGAAATGTCCCAGAAGAAACAGTAAAACAATGGAATGAATGGGTCACTCCTTATAAGATTTCACAGTTGGAAACCACACGAAGAAATGCTGTTTTAAGCGGTCTAAAAAGTCATATTAGAAAGGAAGTAGAGAAACGTTTTATAAGATTTTCTCCAGTTAATGCCTATAAAGAGCTTTTAACTAATGGTCGCCTCCTGCGCGATTTATCATTGGGAATAATTAAATGGGATATTATCCAAAATCTTCTATTTAAGGGCGAACTCGAATCCTTTCAAATACTACTTGAGGATATTGTTCCACTGGCATATTTATATTTAGCTGCTGAAGGCAATATAAACGCGAAGATAAATTATGACCATATTGTTGTGGATGAGGCACAGGACTTGTCGCCTCTTGAAATGTGGATTCTAAGGCAATTTGTAACGACTGGTTCCATGACGATTTTGGGAGACCTAGCCCAATCAATCTATTCATATCGAGGCATTAATGATTGGGAGGACTTAAATGAAGTATTTTTGCAAGACACCATTGATTATCAAATAATGACGGCGACTTATCGCACTACTTATGAAATTATGTCGTTTGGAAATAAAATTCTTGAAAGCCCCGTTTTTCGAGGCAAATATCAGCAATCTGACCCTTTCAAGAGATATGGTGAACCCGTCAAGTATCAACAGGCCAACACCATAGATGAATTGGTTGAACTTATCGAAAATCAATTGGGCAGTTGGGAAATTCAATATCAAAGTATAGCAATTATATGTAAAACTTTGGAAGAATGTGCAATTATAAAAACCCAGTTAAATAATTCTGCCCAATTGGTAACTGATGCTTCAAAATATCGAACTGGACTTATAATTATTCCCTGTTATCTGACTAAAGGACTTGAGTTTCAAGCCTGTGTGATTGCTAATGCAAGCCAAGAACAATACACAGATTCAGAATTAGATGGTCGTCTATTGTATGTGGCTATAACTCGCGCTCAACATGAATTGGCTGTGTTTTGGCTCGATCAAGTATCCTCTCATCTTAGCAAAGCTATAGATTCTCAGTAGAATATATCAAATAAAGGATTGGAATAAGTCAGTATGCAGACCCGCTTAACGTTGGTTAGGCATGGACAAACGGAGTGGAATGCCACCGGAAAATGGCAGGGCCATGCCGCTGTGCCGCTTGATGATGTAGGGCATATGCAGGCCCAAGCCCTTGCCCAATATCTAACGACATGGAATATCCATCGGATGTATTGCAGTGATCTCAGTCGCTGTATCCAGACCGCTCGATATATCAAAGAGGCGCTGGAATTAGATTTCATAATAGACAATCGCCTACGTGAAATTGATGTGGGCGAATGGCAGGGCCTGACCGAACAGGAAGTACGGGCGTGGGATACCGAACGTTTTGCCCAAGTCATGGCAAATCCCTTTAATGTGCGGCGTCCGGGCGGTGAAAGTTTTAACGACCACAGTGCCCGTGTCTCGCCTGCTATTTTGGAATATGTTAAAAATCATCAAGGGGAGCATCTATTGGTGGTGACACATGGTGGTACGATCCATGCCATTGTGCGTGGTGTACTGCGCATGGAAGTGCCCGCTGATAAACGCCAGATTCCCAATACCTCATTAACAGACATCATCTTCGACGCGGACAAGAATGAGTGGCGGTTAGTCTCGGCGGGCCTGATTCCGCATTTGGAACTTACCGAAATGATTCTTCCCACTACTGTAGCCAATCCTGAATTGAAATAGTAGAAGGAAGGGGGAAAGGGATAGCTTCAAGTCCGCTTAAAATAGTCTAGAGCTAGAAAAAAATTGAATCAATGGGTGAGGAGATTCTACCCAAAGGAGAGTTTATGGCTAACCTTTCTGTATCTGCTTCTGGGGAACACGTTCATGTCCGTAGCCACATCGGACTTGAAGAACATGGCTTTGAGGAAAAGCGGCGGGTCTACTGGAACTTGAACCCTGCCGAATTTTATGAACATGCCCTGCGAAATAGCGAAGGGATTTTGACGGATGCGGGTGCGCTGCGTGTCTTGACCGGGCAGTTCACCGGACGTTCGCCTAAAGATAAATATATTGTTGATGAGCCAGAAGTGCGTGAAGACATTTGGTGGGGCAATAACCAAGCCGTCACACCTGACGTGTTTGACCGCCTGTACGAGCGCCTGCGCCACTATCTGCTAGAAAAAGAACTCTATGTAGTGGACGCCTTCGCCGGAACGGATGTAAAATGCCGTTTGCCCATCCGCATTATCAGCGAAGCGGCCTATCATGGCCTGTTCTCGTGGAATATGTTTGTCCGTCCCACCCGTGAGGAACTCGCCGTGCATGAACCGGCCTTTACCGTTCTCGCTGCCCCCCATCTCGGCGCGAAACCCGAAGAAGATGGGACACGTACCCCCACCTTTATCGGTATCAGCTTTTCCCGCCGCATGATTATCATCCTCGGAACCCTCTATTCCGGGGAAGTCAAAAAGGGCATTTTCACCGTCATGAACTATCTCATGCCGAACTTGGGCATAATGCCCATGCACTGTTCCGCCAACATCGGCCCTGCTGGAGATACGGCTGTGTTTTTTGGCCTCAGTGGGACAGGCAAAACGACCCTATCCGCTGATTCATCCCGTACCCTCATCGGTGATGACGAACACGGGTGGAGTGACGACGGCATTTTCAATTTTGAAGGCGGCTGTTATGCCAAGACCATCAAATTGAGCGCCGAAAAAGAACCCGAAATCTATGCTACTACACAGCGCTTTGGCACGATCTTGGAAAATGTGCCGCTGGATCCGCGTGATCGTCGGCCCGATTTTGACGACGAATCCCTGACCGAGAACACCCGCTGTTCCTACCCGATTGACTTCATCCCGAACGCCAGTGAAACGGGTTTGGGTGGTCATCCCGAAAACATCATCTTCCTAACCGCCGATGCCTTTGGTGTGTTGCCGCCTGTCTCCAAGCTGACCCCCGAACAGGCCATGTATCACTTTATCAGTGGATATACCGCCAAAGTCGCGGGTACTGAACGGGGTGTCACCGAACCCTCGGCGACCTTTAGTGCCTGTTTTGGTGCGCCATTCATGCCCCTCCATCCCACTGTTTATGCCGAACTGCTGGCGGAAAAAATCCGCGAGCATGGCAGCAATGTCTGGCTAATAAACACGGGTTGGTCAGGCGGGCCATATGGGGTAGGGTCGCGCATTGATTTGCCCCATACCCGTCGCATGATTCATGCTGCCCTAGAAGGCGAGTTGGATAAGGCCGAGTTTGTCGAAGAGCCGTTTTTTGGTCTGCACATCCCCAAAGCCATTCAGGGTGTGCCATCCAAAGTGCTGAACCCACGCGACACATGGCCTGACCCTGCTGCCTATGACGCCAAAGCGCGTGAATTGGCTTCCATGTTCCGCAAGAACTTCGAGAAATTTGCGGATCGCGCCAGTGACGCCGTCAAAAACGCTGGGCCAAAAGCCTAGCTAATCTCTCTCTTCTCCTGTTCCCCTCTCCATGTAATGGGGAGGGGTGGGGATAAATTACACGGACACCCCAATGGACTACTTCAAAGACCTCGTGCAAGACCAAGTTCAGGGCCAATTGTGGCAAACCGATCCAGGTGTTGTCTTGGTCATGGGCGATGTCTCCCTGCCAAAGCACCTCACCGCATCCGCAACCCTCTTGGCAGGAGGCAACTTCATTATGCGTTATGCCATCCCCTACTTGGGCATGAGCCACTTATCCGTTGTGCCAAGCATGTTTGTCTCCGAACGTGGCGCGGTCTTGACGGGTTGGACGGGGTGGAATTTTGGCGTAGGCAACTATCAACTCTACCCACGTGCCGAATTCTATGGCTTGCGCTCCGATGGCGAAAAAGCCCAATCCTACCTGCGCGAACTCGATTTTGGTGCTGATTTGCGGGTACTGGCCTATCACAAAAACGACGACCTCCTGCCCATCACCCAAGTGGATTATTTGATTTATGCCCCCTCCCTTACCCCGCCGCCCTTTTTAGAACAATCCCTCCCCACACCCCCCGACGAAAATAACGCATAGTCCGCCTTATCACATTTGCCAAACCTTAACGGCCAATTATGGCTTTCCACCATGCCAAGTGCCATCACTTGACAAGTGCATCCCGTTTTATACCTCCCATTCTGATCTTTGTCCCATCCTTGTTATCAGGATGTGTTGCGCATATCTCGCCAATTTGTAGTATCCTATAGCGCGTTGTGTTGATGCTCGTAAATGGCTAAGGAGTTTTCTTGTGAAACGAATGCGCGTATTCCTCTTTGCGCTGCTTATCCTGCTGATTGGTGCTGCCGGACACGTACTTCCCGCCAAAGGGCAGGGTGGCTACCAATGGCCTGCACCGCTGAATCCCGGCCAAATGCCGACCAATAATCCAATGCTGCCACCCGTAACCGCCATGCCGACGCCCCCGCTCCCAGAGCCATTGATCCCCGGCACGCTGTTTTTTAATATTCAGGATTTTTCCGATGGCTATCGTATCCTCAATCTGACGCTCGACAGCCGTCTATACGCCTATAACATCAGCAACCGAGATGGGGTTTATCCGGTCAGCAACAATGGACAATATGGCATCGTTAAGGAATTGGAAAATGAAACGACCTCCACCTGTGCCATCATTGATTTGCTGACAGGCTTGGAAGTGGATCGCTTCGAGACTGACAGCGCTTGTGCCGCCACCTTCTGGTCACCCGACAGTACCCGTATTCTGTTTACCACCCTCGACGAACAAGGCAATTCAGCCCTCGCTATCCGCCAAGATGCCCAAAATACGCTCTTCCGGCCCCGTCCGGCAGGTGAGGTAGACATGGGTGGGATTTCACCCGAGGCCAATTTCATCTACATCGCGCAGGGGTGGGTCTCCGACTCGGTAGTGACATTCGACATGGGTTTGCAGGGGGCGCTTTCTCAGCAGTTGTTTGCGCGGGTGGGGGCATTGGACGCCGCCTATCCTGCCAAAGACTTGACCTTAGAGCAGACGGGACGCCGTTTTGTAGCATGGCGTTCTGCCCAACCACTGGAAAGTTTCTTCCGGGGGTTGTGGCTGACTGACGTGGCTGATGAAGGCAACAGTTTCCCCTTGGCTCCCGCCGGTACAATCGCGTGGTTTTCGGCCTATGCCCCCGACGATACGGCAATCGTCTATTGGGCGGCCACCGAGGGCGCATTTGGCCCAGTTCATCCGCTGCGACTGGTGGTGTATGTTCCGGCTACCGATGAACAAAAGGTGCTGCTGCAATTCGACGGCCCCTCCGGTGAAAACCTCGTCACCCGTCCGGGCATTATTGTATGGAATCCCGAAGGCATCTATTTCCATATTTCGCAGCAAGAAGGCGCACCCAGCCCCTTGCAGACCGGGACCTACCGTATTCAACCCGATGGCTCAAATCTGGAATATGTCACGCCGGAATTGCTGTGGAGCAGTTTGCTACCCTGAAAGTGGTTGCCAATCGGACGATTAGCGGTTTATTCCCCAACGCGGGTCTTGCGTCTCCGTTGGGGATGGTCTACACTCTCCCGCGCTTTTGGCTTAACACACAAGAATATAAACAACATGCTGCTCCATAAATGGGGGGCAGTTGAAGGAGCTTTGCAATGATGTTGAAGTCTCATGCTTTTTGGGGGAAACGTGCTGTCTTTGCCCTAGTAATCGTGGCCGCATTTTTAGCAGGCACCGTTGCCAATCAATTTCAGGCGGCACAAGCCGAACCCAACCGCGATGGGTTTAGCAATCAGATTATTGAAATTTCGTCCGGCGTGACCCGCGATAACCCGGTAGTGGTCTATGCTCTGCCCGATTCAACCTCGCAAAAACTCGATACCCTGTTGTGGGGGGATCGTGTGTTGTATCGTGGTATCGAACAAACCGACCCGGCGGGTGTCCGTTGGCGTCAGGTAGATTTGGCCGAGGGCATTACGGGCTGGATCACCGCCAGCTTGGATGACCTCAACACTAAGCGCTTGGTTATCAGCGACGCCGTATTCACCACCCCCGGCATTGGTGTTGGTGTAACGATCACCGTTGCCGCCGATGGTGCAGGGGCGAATCTACGTGAAAATCCCACCGTTGGCGCGACTCGCGTCCGCAAATTGACTGCTGGCGAGACCCTGACTGTTGTCGCTGGCCCCTATCAAGCTGAATATTTTGTCTGGTGGCAGGTACAAGATGCCAGTGGCGCGATGGGCTGGGTCGTGGACGTGCAGGCGTGGTTTACCGCTTCGGTAGCCCAATAACTGCTCGTCATCCTCAATTGAACTGAATTGCACAGGCGGGTTCATGGACTCGCCTGTTTTGTTGTTGGATTTATTGGGGCATCCTCATTCAAAATCTCATTGGCAAGGTCGTTGAGCGCCGATAACTCCCGTTCCAGCGTCATTGGGCCATCTAAAATCCGCCCGATGGCAAATTCGATTTCCAACCGCACCACATCTTGCGCCGCCACGCTTGGCTCAAAATAGCCCCCTTGATTCGCCATCTCCCACGCCGTCCGCCATTGTGGATAAAAATCATCGACCATCATCTCCCATGCCGATAATCGAATCGGCAAGCTACCTGTCGCCCGGTTCCACGCTGCATTGATTTCCGGCGAGACCCACCAGCGCAAAAACAGCCATGCCGCGAGATCAGCCTCCGGTGAATGGCTAAAAATACTGAGTATCGGGCCGGAAATATAGGGTTTGTTGGAGATGGGGGCAATGTCCCACTCAAACGGGTTTTTGTTAATGGCCTCCCGAATAATAGATAGAGCCGACGTACTGCCAAAATAAAACAGGGCACGACCTGCCGTAAATTCATCTTGTGCTGCGAACGAGGTCGTTTGACGGACAATGCAGCCTTCCTCCAGCAGCCCTATCATCATTTCAAGCGACTTGTGCATCCCCTCAGTGTTTAGCGTATAAGCACCTGCGTCGAAAATCGTATTGCCATTCGTTGCCGCCAAACCTGCCCAAACTGGAGCGCGTGTCTCTAATTGAAAAGCCGGGGCGTCGGTTTGTGCAAAATATTCGCAGGCCATTTCACGCAATTCGCCTAAATTGGCTGGCAGGGATTCAAAACCAATTTCCTTGAGTGCCTTCATGTTGACATACAACGTTTCGGCAAACAGGCGTTCGGGCCAACCTAACTGGATATTGGTAAATGGGTCATACCCTAATTCCGATATGCCGGGGACAAAATCGGCCTCATCATAAAACCCCCACTCCGCATCTTGGATAAATGGGGTTAAATCCAAAACAGGGCCACCCAATGCAAACGTGGCCGTTTCATATGGTGCGGCGACAAATAGATTGGGCAGGGCGCGATTTTCCGGCGGGGTGGTCAATTGCAGGATGATCTGGTCATAGAGCAAACCGGGATTTTGCCAACTGCGCGGTTCAACGGTAATCTTCCACTCGTTTTCCGTATTGAATTGCGCCACTAGCTCATTTAATGCCCTTTCGCGTTCACCCGTGTGGGGATGCCAAAAAATGATGGTCTGACCAATCGGGTCAACTGTTTGGGCATGGCTATTGGCAGATGGCAGCATGATAGCGATCAGAAGCGTGGTCAGGCAGCAGAATAGGAAGTGGGTTGGTGATTTCAATCCGGCAGGCCCTCATGTGGGTAAATATACAAAACAAAGATTAATCGGAGCAGCACAATGAAACAAGGCTTTTTTGCATTAGCGAGTTTATTGCTTGTAGGGACATTTGTTTTAGTGGTGGTATTCGGTGGGCCAGCATTGGCGACGGGCCGTCCACAGCAGCCTTTTTTGCCAACCGCCACCTTCTTACCCGTTGAGAATTTGGAATATACGCTTGAAACCGTCGCCTTGACCGCTGACCCTATTGTATTTGACGATCAGACCGTTGATGGTTATGTCTTTTCTAATATGACCTATGTGACCCAATACCCACAGGGGATGCAGTTCACCGCGACCATTACCCCACCCGAAGGCCGCGAAATTCTCGCCGTCAATGTCATGTATGAATCAGCGGGGGGTGGCAAAGGTCGTGCTCAAGCGGATTTGACTGCCAATCCCAACGAATGGCAGGGGGTTCCTTTTGATCGTGGCGGCCTCCCCCCGTGGCAAAAATTTAAGATCACCTTCCGTGTCAGCGATGATTCCGGCGCGTCTATCGAGACAACTCCGGTGGATGTCGTCTACATTGACCCAACCCGCGAGTGGTATCGTATCGAAAGCCAAGATGTTATCGCTTATTGGTTCGACTTCCCGGAGGAATTAGGTGTCGAGGTCGTGACGGCCTTTGTCCAAGTGCGCGATAAATATGAAAAAGGCTTTGGTGGTTTGCTGCCTTTCAAGCCAATCGTGGTCATTTTCCCTCCCGGCGATTCCATTGGCGAATTTGAGCCGGGCGGCATTGCCAATCCCCGTACCACCGGGCAAGCCAGTGATGATACCCAGTCGGCGGTACTGCGTGTACGGGGTTTGGAGATTGAGGAGATTCGCAAGGATTGTATCTGGAACGAACCGCGTGATTTGGCATGGCAGATGCGTTTTGCCGCTTCAGTGGCGACCCATGAAGTGGCCCATCTCTATCAATTTGAATTTTTTGATGGTCGTGGCCCCGCATGGTGGATTGAAGGGCAGGCGACCTTTTTTGAAACTGATTCTGGCCCATTCGATCAGCGGATGCGCCATTTAGCCGAAATGGGGGTGGATTTGGCGACCCTGCAAGATCAAGGGCCAAGTGGCATGGTCGGCTCACCTGCGGCGGATGGCTGCACCCATCTCGGTTATGAAATGGGCACTTCCTTTATCAATTGGCTGGTCAATACCTATGGCGGTTATGACATGCACCGTCAAATTGTCGAATTGATGGATTCCAATGTCAGTTTACCAGAAGCATTAGAGCAAGTGACGGGTGTTTCATTTTTGGATTTGGAGCGTCAATGGCGCACCTATATTGGCTTAAATCCTGAGCCTGTGATAATCCCTACGCTCGAATATCAGTTCCCTGCTACCGCCACCCCCTTCGGACAATAATTGCGGGTTAATGGAAAAGGCCATGAGTTTTCACTAACTACTCATGGCTTATCCGAATAAAAAACGATTGATTGATTCAACGGTTGTTCCTTCATTTAGCTCCAAAACTCCATAATGAGGGTCCATATCTACCGATAAAAATAGCGGATAGCTTGAGGGAACAAATTGCCTATGCCATATGATGAAAGTGGCGGAATCAAGGCTTGGATCCAATGCCACTGAGTTCCCGTATAGTTGGATAGGTGTTCCGACCTCACCATCAATTGCAGTTGGTATTTGACAGTATAAGAGGATGAAATTGCTTGTTGGTTCAAAGAATTCAGTGGAAGGCCACTTTTTCTCGATTTCTTGCCGATAAATTTTGGGGTCAATCTCAAAATCTATTTTTTGCTGACGCTCTATGGCAGGATTGGAAAAAGTAATCCAAAATGTTACGCTCAATTGACACCATCCCTCTCTATATTGAAAGTTACGGCTGATAGCTGCTATAGGGCCAATCAGCGGGATGACTGACCAATCCCAGCGTGACGGGTTTAAAAATCAAATCTGCGACCTTATTGGAGACAGCATAGGGGCTTTCCAACAATTGAGTGTGATACCCCGCCTGCCAAATTTGATAGACGGGGGCGTTCCATGCTGGGTTAAAAAACGTGATACTGTCAATCAAATCCTCATCATGCGCCAAAATTTGCTGCGTCAGGCTGAGGGTGCTGGCTTCCTTAAACGTCTCTACATACAGATGATAATCGCGTTCGGCCTCCACTTCCAACACAAACTGCACGCTCTCTGGCAGCACTACATACCCCCACAACTGATGATTGGGGTGGATGGCGGCGGTGGTTGCTTTCAATTGGGCAATCACAGCGGCAGCAAGGTGCGGTTTTGCCAGCAGCGGTGCTTGATTAAACGTCGGTACGCTGCAAAAAAACCGATACGGCTCATCGGGTTCAGGTGGGTGGCGGTGCAGAGGATTGTGCATCAATTACCCTACTCCTCTTTTGCCATGCGCTGCAATTCATACAGCTTGGTCAGCGCGTCTATCGGCGAGAGGGTGTTAATTTCCAGCTTCCGCAGTTCATCCATCACCGGATGCCGCTTGTCGTCAAACAACGAGATTTGATAGTCGGAATCCTTTTTGCGCTTTTTAACGCGGAAATCGCTGGCTTGGCTTTCCAATTGTCCCAAAATTTCATTGGCCCGGTTAATCACCGCTTTGGGAATCCCCGCCAATTTAGCTACATGCACCCCATATGAACGATCCGCCCCTCCCGGCTGAACATGATGCAAAAACACCACATGGTCGCCTTCTTCTGCCACCGCTACATTGTAATTCCGCACACGTGGCAGGATATTTTCGAGTTCAGTCAGTTCATGATAGTGGGTAGCGAATAGGGTCTTGCAGCCGAGGCGGGGATTATTGTGCAGATACTCGACTACCGCACGCGCAATCGCCATACCGTCATAGGTACTCGTCCCGCGTCCAATTTCATCCAAGATCACCAAGCTGGCAGGTGTTCCATGTGCCAAAATCGCGGCGGTTTCCGTCATCTCGACCATAAACGTAGATTGTCCAGCATGAATCTCATCCTGTGCGCCGACACGGGCAAAAACGCGGTCTACTGGACGGATGGTTGCCGCATCCGCTGGCACGAATGAGCCAATCTGGGCCATCAATACAATCAAGGCCACTTGGCGCATATAGACACTTTTGCCTGCCATGTTGGGACCGGTAATGACAATAATCCGCTGATTAGGGTCAAAATAGGCATCGTTCGGGACAAACTGCTCCCCCTGCAAGGTGCGCTCCACGACGGGATGACGGCCCTGCTGAATTTCCAATACATCATCTTCGGTCAAGAATGGCCGCACATAGCCATTACGCGCCGCTACCTCAGCAAGCCCGGCGAATACATCTAGATGGGCAATGGCGCGGGCTGTTTCGAGCAATGCCTTGCTTTGACTGCCAATAAATTCACACAATTCACGGAACAGGCGGGTTTCGACTTCAAGGGCGCGTTCTTCGGCGTTGAGGATCAGTGATTCATACTCTTTCAACTGCGGCGTGATATAACGCTCGGCATTGACCAGCGTCTGCTTGCGGAGGTAATCGTCTGGCACAAGGTTGGTGTTGGCGTGCGAAACCTCAATGTAATAACCAAAGACCTTGTTAAAGCCGACTTTTAAGCTCTTAATGCCCGTCCGGTTGCGTTCGACATTTTCCAGATTGTCCACATATTCTTTGGCTTCCCGTACCGCGAAATAAATCCCATCCAACTCATCCGAATATCCCGCCCGAATGACTCCCGTTTGGTTCATTAGCGCCGGCACTTCGTCGTTGATGGCATTCTCAATTTGCTCCCGAATATCCGGCAGGGGCGCTAACCGTTCGGAGAGGGCGTTCATCTGGGGATGCTCTGCCACCAGATTGCGTAATTCTGGTACAAGAGCGAGGGTGTTGGATAGGGACTGCAAATCACGCGGGCCAGCTTTGCCCATAATGACCCGATTGGTCAGTCGTTCAAGGTCAGATACTTGTTTGAGCAGAGCAATCAATTCGGCGCGAAGTGTCCCCTGTGAATAAAAGACCTGCACCGCGTCCAAACGGGCATTGATGCGTTTAACATCGAGTAGTGGTTGCCCCAGCCAATTCCGCAGCAGGCGTGCCCCCATTGGCGTGACCGTGTGATCGAGTACATCTAACAGCGAACCGCGTGTGCGGCCTGAACGAAGGGTCTTGATGATTTCCAAATTGGCACGGGTCGAAGCATCTAGCGCCATAAAGCCGGAGGTCGAATACGTGCGGATGGAATTCAGATGTTCCAATGATGAGGGCTGTGTTTCCCCCAGATAATGCACAATCGCTCCCGCCGCCCGCATCGCCAAGGGCTTTTCTTCCAGCCCATACCCTTCAAGTGTACGGACTTCAAACTGTCGCAGCAGAATAGACCGAGCCGCGCCCGCCTCAAAACGATAATCGGGCAAAGGGGTCAAATTGGTGTCAGGCGGCATGGTCACTTTGCGTTCCATCCAGCTTTGCGCCATCAAAACCTCACGCGGGGTCAAGCGGGCGAGTTCTTCCAAAACGGCTAGGGGAGTGTTTTCTCCTTGAAATTCAGTCGCTGCGAACTCACCTGTGGTAATATCTACATAAGCGAGTCCTGCATATGACCATGAACCACCGTTGTAGTCCATCTCTGGCACAAGGGCCAAGAGATAGTTATTTTGGCGGTCAGCCAGCATGGATGGTGCGACTATCGTGCCGGGGGTGACCACTTGCGTAACTTCGCGGGGAACGATGCCATCAACGGGTTCCGATCCCATTTGGTCTACCACCGCGACGTGATAGCCCTTTTCAATCAGACGGGCAATATAATTTTCCGCCGCGTGAAAAGGCACGCCCGCCATCGGGACGCGCTCGGATTTACCAAAGGGTCGTCCGGTGAGGGTCAGGTCAAGTTCGCGGGCGACCAGTTCGGCATCGGCATCAAACGTTTCATAAAAATCCCCCATACGAAAGAAGACAATGGCGTGGGGAAAGTTCTTTTTGATGTCAAGGTACTGCTGACGTGAAGGAGTGTTGCTGGATTGTTTGCGATTCATCATGAAAATTTTAGGCTTTTTTCGGTTGGGAAGCAGGTGAGTATCCATTATAATGTTAATTGTAGCAGGCAAGGGGGAAAAGATGCAGTCTTGAGGAGCCTGCAAGGAGCAAAAACATATTAGAGTGCATTTTAGTAACAGGTGATGGGAGCTACATATGGGAGCCAAAACGACCATTCTAGTGATTGACGATGATGAAATCATCCAAAAACTGATCACAACGAACTGCGAACGCGAAGGGTATCATGTCGTCGTGGCTTCAAATGGGCGAGATGGACTGCGGATGCTTTACCAGAACAAGATTCATCTGGTTGTTCTGGATTTGGGCTTACCGGATATGGATGGGTACATGGTGTGCCAGCGTATTCGGGAAGTGAGCAAAGTTCCGGTGGTGATGCTGACCGCCTTTAATGAGCCGGAGTATATTGTGCGCGGCTTTGATGTTGGAGCCGATGATTACATTGAAAAGCCCTTTAATAAAGAGGTGTTGATGGCCCGGATTCGCGCCAATCTGCGGCGGGCTTCGACCCCCTACACGCCCACTCGCAGCGGCATTCAATACAATGATCGTTATCTTTCGATTAATTTAGATGAACGGCGTGTCACTGTGGATGGCGCTCCTGCCAAGTTAACCCCAATCGAGTTTAAGCTATTGGAGATGCTGGTTCGCTTTGCCCCGCGTGTAGTGGATTACCGCGCCTTGCTCGAAAACGTGTGGGGCTTTGAATACATCAACGATATAGACTATCTACGAGTTTATATTTGGCATCTCCGCAAGAAGATTGAAGTAGACCCCCAACAGCCAATCTACATCCTCAACGAAATGGGTGTTGGCTACCGCTTCGAACACCAGCACTAACGATTTTCAATTCAACATAGACTCCGCCGCACAGCAGTCCCTGACGAAAGTAACTCGAAAACGGGCTGCTGCTGCGCTATAATGTTCCTATATCCCCAATTTCAAGGAGTTTCTTTCAAAATATGAGCAGTCACTTTGAATATGTCATTGGCCCAAACGCCAAAGCCTATCTTGAGCGTGATGCTAAAGTCGTCTCCCCTTCCTATACCCGCGATTATCCTTTTGTGATGTCACATGGGCGTGGGGCCGAAGCATGGGACGTGGACGGGCGGCGTTTTCTGGATTTGACGACGGGTGTCGCCGTCAATGCAACGGGCCATTCCCATCCAAAAGTCGTGCAGGCCATCAAGGATCAGGCCGATAAATTCCTACATATGGCGGGAACCGACTTTTACTATGCGTTGCAGGTCGAATTGGCTGAACGACTTGCCGCCATCGCCCCCTTCGAAGAAAACGCCCTCGTATTTTTTGCCAACAGTGGCACCGAAGCAGTCGAAGGTGCATTGAAACTGGCGAAATATTACACGGGTCGCAGCCAAATCATCGGCTTTTTGGGCAGTTTTCATGGTCGCACCATGGGGTCATTAAGCGTGACCTCTAGCAAGCCCATCCAACGGCGCGGCTATTTCCCCACCGTGCCCGGTGTTACGCATGTGCCCTATCCCAATGCCTATCGCCCCATGTTGGCAATGGACGGGTATAGCGATTATGGTGAACGTATCGTAGATTACATTGAACACACCTTATTCAACACCATTATTCCGGCAGATGAAGTGGCAGCAGTCTTGGTTGAACCCATTCAAGGCGAGGGCGGTTATGTCGTGCCAACCCCCGGATTCTTCCCGGCCCTGCGTGCGCTGTGCGATAAATATGGCATTATGTTAATCGCCGATGAAGTCCAGTCTGGCATTGGTCGCACCGGCAAATGGTGGGCCATTGAAAACTTTGGCATTGAGCCAGACATTATTTCGAGCGCAAAAGGCATTGCCAGCGGGATGCCGCTCGGTGCGATTATCGCCCGTGAAAGCATCATGGGTGAGTGGGTTCCCGGCTCACACGGCAACACCTTCGGCGGTAATCCACTCAGCTGTGCGGCATCGTTGGCAACCCTCGACCTTATTGAAGGGCGTGGCGGTGAACCCAGCCTGATGAAAAACGCGGCAGAAGTCGGCCAATATATGATGGATGCCCTTGAGGAAATGATGCCCCGTCACCCAAGCATGGGCGTGGTACGTGGGATTGGCATGATGTTTGGTGTGGAACTGATTATGGACCAGCAGACCAAAGAACCCGCCAAACAGTTAAAATTGGATGTGCTCAATCACGCCTTTAACAATGGCTTGCTGCTGTTGGGGTGTGGTCAAAGCACGATCCGTTTTATGCCCCCACTGAACTTGGATAAGTCAACGGCAGATGAGGCATTACATTTGTTTGATACGAGCCTTTCTGAGGCCGAAGTTGCGCATGGTCTTGTACCATCCCACGCTTAATCAGTTAAATTCGCTAACCCCTCTTCGGAAAACACCCATAAACCGATAAAATGGATGGGCAGGTCTAATTGTTGGGCCTGCCCTTCTCCTTGAGTAGAGAAATTGAGATGCAATACGAATCTAGTGACCAAGTAGATACCCGTGAGGCGGTTGGGCCAGACAAGCCACGTTTTTCAGCACTGCCCTTGCCTATCCCCGCCATGCCTGACACACCAGTACCACAGGTTGCTCCACCGCAAGCCCAACCATTGCCCACTGCTATCCCGGCCCGCCCCGGTTGTGTGGCAGCGGCTTCGGCAGTGTTGTTTTTTATTGCGATGTCATCGGCTTGCCGTTTCAGCGTGGCATTGTCGGATGGCGACTTGTTTGGTGCGTTGGCAAGTTTCGCATCCAGTACGCTCTTGCTGGCGATAGCAGGCGGCCTATTTAGGATGTATCGTTGGGCGGTCAATTTGGTGCTGATTTATAGTGTTGTCCGGATAGGAGAAATGTTGGGTGCATTGTTGATTTGGCTCTCGCTAGTCAATCCTTATATGACCCATCCCGTCTCAAAAATTATCTTATTGGGGACGGGTCTAGTCCTAGCTTTGGGGCTACTCATTCTGCCCGGTGTGGTATTTTGGTGGTTCTGGCGACGACGACGTGACTTTGGGGCGCATCCCCTCGTTGAAAATTGGGGAAGATCGCTCTATGTTTTGGCGGCGGTCATTATGATTGCGGGTTCTGCCAGCGCCCTCATAGATACCAACAACACTATGCCCGAAGAACTTGAATCGGAACTCAAACAACTGCGCCAGATGGATGCCCAAATGTATGAGACGTGGTAATGGTTAGCGGCGCGTGGGCCGATTATTTCGCACAAACTCCTGTGGGTCACTATAGGTTGCTAACAGACGATTGAGATCGAGCCGGGGCCAGTCAAAAGGGTCAGTTTCCAGAATATTGGTCTGACTTAGATCGAAGTGTAGATGATAAGGGAAAGCCCCCTCGGCATTCCCCACATTGGCGATTTGCTGCCCGCGTTGTACCCGATCCCCAACACGTACCACGATTTGCTCCACATGGGCATAGCGCCCATACATCACTTTGCCATTGGTAATTAGGGGGTCGTGACGAATGACCACCACGTTGCCCCATCCAGTTAGGCGTCCAGCGAATATGACCGTGCCTGATGCCGCCGCATAGACTGGGCTATGAGCATCGGCATCCCAAAAGGGCTGGTTAAGATTTAAATCCGCCCCACTATGATAAGCCTCGGCGGGCTGACCCAAAAAATAACGCACGGCAAAACCCGTCGCATCGAACCAATTCCCCGGCCAGACCTGCGTATCCGCCCGTTCGGTGCTGGTGCCAATTGGCGCATCATAACCATCGGCCAGATAGGGGCTAGAGGGACTCGTGCCGACAATTTCACGCCAGCGCACCGCATCAAAGGCGATTTCTTGGTTCGATTCGCCTGTGAGATCATTCAAAAATATCACCCCTGACCGCCCATCATTCGCATTGAGTTGATAAATGCCGAGCGGCACCCACAGATTGCGATAGGCCGACTGGTTCACGTTGATTTGCAGTAAACTTGGCTGACCGACGGCCCCATAGAGCCGATAGCGGGCACTGGTGGTGGTGGCATGACGGGCGGGCACAAATACTGAGATTTCATACCAACCACTGCGAGTAATGCCGGGTGTCCACAACGCCCAAGCCTGCGTCTGGGTAGCGACAGTTGTTTTATAGCGTACCTGCCAACCCCATGTACCGGGGAAGGTCTGGAATACCTGACTCGGTGGTTGTCCGGTATAGGTGCCAAAGGTGAAGCGGGGGTCATTGTCGGGGGTGACAACGATTTCCTGCCCGTAGGTACCGCTGCTAGGCGGTGGGGCGGTAGGGGGTGGGGGCGTCACCGGGCCGGGTTTCATGGGCTGATTGATGGAGGGAAATTGGGATGCACCAATCACACCGAAGCGCCACCAACTAAGACCACTGGCTTTATACTGCTGAATGGCATAATTCCGGGCTTGCTGAATTTCGGCGGCGGGGGCGTTGCCTTGAAGGGCCGGGATAATGGGCAGGCCATAACTGCCCCAGACTTGATAGACCTCATCAATGACCTCTTGAACAGGTCGTTGAAACGAGGCCCAATAGGTTTGGGGATGGACGCTGTTGATAAAGGGTTTCCATTCATTCGGAAAGATGCTGTTGTAGTGATGGCGACGGGGATCCATGCTCATGCCGATATGGAACTTACCCCCTACACCACGTCGGATACGGGTCATATAGGGACGGATGGCAGCACTGCCCCCCTGCCAAAATCCGGCATAGGGTTCGACATCCAGTATCATGCTGCGAACGCCGGGAACTTGGCAGGCTTGGATAATTAGATCGGTCTCGGCTTCGATATTGACGCCTTTTGGCACACACCACGCATGAAATTCCATGCCGTTAGCCTCTAAAACCTGTACCCATCGCGCAATGGAGGCTGGCCCGGAAATTGCCATTGAAGGCTTGGTATCAAAGGTAGACATCCAATCATCGCCGTCACTGGTTTTGACCCATACCTGTGTGACATAGGGTGCCCACTGCTTGATCGTGCGTACCAAGTCTTCAATAGTGTTTTCGGCAACCGCCGCGCCGCGCCAATGCCAAAACGCCACCTTGCCATCAAAGGGCGTAATTTGTGCCACCGTTACTCTCTCCCATTGCAGATCAACCGAGAAGATTAAAAGGTGATTTACCGTAACGCTATCGTCTCATCTAGTAATGCTAAACCGAGTTGGGCGGAATTACAAATGGATTATAGACCAATTCGTTTACGCTCTATGCTCAATTTGCTATACTGGGCGGGGGTTTTAATCGCACCGCAACTATTGAAGGCGAGACCATGACAGAGCAATTCAGTATTGGCATCCTTGGCGGCTCCGGTTTATATCAAATGGCAGCACTGAAAGATGTGCAGGAAATTGAGATAGACACGCCGTTTGGCAAACCGAGCGATCACTTGATCACCGGGACGTTAAGCGGTCAGCGGGTGGTGTTTATCCCCCGGCATGGCCGTGGACATGTGCTGAATCCGAGCGAAGTGCCGTATCGTGCCAATATCTATGCCCTAAAAATGATGGGTGTTCAATATGTGGTGTCGGTGAGTGCGGTGGGGTCATTGCGGGAAAAATTCGCGCCGGGGCATGTGGTTATTCCCGATCAATTGGTGGATTTTACGAAAGGCAAACGGGAGACAACGTTTTTTGAAAAAGGCGTAGTGGCGCACGTTGGAGTTGCTGACCCGACTAGCCCTGAATTGCGCGAACCCTTAGCCCAAGCCGTCATAGATGCAGGTGGCACAGTACATCGCGGTGGCAAACTTATCACCATTGAAGGGCCACGCTTTAGCACGCGCGGGGAAAGTACCCTCTATCGCCAATGGGGGTTGGATATTATCGGCATGACGGCCTGCCCCGAAGCATTTTTGGCACGTGAGGCAGAGATGGCCTATGCGATTATGGCACATGTCACCGATTATGATGTGTGGCGCGAGGGCGAAGAAGCAGTTTCG
This sequence comes from Chloroflexota bacterium, assembly GCA_024434115.1. Classification (GTDB taxonomy): domain Bacteria; phylum Chloroflexota; class Anaerolineae; order Aggregatilineales; family J027; genus CFX10. Next base: position 282,379 of record QMIT01000001.1, read on the forward strand.
GCGGCGTCCGTATTTGAAACTTTCCATCACAATTTGGAGATTGCCCAACAAGCATTAGTCAAGTTGATGCCTAAATTGGCGACGATTCAATCGGCGGAAGCGCATCATGCCTTGAAGGGGGCGCGGGCCACTGCGCCCAATCGGATTCCCGATGACTGGCAACGCTATTTGTCGCCTCTGCTGACGCATCTGTTAGATTAAAACTCTCCATTTCCCCTCCTGCCCTTGTTGAGGAGGGGATTTTCCCCACGAGAACCCCCCTTGATGAAAGTCTATCAGACACGACGAACTCAGAGGCGTGAACGGGCATTGCTGGTCATCGCAGGGCTGTTTATTCTATTGAATCAAGTTGGTCTTATCCTTGTGCAAAGTCGCAGCGTTACCGCCATTTGGCCTGTGCTGGTGTGGGTGGGGTGCGCGGTTGGGTTGCATCGGACGGCGAATCGGCAACTGCCGCATCGTGACCCCCTGCTGCTGCCTGCCATTTTGCTGTTGGCCGGGTGGGGACTCAATTTAATCCACCGCTTGCTGCCAGCGTTCGCGGATCGTCAGGCCTATTCGATGATGTTCAGTGCGGTAGTGGTAATGGGCCTCATGTATTTACCCAATGACCTGCTGTGGCTGCGGCGCTATCGCTATACGTGGCTGGTGATGGGCCTCATCTTGTTGGCCGCGACGATTTTGGCGGGGGTCAATCCGGCGTTCGTGGGGGGGCCAAAGTTGTGGTTGGGGGTGGCTGGGCTATTCTATCAGCCTTCGGAATTGGTCAAACTGCTGCTGACGGTATTCCTTGCCAGCTATCTCACCGACCATTGGGTAACATTGCGGTACGACGTGTTTCGGATTGGGCGGGTACAACTGCCATCACTGGGGTTTTTGGCCCCGATGCTGCTCATGTGGGGCGTATGTGTAGTGATTTTGGTTTGGCAGCGGGATTTGGGGACAGCCACCCTGTTTTTCGTAATCTTTATGCTCATGCTCTATCTTGCCAGTGGACAGTGGATTGTGTTGGCGAGTGCCGCGATTTTGTTCATTGGGGCGATGGTGGTCGCCTATGAGACCTTCGCGGTGGTAGCGCTGCGGGTTAACATCTGGCTTGACCCATTCGGCGGAAATGCACCGGACAATGAATCTTTTCAGGTGGTGCAAAGCCTGATTGCAGTGGCGAGTGGGGGTGTGATTGGGGAGGGTATTGGGCAGGGCGTCCCGACCTTCATTCCAGTGGTACATTCTGACCTTGTGTTTGCTGCACTTGCCGAAGAATGGGGCTTGGTTGGGGTGGTTGGTTTAATTATCAGTATCTTGGTGATTGTATTACGCGGCCTGCGTGTAGCGATGAAATCCCAACGCCGGCCCTTTGCAGCATTTTTGGCGGCAGGGTTAAGTATTATGATTGGCACACAAAGCCTGTTAATCATCGGGGGGTCGCTGCGCCTTGTGCCACTGACCGGGGTGACGCTGCCCTTTGTGAGTTATGGCGGGTCGTCGCTGCTGACCTCGTTTGTGGCGGGGGGACTGCTGCTTATTTTGAGCGAGGAGAGCGAGACATGAATAACACCAGCATGACTCGTGAACTGCGCCAACTGGCCCGGGGTATCCTCGCCGCGTTTGGGGTAGTGCTGCTGGCGTCGGTGTTTTATGGCGTGGTGCAATCGAAATCACTGACCAATCGTTCAGATAATCCGCGTCGTGTTATTGCGGAGCAGACCCTCCGACGTGGCATGATCGTAGATCGCAATGGGGTGGTACTGGCGACGAGTAGCCCTACGACTATTGGGGATCGTCTGCGCCGTATTTACCCCTATCCTGAGATGATCGGTGGGGTGGGGTATTTTAGTTATACACATGGGACGAGTGGACTGGAAGGGACGTTTGACGATTTACTGCGGGGGGAGTGGCAAGAATTTGGTGTATGGGACGAATTGACCCAAGACCTGCTGCATCAACAGCCGGATGGGGGGGATTTGCGAACCACACTCGATTTACGCATTCAGCAGGCCATTACCCATAGTATCGGTAATCGGAATGGGGCGGCGGTGGTCATTCATGTGCCAGATGGGGCGGTGCTGGCGATGGTCAGCCAATATACGCTTGACCCCAACGTGCTCGACATAAACTGGGATGAATTTGCCCAGATTCAGCGCCAACGCCTGATTCATAATCGGGTGACGGAGGGATTGTATCGCCCCGGCAGTATTATGGAATTGGTGATGCTGATTGGGATGCTGGCAGATGGGGACTCGCTGGATCGGGTAGTCGAAAATGGTACTCAGCCTGTTTCGGTTGGAGGGACGGGATTCCCAGCAAGTGCTTTCGGCTGTGTAGATGAACAAGCAGCGGCCTTTACCAATGACCTCCTGCTGAAAGAGGCGCTGGCGTGGGGATGCCCTCAGCCCTTTGTGCAGGCGTTTGGGGAGAGCCTCACCGCCGAAAGTTATGATGCTCTGCTGCGTCAACTTGGCCTGTTGGATAAGCCAGAGTTATATGACTTCCGCACAGTTGTGGGGCGACTTCCTGTGCTGCCGGATGAGACATCAGAATGGACTTTGGAGGCATTGGGTCAAGGCCATCTCCGGGTATCCCCGCTGCAATTAGCCCGATTGATGGCGGCGATTGCAAATGATGGCAGTGCCCCGCCGCTGTATATCGCCGATGCGTATCGGATGGCAGGTGAACGGGAGTGGCGATCACTTGACCGCCCCTTATTGGAAAAAGCCTTGATGCGGGATGAAATCGCCGAGCAACTACGCGATGTGATGCGGTTTGCGGCGGAAAATTCACCGTTGGTGGCACTGGCGAATGACGCCGAGTTGTCGTTACAGGGGTATGTCTTACATGGACAGGTCGGGGTGACTTATATCAATCAGCAGATGAATAGCTGGTTTCTGGGTTTTATGGATGCGCCAGATGGCTCGTCAGTCGTGGTGGTTGTCCTGATTGAAAATGCCGAATCCCCCGGTGAAGCGGCGGTGGTGGCGGGGGATGCTTTTCGGGCGACAGTCGTAAATCAGTAGCGAATAGCTACAAATAGCGGGTTCGCAAATCGGCAAATTCGGCTTGATAGGCGTTGATTAACTCGGTCTTGTGGTCAGCAGGCAAAATGGTCACGCGCAGGGCATCCATCACAAATTGCTCAATGCGGGCAGCATCAAACCCAAAGGTGTCGGCACACCGAATATATTCCTCGGTCAGGGTGGTGTTAAACATCGGCGGGTCGTCCGAGTTGATGGTGACATATAACCCAGCTTCGATGAGTCGCGGCAGAGGATGATTTTCCAGCGTATCCACAACCTTTAAACAAACATTACTGGTGGGGCAGACCTCCAATGGAATTTGGCGCTGGCGTAGTTCTTCCACAAGCGCCGGGTCTTCCAAACAACGGACCCCGTGCCCCAAACGCACTGGATTGGCAAATTTGAGCGCACTCCACATGCTTTCCGGCCCAACGGTTTCACCGGCGTGGGGGATGCTGATGAGGCCAGTGGCTTTGATTTTGGCATAGGCTTCGGGGTATTTTTCGGGTGGATTATCTACTTCAGGGCCACCTAATCCCAATGCGATCACCCCCTTGCCCATCCCGCTGATAGCCCAATCTGCTATGAGATTGCCGACCTCGACCTCACATTCGCGCGGAATATCCACAATGTAATTCATCGTGACACCCAACGCAGTCTCACCCCATGCACGGGCACGATTGAGGGCGTCGAGTTGTTCATCAAAGGGAAGATAACGCGGTGGGGTATAGGTCAGTTCGGTGTAACGGATATTTTGGGCCGCCTGCCCTTCCAAAAATTCACGCCCAAGCAGTTCAATATCGTCGGGGGATTGGATGCACTGGCAGATAACCCCGTAGACTTCGGCAAAATGTGGAAAATCGCGGAAGGTATACCACTCCCGGATACCTTCCACTGTATCAGACGGGAGTGGGATGTGATTACGCTGCGCCAACTTCAGGAGGGTTTCGGGGCGGGTTGACCCCTGCAAATGCACATGGAGTTCAACCTTTGGCATGGCCCGAATGAAGTCATAGAGGGTCATTTGGATTATTCCCCATCATTGATAACTTGTTCGGCCTGTTCTCGCAGAGTGCTAATACGGGCGACCATATCATGTGCGCCGCGTGCTGACAGCGTTTCAATCAGGTTATCCATGTAGTCCAACAGCGATGGGCCGATTTCTTTGGCGCGTTCAATCAACAGCAGGCGTGTTTCCAATTCGTTTTCGGTCTGCAAAAGTTCGTTGATAAACTGGACTTCTGGCGGGGCGCTCTGCTGCATAATCTGGCTGATGATCTGATAGACCTGCTGCAATTTGAGGGCGAGTTGGGCATCCTTGCGTTGGGAGGCATCTTGCAGCGTCGCCTCTAATACATTGATAAACAGGTCATCAATCAGCGGGAGGGCTTCTTGGACGGCTTGTTCAATATCGGGGCTGTTGATGATTTGTTGCAGCAGCATAGCTGATTGCTGAACCATTGCCCGCTGTTGATTATCTACCGCCTCGGTCAATTCGGTCAGACGGGCGCGGAGACCTTCAAGGGTCTGTTGTTTGGATACCCGACCTGACCCCTCGATGCGTTCGGTCAATTTCTCGAAGAACGTATAGTCGAGGGCGGGGCGAATAAGACCCACCAGCGCTTGTAAGGCTTCGTCATCATCCTGATAGCTGATGGCGAGATCAATCAGCTTGGCTTGGGTCAGCTTATCCCCCAACTCATTGAGGTCTTGGGTGACGCGCTCAATAGCCGCTTCTTGACGGGCGGCGACTTCGAGCAGTTCTTTGCCATAAGAGGAGTTTTCTAACAAGATTTGGCGCAGATACAACATTTGCTCGGCAGTTTCGCGTCGTCCATTCATGACGGCAGTTTCAATTGCGGCGTTAATCATTTCAAAGAAGGTTTCGTCCAAAGAGGCATCATTTTCGGCGGCCAGCTTGGGTAGCTCCTCCTCAGATGTACGGAGCATGTCCTCGACCAGTTTCAATTTTTCGCGGCGCTCGTTAATCATCTCTTTGGTCAAGCCATCAAATTCCAAGATGGTGTCGGCCATACCCTGCAAAGTAAAAGTGCGGCGGGGGTTAAAGAGATAACCTTTGCGTTTTTCGGGGGGCAGGCTGTCGGTAATGGCGCGGGTCATCGTACCGATGATACGTTCCTGCTCGTCCAATTTTAAGTTCAGTTCCATCGGGATGTTAACCAACAACAACTGTTTGTCGGGGTCGTGATAGGCCAGTGGGGTGCCAACCGCCATTTGGTAGCCGCAATTGGGACAGCGTACACGATTAACTTGCCCCGCGAGAAAACGCACTTTAGCAGATGGGTCGCGCCCAACATCTAAGATTTGCTCCACTGGAGCGGCAAAATTATTGCGGCAGTTTGGGCAGGTAATGGTCATTTGGGACATTTGCTGGGTTCCTCTGGGTAGGGTCGAATTTAGGTGGGTTGTTGCATCTGCCGGGGCAGGGTAATGCTAAAGGTCGTGCCTTTGCGGTCAGGATAACTGGTCGCGGTGATCGTGCCGCCATGTGCCTCAATGATGGCACGTGCAAGAAAAAGCCCCAAGCCTGTGCCGGGGGTGCTGCGCGAGAGTGAGTCATCGGAGCGATAAAATCGTTCAAAAATGCGTTCGGCTTCGTCGGGACGGATTCCAATGCCCTGATCGGAAACGGTCAGTTCAATCCAATCCTCATCGTATTGACCCGTGATTTTGACCTCCCCACCGACAGGCGAATACTTGATGGCATTGGAAATGAGATTGTCAATGACCTGACGCAGCCGCCGGGGATCGCCGAGAATAACCGGGAAATCGGGAGGGAACTCGACTTTGAAGGTATGTTTATTGGTCTGCGTTTGGAAGCGCTCCACCGAGGCTCGAATCAGTTTATCCAAAGCGATCTCATCAATTTCTAGCCGCACCATGCCTTCCACCTGAATTTTGGAGGCCATCAGCAGGTTTTCAATGAGTTCGGTTAGGCGATCTGCTTCTTCTTCGATGATGTTCAACCCACGCCGCATGGTATCTATATCCCATTCGGCGTCTTCACGGCGTAGCGTCCCAGCATACCCCTTAATCAAGGCGACAGGCGTCTTGAGTTCGTGCGAAACCACTGAGATAAAGGTACTTTTCATTTCCTCGGCTTCACGAAAACGAGTAATATCACGTACAGTGGCGATGATGTTGCGCAGCGACCCATCTTTAAAAAACAGCGGGGCATAGGCGATGCCGATACTGAGCGATAACCCATCAAGGCGTTCCACATCACCTTCGACATAAAGCGTCGTAGGGGTGTGGTCGAGCGGGGTGGTTTCTTCAGGTGTGGCATTAAACGGCCAGCCCTCTGCGATAGCCTTCTCAAGTGTCACGGTGGGTTCGGGTTTGGCCCAGCGGATGATGTCTTCATGCAGGCGACCCAACGCATACTCGGGCATCCAGCCAATCATGCGGGAAAGGGTGGCATTGATTCGCATGACACGATGGTCGGCATCCAAAATAATCACCCCATCGCCACTGCCATCCAAAATGGCGGCCAGACGCTGCTTTTCGGCAATTATGGCCTGATACAATCCAGCGTTATGCACAGCGATGGCGGCTTGGTCGGCAAAACTCTGCAAAATCATGTGGTCGTCGTGGGACGGGTTGCCGGGATAGGGGCGGAACACATAGATAATGCCCAACATCTCGCCGGAAATGCGCATGGGCAGGTAGACAATTTGCTGAAGATTGGCTTCTAGGCGGCGGCTGACCAAGCGCAGACGCAGTTTCAGGTCGTCTTGGTCAATTTCCTCTTCATTTTCACCATTGACCACTTCCAGCAAAGGCTTGAATAATTCCATCTGTTCGGCGGTGATCCCCAAGACGGCCTGCACGCGGAGGGTGTTGTCTGGGCCGCGCAGGGCGATCATACCAATTGTGCCGCTTAACATTGAAACAGAGGCTTCCAAAACGAGGCGCAAAACCTCATTCAGATCAAGTTGGGCTGTAATTGCCCGCGAAATCTGGAGTAGATAGTCCCGTTGGTGGATGCGGAAGTCAGGTAAGATAATCATAGCCTATCTAGTGTAACATTCCTGAAAGGACAACGGAAGATAGCCGTCAGTTTCTAATAGAATTCTGTTGTGGTTATAATCAGGCCCATGAGTAACTCAAATGATCCCCACTCCACACGACCCCGACGCGGGCGTACCTTATCGTTAGAACGTATTGAGGGCCGCCTGCAAACATTGATTGAAGACAACCTAACGCGCCTGCTAGATGGTCGGTTGCAGCCGCAAACACTGGCTCGCAAACTGGCCCGTGCTTTAGAAGAAGGCATCCGTAAAGAGGTGGATGGCCTGTCCGCCCCTGATCTTTACACCGTCGTGCTGAACCCGGATGATATGGAAGATTTGACGGCCCGCTATCATGATGTGGCCTCACGCTTGGCCGAGCAGTTGGCGACACTCGCGGCTGATTGGCATCTTAGTATGAACCAATCCCCGCGTGTGGTATTGATTAGTGATATTCGACTCGACCCATTTGAGGTGGATATTAAAGCTGACCGCACGCCGCCAAGTTTTGAGAAAACGCAGCAAATGGAAGCCGCGGTGATCTCTCCAACGCCGACTCCCCAGCGCGAGGCAACGTTGGTTTTGGCGGGTGGGCGACAAATTCAACTAGATCGGCCTGTGATCAATATTGGACGCCGCACCGATAACCACATTATGGTAGATGATAAGCGGGTCAGCCGACAGCACTGTCAGATTCGCCTGCGGTTTGGGCGGTTTGTGATCTATGACCTTGAAAGTAAGGGCGGTACACAGGTTAACGGCTTGCAGATCAAAGAACATATTTTGCAGGCGGGGGATGTGATTTCGCTGGCGGGGTATCAGATGGTGTATACCGAAGACCGCAGCACCTCGGAAATTGATCTTGGTGTGTTTAGTGATACTCAATCATTTGAAACCCCTAATGACGAATCACCGGATGGAGACAGTACCCTTTGAGTAATGACGTGGTGCTGTTGATCCTCCGATTGGCGGCAAGTGCAGCACTCTTGGGGTTTGTCGGGGCGATTGGATGGATGTTGTGGCAGGATTTTCAGCAGTCCGCCAAAGTCGCGGTTAAGCAGTCGGCATTTTCACGGGGGCGGTTGGTGGTGACCGAAAGCGACGTTGAGGGAGTGCAGCCGGGGCAGAGTTGGGTGTTGCAGCCTGTCACCAAATTGGGGCGGGCTAACACCAATACTATCGTCATCGCGGAACCCTTTGCCTCGAATGAACATGCGTTGGTGGCATGGCGGGGTGGGCAGTGGTGGTTGGAGGATTTAAAAAGCAGCAATGGCACATTGCTAAATGGGGTGCGGATTCAAGAGCCAACGGTGCTTTCAGCGGGGGATGTGATTGGCTTCGGGCGGGTGATGATGCGGTTGGAAATTGAGTGATGATTTATCGGTTGCCGTGTAGCCCCAAATTTTTGAAATCGAGAATGGCATTAGCTTGGAGTAAAAAATCTAGTCCGAGGATGCCTCTAATTGAGTAGCCATAATCTATAGCACCCATTTGGATTTTAAATGGGTTAATCTCGATTTCACCAACTTCAATCGCCTCTATCTGCTTTTCAACCACAACTTCCGAACCACCAATCCCAACCATTGTACGAATTCGATCTGTCAATTCTAGCTCAATTCCCAACTCAACTAGATCATCGGTCTTAAAGATGGTTGCTGCGGAACCTGTGTCCAAGAGGATATTTGACAAATGAACGGTTTTGCCATTCGCTCGTAAAGTGACCGTAACAAAGGGAAGATTTTGGATGATACTAATTTGAGTCATATATTAGGTGTGCGCCCAAAAATATCTAGTACCCCAATATTTAATTCTTCACGGTCTGTGTGCAGGAAATAGAGTTCACGCTGGCGATTTGCGGAATGTAAGGTTTTATATGCTTCCCATGCTTCATGCCAATCATCACCAAAGACCTCGATTATTTTCAGTTCGGGGATCACCCGTTTTTCCCCTTCGGAATAGGCTCCAATGGCTTCCAATAATAACCAGCGCTTAGGGTATTGGCGGCGTATTTCTTGCCAGTTCATTGCATTACTCCTCTATCATTTTGTTCTTATTGTACTTCCTTTCCGAAAATGGGTTGGAAGGTGGGCGTTGGGGAAAACCCATAGGGCATGAGCGTTGACTGCGGCATCGGCGATTCACTGGAGGTGTCTTCTTCTCCCGACATAATTTCAGTTTTGAAACTGGTCGTCGTGCCCAACCACCAATCAAACAAAATATTCCATTCTTCCACATAGTCGCCATCATAATCGCTTAAATCGGGGCTGGGGGTCAGTTCTGTCACGACCTGACGCGGGATGCCCCCCGCTGCACGCACTAACCACAACGAGGCTTGACCGTCGGCATTGATCCGCGCAAACAAAATGAAATTGCCATCCATTGACCACAATGGGCGTTCGTCGCGGAACTGAGGATCATTGGTCAGTTGTTGGGGCATGGCATTGCCAAAAGCATCTGTGATCCATATACGCCGTTCGAGTAGGAAGCCATTCCGACTGAAATCTTGCGGGCCACTGGCAATAGCATTAGACACGGCTTGGGAGCGCATAGCAGAATAGGCGAGACGGGTGCCATCCGGTGACCATGCTGGCAAGATGGCCGCAAAATCGGGCGGGGAAAGCCGCTGACCATTAACTTCGATTCTTTTGGATTGGGTAGTGGACGTTCCCATGCCGACCACAAGAGCAACCGCGTCTTGATCGCCCCAAATCGAATTGGGTGGGGCAGGGGCAACAAAATCCTCATAGGGTAGGGTCGGGGCAGTACCGATAATTTCAGGGGTCTGACTCTCAATGGCTTCAGAATCGGCATAGATAGCATAGAGGGAGACGCCATCAAACACGGTGGTATTGGAAGAGAGGTTATACTGCCAAAATAAAAGCCGTCGGCCTTGTGGACTCCATCCGACCAGCCGCAAAATGCCTTCATCAAGGAACTCGTAAAGCTCTAATTGCTCCCCTGTTGCTATCGCCACCTTGCGGAGCGACTGGTAATTGGGCAAGGTGCTTGCGCCTTGGATAAACCATTCATAGGCAATCCATTGCCCATCGGGACCCCATGCAAAATTTCGCACAAGGCCACTGGATTTTTGGGTTTCATTGGTCTCCGGTTCGACCAATTGAACAGGATTGGAGCCATCGGCATTGACGATCCACAGGCTACCACTGAGGGTGGCATAGGCGAGGATGTCCTCCAATGGCGACCACGCATGTTTGATGATGGGGTCGGTATCGGTATCCCCAATAGGGCGTTCGTTGCTACCATCCGCCGCCATTATGCGTAACTGGCCTAGCGCGGGATCCCCTTTTTGGAAAGACAGCCAACTACCTGAAGGTGACCACTTGGGGGCGGTGCTGCGGCCATCATTGGTCAGGCGCTGTGGCTGCCCATCCGGCAAAATTTTTGTCCAAATATCGCCACCTTGCACATAGGCCACCTTGCCCAAGCGGCTCATTAATTCGGCTTCGGTGAGGTTATTTAATTCGTTTTGCAGACGGCTGACTTCGGTTTGAAGCGCGGTAATGGTCTGGGTGGCGGCAAGATTGGGTCGAGGTTCGTCTTCAATGCCAACTTCGACTTTGCGGCAGCCATTGAGCAGCATGAGGACAGCAGCTAACATGAGCGAAAGGCCAATTTTTAGAGGTCGGGTCATGCCTGTTTTGTGTCTCACTCTTGGCGACGATTTAGCGTAGATAATGCTCTATCGCGTGCAACCTGACAAGGGCCGTAGATTAACCGATAGGCACACGCACGGCGACGACGGTGCCCTGTCCGGCGCGACTGCGAATGGTGGTTTGACCGCCATGCCGTTCGATGATGGCGCGTACAAGGGTTAGGCCCAAGCCACTGCCTTCGACCCCGCGTGTGGCGTGTCCACGATAGAGTTCATCCCAAACATACGGCAACTCGTCTTCGGCGATACCCGGCCCAGTATCGGCGATTTCGATTGTTACCATCGTACCGCTTTCAAAAGCCCGCAGTTCAATCGTATCACCGGGGCGCGTATATTTGATGGCGTTGTCCAGCAAATTGAAGGTTGCTAAAAATAATAAATCGCGGTCACCATTAATTTTGGGGAGGGGCCATGGGGCTTTGGGGATGCTGAGGTTCAATCGCCGATCTGCGGCACGGGGGTCTTCCTCGGCGACCATAAAGACTTCTTCGAGGATTTCATTCAAATCAACTGGCTCGCGTTCCAATTCGCCGATTTCCAATTGGGCCAACTTGCGTAAGTCGGCGGTAAGGTGGCTAATGCGAACCGTTTGGGCTTTGACACTGTTGAGGGCCTCTGATCGGGTTTCTGGCGAACCCGAATCGGCGAGATTGGCTAACCCGGCATGAATAGCGGTGAGGGGGTTTTTTAATTCGTGGTCAAGGCGGCGGAGAAAACGGCGGCGCTCATCGGAGGCTTGGGCTTGGATTCGCAACGTTTCAATTTGAAGCTGCTTTTCGTTGCCGCGTTTGTATCGCCAGATAAGCGCCACTGCCGCCAAAATGACTAAACCAGTGCAGAGGGTCAAGGAGGCGAGATCAATACGGACATACACGATGGGATTATCGGTCTGGGCATCAATCAGTAGGGCGATCAATAAGGCCGAAAACGCGATCCACCCAAGCGCAAAACCCCATCGTGAGCGCGGAATTTCGGTCACACCGCCGCCTCCACTGTGCCAATAAAACGATAGCCCTGTCCGGGGACGGTTTCAATATACTGGGGGTCGGTGGGATCGTCATCCAATGCCCGCCGCAGTTCAGCAATCCGAGTATCCACCGCACGGGTGCCCGCCGGATAATCCCAACCCCATACGGCATCCAACAGACGTTCGCGGGTGATGAGTTCGTCGGGGTGGGTCATCAAATAAGCCAGCAACGCAATCGCCTTCGGAGTCAGGGCCAATTCCTCGCCATTGAGCCATAAACGACGCGCCATACGATCTAGCGAAATGGGGCCGCTGGTGAGGCGAGAGGCGGTGCTGAGGGGGGGCTGACCGGGGCGGGCACGGCGCAAAACAGAACGAATACGGGCCACCAATTCATGGGGGTCAAAGGGCTTGTTCAAATAATCGTCCGCGCCTTCTTCCAATGCCATCGCTCGTTCGGTGGATTCGCCCACACGGGTCAGCAAAATCACGGGTGTCCAATTACCAGACTGGCGTAGGCGGCGTAGGGCTTCGCGGCCATCTATGTTTGGCATCAGGACATCCATCACGATGAGATTCGGCTCGAAATGGCTAGTTTTATCGAGAGCCTCTTGTCCGTCGGTGGCGATTTCGACGGTGAACCCAGATCGCCCAAAGAAAGAAGCCAAATTGGAGCGGATGGCTTCTTCGTCATCTACCAAGAGGATTTTCGGTTTTGTATCCATGCTGTGAATCCTTTAGTCTGTTTATTAGTGCTGCCCCACCAAACAGACACTGTCTTACCTGTTATTGTAGTCGAATATAGCGAGAGGTAAAGTGAACCCTACTCCCTGTCTTATCAATCTCTAAATTTAACCCAATTCTGTTGCGATGGTAGGTTTGGAGTGTTACAAGTCCGCTACACCCCGTTACGATTCCGAAAAAAAACCTGTTTTGGGGGTACTAGAGAGGGAGGGCTATAATAAAATCCTGCATATCTCAAATTGGGGAGTGAAGATAATGGATTTAGGATTGGATGGAAAAAAAGTTTTTGTGGCCGCAAGTCGCAGTGGGTTGGGGGCTGCTACGGCCCGACGATTCAGCCTTGAAGGGGCGTTGGTTGCCATTAATGGCCGTAACCTTGAAACCCTGACGGAAACGGCGCAGATGATTGAACGTGAATCAGGACACACTGTTTGGCCGATTGACGGCGACATTCACCACGAAACTGGGGCCAAGCAGGTGATTGAGGCGACTATTCAAAAATTGGGTGGGCTGGATGTTTTAGTGACAAACGCGGGAGGGCCACCACCCGGTAATTTTGAAAAATTTCAGATGAGCGATTGGGAAAGTGCCTATCGTGCGTTGATGGCAGCACCAATTCAGATGATCCAGACTGCTTTGCCTGCGCTGCGCCAATCGGCAAGCCCAGCGATTTTGTTGATTACCTCCCTGACGACTAAACAGGCGGGTGATAATCTTATATTGTCGAACGTCATGCGAGCAGGATTGGCAGGGTTGGTCAAATCGCTGGCGAATGAGCTAGGGCCAAGCGGGATTCGTATCAATGCCATTTTGCCGGGATGGACAGAAACTGAGCGAGTGACTCAAATTTTGTCGGTGGTGGCCTCATCTAGTGGGTCAACAATGGACGAAGAACGGGTCAAACGGCAAACAAACATTCCCTTGCGGCGGATGGGCCGACCCGAAGAATTTGGGAATGTGGCGACATTTATCTGTTCCCCGGCGGCGGGTTTTATTCATGGAGCGCTGATTCCGGTGGATGGCGGTGAAATTCGAGCCACGATGTAGCGAAGGAAATTGTAGAAGGGGATAGAGTTCTCTGCTATCCCCCTTGATAGGTCAGGTTATTGATCTGCCAACGACAGGATATAAGCAATGATCGAGTCTACTTGTTGATCGTTCAGGCGCACACGATAGTCGGAGGGGTGGATGCCACGTGCATAGCCATCCGGGACTTTGGCGCGTGGTTCAAGGATGGATTCACGGAGATAGGCTTCGTCGGCGATGACAATTGTTTCGTTGGTCAAGAGGCGTTCGGAATTATATAGGCCGTTAAATGCGGCGGCGGTTCGACTGCCAACATAATGACAGCCGATGCACCCATAATCGTAGGCAAGGCTTTGGCCGCGTGCAACCGCGTTGGGGTCAAGGGGCGGTGTAGCAGAAACAAGCTCATCTGAGGCCATAAAACTCGAAAAAATGCCAGCGAATAAGACGAGGGCCGTCAACACAGCCATGATGCTGGGCAGACAGGCGGAATTGGTGGTGCTCATGATTTCCCAAAAATCCTTGCATTGTGAAATACTACACAAATAAATAACATAGCCCGAACTTGCCACCCTGTATAGTTTGCCTCATAATCGCCATAGGGTGTTGAAAGTCATCTATTTTTTCGCAGAAGAAGGGCTAACATTCTTCGTGTCCCATATATTTGTCAGCTATTCACGCCGAAATCTTACGTTTGTAACGCAGTTGGTGAAGGACTTGCAGCAGGCGGGTTTGGCCGTCTGGTTTGACCAGATCAGCATTCAACCGGGTGATATTTGGGAAGCGGCGATTGAGAAGGGTCTCAAAGAAGCGATTGCGGTAGTTGTGGTTATATCACCGGACTCAATGGCGTCGGAGTATGTGCGCAAGGAAGTCAATTTCGCACAGGAATCTGACCAACTGATTCTGCCCGTTTTGTATCAGCCTGCCCAATTGTTTCTCAATTTGCAGACGATTCAATGGGTGGATTTGAGCAGCGAGACGGTGTATCCGACCAATTTGCCAAAACTGATTGCGGTGTTGAGTCGTGAGCCGGGATTATCCAACCATTCAGCACCAGAGGAAGCTGTCGCGGTAGATGATACGCGAAAACTGAGTCCCACCTTGTTACAGCGTTACCTGCATATTGTTACCCTCATCGCTGAACGGACTGCCGGACATTTGGAATGGCGACGATTGGCGGGGAGCATCAGCACTGCCAGCCAACTCCACACAGGGGCACAGGCACTGGCCCTCACGCGATTGAATCCACCGACAGGTAGCCGCCTTGCTGCTTACTTGGCAACGAGTCCCTCCGCGCAAATTTTGCACCTGATTTGCCGTATCGAAAAAGATGTATTTTTTGTAGAGGATGAGCAAGGGCAGGACACGGAACTTTCAATTGGGGATTTGGCACGTACCTTGCAGCATAGCCCGGTCAAAGTGCTGGTCATACAAGGACGGGTCTCGCTGGCGGGGATGCAAAAGCTATTGGAACAATCCTCGGTGCAAGTTGTCCTTACTGTTGGGGCATCGGAGGTTGCGCAACAATTGTTTGCTGAACATTTTTATTCGACCCTTGCCATCGGCAAGACGGTGCAAGAAGCATATCAAACCGCTTTGAATGGCATGGGGACTGACGATACCCACGATTTTCAACTGATTGCCAAACAAGATGCGGTGGTGTTGGACTATCTACCTATCGAAAAGCGTGCCGTACAGCCAATTATTGACCCCGGTTTGCCACCGATGCGAAATGTGCCGATCAACCTCGATTTTGTAGGACAGGGGCAGTCGCTGTTGGAAATGGGCGCAAAACTTAATGACAGCCGACAGCTTATGATTTATGGCCTAAGCGGGATTGGCAAAAGCTGGCTGGCGAGTGAGTATATTGCCCGCTATGGCTGGCGCTTTTCGGACGGCATAGTCTGGGTACAGGTGTCGGAGCAGACCCGCGCAGAGGATATTTTTAATCAACTGCGACTGCTGCTGGAGTTGCCGCTGAGTACCCCATTGGCAGATTTAGAAAATGTACTGCGTCAGCGCCGTGTGCTATTGGTGCTCGACCAAGCGAATGAGTGGGGAAGTGGGACAGAATTGACTGAACTGGCCCAATTTGTCAGCCGACTTGACCCGCTAGGTGGTACACGGGTGATGTTGACCTCGTGGGAGAGCATCTCGGGTTTCTCGGAGGTGAGTGGGGCACGCGATTTGACATTGGTCGAAATGCAATCGGCTGACGCGGAAGCATTGATCCAAAAGTTAATCGCTGACCATGACCTTGCTGCTGAATTTCAAGACGAAAAAGTATTGCGTCAGTTCATCGAAAAGACGATATTCACTCCTTGGTTGATTAAAGAGGCATTGCGTTTAGCACGTCTTGACGGAGTAGAAGCAGCATTGGAAGATTTGGAGACCCTATCGGCAGATACCACACGCTTGTTTGAGCATCATGTTGGGGTGCAGTATCAAAATTTACCTACTCCGACTCGAGCCTTTTTGCGCCAGCTACAAGGGCTGTCGGATGGGTTTGACCGAAGATTGGTACAGGCGATTGATTCCCAAAGCCGTGAACATTTGCGACAATTAATCCAGCGCCAACTACTGCGTCGTGAGGATCGGTTATATACAATCCCGCCAACGGTGCGGCTCTATCTGCGGCAACGGTATCCTTTGAGTGAGGCCGAGCAAGACACGATTGACCAACAAGTTATCCGCTATTGGGTGCAGGCCGGGGGAGCAAGCTAGGCATGGGAACGATCACTAATCCATCTGCACTGACACGCGAACAACAGGCGGCTCTCAATAATCTACGCGGCATTTTGGGTCGCCAATTGCGGCCTGCCAGCAAAACTGACCCGACCCTGTTGGCAGAGTTGATTCTGCAAAATGCGACACTAATGCGCGAAAACGGTCTTGCTGGTGAATTATTAGATTATCTTCAGCGGGTGCGTGAAAAGCTGGATGCCGAAAATCCTCTCTACGCCCGCTTGGGTATTGAGATCGCCGTGACGCTGGATGCGATTGATGGACGCCAGCATGAGGCGGGGGAGCTTTTTCAAACTACATTGGCTTGGTATCGGGCGCACCCGATACCATTGGCCGAGGGGCAAGCTCGCATCGCCTATGGCCGTTTTTTGATTCATCGTAGCCAACTCCAAGAGGCGATGGCGCAGTATCAACAGGCACTAGAATTGTTGAAGGAGTATCCGGCAGAAACGGCCCTTGCTCAAAGCGAAATGGGCAGAGCGTTGGTGGGGCAGGGCAAATTCGGCGAGGCGGTCAGTCGTTTTGAGAAAGCCTATGGTTTATCCAGCGGCGATGGCAAATCCACCGTGCGCCTGTTAAATGATTTTGCAGCCGCATTGATTGAGTTGGGTGAGATGGAGCGGGCTGAAAAATTGCTCACTGAAGGGATAGAGACCGCCACCCAGCAGGGGTTATGGTTGGTGCGGGCCAATCTGCGCCGTCAAATGGCTTATATCTATCACCTGCGGGCTGAAAAATCGAGTGATGCGGCGGCGGCACAGCCCTATCTGGATGAGGCCGAACGTTTACTTCAACAGACAGCCGCCGAGATGCTACCGCTGCAAAACACACTGGATTTGGCGGTGGTGTATCATGATTTGGGTCGGATTGAAACCCAACAGCGCCAATTTACTGAAGCCGAAGCTCACCTGCGTTTGAGCCTTGAATTATTCCAGCGATTGGGCAATTTGCGGAATGAGGCGGTGGCTGAAATAACACTGGGCACACTGGTGGTGTTAAAAAATGGGGATATTGCGGCGGGGAATGAGCATCTCCATCGCTCACTCCAATTGGCAGATAAGGTGGGGGATGGGTTTACCCTGCGTCAAGCGGCTGAGACTTTGACCCGCCTGCATCAGCTTCAGGCGAATCGGGCCAAAACACAACCCCGCGAAATTCGTATACAGGTTATTGACCAGCTTTCCTTTAGTCGAGCAAAATTGGTGGACTATGGATTGCCAGAGGCGGCCCAAGTGATGGCAAGCATGATGACGGAACTTGAGGCGTTATAGTTGATAAAGCGAGAACAGATAAAGCGAGAGCAATGACGACTGATCTAGATTTTCCATTTGACAATGAGACGGTGTATTGCGAGAACCATCCTAATCGAGCGGCGATAGAGCACTGCGAAGTCTGCCAGAAGGCCCTGTGTGGCTACTGCCTCTATTACACGGTAGATGGGCAGCGGCTTTGTAAAGAACATGCCATGCAAGCCGAGGCACAAGGGGTGCAAGTCATTTCGCCTGCTATCTATGCGGCAGGTATTATTCCAGCGCAGGCCCGTGCTACCGAATCGGCAGAAAAGGTCGAGGGGGAAGTACGTAAAGTAAAAGGGGCGATTGCTGGCAAAAAGGTCATGTATCAGGCCAATAACAATGATGTGATGGCGTTCGTTGCTTTATTGGTTTCAGTCATCACTGTCCCGAGCCTTTGCTGTATGGGTGGTGCGTGCTTGCCATTGGTCGGCTTTTTGCTATCCGTGTTGGCACTGGTTAATGCCAAAGATGCGGTGGATACCAAACGTACCCGTCAGCAAGCATTTATTGGCCTAGGGGTCTCTGGGGTGTTTGGGTTAGGCCTTGCGGCCTGTGTTGCGTTTTATGCGGTGGCGATGGCAGGAGCGTTTCAGTCGAACTCAGGGTTCAACTATTACTTCCCGACCTCCAACCCGACCTACTATTATTATCTGACGCCAAGTGTTCAACCCATTGCAACCTCAACGCCGCGCCAAACGGCTACCCCATCACCGAGCGCGACATCGCGGGTGCAAACGAATCCCACCAAAGCGGCATCTCCTCAACCTAAACTCAGCGATGAGGAGGTTGAATGGTGGGAGGCCCTTAGCCAAATATTCGATAGGTCAGTACCAGTGGGATTTGAGTGA
The DNA here is from genome assembly GCA_024434115.1 of Chloroflexota bacterium. Taxonomy (GTDB): domain Bacteria; phylum Chloroflexota; class Anaerolineae; order Aggregatilineales; family J027; genus CFX10. Next base: position 300,725 of record QMIT01000001.1, read on the forward strand.
AATCAGGATGGTCGGGCTGGGTATCGGTACGGAGCAGACGTCTGCCGTCCGGGTAATGATACACACCGATACGGAGGCTTAGGCCCTCTTGATCCAAAACACTGGCATCGGTCAGCGGAATGATATGCTCATCCCGGATGATGTCACCGGAGCGCCACCACGACATATGGAATTGATCGTTTTGTGGCTGGCTGTCGTGCTGTGAAATTTGCGTACCATCCGCCCCGACCAGATGCACAAAAATGTGATAATCGGCGTCGGGTTGTTTATGCGCTTGCCACCAGAGGGTCACTTTTAAGCCTGCGGGGGTCTTTTCGGCGCGATAACTCAACAATTCCACCCCGTCTTGGAAATTGGCCTGAATGGATAGAGCATCATCTGGTGCGGCCACCAAAATGGGCCAGTTCTGCCACAGGGGCCAATAGATGACCATTTCGCCCCCGGCAATCACGGTTGGGCCAGTAATGGTAAAGACGGTAATGGGTTGCAGCGCACCGGGCCATGAAGTCAGGCAGGGATACCACCCCGGAAAAAGGGCCAGCAGAAAAGGCGGTTCTTTCAACATCAAGCGGGCCAACTGCAAATTATTTTCGCAGGTAAAACGCTCCGTGCCTTTGGTCGCGTCAATTACTTCCGGAGAGACCAAGCCTTCTAAGTCCAAAATCCGCCGATCTGAAACGTGGGCAATGGCGCCGATGTCATTCAAGGCGATGAGTTGGTCGGGCGTGGTGTGGCTTTGGAACCAATAGCCAACGGCGACGTGCATTTTGCGGAGTTGGCTGACATCGTTTGAGACTTGATCGGCGTTATAGAAGCCCCGATTAAAGATGAAGATACCTAGAATAAATACCAATATCCCGGATAAGAAAGATCGGGTAGCTGGTTGGTAGAGGCGCAGCGATTTTAGACGTGGATGCTGGAATCCTTGCAGCAGCGCATCTATACCGATGACGGCGATTAGGGCATGAAATGGAATGGCGGGCGTGACATAACGCCCATGGTTCATGATATAGCGTTCTGGCCCCAAAAATAGCACCACCAGCACAAATAGGATGGGCCACAAGGGCCACAAAAATGCAGGCCCGCCTTTTTTACTTGATCGCCACAACAGATAGACCGTGCCAATCGCGGCAAGAATGACCAGCCCCCAACCTTGATCGCGTAATGGCGTCCAGAAAAATTCGCGGGGCAAGTCGGGCCATGTTTTCCCCAAAAACGACTTGGCGCGAAAGGTGTTGGGCAGGGGGTAGTCGTCTATCAGCAGGCAGGCGATAGGATAGGCACTTGCCAGCACTAGATAGGATACCATGCTCGTCCATGCCCGCCGGAACTTCTTGAGGATGCCTTGAAAAGCGATTCTTTCACGTATGGGGATCAAGACAAAGGCATCCAGCCCAATGAGCAGGCACAAAAAATAGGCTTCGGGACGGACAAGGCTGGTGATGGCCGCTAAAATCGCGGTGCGCTGCGAAAAGGCACGATTTTGTTGAATATCCTCAAGGTGACTCCACAGCGTTATGATACAAAAGGCGGTAAAGGCAGTCGTCTCCATGCCGGAAAGCCCCATCCACATAAAGCGTCCAGTCAGGGCGGTTAGGGTACCCGCCGCTAGACCGATCCAGCTTTTGCGGGTGGCCCACCAACCGAAACCCGTGATGGCGATAATGCTTAATACATGCCAAATTGCCCCGAGCGCAATCGCAATATCCACCTGCTGCATCACCGAAGGGTTGGTGACGACGTAAATGGCGGCAAGCGCCAAAACCCAAAATGGGCTGGTCGCGCCTGTTGTCAGCGTCGAATCGTTATAGGACAGCCCTTTGCCCTGCGCCAGATGGTCGGCAAATCGGACATGAATCCATGTGTCATCAAGGAGCGCACCAACTTGTCCATCATTTTCGTCTAACGTGAGACGCACGGTATAGAGCAAGTAAGCCGATGCAATAAGGGTTACTACCAAGAAAATGCCGAGGGTACGCTTCGGCTTTTCAAGAAAAATCTGGAACATGATTCACTCTCAGGGATTCTTAGGGGTTTAATGCCTGCCATTCATCACGCAGGATGCCCATGATATGTATATCGAAATACTGTCCATCGCGGAAAGCGGCTTGGCGTTTGACCCCCTCTAGTTGAAAGCCTACCTTTTCATAAGATCTGATGGCGCGGGGGTTAGTGTTGTAGACATATAGCTCAACACGATGGAGGTTGAGTTCAAGGAAGGCATAACGCAAAATGACACGGGTGGCATCTGTGCCATAGCCTTGACCCCAATAATTGGCGTCGCCAATAGCAATGCCAAACACCGCACAACGATTTTTCCAGTCCGGGGCTTTGATCGAGATGCTGCCAATCAACTGATTATGGTCAAGGGTGCGAATGGCGAAATCATAATCATCGCTTTTTCGCATTCGTTCAAACCATTCGGTTTCGTCTTCCTGTGTCTGGGGGAAAACAGCATCTGTCCACAGATAACTGAGAAGTTCCAAGTTCCCAAACCATCGTCCGAATTGAGGGATGTCTTCACGGGTGATGGCGTTGAGGTAGATTTTTTCCCCTTGTAACAACTGATTGCCGAGCATGGCAGGCCCTCTTTCTTAGTTAATCGGCGGCATTGCTTCCGTCCATCGCAGCCAGTGGCATGGATGGATTTTCGGCAGGGTGGGCAACTGGTTTAGCAAGTTTTTCGGATTCTAACACTCGTTCTAGGGCGGCAATGGCGACTTCGATCATCGAGTCATCGGGCTGGCGGGTGGTCAAATGTTGCAGCCAAAGATTGGGAGTAATCACCAATTTTACCAGCGGGTTTTCGGCATGGCGGGCGGTGAAACGGAGGATTTCGTAGGATAGGCCCGCAATCGCCGGGATGAGTAAAATACGGGAGGCCAAGAGTGCAAAGAAATTGCTGGGGCGCCCGACTAGGCCACCAATAAAAATGCTGAGAACCACGACGGTTAACAAAAAGGCCGTGCCACAGCGGGGGTGTTCAATGGGTTGGGTCTGAACTTCATTCGGGACCAAATCGCGGCCCGCTTCATAAGCATTGATGGTTTTGTGTTCCGCGCCATGATAGCCAAACAGCCGTTTGACATCGGGCATGAATCCGATAATCCCCAGATAACCCAGAAACAGCGCTAATTTAATCGTGCCTTCAATTGTTTCGAGGGCGAAATGATTGTCAATGCCAAACAATTCTTTTGCACCAGTAGTGGCCGCTGTTGGTAGGACAAAAAAGAGGCCGATGCCAAGACTGAGCGATACAATCACCAAAGCCGTTGCTGTCTTACCTGTAATGACTTCTTCCTCTTCGCCGATGGCAACGTTGGCGCTCCAAATGAGGGCTTTTGTGCCAAGTCCCAGCGCATCCCACAGGCCAATTAAGCCACGTACAAAGGGTATTTTGCTGATACGCCCGCGATACAGCGCCGAGTTGAGTTTCTCCTCACGCACGACGATTTTGCCTTCGGGGTCACGCACGGCAATCGCGGCTAGATGGACACCGCGCATCATCACGCCTTCCATCACAGCCTGTCCACCATAGTTAAATTTCGGTTTTGTGGGTGCCATTTTTCAATCCTATACTGACTCGGACAATCCAACCACTACTAAGCAACCATATGATTATCACGCTACTATGGATGACTCGCAGCCAATCGCCGGGTAAACCTGTGGTTTCTAGCCGGAAAATCGCCGGGGTCTCCCATTTACCGATGCTGGCCCGCTGCCATGCTCCCACCAACGGGGAATGAGCAGGCGAGTAGTGTACCATAGCATAGCGTGTTTCGTCATCGGGATGGTTGTCGCCGAAGACCTTTGCATAATGCGGGGTGACATCGGTGAATGTCCCCAAAACCTGCACGATCACTCCTAATACACACATGCCCAGCATTAGGCTTGCCCACTTTCGGCGTAGGGGAATCATGCCCAATGGTAAACACCACAGCGGGACAAGTGGCACTAAGAAACGCGGCCCCCACACCCATCCACCATGCCATGCCCACCATGCCCCGTAAAAGATGAGGGCTGTCCCAGCAATTATGATAAGTGTCCATGCCAGCGCGGGATTTTTGCGATGCAGTCGAGGCCACAAAATAAGGCTCAAAATCAATGGTGGGCTATAGAGAAAAATACTCTTGCCGGGACTGAATAATAGACCAACTATGCCACCAAGGGGCAGCAAGTGAAAGGGTTCTCCCTCATATCCTGTAGTCATGAAATTATGAAAACGCAGATAATTATGTAAAGTAAGGCCAACCAGGGCGAGGAGCGGGCCAACTCCGAATAACCCCAAGTGCAACCAGAGGCGGAATGGGGGGGTATTTTTCCAGATCAAATAAACCAAAGCTGGCAAATAAATCAGGGCACTGGCACGGGTCAAGATAGCAAGGCCAATGGCAAAGGACGAGAGTATAATGCCGCGTGTCGAAATTTTGTCGCATAGGGGGGCGATAGCAAGGGTCAAGCAGCCAGCGAGTACGCCCTCGGCGAAATAGAGACGGGCATAGGGCCATGCTAAGGTGCCGAATCCAGCAATAAACGTTACAAATCCGGCACAGGGGAGGGAGTAGAGGCGGCTGGCGATATGGAAAATGCTGGCAATGGCAATGCTCATGGCGGCGGCGGGAATTAACTGAACGGCAATCGCGGCAAGGGCATAACGATTGGATTGGGTGGCCTTGCCTAGTTCATCGGCGGCAAAAACGACTGGGGAAGATAACAGGGGCAGACCGGGATCATATTTGCTATAGGTGCGCCCATCATGCCCGACTATGGTTTGGGGGAGGTTGCTGGGTGGAATGGCAAAGGTGTGCTGCAAGGCGATGGCACGGGCTGTTTCATACATCACTTGACCGTCGCTGCTATAGAAGGGTGTGCCGATGGAAAAAATGTAGGCCGAAAAGAAAAATAGACCAATGGCAAGCGTGGTGAGGGGCAAGGGACGCTGACGGGATACGCCCCCTGCAAAATTCAATCTAATTAAGCTGGAGCGCATTACTACCAACAGCCGCCCAAACGTGACGTGGTTCCCCTTCCAAAATTAGAATGCGGGGTGAACCACCGATAATGACATTGCCGTTTGCATCAGGTACAGCAGGCGGAGTTTCGATCACATGCACATTGATGCCCTCTGGCCCAACGCCAATGCGTGGAGTTGGCAGGGCATTGCCAGATGAATCCAAAATAGTTGGTTCGTCGCGGAATTTGGACTCGACCCAAAAATTAACCGCTTGGGTATGGGCCGTCCAAACCACGTACAGAGTGCGGCCTGCCTGCTGCAAAATCACCAAACGTCCATTTTGGCTGCGGCTAGCAGTGGCGGTAAGGGTGGTGTTAAACAATTCGATAGCGAGGGCATAGGTATCAAAGGCGGGGCGGCGGCTGTTATCGGGTCGCAGTAATCCATAGGGTGGGGTTGTGCCAGTCGTAAAATTGGAGTCAAACAGTTTGTAAACAGCGATGCGTGAAGCCCCTGCACCTAACGCCATTGCTGTCCCTTGAATCATAAAATCGGCCTGCTGCTCTAATGAGATTTGCAGTGAGGCATCTGGCAAGCCGCCGTCGGAATCGGCAGTGGGAACGGCATTTAATTCTGTTACCCAGATGGTTTTGTCCTCAAATCCGGCCTGATCTAACATGGTGCGGACTCTGCTGGTGATGTCGCCCGCGCTGTCGGAGGTGACGATGATACCGGGTAGGGGGGTGGGGGAAATCACGATATTGAGCGTCACACCGTCAAAAAAGTCGTTGTTGTCGGCAGCGGCGGGGTCATCTGCCACAATGCTCAAAAGCTGCTGCAAAAATAACTCGCGCCCAGCGGCAATATCATTCCACCAGACAAGACCGCCCACATAAATACTTGCTTTGCTATTGACCGATTTGATGGTCTGATTGGCGATTTTCAGTAGGCGATAATAGTCTTGGGCCGAGCCTGCAAGCGTGGCAGGCTGACCGGGGTCATCGGTACGAATATCGGGTTTATCCCAAATAATCCAGCGCCGGATGTTGGTGGTCATACGTTGGGCCATCAATTCGCGCAAAAAAATAGCCCAGAGATTATTGGGGCTATCAATGGGTTCGTATAGTCCGGAAGGAACACCATTAGTTTGTCCATTGGCACTGGCCCAGACGGGTGTCCCAATAATAACCCCTACCACCTCACGACCTGAAGAGACCGCTTTTGTAATCCACTCCTCACGTAGGGCATTGGGTTCAAAACTCCCCGGCCCCTGTGGCTGCAACTTCGACCAATCAAAGGTAATGCGCTCCCACGAAACGCCTAGTTCCTCGGTATCATCGGGTCGCCAATAGCCATCTACCACCCCAAAAACGCGAATAGGGTCTTCTGGTTCTTGCGCAAGCGACGGGGTGTTCAATAGAGATAAAACCACAACGAGCAGCAAGCAAAAAAAGGCTATCTTTTTCATTTGACCCGCTCCGAGGGGTGAATATCAAGCACTTGCATTTGTAGGGTGAAACGGTCATTCCACTCATTGACTTGCAGATGATAGGCAATGTCAATCACGGGAGGCAGATCACTAAACCAATGACCCTGCCCAAAGGCAATTGCATCCATACCAAATGGCCCATCACCCACACGCAATTTTAGATGATTATTCTCCTTGCCGACGAGACGCGCTTCTCGCACGCGCAGCCTACGGGTAACAAACACAGGTTCGGGATTTTCAGTCCCGGTTGGCTCTAGTGCTTGAAGTTGACTGACCAAATCCATGGTGAGGCTCGACATTGGGACATCGGCATCCACGATCAGCGTAGGCCGCGAATCGTGCTGTGAGAGTTCCGTCTCGGCGATTTCAGCAAGGCGTTGTTGCAGCACAGGGATGTTTTCATTTTGTACGGTGAAACCTGCTGCTTGGGCGTGTCCCCCATGTCGCAGCAGCAAATCAGCACAGCGATCTAGTGCGGCGGTGATATTAAATTCGGGGATGCTGCGGCATGAGCCATGCGACTCCGTTTCGCCCATTTCGACCACGACTGAGGGGCGATAAAACTCTTCAGTGAGGCGTCCAGCCACCAAGCCGACAATCCCCGGCAAAAATTCGGGGTGAGCGGCGAAAATAAGAGGGGGAGTGTCGCCATTCCCGTTATGGGTGGCTAGGGCCATTTCGCGGGCCAGTTCATAGGCGGCAAGGGTATATTCTTGGCGGCGGGTGTTGAGGCTTTGCAGTTCTTTCGCCAACTCGGTTGCTTCCTGCCAATCTTCGGTGACCAGCAGTTTATAGGCGGTGGTAGCGCTTTGCAGGCGTCCGGCAGCATTGAGACGTGGGCCAATGATAAAGCCGATGGTTGTGGTAGTGACGTTTTCGGGCGAGACCCCCGCTTCCTCCAACAATTTATAGAGACCGGGGCGGCGGGCTTTGGAAAGTTCATGCAGGCCCAGTTGCACTAATTTGCGATTTTCGGCGCGGGCCAATGGTGCAAGGTCAGCAACCGTGCCAACCGCCACCAAATCCAATAAATCGCGCTGCGAAATAGGAGGTGGGGTGCGATCTTGTTCAGAAAAAACTTTTAATAGAGCGGAGGCTAATTTAAAGGCGATGCCGACTCCCGCCAACATGTCTTCGGGGTAGGGGCAGTTGGTTTGTTTAGGATTCAATACGGCATAGGCGGGTGGGATGATTTCACCAATAGAGTGATGGTCGGTCACAATAATGTCGAGTCCAGCATCGCGGCCTGCTTGGACTTCTTCAACGGAGCGGATGCCGCAGTCTACCGTTACGACCAATTTTGTGCCGCGTCGGGCAAGTTCGAGCAGGGCCGGGGTATTGAGGCCGTAGCCTTCATCAATTCGATTGGGGATGTAATGTTCAACTACCCCGCCTAGAGCGCGAAGGGTTGTGACCAAGACGGCGGTGCTGGTGACACCATCGGCATCGAAGTCGCCATAGACGACGATTTTCTCTTTGCGTTTAATAGCTTGACGAATACGACCAACCGCTTTACCCATACCCAACATTTGCATAGGGTCATGGAGCGGCAAATCACCCATCAGAAAACTACGGGCTGCCTGAGGGGTGGTAAGGCCGCGATTATAGAGCACCTGCGCTAAGACTGGCCCTAGATCGCTTAGAGCATTGACAAAATGGACGGGGGCGGCGGGCGCAAATTGCCAGCGTTTTGGCTGGTGACTCACAGGTACCTCTATTTTTTAGCGTGCGGTCTGAATTACTCCAATTTTTAAATAGCACACTTCACTATTGGGCTGGTTGTGGCGGTTCAATCCACCCTTTCGATTCGGCAAAATTTGTTAAGACGGGAATACGTGGGCGCTTGCCGCTATAGGCTTGAAAACCCAAAAACCACGAATAGAGCCAGAGCAGGGGGGATAGTGGGAATAGGATAATCATGACGACCCATAACATACGGGCGTTGATCATGTTATGACGTGTAAAAGAGGTGTCCCAGTCCTGTACCATGCCGCCGAAAAAGGCTATTAAAGGAACGGGATAAAATAGGGCACTGACGGCAAAATCGGTGGTCGTGCGTCGTTCGGCTTGGCGTTTATATTCACGACGTGGCATCGGGGCGACCCCTAGTCCACGTACCTGCCCACCGATGGATTTGGCCTGCCGATTGGCATTATAGAGCGGGTTGAGGGCTTGATTTTTGGCCTGTCGCGCTTCCCGTCCGGGGGTATTGATAAGTTGGCGGCCTTTGCTTTTGGCCTGTCCCAACTCACGCCTCGGCATATTTTGGATATCTTGAGCTTTGCGTTGAGAGTTTCTTAAATCACGCAGCGGGTCTGGCATAATCCTATGCTCCATGCAATCATAGTTGATGTGAACACTTTGATTATAACAGCTTTACGAGGTAATCAGCTAAATGACCCGACGAGTTGTTTTTATGGGAACACCGGAATTCGCTGTTCCATCATTACAAGCCTTGATAGATGCTCCCGATTTTAAGGTGGTAGGGGTGGTGACACAGCCCGACCGACCCGCCGGACGTGGCAAACAGCTTCAACAAAGCCCGGTCAAGCAACTAGCCCTGCAACATGGGATTGAAGTGTTTCAGCCCGAAAAATTGCGTGGAACGGAGGTCATGACAAAACTGCGTTCTTGGTATCCGCATCTGCACGTGGTCGCCGCATATGGGCAAATTCTCAGACAGGCGGTTCTGGATTTGCCAGAATTTGGCAGTATCAATGTTCATGCCTCCCTGCTTCCGCGCTGGCGGGGAGCAGCCCCCATCCAAGCAGCGATTTTGGCGGGTGATGCGGTAACGGGCATCACGATTATGCAGATGGATGCTGGTCTCGATACTGGCCCGATGTTGAGCCAAGCGCAGGTCGAAATCTTGTCATATGATACAGGCGAAACTTTACACAATAAGTTGGCAGCGGTGGGTGGGCCATTGTTGGTCAATACCCTGCGTGGATTTTTGAGTCATGACATTTTGCCGCAACAGCAAGAGGATACACTCTCGACCTATGCGCCGCGTATCAATAAAGAAGATGGCAAAATCAATTGGGGTGATTCTGCGGTTGCGATTGATCGGCGGGTACGGGCGTTCAATCCATGGCCGGGTACATTTACTACCCTCAATGGGCAGACCTTAAAATTACATCTGGGAGTTCCGCTGGCTGGAAATCCGCATCAATTAAAGGCAGGCCAAATTTCGATTCATGATTCGGATGCGCCGCTGGTGATTGGCACAGGCGAGGGCCGTTATGCCCCATCTCGTCTCCAATTGGAAGGGCGCAAGGCAATGGGCGTACTGGATTTCCTCAACGGAGTATCTGATATTGATGGGGTGATTTTGGAATAGAAATTGAGGGGAGGAATCACAAAATCCTCCCAGTTTATTCATTCGGTAAAGAGGGCTTCCATTTTTTCCACAACATCGGTATTCAATCTAATATCAACCGACTTAAGCGTTTCTTCGAGTTGTTCAACACGGGTCGCCCCGGTGATCGCACTTGTTACGGCAGGGTCGCGCAATGTCCATGCGATGGCAAGCTGGGAACGGGTTACGTTTAGTTCATCAGCAAGTGCCTTAAATTCTTTGACCCGTGCCACGACATCCCGATCACTGTCTAGCCAGCGATTGCGCAGCCACTCCAATTGACCCAGACGGCTGTCCGCAGGTACGCCGTTGTCATATTTGCCAGTCAGCAAGCCGCTTGCCAATGGCGACCACACGACCAACCCCGCGCCATTTTTCTTGGCAACGGGCAGCACATCGTCTTCAAATTTCTCGCGTACCAAGATGCTATATTGAGGCTGCTCGACCTGTGGTTTATAGAGATTGTATTTTTCGCAGAGATCAAAGGCGGCTTGGATTTGTGCCCCTGTCCATTCACTCGTTCCCCAATAGAGGATTTTGCCTTGATGAATGAGGTCATCCATTGCGCGGATGGTTTCTTCAAGCGGGGTGTCGTCGTCGTAGCGGTGACAGAAGTAGAGGTCGAGATAATCTGTGCCAATGCGCTGGAGCGACTTATGCACACTTTCCATGATGTGCTTGCGTGAAAGCCCTCGGTCATTGACGTCATCGCTCATCGGCCAGAAAAGTTTGGAGGAGATGACGAGGGTATGACGTGGAAACTGCGCCAAGACTTTACCCATCATACGTTCGGATTCACCATTCGCATAAACGTCGGCGATGTCGAAAAAGTTGACGCCTGCGGCATAGGCCCGTTCGATAATTTGGGTGGTGATGTCTTGGTCTTTGACCAACTCCCCAAAGGTTGTCCACCCACCGAGACTGAGTGCGCTAATTTTTAATCCGGAGTTACCTAGACGCCGATATTGCATGAACAATGCTCCCTTGTGGTAGAAATTAGTGCCAAAAAGCTCAGTATAACACACAGATATTCGCAACTTCACGGGTGTTGTGGCAAAATGGAATTGTCTGCTATCCATCTGAAAATTACACGGGATTTTGACTACCGGAGGGTAAACCCTTGGCTTTACACGACCCATTTAAACCTGAAGAATATTTGGTCGCGGCGGTTGGCGGTTTGGGCTTAACTGCGGCGATGGTTGGCGCGGCGATGTCGGTAATGGACGTTCGGCCTGATGACGCACGTATCGCGGTGTATGCTGGATTGGTCATTATCGCAGGGGCGGTTGCCTTGTGGTTGGTGCTGCTTAAGCCGTGGCTCCAATTTGATGATTTAACAACACCCCATTTCACCGGACATCATCACGATCACGACGAGGAGCATCATGACGAACACCATGAAGAGGGGCTGGGTGAGGGCTTGGCGACGGCATCCCCCGCTGAAGTCGCAATTGGCGTAGCTCAGGCGGCTCAAGTTGCCCATGATACCCACAAAGCACCTCCGGTAGCCCCTCAACCTAAAAATGCGAGCACCGATGATCTGACGATTATTGAAGGCATTGGCCCCAAGATTGCCGCTGCTTTGAGCAGTGCTGGCATCACAAGTTTTGCACAGGTCGCCGCCAAAACACCCGCCGAATTAGCCGACGCCGTTAAAGCCCAAAATATTGATCTGGTGGGTGACGCGAAGACATGGCCGCGTCAGGCTAAATTGGCTGCTGCGGGGGATGCGAATGGCCTTGAGGATTTGAAACGCCGCGTCAAAGAAGGCAAAGGGTATGATGATTTGACCATTCTAGAGGGGATTGGCCCGAAACTCCAACAATTGCTGCGGGACAATGGCATTATCTCATTTGCTGATTTGGCGGAGGCCGATGTTGAGCATCTGCGTCACCTCGTTCGTGCCGCCAAGTTGCCGACTATGCCTGACACATGGCCCAAACAGGCCGCATTTCTAGCCAAGGGTGATTTAAATGGCTTTGAGCAATATAAGAAACAACTTAAGGGTGGACGCGCAACATCATCCGACTAAATTGCTACTCCAAATTTCTTTGAAATATTGTCAGGCAAACAATGGGCTTAAGGGCAATTGTTCGCACCACTGACCTAGAATCAGAGCAGGGGGCACTTCACCCCCTGTTTTTATTTTTGTGGCCGTAGATAGACAAACCAATAGATGATGGCAACCATAACCGACCCGCCAATGATATTGCCAATGGTCACAGGCAGCAGGTTGTCCATCAGAAATGATTGAACTGTTAAATCTGATACACTCAATCCCTGAGCCGCCGTAAAATCGCTATCAAATTGTTTGATGAGCAGGGCAAAGGGGATGTAATACATATTGGCGATGCTGTGTTCAAACCCGGCACTGACAAAAGCGGTGATGGGAAAGATGATCGCCATAATTTTGTCGGTGGTGCTGCGGGCACCATAGGTCAACCAGACGGCCACACACACCAGCGCGTTACACATCATGCCGAGCGCAACGGCCTGTATAAACTCCAAATGGACTTTATCGTTGGCGATATTTAGGGCGGCTTTGCCAACTACGCCACCACCAGCCGCATATTGTTTGGTCAGGTACATCAGTCCGGCGGTCAGGATTGCCCCAACAAGATTGCCAGCGTAAACCAATACCCAATTTCGAATCAGTGCCTTAGTGCTGACCTTGCGACTGGCCCATGCCATCACGATCAGATTATTGCCCGTGAAAAGCTCACCTCCTGCGACGACGATCAAAATCAGGCCCAAAGAGAACACCAAACCTGCCAGTAAGCGAGTTACGCCGTAGGGCAAAATTCCAGCGGCCCCACTTACAGTCGTCGTGGCAAACACCGCACCGACAGCCACGAATCCGCCAGCCAGCAGCGCAAGCGTAAAGACCGAGGCGGCATCCATCCCCGCTTTCTTAATCCCCACTTGCTCGGCTCGTTTGGCAATATCAGGAGGGAGTAGCGCGTCAATTCCGTTTGATTCGTTCATAGTCTCCTAAACCCTAACAGAACAAAAAAGGACAGATGGTCAGCACCTGCCCTTGATAAATTTTCAATTTACTCACCATCGCGTCAGCGAATTACATCATGGATTCTACGTCGGCGCGTTCTTCCAGTAGTTCCTTCTCAGTCGCTTTGATCTTCTCACGGGCATAGGCGCTCAGTTCCAAACCCGCGACAATCTCATAGCTGCCATTGCCTTTGACGCGCAGGGGGAAGGAGAAAATCAGTCCTTCAGCAACACCATAGGGATTGCCATCGGACGGAATAGCGATACTTGTCCAATCGCCTGCCGGAGTGGGCTTTAGCAGACTGCGGACGGTATCAATCGCGGCATTGGCGGCACTGGCGGCAGAACTCTTGCCACGTGCATCAATGATGGCCTTACCCCGCTGCTGCACGGTTTTCATGAAGTCACCTTCGAACCATGCCCGGTCAGTAATTGCTTGAGGAGCAGGCTTACCCTTCACCAGCGCATGTTCAAAATTGGGGAACTGGGTGGCGCTGTGGTTGCCCCACACAGCCAGATTGGTTACATCACCGACCAACACACCAGCTTTTTTGGCAATTTGCGTCTTGGCGCGGTTTTCATCGAGACGGGTCATGGCAAACCAACGATTGTGTGGAATATCGGGGGCATTCTTCATGCCGACGAGCGCGTTAGTATTGCAGGGATTCCCGACGACTAGAATCCGTACATCACTAGCGGCGTGGTCGTTCAAAGCACGACCCTGCCCGACAAAAATCTTGCCATTGTCCGACAGTAGTTCTTTACGTTCCATACCCGCAGTACGGGGTTTACTGCCGACCAAGAGTGCCCAGTTGGTATCCTTAAACGCGACGTTGGGGTCGTCGGTTGGGATAATGTCGTGTAGTAGGGGGAAAGCGCAGTCTTCCAATTCCATTACCACACCACGCAGGCCATCCATCGCTTGGGGGACTTCCAAAATCTGCAAAATGACAGGTTGGTCCGGGCCAAAGGTTTCACCATTAGCCAGACGGAACAACAGGCTGTAGCCAATTTGACCAGCCCCGCCTGTCACCGTTACACGGATTGGGGATTTCACGGCAAATGCTCCTTGAGTTTATTGCATGTCGTTGCACATAGTTTTACCAGTCTACCGCGTTCCTTTTCGAAACAATAGGCCGTTCTACTTTAAATCTCTTGCAAATTTACACGCCAGATTTAAAGGTAGCCATGACTTCCCATTCGTCAATGGGCGTCTCCTCAGATTCGCGCTCCTCGATTTCTTCTTCGTCCAGCACCGGGGCACGCAGCAGTTCAATCGCTTCAACTGTCCACGTCTGCTCCTCAAAATTGCGCTGCAAAAAGCCTACTAGGGGCGGCAGGCGGTCAGGTGGGATGGTGGCTTTGATGGGGATGACAGCGCGGAAAGTAGCAGGGGCATCAGGTTCAGGCTGAATACTGGCGGCCAATTGGGTGGTGAGGGCATTTTGGGCTGCATGAAGGGCATCATTATTTTCCAACCGCCACCCGACGATATAGGTTTGCGCCCCAACGACCTCACTATAAACGCGCTCAAGACCCGTTTTGATAGGTAGAAATTGGGTGGCCCATTGGTCTAATATGCTGGCGATGGTGTGTGGTTGGTCGGTGCGAAAGGGAGCTTGCCATTGGAAGAGGCCACTATCGGGCAATCCCATATCTACGGCTTTGAGGGCGGCGCTAATCATGGCGTCAATCTCTGTTGGCAAAGTGGCCGCGATGCGATAACTATAGACTGGCGGCGTTTCTTCAATAGCCTCCGGTGTTGCAGAATCAGCAGCAGGCGAACTTGTAACACCCCCTTCCTGAAGCAAGTCCGGCACACCATCCAAACTTTCACGCGGATTCGCATCCGGCTTAGGCAGGGTCAACTCCTCGCTTGAGTCACGGGCATCCGCTACTGCTGGCAAATTGTCATTAGTGGAGGTTTGCGGCATGATTTTTTCGAGCGCACCGAGTGGCTCGGCTGCCCCTGCGCTGACGACTTTGGCTTCACCTTCGAGTTCATCATCGAGGCTGTCGAGGAGGGCTTGGGTCTTGCGATCTATCACCACCTCTTGCTGACTATCTAGCAGACTGTCGGAAATCTCATCACTCGCATGGTCGGTGGAGATGGGGCGAGGTTCATCACTTTGGATCATTGGCAGCTGATTATCTTCTTGGCCTGTTTTGCGACGGTCATTATCAGGACGAGGCATGTTGTCTTCTTGCATGGCGACCCCTCCAATGCTCAATTACTTAATTTTCGGCAAATGCGGCAAAAGAAACGAGTTCGATGTTGAGGCGCTCAATGACCTCACGGGTGGCTGGGTGGGTCAAGGCATTGAGTTCACGCTGTTTTTGTTCACCATTGGTAATGAGAGGATCATCTTGGCGTCCGGGATGACACATGATTTCAACAGGGCGCTTGGTAAAAACAGTATCGGTAAGGATGTTGAGCAGATCTCCCAATGTGTTGTTCGGCGCGGCATAGCGGCTTTCAAAGGTAGCTGGATAGCGCGGAGCCGGACTATGGGCATAGGCCGCTTGAAGCTGTTGTTTGAGACCGAGGATAAATTCGGTTGGCATGAAGGGCATAAAAAATTGTAGCCCTGCAATGAGTTCCTCGTCTGAAACATTCAGATTGCTTTCACGCAGAGGCAAGCGATATTCGTCGGCAAGGGCGAGGGTGGCTTCGAGGGCGAGTGGGTGAATGAAGGCCATGTGGTAATGGGAATCTAGATGGGTTGGCGGACGCCCGGTAATCGAATTCAATCGTTCCAATTGGGCCGCGATTTCTTGGTACAGTTCGTCGCCATCAAATTTACTGGCTGCCGTGACCAATTTGTCCGGCAAAAAGAACTGTCCATTTTCATCAACGAGAGATGGAATCGCACTAGGGGGTAGAATGGGATGACCGTGTGTAAGGTTGATATGTAGGCCGATACCCAACTTGGGGGCTTCCTGCATAACCTGATGAAGGCCTTCTTCGGCATAAGGCATGTTGATCATAACCGTCGTAGAAGTGACGATGCCTTTTTGGTGAGCCTCAATTATGGCTGAATTGATACTAGGGGTATACCCAAAATCATCCGCATTAACAATCAGGGTTGGCATTCCATCCTCAATCTTGGTTCTTGCCTGCGTGGATTTTCTGTTAAATTTTGGTCAGAGTCTTTGTAAAAATCTAAACTTGCTGTCTATAATCACTACCAACTTATTGAGCATATCCAATTTGGAGGGCGTTTAGCAACCACCAAATAAACGCAAACAACCTCTGAGCGTTGGAATGGGTAATACATCTAGAATTGAATAGTTTTATTCAGAAGCATGGGAGCCTCTATGGTAGCTACACGGCCAATTTATGATAAAGAACCGACGCCGGAGTTTAATGATCGGTGTTTAGCCATTCTACAACAGTGGCAGGCCGGGGCGCTTCCGTTTCAAGAAGCCTCACACCAACTGCACGAGATGGCAGAAGCGACGGGCGAACACCTAGCAAATCTCGGACGAGTGGAAATTCTGCTTGGGGTGATGCAGGGGTATCGCGGCAACCTCAACGTCTGTATTCAGCATTTTGAAAAAGCCCGTGACCTGTTTGCCGAGGTCGGCAATGACCTGCGCGTTGTTAAATGTGACCTCAATCTAGGCGAGACCTATCGGCAAAAAGGCGATTTTGGTAAGGCGCGGGAGTTGTTTCAAGGGGTCTACGAAACCGCAACACAGCTAGGTGATATCCAACTCCAAGCAATGGCATTGGGTAATGCCGGGCAGATGCTGTTGAGTATGAAACAGGTCGATGATGCCGAAGCCACGCTAAAAAACGCTATATCATTAGCGGCGCAGTGGCCTTCAGAATTTGCGAAAAGCCAAGCCGGATTTTTGTGTGAAGTCCATCATGCACTGGCCGTCGTTTATCTTTCGGCTAAACGGATGGAGCAGGCATTGGAACAGGCCCAAAACTCGCTGCATTATGCGCGGATTAGTCAGCAACCGCTGAGTATCGGGTTCGCCAATCGAACCATGGGCGAAGTGATGGCGGGTTTTGATGTGATCCCGGCGGAACTACTGAATGAAGGTTTTTCGGCTGACCCCGGTGATTATTTCCGGGCCGCATTGGAAGCCTTTTCCGAAATTGATGCCCAAGGTGAACGTGCCCGCACCATGCACGCCCACGCCAAATCACTCGCCAAGCAAGGACGACGAATGGCTGCGGCCCGCATGTTGCAGCAGGCCATGTTGACGTTTGCAGAATTGGGTATGGTAGATGATTCGGCAAAAGCCGCTGAATCACAGGCCGCGATTTTTTAAGCCGAGATGAGGCGAGAACAAAAAGCACACTCGCCTCTCTCCATAAACCTCTATCGCGTAACCTGACGGGTGATGACCGCCCCCAAACACATTTCGTCTTCTGTACCCTCCCCCCAAAAGATATAACGTAGATCATCGCCACGTGTATTGTCCCATACACAGGTGATGCGTACCGTGTCACCCCGTTTGAGCGACATTGGTTCTTGCAGAATATAACCCCCTTGCCAATGGAAATCCCAGTCGGGGATGTCCAAAATCACTTGTCCGTCCGATTCACCGGAGTTGCTTTCGATGCGGATGCTCTTGCCACGCAGGTGCATATGCGCCAAGACAGAAATCACTTCTAGGTTATAGGGGACAGGATATTCGCACGTGCTGGTGACATTGGCAGCATCTTGGTGAAGATAATCGTCGAGTGAGTGATGGCACATATCCATCAAATCTGTCGGCCTGCGACCCGTTTGCTCGATCATGAGTCGGCGGGCAGTCGCACGATCACATTCCGGGTTGGTGGCGTCAGCAGGGCAGGGGATTTCAACCGGAGCATATAGGCTGTAGGTGGTCAGTGGCTGAATTTCAGCATCGGCAGGAGCAAGTTGTAAAATCGCGCTGGTCTGGTCGGGCAGTGCGGCAGCCGAAAGGTTATAGTGGACTTGCATGATGATGAGGCCGCCTCCAATCAAACGAACGCCTGTACCCTCCGGGAAAATGGTGGGGAATGTACCGGGTGTCCATGAGCCAATGGAGTTTTCTAGGCCGCCGTCTACCCCAGCGACATCCGGCCCGCCAAAACACTGCCAACCCAATCCTTCATCTTGGGCATCGCGGCGTTCTGCCTGCGCACGTCCCCCACCTTCGATTTGATAGAGCAAGACATGATGCACGACACTCGGCTGACCGGGCTGCACCGTGTAGGCGGTGACATAGCGATCTTCAGCGACTTGTGGATCAATTAGAAAACAACGGTAATCATCCCGCAGTGTTGCATCAGGGGTATACTCCGGCATGGTGAGCACGACATCTTGGCGAATGGAGGGGATTTCGGTGGGGACGACCTCGACTGTTTCGTTAGGATCGCCAAGTGGAGCATCGGCTCTAGCCCACTCTACCAGTAGCGTAATTTCTTCTTCAGTCAATTTGCGCTCATGTAACATAGCAGGGGATTCTGGCCCCGGCATCCAAGGCGGCATATCACCAACGGCGGCGGTCAGGGCGATTTTGGCCGAGTTTTCGACCACAGACTCCGGTGTATCGAGCGCGACAGTTCCTATCCCGCCTTCGGTATGACATATTAGACAATGCAGTGCGATGATGGGGACGATGTCGTGATAATAGGTGGGGGAACTGCCGGGGGGATGCGCCATTGAGGTGGTGGGTGTACCACCCGAATGGCTACGAACGACCAACACACCCGCGAGTATCAATACCAGTAAGCCTAAATTTCGCCAATGTTTCAACATAGACCCTCGATGAAAATACTAAATTTGATATATGGATAGTAGCGCGAAATGGCTAAAAAAGTTGCGAGAATTATGCCAAGAAAAAACGGGCCATGTGTTGACCCGTCTAATAAGGAGATTGAACGTCAATCTGAATGGTGTTGCCCTCAATGCGGACAGGATAGCGCTTAATGGGGACTACCGCCGGAAAGGTCGGTTTGCCCGTCTTAAGTTCAAAGGTCGCGCCGTGCCGATCACACTCGATTTTAGGGTTATCGGCATCCTCGATCAGCATTCCTTCTGCCAATGGGCCGTCGTCATGGGTACACGCATCTTCAATGGCGTAGATCGTACCCCCCACATTAAATACCGCGATATAGTTTTCATCTACTGTGACCACGATGCGTTCACCGGGGGGAAGCTGCTCGGTGGTGGCAATTGTTCTGAAGTCGGACAAGTTAACCAATCCTCTCTAATCTGTACTCCCAAAAATGGCATAAAATTGATTGAGACCTTCGCGCATCTCGTCGCGTTCAATGTCAAAATTTTCGGTCAAGGTGGCGGCCTGATTAGCAAATTCACGTCCCAAAGTGGAGCCTGTGCTATTGGTGGGCACACGAAGCATAAAAATGATCAATAACAGTGTGATGATACCCATAGGTCGTAGGCTTGCGGCAATATCTTCGGGTAAGAGAGGCTCGATAATGCCGAATCCATCTAATGGCGGAATAGGTAACAAATTGAGCATAATCGCCGTGACTTGGATAAACACTAGAGCAGCTAGGGGGTACCATAGGTTGCCCCGTTCACTCAATTGTTCTGGTGTCACCAACCCCAACCAAAAAGGCGCGGAAAAAACAATGGCGCAGATCAAATTGGCAAATGGCCCAGCGGCGGATACAGCACTGCCCCACCATTTGCTGCGAAGACGATGCCGTTCAATATAGACTGCCCCACCCGGAAGGCCGATGCCGCCTGCCAATAAGATGACAAGCGGGATAAAAATGCTTACAAGCGGATGGGTGTATTTAAGCGGATTCATGCTTAGATACCCTTTTTCGACCACTGTATGATCGCCACCGAAATAGGCTACTAACGCATGGGCAAACTCATGGAGGGTGAGTGAGATAATCCATCCCCCAATCACAATCACAAGCGGCACCGTTACATCGGGCCTGATGACGGCTCCATAGGCGACCATCACCACAATGGCTAACCCTATTAAACCGATTTGCCACGTCGAAAGACCTGTACTACGTGATTGGGCCGTTGTTCGGCGTGGGGCGGGTCTGGCCGGGCGGGCAGCAGTCGTTGCGCTGGCGCGATTTCCTTGTAGTGCTGAAGTTGAACGGAGGGAGCTAATACCCCGTGCTTGTGAATTGGCATTAGACGGAATACCAAGCCCTGCAAAAACATCGGCGAACTCCCACGTGCTGGGTCGCCATTTTTTGCTAAAAATACCCGATGGTTCTTCCACATTGGCTTGGACGTAGGCACGGATTTTCACAACATCGAATTTGGGAAGGTCTTTAAAAATATTTTCCAAAAAACCGCTAGGGCGCTCTAATACCCCCAACAGGATGTGACTGCTGCATAAAAAATTGTGCCCCATCTGATGGGCTTCGCGTCCCGCTTGGGCAAAATTTAAGCGGGCCTCGCTGGTCAGCCCTTTGGTGGTATTGAGGGGTTCATCCCGAACAACGCTCAATTGATTGGTAACTGCCGCCGTCACTTCGTCAGCCGACAGACCACCCACTTGAAGGGCTTGGCGTGCTAATTCATTGCTCAATATCCCGATCAACAAGTGTTCGCTATCCAAATAGGGATTGTGACGGGCGCGGGCTGTATTGACCGAGATTTCTAATGAATGTACGGCATCGGGCGTGAGTGCGTCCAAAAAGGTGCTACTCATCGTCACCCGTCCAACGTTCTACATTATAGGCGGCAGCTTTGGCGACCTTGAGCGATAACAGGGCGCATTTGCGGCGGCTCATGGTGATTGGGATACCCAGTAATTCCATGACGTCATCGCTGGTGATGTGTTTGATTTCGTCGAGCGATTTGCCGATTAACTCATCACCTAAAATAGAGGCGGTGGCTTGGCTAATCAGACAACCTTGACCGTTCCAACCGACCCGCTGGACGATGTTATGGTCGTCTACCTTGAGGGTCAATTCAAGCTGATCCCCGCACAAAGGATTTTCGTCTGCGGCGTGCAGTTGATAGTCGGGCAGCAACCCCCAATTATGTGGATGCTGACCGTGATCTATGATGTTTTCTTGATAAAAATCCATGTTTCCCTCGCCCCTATTTCCGACTGAAACGTCGTTTGGCGACATAGAGCGCCTCTACCAGTTTATCCACTTCTGCTAAAGAATTGTAGAGGTAAAAACTGGCGCGGCTGGTGGCGGGGACATTGAAATGTTGATGCAGCGGCATGGCGCAGTGGTGTCCGGCGCGAACGGCAACCCCTTCGCTGTCTAAAATCTGAGCCATGTCATGGGCGTGGATGTCATCGAGGGTGAAGGTGGCAACTGAGCTACGATAGGGGGCATCCGGGTTAAACAAACGCAAGCCGGGCACTTCGGCAAGGCGGTCATGCAAATAGTCGGTGATTTCCCGTTCATAGGCATGAACTCGATCCATGCCCAGATTGCTCAAATAATCTACGGCTGCACCCAACCCAATTCCTTCGGCGATGGCGGGTGTGCCGGCTTCAAATTTATAGGGCAGATCGTTGAAGGTTGAACCCTCCAGCGTGACGCGGCGAATCATATCTCCACCGCCCATCCACGGGGGCATGGCTTCGAGCAGGGATTTTTTGCCGTAGAGGATACCAAGCCCGGTTGGCCCGCACATTTTGTGCCCGCTGAAGGCATAAAAGTCCACATCGAGCGCTTGCACATCCACTGGCATATGCGGGACACTTTGCGCCCCGTCACCAATGGCAATCGCCCCGGCGGCATGGGCCAGACGCACAATCTCCGCCATCGGATTGATGGTACCCATGACGTTGCTGACGTGCATGATGCTGACGGCTTTGACGGGTTCATCACGCAGAATTTGCTGATAGGCATCCATGTCTAGCCGAAAATCGGGCGTAACAGGGACATAACGAATCCGAAAGCCTTTTTCCTGCTGCAAGATGTGCCACGAGGTCAAATTAGCGTGGTGTTCCATCACACTCAAAACCACCACATCGTTCGGGCCGAGATTGACGCGACCCCATGTCTGCACAATCAAATTCATGCTTTCGGTGGTGTTGCTAGTGAAGATCACTTCTTTGCGGGAAGCGGCATTGATAAAATTTTGGACTTTATCGCGTGCCCCTTCATAAAGCTCGGTGGCGGCTTCACTTAAAGCATGTACCCCCCGGTGGACATTGGCATGGGTGTGGCGATAATAGTGATTCATCGCCTCAATGACTTGGACGGGTTTTTGGCTGCTGGCGGCGCTGTCCAAAAAGACTAGCGGTTTGCCGGGATGAACTTCCTGATCCAGAATCGGAAAATCGGCCCGTACAGCGTCAATATCCCATGCGGTGGGGGGTGTTAATGTGGTCATTCGGATTTCTGTTCCTTTTGCGTCAGGTCAGCAAAATATTTGAGCAGGGCGACCATGCCCAAGAGTCCTTCGCCCTTGCCCATTGAAATGCGTTTGCCAAACAGCCGAAACACAATATCATGCGGGATGGCCTTGATGGTTTCAGCTTTTTCGCCCATCAGTGACTCTTGTAAGATGGCAGCCAATGCCTTTGCCGATACCCCTTGCGGATTTTCGACGGCGAAATAGAAATTAATTCCGCCCTCCGCGTTAGGTTCGGTAAAAACATACGCCTCTGACTCGCAGCGCTGAACACGATGATCTTCGGGGAAGGGACGCTGGGCAATGTAGCTGGGGACTTCTTGAAATCGGCTGCTGTAATCCAACAGAATCTCAGCCCGTCCATGTTCGTCAATGTCTTCGAACATCTCCATTACGTCGCGTAAGGTTTCGGGATATTCGCTGATGTCTGCCATCTTTCATTCACCTTACTATTTTTCGATTGGCACACCGACAGAATTACCCCATTCTGTCCAACTGCCATCATAGTTGCGTACAGTAGGATAACCGAGCAAGTAGGTCAGGACAAACCATGTATGCGCCGAACGTTCCCCGATGCGACAATAGGTGATGATATTTTGGCTGGGGGCGAATCCATTATCCTGTTCATAGAGGGCTTTGAGATCATCCGATGTCTTAAACGTACCGTCGGATTGAACTGCTTTGCTCCAAGGAATACTTTTGGCACCGGGGATGTGTCCGGCCCGCAACGCACCCTCTTGGGGATAATCCGGCATGTGGGTCAACTCACCCTTAAATTCACCGGGGCTGCGCACATCAATCAAAGGCAGGTGGCCGTTGACATGGCTCAAGACCTGCTCACGGAAAGCACGCACTTTGTAGTCGGAGCGTTCTTGAGCGTGATAGTTTGAGGCGGGATAATGTGGCACTTCTTTGGTCAGTGGGCGCTGTTCTTCGACCCATTTGAGCCGTCCACCATTCATAATCGCGGCGTTGGTGTGTCCGAATAATTGGAACACCCAGAACGCATAACACGCCCACCAATTGTTTTTATCCCCATAAAACACCACTTGGGTATTGTTGCTGATACCGTGTTTGGAGAGCAGGCTTTCAAAGGATTTGCGATCAAGATAATCACGGCGAACTTGGTCATTGAGGTCTGTTACCCAGTCAATCTGAATCGCACCGGGGATATGACCGGAGGCATACAACAGGGGGTCTTCGTTAGATTCGACAATACGCACGGCGGGATCGTTTAAATGCTGTGCGACCCAATCCGTACTAACGAGCGCATCCGGGTGAGCATAGCCAGAATTCGACATGTTCGTTCTCCCTAGAAGGTATAAAGGCAGGTGAGTGACCTGCCCCTATAGATAACAACCTTTATTTGTTTTTGGCGGTGTGCATTCCAAGTAATTTACGGTCTACGTCCGCCAGCAAGCGATTCTGCACATCCTCAAAAGGGATGCGCTCCAATACGTCCCAGAAATAGCCGTTCAGGAACAGGCGCTCTGCCTCAATGCGAGGGACGCCGCGTGTCATGAGATAGAAGATGTATTCTTCTTCCATCTGCCCAACCGTCGCAGCATGAGTGCAGCGTACATCGTCGGCTTCAATCTCCAGACCGGGGATGCTGTCGGCACGGGCGGTGTCACTCATGAGCATATTGCGATTGGCTTGGAAGCCGTCGGCCTTAATTGCCCCCGGCATAACGCGGATATTGCCACGCCAAACACTGCGGGCTTCATCTTTGAGGGCGGCCTTGAATAGAAGATCGCTGGTGGTATGGGGGGCGCTGTGGGTTTGATAGGTATCGTGATCCAGCAGTTGTGTGCCATCGGCGAAGAACATGCCACTCATGCGACCCCATGCACCCTGTTCATCGAGCGAGATTTGCATGAATGACTTGGTGAGTTTGCTGCCCATGCTGCCCACAATCCAGTCGAGTTGACCATCACGGGAAACGTGACCCCGCCCATGACTAAACTCGTACATGTTGTGGCCCCAGCTTTGCAGGCTGACATAACGCAAGTTGGCGGAGCGTCCAACCAATAACTCCGTCCCGCCGATATAGCTGGTATGGCTATCACCTTCGGGGGAGAGGTATTCATGCAAAATGGTGGCCTGTGCGCCTTCTTCCAACACGATCAAGACATGGCCCAGCGTCGCGCCGATCTGTTCACTATAGAAGATGCTGTGCAGAGGGAGTTCGACCACCACATTACGTGGCACATAGATAAACAACCCGTGTGTCCATGCGGCGGCGTGCAGGGCGGCAAATTTGCCCTCGGACGGTTTAAGGGCTTTTTGGAACAGATGCTTTTTCACCAGATCGCCATGATCGCGGATGGCCGTGTGTAAATCGGTGAAGACTACACCCTGCTTGGCGATTTTTTCATTCAATTCGCGGTGAACGAGTTTGCCATCTACCCACGCAATCAAGCCACCTTGCTCGTCGCCAATCAATGGGGCACGATTTTCGGCAGGGATATGTTCCACTGTCGCGCCATTGGGGACGGCATAATGTCCGGCGCTGTTCCAATTGATATGGCTGTAATCAGTGCGTCGCCACGCCTCATCCCGTTGGTTCGGCATCGGCATGGATTCATAGACGGCCCATGCTTGCTGGCGGAGTTCAATGGCCCAATCAGGTTCGCCAGCAGCCCGCGCATGTTCCAGAATGGCTGACCATTGGAAGGGCGGGGCAGCAATTTCACGTTTGGCTCGGCGACTAACAGTTGTTGTCGTCACAGTTATTCATTACTCCAAAAGTTGATTTCCAATGCAAGAAGGGCGATTTTGCCAACCGCCCTTGTGAAAACATGCTTAAAATTAGCCAACACTGCCTTCTAACTGAATTTCGATGAGGCGGCGCAGTTCCAACGAGAATTCGATGGGCAGTTCTTTCGCCAAAGGCTCGATAAACCCATTCACCACCATGGTGTTGGCTTCAGCCTCGCTGAGACCACGACTCATCAGATAGAACAACTGCTCCTCCCCAACCTTGCTGACACTGGCTTCGTGCCCAATCGTCACATCATTTTCTTCGACTTCGATGTAAGGATAGGTGTCGGAACGGCTTTCAGGATTCAGCAACAAGGCATCACAGACAACATTACTCCGCACGCCTGTCGCGCCTTCATGCACTTTCAGCAGGCCGCGATAGCTGGCCCGACCATTGTCTTTGGAAATGGACTTGCTGATAATGCGGCTGGTGGTGTTAGGAGCGACATGCACGACCTTGCCGCCTGCGTCTTGATGTTGACCACTTCCCGCAAAGGCAATACTTAGCACTTCGCCGTGTGCGCCGGGTTCCAATAGATAGACCGCTGGATATTTCATGGTTACTTTGGAGCCGAGATTGGCGTCTACCCATTCCATCGTGGCATTTTGATAGGCGACGGCGCGTTTGGTGACGAGATTGTAGACGTTGCTCGACCAGTTTTGAATGGTGGTATAGCGGCAACGCCCACCCTTTTTGACGATGATTTCGACCACCGCACTGTGTAGGCTGTCACTTGACCAAATGGGGGCGGTGCAGCCTTCGACATAATGGACAAATGCGCCTTCATCTACAATGATGAGGGTACGCTCAAATTGACCCATATTTTCGGTGTTGATGCGGAAATAGGCCTGTAGCGGCAAATCTACATGCACCCCCGGCGGGACGTAAATGAAGCTGCCGCCCGACCAGACGGCGCTATTGAGGGCGGCAAACTTGTTGTCGGTGGGGGGGATGATGGTGCCGAAATATTCCTTGACCAATTCGGGGTGTTCACGCAGACCCGAATCCATATCGAGGAACAACACACCCTTATTTTCAAGGTCTTCACGGACTTTGTGATAGACCATTTCGGATTCATATTGAGCGCCGACCCCACTCAGGAATTTTTGCTCGGCTTCAGGAATGCCTAGCTTATCAAAAGTATCTTTGATTTCGCTTGGCACTTCGTCCCACGAACTTTCCTGTTTTTCAGTGGCTCGGACGTAGTAACGAATGTCGTCGAAATCAATACCCGTGAGGTCAGCACCCCATGATGGCATAGGTTTGCTCAAAAACGTGCGATAGGCGCGTACACGAAATTCAGTCATCCATTCGGGTTCACCTTTGATGGCACTAATCCAGCGTACCACGTCTTCATTGAGTCCCTTGTCACGCTTGATGGCGTAAAAATCCTCTGGGTCGTGAAAGCCATATTTGGTGAGATATTCGTTGTTGAGGTGACGTAATGCCTGCTCTTCGGGTGTCAGCCGGTCACTCATGTCCCAGTTCCTTTTCTCCGCTTATTCTTCGGTTGCTTCAACGCCATGTTTTTCAAAGAACGGCTTGTAACCTGCAAGTTCCACTTCTTCCGCTAATTCCGGCCCGCCGCTTTCGACAATGCGCCCATCCATCATCAGGTGGATGTGCTGCGGTTGCAAATAATCTAACATGCGTTTGTAGTGGGTAATGACCAAAATGCCGAGATCAGGCCCTTTGAGTTTGTTCACCCCATCTGCCACAATGCGCAAGGCGTCAATATCGAGGCCGGAGTCGGTTTCGTCGAGAATGGCAACACGTGGCTCAAGTGTAGCAAGCTGCAAAATTTCGTTACGTTTCTTTTCGCCACCGGAGAAGCCTTCATTGAGATAGCGACCCGCGAATTTGTGGTCAATACCCAGCAAATCCATTTTTTGCGTCAGCAGTTTGCGAAATTGGGGAATGCTGATCCCTTGATCTTCGGGGTTCTGTGATTTACGGCGAGCATTGATGGCACTGCGCAGGAAATTGGCGACGGAGACGCCCGGCACGGCAACCGGGTATTGGAAGGCGAGGAATAGACCGAGGCGGCTGCGTTCGTCCGCTTCCATTTCCAAGACTTCTTCGCCATCAAAAATGACCTGTCCCGCGTCTACCGTATAGGCGGGGTGGCCCATCAGCGCATAAGCCAGCGTACTTTTACCAGAGCCGTTTGGCCCCATCAGTGCGTGTGTCTCGCCTTGATTAATCGTCAGATTCACCCCTTTAAGAATCGGTGTGCCATTGATACTGACGTGTAGATTTCGGATTTCGAGGGTCGCACCCATAATACTTGAAGTCCTCCTGAGATATTGGAAATTTAGTCAAACTCGCGTACCGAGTTGGGAATTTCTGTTGGGGAAACCTATCACTATGCCTTAATTTCGCGGAAAAGTATACCAGCTTACCCAACATAAATCAATAAGTGAAAAATTCGTTCAACTAATTCTAATTTAGCACGCTGCTGCGTTATCTGTCAATAAGTTGAAAAAATATTCAAATAATTGACACATGGCTTGAGCAGTGGTAGACTGACCATAAGAGTGCCGGAAACTATTTGGAGCATTTTGTGATGAGCGACGCCGTTCAAACGATGGAAGATAAAGTTCGGGACGCCCTGCGCACGGTGGTTGACCCCGAAATTGGAATGGATGTTATTCAATTGGGCCTTGTCCGAAAAATTGATGTTAGCGAAAACCGCCTGCATCTGATTATGATTTTGACAACTCCCTTTTGCCCCTATGCACCCCAGTTAATGGAGCAGGTTCGCCGCACAGGTCAAACGGTGTCGGGCTTGATCACGACCATCGAAATGGGCCTCGAAATTTGGGACCCCTCGATGATGGAAGAGGGTGCTGCCGATGATTGGGGACTATTTTAAAATTTTGACCGCATAACCATAGCTTGGATGACGAAACAGGGCGGTCAAAGGCCCTGTTTTTGTTTGCCTATTCCACAAATTAGACGAGGTGACCTATGCGTGAATATACCTGTATTGTTGGATTAGATGAGCCTGAATCGAGCGTCTTACAACAGCGCTTAGATATGCCGATTATTGCCCACGATGTTTTGCCGGGGATGATGCTGAAAGACGGGCAGTTGTGGGTGGAGGGTGGACGCAGTGCGCGGATGCTGCCTGTCTCGAAAATGGTATTTCATGGCATTTTTGAAAACGACCTCGATTTTTTGACAGGCTTGGCACTATGGGGTGGGCCATGTTTACCCAATGCACGAGCCATGATGGACTGCCGCCTAAAATTGCCGTGTTTGGTGCGGGCACTCGATTACACATGTTTTGGTGCCTCGCCGCGCGGTTATGTCGGGCCATATGTGCGCTTTGATTCGGAGACCGAACGGGTGGCGAAGTGGGGCAATTGGCATTGTGGGGAAAATAAAGCCCGTTTTACCGGGGTGTGGTCAAGCGAAAACCCGGCCATCATTGAGCATTATCTCAAGGGGCAGGCGGTGCGCGTCGTGGTCATAGGAGATCGTTATTGGCAAATTCGGTTAGAGGGCGATGATTGGTTAAAGTCTATTCACCATGCCGACGCCGCCTTTATGGAACTGGATGGGGAATTATTAGATGATACCCTCCATGTGCGGGACGGGTTTGGGTTAGAAATCATGGCGAATGATTATATAGTGGATGAGGATGGCAGCAAACACCTGCTGGAAGTCAACCATATCCCCAATGTTACGCGCTTCCCAGAAATATGGGAGACGTATTGCGATTATGTGGTGGATTGGATTCGATGTGACGGCGAAAACTAACCTTCTAATAACCCTAAATTTGGGGCTGTAGATGGTTGTCAGAAATATGTTAGGATGTTTTAAAAGCTCTTAAATTGCGTTGAACAACAAAACAGAGGGCCTTATACTCCTCTTAATCAATAGAGGTATGATCACGTGACATTATTTTCAACCAACATCATTAAATTAACGAGCCTAGCAGGGGCAGCGGGTTGTGCTGCCAAGTTGGGAGCAGGTGATCTATCGGAAGTCGCTTTTCCGTTGGGACAGCTCTTCGATAGTGCTGCCCATCCCAATTTAATGGTGGGGCTGGCTGAACCCGATGACGCTGCGGTCTATAAACTAAACGACACGCAAGCGATTATCAGTACCACTGATTTTTTCCCACCTGTAGTAGATGACCCCTATTGGTTTGGGGCCATTGCTGCCGCCAATGCTATGAGCGATGTCTATGCAATGGGTGGCGAGGTGTTAATGGCGATTAACCTATGTGCCTTTCCCGCCAGCCTTGACCTTGCCATTCTGGGTGAGATTTTGCGGGGCGGGGCGGAAAAAGTACGTGAGGCTGGGGCGGTTGTTGCGGGTGGGCATACCATTATGGATAACGAGCCGAAATATGGCTTGGCCGTAACGGGAGTGGTGCATCCTGACCGCGTATTGACCAAAGGTGGTGCGCAATCTGGTGACGCCTTGATTTTGACCAAACCACTTGGAGCAGGGGTGATTACGACGGCTCTTAAACAGGGCAAAGCCCATGATAACCATGTGGAAAACGCCATGCGGATTATGGCAATGCTCAATCGTGCAGCAGCACAGGCGGCCCAACAAATAGGTGTTCATGCCATGACCGATGTGACGGGTTACAGCTTGTTGGGTCATGGGCGAGAAATGGCTAATCTGAGCGGGGTTAATCTGCATATCCATCCTGAATCGCTCCAATGGATGGACGGCGTATGGGACTATGCGGAACAGAACATCTTCCCCGGTGGGATGGGCCGCAATCGTGGCTTTTATGGTAAATGGGTACAGTTTGCGGACAGCATTGATGAGATAACCCGCAAATTGTTGTTTGACCCACAAACGTCGGGCGGCTTGCTCATCGCGGTGGGAAGCGAACAGGCCGATTTTCTGCTAAAGACTCTAGCACAACAGGGGATCAATGGTCAGCGTATAGGAGAAGTGACAGAGGGTGATGGTCTGATAGTCGTTGATTAGGGTGCGTGCCTGTGGGTTATGATAGGCGCTGCCAAAAAGGGACGGGGCAATGAATATACAAGAGCTTGGGATCGTCAATGAGATATTTGTGACAAGCCGACCAGACGGAAACTCGATTATTGTTGGGGGAACCCTTTTGACCACCCCCAATGAGGATTCCAATAAATGGACGCGGGTTTTGAGCCATCGTGCCGGTCAAATTTTATGGTATCGTCTCACACTGCTTCTGTTTCCAGAGCGTGCCTCGGAGGTGACGGCCCGTGTTTCTACTGCGCCGCTTCGCCCAACCGGGAGCCTGCCATCTGTGACAACGCATGTTGAGGTAGCCGCCGCACAAGATGATACCTATCACATCAAAGGCACGGCGGGTGACGATAGATGGATTGTAACGGTTAATGGGATGGAAATTCGTCGGATGTGGGCTGCGCTCGATGTGGCACTGTATCCAGCGGGCTGGGAAGGTGGGGAGCGAGATACTTCTCGATTACCCAAACCCCGTCAGAGTTATCAATAATTATCAAATCTGGCCTTATAGGGTTTTCAAAAGACGGGCTAAGGCTCGTTTTTTGTTTGAATTTGTTCCATAATTATTAGGCGGTTACATCGGCAAAACCCTCACAATTCAATTTGTGCAAAGTGCTGATTGAATTAGACGGGCTTGTACAAAATTCCGAAAATTAATTCTCCCCTATAGCTATGAAGTGAACTATAAACCATAATGAAAATATTGGCAGTGAGTGATAATCGGCAACCACAGTTTTTAAATAGTGAGTTTTTGAAACAGCACTACGGCCATGTAGAAATGTTAATCAGTTGTGGTGACATGGACCCGGATTATTTAGATTTTATCGCGTCCATTTTGTCACTACCGCTGTATTATGTAAAAGGCAACCACGATCATCAATATACCTCTGAGACACCCGGCGGTATTGATCTCAATATGCGAACTGCCGAGTATAAAGGGGTGGTGATGGCAGGAATGCAAGGGTCTATACGCTATAACAAAGGTGATTTGCAGTATTCAGAGCTTGAAATGACGTCAAGAGTGCTCCGTATGATGCCGGGGCTGCTGGCACGACGGATGGTAAAGGGTTATGGAGTTGATATTTTTGCAGCCCACAGTCCACCCCGCCATATCAATGATGGGAAAGATTATGCCCACCGGGGTTTCCGTGCTTTTCGATGGTTAATTCGTTGGGGACAACCGCGTTACTTAATTCATGGTCATGTTGATCTATACGATCAGCGTGTCCCCCGCGAAGCTCAATTTTTGAAGACGAGTGTCGTTAACATTAATCCAAGTCGAGTAATTACCATCGAGGACGAAGCGGTCTAGGAAGGTGAACCTAATGAACGATATGGACGCTCAAGATGCGGTGCTTAATTCCGCCGCACAACGCGATTTCGCTGATGCGCGTATGAAGGCTTTTTGGCAGGGAATTTGGTCGCTCGTCAATCGCAAACCGAATGAACTGCTCGATTTTGAGGAAGTCAAACAAAAATTGCGGCTAGAGGGCGGAGAGCGTTGGCTCGGCCTACAAAATATTCCCCTCGACAAAATTGTCGGGAGTGTGGGACGCTACAATGACTTTACCCGTTCCTTCTTACCACGCAAAAGTGTAGATGAAGATCGCTGGCGTCGGGTCAATGCGCTGGCACGCGGGGCCTATGGGTTGCCGCCCATTGAAACCTATAAGATTGGGGATGTTTACTTTGTCATTGATGGCAATCATCGTGTATCGGTAGCCCGTCAATTAAAAGCCAAAACGATTGAAGCCTACGTGCGGGAGATTCCGACGCCTGTTTCAATTGACCCGGATGACACCCCAGAGGAGATTTTTCTTAAGGGGGCATACGCAGAGTTTTTGCGCCGGACGCGGTTAAATTTGGTTCGACCCAACAGCGACGTACTGTTGACTGAGCCGGGGTATTATCCGCAAATTTTAGAGCATATTGATGCCCATCGCTATTTCAAAGGGATAGATGAAGATCGGGAAGTCCCCTACGAGGAAGCCGTGCCTAGTTGGTATGATAACGTGTATTTGCCAATGATTGAGGCCATCCGCAAATATGACCTGCTGCGTGAATTCCCTGACCGTACCGAAGCCGATCTTTATGTGTGGTTAATTCGCCATCAGGGAGCACTGCGTGATAACTATGGTGGGGAGTGGCTGTCGGCGGAAGAAACGGCCCGCGATTTCGCCGCCAAATTATCATAAAATTACAAATTGGGGGGTGACAATCCTTCAATATTGTGTTATATTAAACATCGTATGGTGGCTATCGTCTAGCGGTTAAGACATCTCACTGTGGATGAGAGGAGCGTGGGTTCGAATCCCACTAGCCACCCTAGAAAAAAGACCCTTCTGCATGAGGGGTCTTTTTATTTTTGTGACTCGGTCTGGCTGTTATTATTGGCCGCATCTGGCGCAACGGGTGGTCGTACCTTTAGGCGACGTTGGCGCTGACGCAATCTCAATCCGGCATTGGGGCGCTGTGGGACGCGGGCAAAAGTTTTGATCGTGCCGCTGGCACTATGGGGCAGGGGGGGTTCAGTCGCCGCTAACCAAGCATCTAATGGGGTCAGACGCGAAGTAGTCTGGGTTGGCGATACGGTCACAACAGGTTCTTTGATCGTTTCTGGCAGGGCAGACGGAATAGGTGGTTCTGATTTTGGCGTTTCTGTTGCCGAAGGTGGCTCGTCAGCAGGCCGACTCATGCCAAAGACTTCCCAAATACTCACTTCCCCAGTATCTAGCTTGCCTGTTGGTGGAGGCAAATCGGGTCGTGGCGGGTTCTCGCGTTCGACTTCTTCGGCAATTGGACGCAGCGGGGGTTTTGAGACTTTGGCAGTGGTAAAAGCCGCCTTCAGTTCATCCGATTTCGCTGGATCAACAGACGGCGTGGTAGGTTTGAGAGGTGGTATCGGTTCAGCATCCCTTTTCGCGGGTGGTTCCTTGGATGCCGGAGGGGTGGGGGACTGTCCAACCACGACTGCTGGATTGGGCCGTGTATCCTCATTCTCTTCGGCAGGCGGCACACTCACGACGGGAAGTTCTTGGCTCTTGCGCGTGTTGGGTTTTTCCGTTGGCAGCGGCGTCATCAGGGCTTCAACGATAAATGATGGCGGCGCTACCGGACGGATACTCGGTGTGTCGTCGGGTTTGATAGGCGGCTCGACAATACCCAAGCTGTTGCTGGTTGTTTGGGCGGGCTGTGTTGGTGTACTCGACTGAGGCGGGCTAGGCGCTTCGACAATCGGCGTTCCGGGGGGTGTCTGCTGTTGGGCGGTCAATTTTGCGCCATATTCCTGACGTGAATTCGCATCCGGGCTAGGGCGCACCCCTACTTTTTCGCGGTATTGCTCGTCAACCTTGACCCCCATACCCTCAATATAACGGCGTAATTGACGTAGGCTTTCGGCGGAGGCCTTTTCGAGTTTGCGACGGCGGCGGCGGTTGCCTAATAATTTCCCGAATGGGCCGCGGGTCTCAAAGGAAATTGTCCATTGCACAATCGTGCCATCAGGGGTAGGTTGCAAACGCAGGCGGGCCGTGTAACTTTTGAACATATTCGCCCCATCTATCAGGCGATATTCATAACCCAGCCCATCATACCAAGCGATGGTTTCTTCAATGATGTCTTTGCCCTTATCAGGGGTGATGCGGCGGCGCATTCCCACACCATCAGC
The DNA here is from genome assembly GCA_024434115.1 of Chloroflexota bacterium. Taxonomy (GTDB): domain Bacteria; phylum Chloroflexota; class Anaerolineae; order Aggregatilineales; family J027; genus CFX10. The sequence goes on from QMIT01000001.1 coordinate 334,257, forward strand.
GCGGGTGCTGAGGAGAGACACCGCTTTACAATCCTGCCGCCAGCGGGGGAGTTGACTGTGATTGGCGATGACGCTCCATACAACTTGAATGGGCGCGGGGACTAAAATGCGCTGATCAATCAGCGTCACGAGAAAAATCCTATCCAATAATTTCTTCTAAAACACCCTCTAAATATATCCTAAAATCTTCCATAATCCCAACCCCAAAACAACACTCAGCAAAAAACCAGCCACAACCTCGGTCATTTGACTGCGATTGTGCCAGATGGGTTGCCCCTCTTGTTTGGATTTCCACAGGCGTGGGAAGAGGCATACTAATGCGGGGATGATGGCAAATGAGCCAAGCCCCCCAACCAAGAACAAGATAGCCGTGCGCTCGACATAGCCCCACAAGGCCCAGCGTTTTGTATAGGCCCGTAGACTGGGATAGTTGGCAATGAGGGTAATTTCAAAAAACCGCGTCACCATGATAAAAGAACTGGCAAAAATATACAGAAATAGTTCAAAATCACTCGGTTCGGGGTTAAGTCGGTTGCCCACAATCCATTGGACAATCAAAATCCCGGCCAGATGAAAGAGTTGGTCAATGAAGTAGAAAGCGACACCATTGGTAGGAAAACGTCGTGTAATGCGGATTTTGCCGGAATCTTGCAGAATATGCTCAATCGAAAGTATCGTCAGCGGGATAAACACCACATCCCAATAGCGATAGAGAACCAGTAAGGATGTGACCCAGAAAGTCCCGCCATGTAAAATAAGGCCGGCCCAGCCTTTGGTTTTCATCCGCACGACCCAATTGGTTTGCAGCACATAATCGGTCAATAAGTGGGTAAAAATCAGGTGGGGAACCAACACATTCGTTGCTCCAAAAGTGACATAATAAAATTGCTCTATCTATTTAGTCGCTGGTGTGGCGGGTCTGTGCTACACTAAATCCGCATTGTACCATTAATTAACTTTCTGAGCCGCAGTCTTTTACAGGAATACCCGTTATCAAACAAGAGTCTAACTGATGCCCGGCCCTTCCATTGTTTTTGGTTTTATAATCGCTACCCTCTATGGCTCGATTTTTCACTTTATAACGGGAGGGGATGCGCGGCGATTGGCGGTGTTTTTATTAGCCAGTTGGATCGGTTTTGCTCTGGGCCACATCACGGGTGATCTCTTGAATATCAACTTTTTGGATATTGGCTCACTCAATATGTTGAATGCGACTCTTGGTTCTGTCGTGGCTCTTGTCGTGGCCCGATTCTTAACCTGATGGGGACAGTCTATGCCTGAAAACAATACTACCGCCAAAGCGGATGAGACCAACAATTCGACGCCCAACGGCGCTGATTCTGTATCCGAAGAACCTAAGGGATTTTTCAAGAATCGGGGATGGCAATTCTATGTTGTTTTGGGAATTGGTGGAGTCATTGCCATTCTGTTCATCACCTTGATGATTGCAGGGATCATCGGATATGCATCTGGCAAAACATCCGACACAGCATCGGCGGTTGCGATTGTCCGCGATCTGTTTATTATCCTGTTGACCCTTGAAGGTATTCTCATCGGGGTAGCGCTCATTGTGTTGATCGTTCAACTCGCCAAACTCGTCAATATTCTTCAAAATGAGATTCAACCGATTGTGGACAGCGCACAGGAAGCCGTCAGTACAGTTAAGGGTACGGCGGAATTTATGAGCAAAAACGTCACGACCCCGGCCATCAAAGCGAGTAGCTATCTCGCAGGGGCAAGGGCTTTTATACGCGAGATGAGGGCCATTAGCCGCTTGACCAAACCAACCTCATCCAAAGGGGTTTCACGTTCAGAGTCGGATCAGGCCTCAAATTAGGGAAGGGCCACATGGAAAATCAAGCACCAGTAAATCAGCCGAATGATACCCCCACTTTTGTAGTAGGGATGATGATGGGGTTTGTGGTCGGCGGTGTTCTCGCTGTGTGGATGGCCCCGCGCAGTGGTAGAAAAACCCGCAATGAGATTCGCCATAATGTCATTACCCTGCGTCTGCGGGCAGGCAATTCAGTGAAGCAGGTCGTCGAGAAGGTGCAGGGAGAAAGCGTCGAGGATTCGATTGAGCAAGGCAAGGCTATCGCCCATCAGAAAAAGGCCGCCTTAGCCGAACAGGTTAATGGCAATAACAAAAAAGGATAACTGTGTGGCTAACTAACCTTTTGCTGCCACCATTTCCATAATCGCGTTTTGACTGTGGAGCAGATATTCTTTTGCGGCGTAGTTCTGGCATAATGGCGAGCGCATGGCCCCGGCAGAGACCTCTTCGCCGCGTGTAACAGGTGGACAGGGCAGAAACAACGAAGTCGCTTTAAGTTGAGAGAGATGTTTTTCTGTAATTTGATAGGGCAAGAACAAGGCACAAATCTGTTCTTTGGTCATGCTGTCATTGGGTTTGGGCCAACAATCGGTATAGACCAAATCGGCATCGGCAATAACTGATTCTAAATCCGTAATACAGCTTATTGACCCCATTGCTTGGCTGTTCAATTCAGCAATTACACTTGGGTTGGCAAGGAATTTTTCTGGTGCAACCTGCGTCACCTGAATCGGGAAACGGGCGGCGGCCTCGAACCAACTCATCCCCAGATTACTCACCTCACCCACGAATACCACCTTTAACCCATCAAGACTGCCCCGATAACGCCGAATGAACTGCAAATCCCCCATTATTTCACAGGGGTGGCTGAAATTTGTGCGGGCATTGATTACGGGAATGCGGGTGTGTTCGGCAAGATAAATCAAGTCTTCATGACGGGCGGCCCGGACAACCAGTAACGTAAACCAGTTCTCCAGATAATAGCCGATGTCCTCCAGCGGTTCCTGCACGCCCAAATCACCGGGGATATAGGCGACTTGCCCGCCCATTGCCCGTGCCCCAATCTCGAAAGCGAGGCGATTGCGAAAACCTTGTCCCAAAAACCACAGACCCATTTGGTGGTTGGACAGGGCAGGGGGCATTCGATTTTGTTTCCATAGGCTACGCAGCACATCGGCCCGATACAAAATCTGGACGAGTTCTTGATGAGTATAGTCCAATAGGGAAATAAAATCTTTCAACCTTCGCCCCCTGTGAAAACGAATTACTGAGTGATCGCGGCAAGGGCTTTGGGCAAGGCTTCTAGCACGTCGCTGGCAATAACACTGGCTGCGGTGAAATGACTTCCTTCGGCGGCTTCTTCACCTGCATAGCCATGCAGCCATGCCCCGGCAATTGCGGCTTTGGCAGGTTCAACCCCCTGCGCCAATAGGCTTACGATCACCCCGGCCAATACGTCGCCTGTTCCAGCGGTGGCAAGAGCGCTAGTGGCAAAGGGCAGCAACGTGACATGCCCGTTCGGTTCGGCAACGGCGGTGAATGCCCCTTTGAGCACCACCACCGCGTTCCATTCTTGGGCATACTTCGCGGCAAGGCTGACCCGGTTGGCCTGCACCTGTTCAATGGCACTTGGCCCCTTTTCTTCATCTTTGAGACCCGCTAACCGCGCAAATTCAGCGGGGTGCGGGGTCAGGATGGTATTAGGGGGAAGCAGCATCCACCAGTCGGAAATTTCCGCCAACAAGTTGAGGCCATCGGCGTCAATCACCATTGGGGGCAATTTGACCTGATCTTTAGCTTCGACGGCTTTGGGTTCTTCTGGTACATTGAAACGGAAACCAATGTGTTTTTGCATGGCGGGATGCTGCGGTTTGCCAGATTGCAACACCAATTCGATAAATCGCTTGGCGCTGTCTTCGGTGCTGAACCCCGGCCCCATCAAGAGGGCATCATATTGCTCGATTTCTTCACGCAGAATCGGCACGGCATTTTCGTGGACGACTCCCATTTCATGCGGCAGCAGCAACCATGTCGCTTCTGGCAGCATTGCAGCAAGAGTGGGAATGATGGCTTGGGGTGCGCCAATGGTCACCAACCCCGCTCCGGCTCGATAGGCAGCTTTGCCCGCGAGATAGGCCGCACCGATGTAGTTAAGGCTACCCGCAATGACCATCGCCTTGCCAAATGTGCCTTTGTGTGAATTGCGCTTGCGAACGGGTAGGGCACTTTTGACGAATTCGCTATCCGCCAAATCGAGACCGACGTTCACCAATTCGGGCAAAGCTTGCGGCAGGCCGATATCGGCAATCACCAATTCGCCAACTGCTTCCGCACCGGGAAAAATGAAGAGACCAGACTTGGCGGCTGCAAAAGTGACGGTGACATCGGCATGGAGGGCCAAAGGATCAAGTTCACCCGTATCACAATTCAATCCGCTAGGGCAATCGCAGGCGATGATGATCGGCTTTTGATTCGGGGCGGCGCTTCCGGCAGGATTCACAATGGTGGGGCGTTCAGCAGATTGGTTTATCGCAGCGTGGACTTGAGTTAATAATGTGGCGGCATTGCCTTCAATGGGCAGCCGTGCCCCGATGCCAAAGAGAGCATCCACAATGAAATCCGTATCAGCGATCAACTCATGCAGACCCTGAAACTTATTTTTGGCATCACTGGGATAATCCGCGAATGTGACGCCTGCTTCTTGGGCAGCTTTGGTAAGGGGATCGGTCTTTTTGCGGGTTTCAAGCAGGTAGGCTGTCACGTTGGCCCCAACCTCGCTGGCGAGATATTTAGCTGCGACTAGGCCATCTCCACCATTGTTCCCCGGCCCAACCAAGATCAAAATGTTGGCGCCGCTGTAAGGGATTTGTTCAGCTAGGCCATGCCCCGCTAAGTCCATCATTGCAGCATACGAATGCCCTGCTTTGTCGGCGGCTTCTTCAATCGCCCGCATCTCGGCAACCGATACGATCTTAATTCCCATTACTTTTTTGTCTCCTTTGGTTTCCAGACACCAATCTCACGATACCATGCCAGCGTCTCACGCACGCCATCCCGAAAAGGGGTTGGCTCAAAACCAAGTTCGCGCTGGGCTTTGGCGGTGGATACGCGCCAGTTATTAAAAATATACGACCTCAAGGTGATTGGGTAGTAGGGTTCGCGGCCCGTAATATAACCCAGTCCGGTTAACAAGCGGGCGAATGGAATCATGATAGAGCCGGGGAAGTATAAACGGAAGGCCGAAATCCCGGCTTCCTCCGCCAGTATCTCATCTACCTCGCGGTGGTGTAAATATTGACTGCAAATGTTGTAAATCTCACCGGGGCGGCCTTTCTCAACTGCCAAGATGACGGATTTGGCAACATCTTTGATATAGGCTGGGAAGGTAATCAGCTTGCCGCCATTGACCCCGACAGGCAGGCCGCGCAGGGGGTCTTCAAAAAACAGACGATTAAAGGCATAACGACCATAAGGGCCATAAAACGCACCGGGGCGCAGGATGACGACAGGCAATTCTTTTTCTGTGTAATGGCGCAACGCCAATTGTTCAGCAGCATACTTGGAACGTTGATAAGCGTCCATTGGATGAGCCGGGTGCGTTTCGTCAATTTCATGGGTGGATTCGGGCTTACCGATGACCACAATCGTCGAAATGTGGACGAATTTTTGCACTCCCGCCGCCAGTGCCGCATCCATCACATTGTTGGAGCCTTGCACATTGGTTCGTTCAAACTGTTCTTGTTTGCCCCAAAATCGAAAACGCCCCGCGCCATGTACCACAAAACGACAGCCCTGCGCGGCCTCAAACATGGCATTACGGTCTGTGACATCGGCATGGACGATTTCGACAGGCAGGTCTTTTAGCCAAACATGTTCGTCGGGATGGCGGGTAACGACCCGTACATGATAACCCGATGCAACCAACATCGGCAGCAGATTGTGACCGAGAAATCCAGTCCCCCCTGTGACTAGAATCATAGAATGTCTATCTTTTTAGTCGTCGCGCCCGGAATGGGGGGGCAGGGTAAGATGGAGCTTGTCCAATGGGCCATCAATTGCCAATGGGCCATAATGGGCCGGGAGTTCTTGAATATATTCCGCGATTTTCCAGCGGCGGACATGAGTATCATATTCCATTCTATAGACGATGACCGTATCTTCCAAATGTTGCGTATGCACCCGCCGTTTTGACCAATAGTGATAGGTTGCCAGACGGCGCTCGGTTTGATAATCCAATAAAATGCAGGCAAGACCGTCATCTGCAAAATAACGCACCCGCACCCGATGATCGGCACGCAAAATATCAATGAGCCGGAGGGTATCCTGACGCAGACGGGCATCAATCGTCGTGCGTTGATTTCTCAGAAACGCACCAGTCATATATTTATCAAGGTCACGTGCATACGACACATACCCTTTGGGCAGGGTATTGATGGCGTACTGCACCCCTTCCAGATAATGTTGTACCACTTGATCTATCACTTCCGTCGGGGCAATCCATTCACTCTTATGACGTTGGCCGGGGTTGGCCCGCCGCATTTTATCCAGCCATGGCGTAAGTTCACTTTGGCTAGAGGCGGCTAAAAAGCCAAGCACGATTGCTATCACGATAAGGCCGATAATAAACAGCGCCCAGATCATGATTTGTTCCTATAAAACTAGCACATCTTCTATTTTAGCGTTTCATACCATTAATGTCGTGTATTGGTTCAATACCCGCCAAATTTTGCGCCGAATACGCTCAGGATAAACGGGTTTCATGACAAAATCCACCGCATTTGCAACATTAAAGGCCAATGTCCGGTCTTTATCGGTATCCAAAGTGTTCAGAATCAAAATTGGGATGCGCGAGAGTTCGGGGTCGTTCCGCACCGCTGCCACCACTTTATAGCCGTGCATATCCGGCATATCGAGGCTAACAAGCAGTAAGGCTGGGTCAACATCTTGGAGCAGGGCGAGGGCCTCTTGGACAGTGAACGCCGAAACCATTTCTTGCCCCAATGCTTCAACTACTTCACGCACGGTGGTGTGGGTTTCTATTTCGTGATCTACACAAATCACCGTTTGTAGTTTAATCTTGGGTTCCAATTTTCGGACAAGAGGATGGTTGGGAATGTCACTAAATAGGCGACCCGACACCAGCATGGGCAGTTCTTGGGCATTAAAACGCACCGCCTCCACCTTGAGTTTTGCCCCTAAATTAGTTAAGGCGGGCATGACCAATGTTTCAGCGTCTTCCGCCGAACCCAACCGTGAGAATGGCTCATCATGAGCGTGGATGATAATGACGTTGTTTTGACGCTCCGAAGCCCGATAGCGGTCTGCAAGCCCAATTTCATCCAACCGTTCCTGCACGACTTCCAATTGACTGACATCTAGGCCCGTTTGCACGAAATAATAAACGGCCACCCCCAATGTCTTTTGTAGGGTACTAGTGGGGACGACAATCTCACTCTGAGGATCTTCGTGCAGCCAAACAAATGAATCATCATAACGGTCTATGACGCCCTGAGCTTTGAGGAGTTCAAGTTCCAAATCCTCGATTTCAAAGCTGATGTCAAGACTGCTGTAGGTGCGTTCTGCCCCGGTGAGGAGTTCTTGGACACGATCCATGCCACGCTGTACCACCCATGTGCCATCCTCTAGGGTGAAAAAATAGTGGCGTGGAATTGGGGCAGAACGCGAGTTCAATTACTGCCTCCGGTGGTAACGGGCTTGTATTCACCCGATAGATTCACAAAGTAGGCGTCGGCGGCTTTATCAATCAAATCTTTGGTCAATTGGGGCGGGCGATTGAGATAACGGGCGATGTCTAGTAATTGGTCAAGGATGTCACGTGGATGAACGGAACGCAGCGGGCGGTTATATTTCAGATACCACTCTTGGATGAGATAGGCCAGCGCTTTTTCATCATAGGGCACACGCTTGACTTGGCACATACGTTTAAAGATTTCACGGAACTGCTCAAAGGTGGGGTCGCCAATCTCAATCTTGTGCGGAATACGGCGTAGAAAGGCCTCGTCCACTAGATTGGCGGGTGGGAGGTTAGTGCTAAACACAATCAGCACGTTAAAGGGGATTTCAATTTTCCGTCCGGTGCTGAGAGTCAAGAAGTCAATGCGGCTTTCCAGCGGGACGATCCAGCGGTTCAACAGGTCTTGAGGACGCATTTGTTGGCGACCAAAGTCGTCAATGAAGAACATGCCGCAGTTGGCTTTGAGTTGGAAGGGTGCTTCGTAATATTTGTTGATGGGGTCGTATACAAGATCAAGCCCTGCCATCGTCAATTCACCGCCGACCATAATGACCGGGCGCTTGATTTTGATCCAACGCGGGTCACGTCGGACGCCCGTTTGGGTGCGGTTGATTTCTTCGGGTATTTCGACAATTTCATGATTGACGTTATCGTAGACACGAATTACCTGACCATCTACATCAATCGCATAGGGCAGCCACAAATCTTCGCCCAACACAAAACGGGCGGCGCGGGTGGCAAAAGTGGTCTTCCCATTTCCGGGTGGGCCGTGCATAAAAATGGCTTTGCCAGAGTTGATGGCCGGGCCGATTTTGTCTAGCATGGTGTCCCCGACAACCAAATCCTCAAAGGCTTTGACCAGTCCTTCGCGCTGCACCAATGGGCGATTGTACTGTGCCTTGACCGCATAGACATATTGGGCCAATGTAACCGGACACGGGCCAGCATACATATTGCGTTCAGTGGCTTCTTGGGCTTTGGACGAACCTTTTTGGGAAATGAGGTATTCGTAGGAGGCTTCACTGATACCCGCCGCACCACGTACCTCAATCCATTTTTCGCGCTTCATAAAATCAATCACGCGATCCACGACGCCGGTGTACGGCAAACACATTCGGTCAGCAAGCTGCTGTCCACTGAGATAACCTGAAAAATAAATCGTCTTAATGGCAAGGTCGGTCAAGATACCCATGTTTAATCCGGTATCTTCTACCGTCCGCATGGCTGGCGGATTCCATTGTTTTTTAGCGCCAAGCGAACCTGTTCCGGGTGAACTCATTGGCGACTCTCCTGTGTAATGGGTTTATGATGGCTGGACAGCAGATGATAAATATTCAAAAAATCGTGCGCTGTCCTCTTGGTTATTATAGCAATGTAGCGACAGACGCAAAAATGGATGGCCCGCCGCATCCAAATGTCTGACTGTCGGGATGTCGTGGTCGCCTAGATATTTCACAATGCGATCTGTCTCTTCGGTGGTTTTGGCGACCTTAAACGTCACAATCGAACCGTGCAGGGCGGGGTCGCGTGGCGTGAGGATTTCATAACCGCGTGCATCCAACTCATCCATAAAATGCCCCGCCAATTGGGTGGTATGGGCATCAATACTGGATATGCCAAGTTCATTGATAAGTGAGAGGCTACTGACGACGGTGAAAATCCCCGGCACATTAAACGTTCCGGTCATAAACCGTAATGCCCCTTGACGCGGGGTCATGTCGTATTTAAGCCAATGTTCCCATCCCTCCACGTTATTGCCACCCACAAATGAGGGCTGCATTCTTTCGGCGATTTCGGGATGGATATATAAAAAGCCAATCCCGGTCAGGGCCAGTAGTGATTTTTGCCCGCCACAGGCCAAAATATCAATATTCATGGCCTGTACATCAATCGGGATATGCCCGATGGATTGGATCGCATCTACCGAAAATAAGATACCCCGTTCCCGACAATACGCACCGAGGGCTGCCAAATCCGCGCGTGCCCCAGTGAAAAATTGCAGCGAACTCACGGTGACCAAGCGCGTATTTTGATCTATGGCGGCGTCTAGTGCTTCGACGGTCAATGTCCCATTTTGCGGGGGGATGATTTTGCATGTTACGCCTTGTCGTTCGAGGGCCATCCAAGGATAGGCGTTGGCAGGAAATTCGACATCGCAAAAAATGATATTGTCGCCGGGACGCCAATCAATCGCACCTGCTACCAGATTAAACGCGAGAGAATTGCTTTGCACTGGGCAGATGTCGGAGGCATGTTCGGCATTGATATATGCCCTAAGTTCATGATGAAAACGTTCCAACATCGGTATGGCGTCTGTGCCAAAAAATTTACTGGCATTATGAGCCATGCGGTCAACCGCATATTGTGTGGCGCGGCGGCTGCGTTCGGGCAAGGGGGAGATGCCCGCATGGTTGAGGTAGGTCACGGTCTCAGTTAATGGGAATTCGTCGCGGCGGAGGGCAGTAATATCATATTTTACAGGGTTGTTCTGGATGGATAAAATCAAAAGATATCTCCTTGAAGTTCGCCTAAATATGCTAAAAATGCTTGAATCCGGATAGAATTGTAGCGACATCACTAAAATTGTCTATCATAATGCCTTTTATTGAACGCGAGGGTACAAGTGGGTAGCTCAGTTTTCGTCAGTTATGCTCGAGAGAATGAGGAATTCGTACTAACTTTGGTCAATGACTTGCGATCTCAAAATATCGCAGTTTGGGTAGATCAGCACGATATTTTGCCCGGTCAGAAATGGGACATGGCAATTGAGGAAGCATTGTCACAATCTTCACACTTTCTGTTTGTGATGTCGAATGCTTCAGTTAATTCTCAAAATGTACGAGATGAACTTGATTTTGCTTTGGAAGCGGGCAAGATAATTATTCCTATCCTCCTTGATGATTGTAATCGCCCATTGCGTATCAGACGAATTCAATACATTGATTTTAGGATGGATTACATTAGAGCTTTGGATCACTTAATGACTTTATTGAAAGATCAAAACGCAACTCTGACAGTTAATCGTGAAGAGTTAAGTGAAAAATTATATGATTTCAGTGGTCTCTGGGCGCACAACAGCGAATGGACTTATGGCAGGCTTGAGGTAATGTTTCTAAAACAAAAGGGCAACGTTATCATTGGCTTTTATGATAGAGGGCATGAAGATAAGTTAGGTATATACGTAGGCGAACTTGAGAATAGCGTAGTTCTAAAATACAAATGGATGTGGCTAGACAGGACATTGAATGGTGCTGGGTATATGATTTTTTCGCCATTTGAAAAGCGACTTACCCAACACTGGTGGTTCACTGATCAAAAGCCCGATGATACAAATCAAGAAGTGTTTCGATATCTCTCAGACAAACCCCCTGCTTGGTTTCAGGAGGGTGATTTCGAAAGATATAAAGATAGTTTTGAGTTGCTTGCTGGCTACAAAGTAGATTTATGACCAATCCTCGACTCACTTTTTAAATTGATTAAAGACTCTATCGTCATGCAAAATTTTCCTTCGTTGTCAGCCAAGAGTTGAGCTTGCGCCATTGATTTTAACGCGCTGCTCTGATATAACCTAAACTGCCTTTATCCACAGGGGGATATTCATCGGTAACTTTATCTTGAGAGGTCATTATGATCGAGCATATCCATTGGTTAGGACATGCCAGTTTTCGCATTGACGGGCCGACCTGCATCTATATTGACCCCTTCCGTATTCCTGCTGATTGCCCGCCTGCTGATGTTATTTTGCTCACGCATGAACATTACGATCACTGCTCACCCTCTGACATTGATCGCATCCTCGTATCCCACACTCGCATTATTGGAGGAGAGGGCGTTGCCGAATTCTTAAAAGATGAATACCCAGTGATGGTGCTGCGGCATTGGCAGAGCGTGAATGTGGGTCGGGCCAACATCAAAGCTGTTCCTGCCTACACTTATACCAATCATCATCCGGCGGCGCGGGGTGATCTCGGCTTTGTCATTGCAATGAACTTTCAGGACATCTACTATGCCGGGGATACCGATTTCGTTGCGGAACTTAAGCGCGTGCGCTGTGACATTGCCATTCTGCCTGTCAGTGGTAAAGACGGCATTATGACAATGGATAGCGCCAAAGACCTCGTAAAAACGATGCGCCCCAAATATGTCATCCCAAGTCATTTTGGCTCGGTAGAAGGCGGCACACTCTTAGATGCGAAAGCATTAGAGACTGCCCTAAGTGACTTGGCAAAAGTGGTCTGGTTACAGGCAACGGTCTAGGCTAAGTCTGCCAAGTTAACCAAACGCCCCATGTGCGTGTTGGGGTCATAAATCCCGAAAGTTGCTACCCCCGTGCCGGGATTGGTCATTTCCAACAGCGTGCCGGGGTTCATGCTCAAAACATTGCCCACCAACTCGACTTTGGCGATGTGATTATGACCATAGAACACCACATCATAATCCCCGCATTTGACCAACGCCTCCACCAATTTGGGGGCCGTGCCATGATAGACCGCAATACGCTTGCCATATTCATTCAGCGACAAAAAGACATCTTCTATCGTGAGGCGTAATCCGGCATCTTTAACCTGAGCGCCAACGCTGCGATGTCCCCATTTTTCGCCATCGTTATTCCCAAAAACTCCATACAGCGGCGCATTGAGTTTGGTGAAGTAGCGCAGGGTAAAGGGCGCGACCCAATCGCCACAATGGATGACCAAGCCGACCTGCTGGGCATTGAAATAGGCCACTACCTGATCGAGATAATGCACTTGGTCATGGGAATCGGACAGAACGCCAATGAGGGGATAAGAAGTCATTTTAGAGGTCTCCTGAAATAAAAAGGACGGTTGTTTAGACCGCCCTCTGATAATTTGAGAATGTTTTAGGCCGCCGAAGCGGTTTCAAGTTCTAGGCCGTTGTCTGTCCACTTCAGGGTCGTGCCTTTGGTGTCCACAATCACAGGCCGGGATTCATGGCGAACGGCTTCTTCGGTGACGACGACTTTGGCGATGTTTTTGGTAGAGGGGATTTCAAACATCACATCCAGCAAGACGCTTTCCAAAATCCCGCGTAGGCTACGTGCGCCCGTTTCATACTTCATGGCGAGTTCGGCGGCGGCGCGGAGGGCCTCGTCGGTGAAGGATAATTCGACATTATCTAGCGCGAAAAGGCTTTGATACTGCTTAATTAGGGCGTTCTTGGGTTCTTGCAGCACACGAATCAGTGCATCTACTTCTAGTGGTTCGATATGGCACAAAACAGGGAGACGTCCCACCAGTTCGGGAATTAAGCCGAATTCCATCAGGTCATCGGCCCGAATGTGCTTCAATACATCCGATTTGTTGCCAGAACCGCTGGAGCCGCTGGTCGAGCCAAAACCCATCGCGCCTTTCACACCGATACGATCCGCAATCACTTCTTCGACGCCGGAGAAGGTTCCCCCACAGATGAACAGGATGTTGTCCGTGTTGATCTGGATGAATTCTTGATGGGGATGTTTACGGCCACCCTGCGGCGGTACATTCGCCAGCGTCCCCTCAATAATTTTGAGGAGCGCCTGCTGGACGCCTTCACCACTTACATCACGGGTGATAGAGGGGTTATCACCGCTCTTGCGGGCGATCTTATCAATTTCGTCAATGTAGATGATACCTTTTTCGGCGCGGCTGATGTCAAAGTCGGCGGCTTGGATGAGGCGCAGTAGGATATTTTCTACATCCTCACCTACATAACCCGCTTCCGTGAGGGCAGTAGCATCGGCGATGCAGAACGGCACATCCAGCAGGCGGGCCAGCGTTTGGGCCAGCAGTGTTTTCCCGCAACCGGTTGGCCCAACAATCAAGATGTTGCTTTTTTCGATTTCAACATCATTGAAATTGCCGCCAGAATTGATCCGTTTGTAATGATTATAGACCGCTACACTGAGAATGCGTTTGGCGCGGTTCTGCCCAATGACATAATCATCCAGATATTTTTGAATCTCACGCGGCGTCGGAATAGACTCGATGTGAAATTCACTGGTGGTTACTTCCTGACTGAGGATGTGTTCACACAGGCGTACACATTCATCACAAATGAATACACCGTCTGGCCCTGCAATCAGGCGATTAACTTCATCAGGCGATTTGCCGCAAAACGAGCAACGCGGCGGCCCACTTTCCTTGTTCATGTTGGTATCTATTTGTGATTTGTCTTAGCTGGCGGTTCGAGAATGGTGTCAATCAAGCCATATTCCAAAGCCTGTTGAGCAGTCAAATACACGTCACGATCCGTATCTTGTTCGATACGTTCCAGTGGTTGACCCGTCGTTTCTACAAAGATGCGGTTCAGCAGATCGCGCTGACGCAGAATTTCGCGGGCCTGAATTTCGATGTCGGTTGCCTGACCACCACCGCCGGATTGCCATGGTTGGTGCATATGGATGGTCGCATTGGGCAGGGCCATACGACGACCTTTGGTGCCACCCGTTAACAGGACGGTGCCAAAGCTGGCGGTCAACCCGACAGCAACGGTGCGGATGGGATTGGTAATTGAGCGCATGGTATCCAGAATTGCCAGACCGGAATAGATCACACCGCCGGGGCAGTTGATATAAATCTGGATTTCTTTTTCAGGGTCTTGCTGATTCAGATAGAGCAGTTGGGCCACAATCAAGTTGGCGATTTGGTCATGGATCGCGGAGCCAAGAATGATGATACGTTCCTTCAAGAGCAGTGAATAAATATCGTAGGCCCGTTCACCACGCCCACTCTGCTCGATGACCATCGGAATAACACCATTATAGATTTGCGTTGGGTTCATATGTCGTCTACCGCGTCGCTGCTGTCGTGATCACACGAGCAACCCTCGACGCTTTTCTCCCTTTCTTGTTGATACCCTATAGACACTCTAACGTTACATCACCTTACTCAGTGGCTTCGCTGGCGGCGCTCTCAGCAACTTCGGCGGTTTCTTCAGCCAGCCCGGTGGTAGATTCATTTTGGCCCGCGTCGGTCTCATCTGGGTCATTTGCGGGATTCAACCCTTTAGCAATGTCAATCAGGCGGCGGATGGTGCGCTGCGATACAAGGTCAATGGCAAGATTGCGCCGATTTTCATCTTGGTACAAATATTGACGGAACATCTCGCTTTGAGCACCAAATTGCTCAAGTCGTTTTTCAATTTCAGCATCAACAGCGGCGTCATCCACCGTCAAACCTTCTTGATTCGCCAGTTCGCTCATGATAAGGGAGCGGCGCAACCGATCAACCGCCCGTTCACTATACTCTTGACGGAATTCATGTTCGGACTTGTTAATGAGCTTGAGATAATCAGTCAAGGGCACACCCACACGCTGACGCAGATTTTGATCAACGTCGTTGAGCATGTCATCAATGTAGTCTTCCAGCATCAAATTGGGATAGGTGATTTCGGCGGTTTCCAACAGTTTATCAACGGCCTTGACGAAATATTCTTCGTCCGCCATGCTGACCATTGCTTCGCGCAGATCTACGCGCAATTTGTCACGCAGACCATCCAAGGTCTTCACTTCGCCGTTGGTGGCAAGTTCTGCCAGAAAATCGTCTTTACCCGGCAGCGTCATGCTTTCGACTTTGTTAATGGTGATTTCAAAATTGACAGGACGGCCCGCCAGTTCCTTATTTTCTTCATCTTCAGGGATGCTGAGGGAGAATGATTTTACCTCTTCTTCAGCCAGACCTACCAACTGTGCCGAAAATTCGGGCAGCAAATCACGCTTGGGGTCTTCACGCAAAATCACTTCATAATTGGTCTCGTCTATGAATACTTCGGCGTGATCATGATCGTGGTCATGGTCATGTTCTTCGCCCTCGGCATGTTCATGGTCGTGATCGTGGACATGGCCCTTGCTGTCGGCAAAAACACCCTGAATCTTGAGCATCACCTTATCCCCCATTTGGGCGGGGCGTCCGGCGGTTTCGGCCACAGCCAGTGTTTCACGGGTGCGATCTACTGCATTTTCGACCGCTTCTTCCGTGACCTCAGGTTCATTATAGTCGAGGCGCAGCGCGCGATAGTCCCCTAGTTTGACTTCGGGGCGCTTGGGCACAATGAAGGTCAGGGTTAGCCCATCTTCTACGTTAAGGTCAGTAATCTCACCCGCTGCATATGGTTGAATACCACTTTCGTCGAGGGCTTTGCCATAAATATCGTCGCCAATATCTTCAATGGCTTCACGAATCAATCCCTCACGGCCCACCAAATTGAGTACCACATGATACGGGGCTTTGCCGGGACGGAAACCGGGAATGCGTAACTCTTTTGAGACTTTGCGGGCGGCCCCACGCATGGCCTGTTCGACCCGTTCGGGGTCAACCTTCACCTTGAGTTGCGCGGTATGATCAGCGAGGTGTTCGACTTGCAGTTCCAACGTTTGCAATCCTTAAAAATGGGGTCTATTGTCTGTTAATAGATTCAGTATTATACACGTCCTGTAAAGGGGTATCTAGCGCGATTTTGCGTTCTGATAAACTTTTTATATTGAGGGGAATTGGGTTAAAAGAGGGCCTGAATAGGGTAGAAAAAGTTTGGTGCGGAAGGTGGGACTCGAACCCACACGGATTACTCCACATGATCCTAAGTCATGCGCGTCTGCCAATTCCGCCACTCCCGCGTGACTGTGTAAGTAACACTATAGCAGAAAGCCCTGTCCCTGTCTAGGCTGATAGACCCGTCCTAGATGCTGTCAGAATCTAGATCCGCGATTGGTAGCAGCAACGAAAAAGTGCTGCCTTGCTTGGGGCGACTTTTCAGTTCAATATCGCTGCCCATCCCGCGTGCCAACATGCGGGCCAATGCCAGACCAACCCCCGCGCCGTTATAGCGTTTGGCTGTGCCGCTGTCTACTTGGAAAAACGGCTCAAAGATTCTTTCCTGATATTGTTTGGGAACGCCAATCCCCTCATCTTTGACACTGACGCGCACAAACGAATGCCCTAGATGATTTTCAAGGCTTGTAAAGATATAGACTGGGGTATCATTCGGGCTGAATTTGAGGGCATTATCGAGCAGCAAGATTAAAATGCGAGAGACGGCACGGCGATCCGCAAATACAGGTAAGATTTCTTCTGGCACAAACTGGACGCGCCTAAAATCGTCGCGGTGTGACCAACTGCGGCGCAAATTATTGATGGCTTGATGGATGGCATCATTAAGCATGGTTGGACTGGGTTTGAGATTTTCGACTAGATGTAGTTCCGAAATGTTACTTACCAGTTCTTCCATGCGGGTGACGGCCCCGGTTGCCATGCGGGCAATCGTCTGATCACGCTCAAAACTTGACACCTCTTTAATCACTTCCACCAGCATCGAGACTGCCGTCTTGATTTGCAGCATGGGCGTCCGTAATTCATGATTGACGCTTTCCATGATGTGATTTTTTAAGACCTCGGCTTGTTGGGCCATCTCAAGGGCGCGTTCCAATTCTTCGTTTCTTTTGCGTAGGTCTTCGGTTAGATCGTGATTTTTCTGGATCAGGTCGTCTAATTGAAATTTCGTCCGCAGCAGGGCCTGTACGCGCAGCAGCAGGTCTTTCTCTACAACAGGTTTACGCAAATAGTCGTCCGCACCCGAAAGCATCCCGGCCAGCCGCTGGCGTTCCGCTTCGACTTCCGTTACGACAATGACAGGCAAATAACCCAACGAGGCATCACCGCGAATCCGTTGGCAGACTGCAAGACCATCTAAATCGGGCATGGAGAGGTCAAGGATTACCAAATCGGGGTGCAAGTGAAAGATGATTTCGAGCGCATTGCTACCGCTATAAGCCACGCTGACCTTATACCCCATCCGTTCCATATAGGCTTGTAAATTGTGAGCTTCTTTGGGGTCATCATCCACAATGACAAGATGAGGCGGCTCATCACGAATTACAGCATCCTCTAGGCTTGTGGCAACTACTTGTACCATGTCATTAACCTTGTAACCATGCGCGAATTTAGAGCGTGTATTGTATGCCGAAAAATTTTCGTTGGAAAACGATACCCCTAACGTACTCCTTTTCGTTTGAAAATGGCTTATTCACACTTACCAAGTGTTTGGCAAAGTTGGTTAATATGCAGGCGATCATGTCGGGCGGTGAAGGATGCCATTTCCAAAAAGTTAGTTGGGCCAAACACACTATGTCGCGCTGGACGCCCCCACGCCTCGGCTGATAGGCCATTGAGCAAATCCAACGTGATGGCTCGCTCGGCTGCGAATTCAAGGGCAACTTTTGTTCCATCCAATCCTTGTAATTGCTGCTCACCGGGGCGGGGCGGGGAAGGTGGTGGAACGAGAAAAGGATCATCTTCGCGTAAAATCCGTTCCAGACGGGGCCTCTGCACGCGGGATTCACTATCGCGTAGATGCACCACAATTTCCATTGGCGACCATTCATTTGGGTCAGGTCGTTGATGCCAATAGCGATTCGGGATTTCGCTGACCATACCCAACAAGGCGCTGATATTACCCATCATACGCGGGGCGATTTGGTTTGGTACAAGTGGTTTGGGGATTAGGTCTTGCAGCCAATTTTCTTCGGTGACGAGTCGGAAAAAATCGGCGAGTGTGCCTTCACCATCCGGCTGTACAGATTCTTGGCGAATATCTAGGGTTTCATTATGGTGATTGCGAATCCAAAAGGTGTTGAGGCCCGCCTGTGATGCCCCTACCATATCGTTGGCCCAATCGTCCCCAACCATGACCGCTTCATCGGGTTCAAAACCGAGCCGTGTCAGAATCTCCTCATAATAATGGGGCCACGGCTTGGAATAGTGCATATTGTCCAACGAGGTCACAAACCAGAAGCCCGTTTCTGGTATTGGCAGACAAGCCCATGCGAGTCGTTGTTCTACTGCCTGATGCTGAAAAAGGGGATTGGTAGCGACGGCGACGGCATACCGATGATCCAATAGCCATTTAACCACGAGCGGTGCTGTCTCAATAGGAGTCGTTACCTGCTTCAGTGATGGATGCACTTTTTCAAAAAAGGTTTTCATTAAATCTTGGTGATCGGCAAGTGAAAGGCCAGTGACCTCGTGAAAGGCTGCATAAAAGACCTCTGAATTCAGCCGCAGCGGGTCGCAATTTTTGATGACGCTGCGAATCCCATTAATAATCCCGGCCTCCAATTGATCCACCGTCAAAGTAGGAAAGGCTTCTGTCAACAAAGGTAGCAAGGCTTTTTTGTAGTGTTGGACAAATTCATTGGCAGGATTGGTCAGCAGGGTGTCATCCAAATCAAACAGGATGGCTTTAATCATCGTTGTCATCCTGTTCTAGCGCCTGTGCGAATAGTTTTAACCCCGGACGCTCCTCATTGCATTTTGGACAGCCGACGTAGGGGTCTTCGATAGAGATGTCATGCCGATCACACCACGCCTGCACCAGCATTTTGCGTCCAAATCCTAGCAGGGTCTGTTTAATGGTCAGTTCCATTTTAAGGTAGGGGCTGGCATTGGCCCGCAAAATCTCTGGCACAGGACACTTGGCACAATATTCAGGTTTCCAATGGGCCGAGACTTCACTTTTGGGAATACGGCATTCTTCAACCTCACGCCCACGAAAATAGTCACTGTAGTAAAAGGCACATTCACGGCCATCGGGTGTTCTCATGGCAGCTTTTTATCCTCCCCGAAAAATTCGCTCGTACCAATATAACGAATCACCGCGTCTCTGAGCAAAAACAAAGAGGCATTGACTGCCCCTTTGCTTACATTTCTATACGCTGGAAGTGAAAAGTTGGATTTAAACGCGGGTGACGTAGCTGCCGTCTTCGGTCTTGATGCGGATTTTATCGCCGACATTCACGAACAGCGGCACCATCACCTCAAGGCCCGTCTGCGTTTTTACCCTCTTGTTGGCGTTGGTGGCGGTATCGCCAGCTATCGCCATTTCAGCGTCTACAATTTCATGCTCAACAGTGCTGGGCAGTGCATAGTCAATGATTTCATCCTGCCATTGGTTCAAGACCAACTTCAGACCTTCAATGAGATAGAGGTAGTCGTCGCCAAAAATATCGCGGCGTAGATGGGGTTGGTCATAGGTTTCCAAGTCCATAAAGGTCAGAAACTGATCGTCAGCATACAGATATTCGACTTCACGGCCTTCTACCCGGATATCTTCTACCCGGTCACCAGAGCCAAAGGTCATGGTTGTCACCGAGCCGCTGCGAAGGTTGCGGACGGTGGTGCGAATGGTCGCATTGCCACGCCCCGGTTTGTGATGGTGATAGTCAAGCACTTTATAAATTTCGTCATCCAAAGTAAAGGTCGTGCCCTTACGTAGTTGATTCACGTCAATCATGGGATTTTCAATTATGCCCTTAGGTTTGATTTTTGCGTTGCGGATTTTATTATAGCAAAAGGGAAGTCAGGGGCGTCAAGGCCGATTTGTGCGAAAAAACAAGGAGCCGGGGGGAATTTGCATCAAGTGAGTCCCCGTCCCCCGGCCCTACGTTATATATACCTAATCATGGATTAAAAGGTTCAACCGCTGGGGAAAATGCGCTTCCTAACGCCTTGTTCCTTCTAATGGAGGGCGATCATAGGCCGCCAATAGACCATCCAATAGTAGCCGATAGATGCGCCGTTCGATGACAAAGAACGTTGCACCTACCACTGGAACTACGGCACAGGCCACAATGATGAGCAGTGTCCATGTAAAATGGGGTGGGGGCCAACGCGGGATTTGCAGGGCGACCCAATAGGGAAACAGCAAGGAGATAAACGTCAAAGGCCAGCCGATACCCCGTGAAACAAAGACCACCCGCGAAAGTTGTTCGTGCCCTTCGACTTTTTCAAAGTGCCCTTCAAGACGTGTTAAAAAGGGCCGAATCCACTCGTTTTTCTCCCAACCCTGAATCGCCAACACAAAACGACGACGGGCATCGGCTTTTCCGGCTAGGTTCGTTTCAAGTCCAACACTGCCGGGGCCACGTTTGACAAATTCTTCGACATACCGATCACGGGTCGCTTCAATTGGCATTTCAACCACGAAACTATTACGCACGTTTCATCCAGTCCTTTGCTGCCAGCGGTAGTTTCGCTAATGGGCCACGTTGAATGGTGCATTCGGGCAAACTCTCAATGAAATGCTTGCCATAACGTTTGCTGGTGATACGGCTGTCGAAAATAGCCACGACACCCCGATCCGTTTTGCGCCGGATTAGCCGTCCGAAGCCTTGTCGGAAGCGCAGGATGGCTTCGGGGAGGGCATATTCCAAAAAGCTGTTTTCAAACGTCTCTGAGCGGGCGGCGAAAATCGGGTCGGTCGGGACATTAAATGGCAGGCGGGAGATCACAAGCGCCTGTAAATCGTCGCCCGGTAGGTCAATACCTTCCCAGAAGGAGCGTGTACCCAGCAGTACAGCTTTTTCGCTGGATTTGAAGCTGTCAATGAGCAGTTGACGGCTGCTGCCGCTGGTCTGGTCAAAGACGGTAATGCCTCCCAACGCAAGACGGGCGGTGATGGCTTGGGCGGTCTGACGCAATTGGGTATAGCTGGTAAACAAGCCCAGTAAGCGACCATCCAGTGCGCTGGCAAGTTCAATAATGCCACGTTCAACCATCAATTGATAGTCGTTGCGATCGTTAATCGGGTCGGCCATATCGGTTGGGATATAGAGCAGTGTCGAACTTTTATAGTCGAAGGGTGATTCTACGGTCAACTCATCCACTTCCGACGGGGCGGCGTCCAAGCGTTCGCGCAAGTAGTCAAATGACCCGGCAGTGCTGAGGGTGGCGCTGGTCAAAACGACGCATTCTTTTGGCTCCCACAGATGCTGTTGAATCAGTGGCCCAACATGCAATGGGGCGGCATTGATAGACACATAATCATCACTGGGGTTGACCTCGCACCAATAAATTGTATTGGGTAGGGGGTTATCGGTGAATTGCTCAAGCTGTTGATGGATGCTTTGCAGATGGCGGGCAGCGGTTTGAGTGCTGCTGAGAATGTCCTCATAATCTATGATTTCATACTCTTCGAGGGTCGCTAATGCTCGTGCGATGTTTTCCATCGCTTTGCTGATGACGCTGGTGAACTCACTTAGATTTGACCAGACCCGCTGCACTTCGCCCCAATCCTCGCGGTCACGCGATTGGTCGGTGATGCGGACATTGACGAAATACTCACTGCCTTGAAACTCATCATTACTGCGTAGGAACAGCACCAGTGTGTAGAAATATTGGTCAACATGGTGGCTCATGGCCTTGACCGCATCGGCCACGCTTCGCACATATTCTTTGATTTGGGAATTCTTGCGCTCTGGGATTTTGTCTTTGATGGCGTTAAGAATATCGGACAACAGGCCCTTTTTCATATCACCCAGATCAGCAAAACGGCGGCGTAGGCCATTTCGATCTAGCTGCGACGACAAGCCATCGGTGGTGGCGGCTTCCAAATGATGCCCTTCATCAATCACTAGATAACGATAATCCGGCAAGACCCGGTTGCCGATGTTGACATCGCTCAACAGCAGGGCATGGTTGACGACCAAGACATGCGCGGCTTCGGCCTGCTGGCGGGCTTTATAAAATGGACAAGCGCCCCCCATTTGTGATTCACAGCGATTCAGTGTGCAGCCTTCATCTTGGGCGGAGAGGCGTGCCCATGTTTTTTCTTCGGCAGGTCCCCGCAGCGTAATTTCGCCACGATCCCCGGTGTCGGATTCCAACAGCCACACCAAGATTTTCGCCAACATGCGCAGTTCTTCGGTGGAGGTGGGTGAACGACGGCGCACGGTATGAAGGCGGCGAGGACACAGATAATTACTGCGCCCTTTGACCACCGACATCTCGAAGGGCACATCCAAGACATTTTGCAGAGTGGGTAGGTCTTTGTTGACCAGTTGATCTTGCAGGGCAATCGTCGCGGTTGAGATCACAACCCGTTCGTTATTCGTGAAGGCCCAATAGATAGCAGGAATCGAATAGGCGATACTTTTGCCCGTGCCTGTGGGGGCCTCGATCATCAGATGATTGCCTTTGTTGAAGGCCTGTGTAATGGCCCGCAGCATATCCACTTGGGGTCGGCGGCTTTCGTACCCGTCAACTTTTTGTGAGAGCAGCCCACCGGGTTCGATGAGTGAACCCAATGTTTTGGGGTTTAGGTCAGTGCGATCATCGTTGGGCTTGAGCCGTTTCCAGCCTTTTTCGGCTTTTTTGAACGGCCCTGCGTCCAATTCAGATTCATTCTGCTGCTCAACCAGCGTGGTTTTGATACGCAAATTAAGCGCCTCAATGAATGGGGCTTTGGCGTTCCATTGCAAATCCTGTGATGCTTGCACGATCTCTTTAAGGGTCGCCAGCGGGAGGGTGAGCAATTTTTCCCACAAATGCTGGTACAGATTGACCGTCGCTATCGCATCATCTAAGGCGCGGTGGGCATTGGTGAGGTCTTGCAGATTCAGATACTCGGTCAGACTGGTGAGATTGTAACGGGGCGCGGTTGGGAACAGCACCGCCGCCAATTCATAGGTGTCAATGGCGGTGTTGGTCTCGGCAAGGCGATACCGCTTTAGGAAACCCAGATCAAATTCGACACGGTGGCCCATCACTGGGCTAGTACCAATGAATTGGCCTAACTCATCCAGAATTTCGCGGACGGTTGGCGCACCATGTAAATCATCATCGTTGATGCCTGTAATCGCCGTGACACGTGGCGGAATTGGGATACCGGGGTCTACAAGTGTACTAAAGGTTTCAAGGATTTTGCCATCAACTGATCGGACTGCTCCCACCTCAATGATTAGGTCGGTTGTGGGGTCTAGCCCTGTGGTTTCAAGGTCGAGCGTGACGATCTCACCACGCATCCAATGCTCCATTCTAGTGTAATGAGAGGCGCAGAGTGATATTATAGCACAGTTGGTCGGATGCTTGTACTGTGTCTCAGTTGATGTTATCCTGCTAAATAGGACACCAAAACACAGCCTCATTGACAATAGATGATCTCCCAAATTAGGAGTTTCTACATGAGCGACTTAACAGGGCGTACTCTCGGAAAATATGAACTGGTGGAGCGCCTCGGACGTGGTGGTATGGCCGATGTTTATAAAGCCATTCAGCGCGGCATGGAGCGTTTTGTCGCCGTCAAGGTGATGCACGGACACCTTGCCGAATCCGAAGATTTTGTGGTGCGCTTCAAACGCGAGGCCCAAAGCGTCGGCAATTTGCGTCACCCGCACATCGTCCAAGTGATTGATTTTGATGTCGAAGGCGATGTGTATTACATGGTGATGGAATATATTAAGGGCGGCACGCTAAAAACCTATATTCAGCAAAAAGGTGCGCTGCCTGTTGATGAAGCCCTGCGTGTGACCGGACAGCTATCCGATGCACTGGCCTACGCCCATCAGAATGGCATGATTCACCGCGACATCAAACCTGCCAATGTGATGTTTACCGACAACAGTTTTACCCATCCCGTCCTGACCGATTTTGGCATTGCGCGGATTTTGGGCCAATCTGGGATTACCATGAGTGGGGCTTTTATCGGTACACCCGCCTATATGAGTCCTGAAGCGGGGCGGGGGACCAAAGTGGATGAGCGATCCGATATCTATAGCATGGGGATTATGCTGTATGAGATGGTGACCGGCACAGTCCCCTACGATGCCGATACACCCTTTGCCATTGTGATGAAACATATTAATGACCCTCTGCCTTCCCCCCGCCGCTTTAATGTGAACTTGCCAAATGCGGTAGAAGTCGTCGTATTAAAGGCCTTATCCAAAGACCCGGAAGATCGTTATCAGACAGCGGGTGATCTACGCAAGGCTGTCCAAAAAGCCCGCGAAGATGCCAAAGCCGAAGCGCCAACGGCAGATAGTCACAAATTATCTACAGCAGTCGGTGGCAAATCGTCTACCGAGATGCCGACTTATATACCGGATACCTCCAGTAGCAAAGAACTGCCGACCATCAGCCCACAACATTCCGCCGCTATACCAGATACGTTTGCCAAAGAGAAAACACAACCTCCGGTAGCAGCCGCCAGACCTAGGATTCCCTATATGCTTTGGGGTGGGGCGGCCTTGATCTTGGCCGTGGTGGCGATTGCCGCGATATTGGTGTTTGGTGGTGGTGACGATGGCGGCGATGAGAAGGATGTTAGTGTCCCAATCCCGACCAATACCACTGAAGCAGAGGTAGGCCTGCCCCCAACGCCGTCTGCCGAACCCACCGAGGCCATCACCGAGATCGCTACCGAAGCGGGAACCGGGCCATCTGGCGTAACTGAAATTGCCACCGAAGCGGGGCCACAACCAACCGTGTTTGCCGGGGTGATGACCACCGAGGCTCCCCCACCCCCCACTGTTCCAGTCTCACAGACTCAGGTTGGAATTGTCCCGACGGTTGATTTGGATGCGTCCAGCGGTACGGGTGGCAACCCCGACAACCCTCCATCCGCAACAGAACCCGTGATGGCACCGCCTGCCAATGCAGAGAGTGAAGGCCGTTATACAAAGTTTGTGCCCGATGACGACCCAGCAGTGATTGAGCTTGCCAATACCATTGATGCTTTGGATTTCACGCAAGGGGTAGATGCGGCTTTTGCGCTCACGGAAACGGCCTTGCAGACCTACCCCGGCAATCCGATTTTATTAACGCTGCGTTCGGGCTACTTACTGCGGTTGAATCGAGACCCTGAAGCCCTAGCCGATGCTGAACAGGCGGTTGCGGATTTCCCAGAGCATCCAGCAGGCTATTTGGCCCTCGCCAATTACTACTATGGTTCAGATGATTATGACTATGAAGTCGCTTTTCAAAATGTCGAAAGGGCTTTAAGCCTTGCCCCTGATAATCGCACGACAGTATTTATCTATGGGCTGGCCCTGCTGGGTCAATCTCGGCAGGATGAAGCCATTGAGCAATTTAACCGTGCCGAGGAGTTAGGCGCTCCGTTAGTTGAAGTCCTTTCACGACGCACAGATGCTTACTGGCAAAAGGGCGATTATGCCTTAGCGAGTGTTGACCTTGAACGCTTATTAGAAATCCAAGAGACCCCTGAAATTCGCTACAATTTGGCTGGCGCATATTTGTTGACAGCCCGTCCAGAGGATGCCCTACAAGTCATTGAAGAGGGCTTTGAGTTTTATGATACCGAGCCGCGTTATTATGCCAATGCCGCCTATGTAGCGCATTCGGCTGGTGATGGTGAGCAAGCTGAAGAATGGGCAAACACGGCCCTCGCTTTGGATGGTGATATGACCATTGCCCGCTATGTGCTGGGGCTGTTGGTCTTTAGTCGAGATGAGTTTGAAGCCGCTGAAGCCCGTTTCCAAGAAGTCGCCGACGCCGAAAATCAAAATTATGAATATCCCTATTTGAATCCGACGTTTGACCGCTATTTATCCCTTGATCAAGCCCGTACAGCCCGCGCATTGGGCAAGGTTGATGAGGCGCTTGAGTTCTATCAAATGACAATAGACGATACGGGTTGGTGGTGGGAGATACCCTATTTGGAGCAGGCCAGCCTGTTTGTAGAACAAGAGAATTGGGATGCTGCCGCTAGGGATTTCCGAGAGGCTTACCGGATAACGGAAGGTTTTGATTCACACGCAAAAGTGGTTGAGGCACTGATGGCCCAACCGGTAGAGGTCATTCGAACCGTCATCCGTCAGTGGATCGAGGAGGATGGCAACTACGATTTGGCCCATGATTTTGCCGCCGAAGCCGAGGCAAAGTTTACAGATGACCATTTCTTGCTTTTTTACATGGCCGAAGTACACGTGCTGCGCGAGGAATATGATGCCGCGCTGGAAGAAGGCCAGTATCTAGTCGAAACTGCTCCTGACAGCCCACTCGGTTATTTGGTGATGGCACATTACTATCGCCGGACTGAACAGGACAGCGACGAGCAAATGCTGGCCTATGCTCAACAGGCGATTGATCGTGCGCCTGAAGACCCCATTATCGCCCTTGAGTATGCTCGTATCCTTAATGATGCCGATCTGGGTGACGCGGTGATTGAGGCTTATTATGATGCTGAGGAACTTGGGGCAGATCGGGCAGTCGTGTTGGATGAGCGCTCCAATTATGCGGCTCAGATCGGTGATCTTGATCAGGCCATCGAAGACCTCTTGGCGCTCATGCAAATTTGGACAGACGACCCCTATCTCGTGACGCGCTTGGCAGGGTACCATCTGCGAGATGATGATCTTGAATCCGCTGTGGATTTAGCCATCCAATACCAAAACATCGAGATGAGTGAAGAAACCACTAGCAACTATTACCCTGATCTGGCATTCATTGCGTGGTTGGATGAAGACCCCGACCTCGCAAGGGCTTTCCTCAATCGGGTGAATGTGGGCTATCGGGAAGAGCCAAAGGTCATTTTGATGAACGGGCTACTTTTGCAATTAGATGGGCAATATGAGGAGTCCAACGCCCTATTGGAGTCGCTCCTAGAGGTTGAAGTGTGGGAGTATGATTATCCATTTTTCAATCCCGAGTTTGAACATTCCCTTGACCTCGAAATCGCCCGGAATTATGTTGCACTCGACCAACCTGATGATGCTATTGCTGCATATCGGCGTGCGCTAGAGCGCTATTATGGCTGGCTAACGCCGCGCCTTGAACTGGCCGATGTGTTGATTGAGATGGGCGATATTGAAGGGGCACGTGCTGAACTGCTCATCGCATTGGACTTGGCCGAGGATGAGGAAATGCAGGAAACTATCCGACAGAAAATTGTTGAACTTGGCCCTGCGCCTGCAAACTAATTACGGAAAGGGACATCTACTTGAAAGGGAATTATTATCGGCTTTCAGCAACCTTCTGGGGGATGGTATTGCTGCTGTTGGTAGGGTTGACCGCGTGTAAAGAGGATAAATCAAAGAACGAGGACGATGTATCGGGGGTGCAAGTGGCAACGCCGATACCGAATACCCCGCAGCAGGTGATTACCGTCGTGGTGACGCGCACGCCCACGCCCATGATTACCCCCAGCATCACCCCTACGCTCGATTTCCCAGCTTATCGGGTAGCGGGTACTTGGTATTTGTATATCCGCTTTGACCTTAACAACACGGCCATCGTGCAGCAGTTGGGGTATTCGGCAACCGCCACCCTTGAGGTCACAGATTATGCGGTGGTGACAGGATCGGGCATGTTGATGCCAGTTCCCTTTGACCCCGCCTGCGAAATTCGCTCGTTAGACGCGGAAGGACTTGCGTTTAAAATGCAGGGTTCGTTGCGACCAGACGGCGAGCGGATTTTAATGGATGTGGAGATCACCCCAACTAACTATTCGGCAGTGGAAAATTATGAGGTGCGCTGCCCATCTGATAATGGCGAATGGCGCACGGTTTCCCAACCAAATTTGATTTGGCCTGTCCTATCTCAGACGGAACGCACCAAATATACCTTTGATCTAACCCAGTCGAGTTATACAGTTACCTTTACAGAGGACATCGCCGCGCGAACAGGCAACGTGATTAAAGGACTGCTGTCGGCGGAATTGATTAGTTTGCAGTAGGGGATGGCACAGGGTCATCCCAACACATTCGGGCACGACGACCCTCTCCTACCAGCTAATTTGATTGATCGGGTCTTCCCGCCCAACGTTCGCCCGTCGTTCGGCCCCCAGTTTATCATTGACCATATAGCCCTGATATTCGGCGTTTGGATAGCCCATCACTGTCCACCCACTTAATACTAGGGGGGGAATAGTGACGCCTTTGGGACATCTATCACATGTCACCGGGATCCATTCGCCGTTATAGCGCCGCCCAAAATGCAGATGGGTACCTGTTGAATAACCCCCTTCACAGGAGGGGTGGCCGAGTTTGTCGCCTGTTTCGACCCGTGTGCCCGGTTTGACGACGTCCTGACTTGAGATATGTAGGTAGATGGCTGTCCATCCGGTGTGTTCATTCCCATCGCCGTCGAGATCGAGGATAACATAGCCTTCCCCGCTTCGGGCAACGACGCCGGGGGCGACGGCAGTTACCCAATGAATCGAGATGTAACAATAGCCTTGTTGTGCAACCAACTCGTCCGATGGGGTGGGGGGTGCAAAGTCAACTGAAGCCCATGCGCTGCCAGAGTTATAGCCGCCATGTGGCCCACCTGTAAAATACCATGTCTCGCCTTGTCCAAACGGGAACATGAGGGTGGGTTGCTGCAAATTATCGGGCACGAGCGGCTCGACTGCGGTGCGGAATGGGTCGCCGAACAGCGCTAAATACGTCTGGAAAAAACCCTGTTCGCTGATATCTATCTGATATTGGGCCGGGGTGCTGAATTGCGAGAAGAAGAATTGAACGGCAACGGTTCCCGCGTTTAACTCCGGGGCAAAGGTCACAAGCGTACCGTCCGCGAAATTGCTGGTCTCTAGTCCACGATATTTCCAGCTATAGTAGCCCGCGTTCAAAGCGTTTGCCGCCGCTAACAACTGCCGCCATAGGCCAACACGATCTAACGAAATGATGCCCATCGGGTAATTTTGCTGATCTTCAGGTGGGTTGGGATCGGATAACCAGCCGCTTTGATATTCGATTAGAGCCAATAACAAACGTGGATTGACACTGTAATCAAGTGCCACCTGATTAACGAGTTCAACCCCACTCCACAATTCCCCGCTGATTTCTTCGGAATAGACCCGTAGAAAACCGGGTTTCAATTTGACATAGGCCGCGACATCGAAATCTTTCACCGCAGGGCTGTAGACCAATTCACTGTCGGGGATAGTCTTGAAGTTGGAACTTGGCGGGGGGGGCGCACTGGTATTGGCCGGAATCCGCAAAACCTGACCCACTTCCAATATGTCGGGATTCGTTAAGCCATTCAGTGACATAATGGCTTGGGCAGTTGTGCCAAAGCGTGCCGCAATGACATTTAGAGTATCACCCGATTGCACGGTATAGCTTTGTTCGCCACCTCCGCCAGAGGCCGCTACCGCCACCGGAGTGTCAAATCGGGCCGGATTGGGGGTTGGCTTGATGGGGGTATCGGTTGGTGCACTGGATGTCTCAGTTGGCAGCAGCACACCACCGGGAAAAGTTGCCGTAACATACACGACCTTTTCCGAACCGGGTCGGGTGCAAGCCAAGATTGCGGCTACCAGACCAATCGCCGCCAGTAAGATGTAAAAAGATCGTTTTCCCACTATTCCACTACTCGCTCAATGCTTTGACTATCTTCGGAAACGCCACATCATACCGATAACTCGTATCGCGGTGGCCGTCTGGAAATTCCTCATAAGTATGGATGATGCCATACTGGTCAAGTTTACGATGCAGTAGCCGTGAACCGACCTGCAATTGATATTCATCATAACGCCCGACCTCGATAAAAACGCTTTTCATGGTTTTCAACGCGGTCTGATATTCTGAGCGGTCAATCATGCGAACCGGGTCGAATTGTAGCCATCGTTCCCATACTTCGGGGATAATCGCTCCCGTTTCAAGGTCAATCGGTGGATCAAAGCCCAATGGTGAGGCTGGATTGGTCGCATAGGCCATTGACTGCATCACGGTATGAATCGCTTCCCAAAACGCCCCGTTCTTAGGCTGAATTGCGGGGATACGGGTGATGAATTCTTCAATCCCGCCCCATTTTTCAAGTTGTTGATGGAAATGCGACAGTCCGGGTATCGCGGTGTATTCCCAATACATATCACCTGCCCGACAGCCAATCGCCCCAAAAACATCCGGGTGCTGCATGGCATTTACCAACGCCCCATACCCACCGCTACTGTGACCTAAAATGCCACGATGTTCCCGACCCGCCAATGTGCGATAGGTGGCATCCACTAGCGGCACCAGTTCGTCAACCAAATAGCTAGAATAGTTTCCAATTGCCGAATCCAGATACTGCGATCCTCCAAATCGTGTCCAAGCGTCTGGCAGGGCCACAATGGCAGGCGGCATTTGTCCGGTGCGGATTAGGCGGTCAAGGCGCTGCGGCAGGGTCTCATCCCATTGATTCCAGCTAATATGATAATAACTGGTTCGCCCATGACTGCTCAACAGAAAACAGACGGGATACCGCCGTTCGGTCTGCTCATCATAACCAGCCGGAACATAGACCGTCAATTCGCGTTGATGTGGGTCGCCAAGCCGATTACCCTTGAGGGCTGTGCTTTCAATCGGCAGTAGATCAATTCGGCTAGGGCTTGTCATGGACGAGTTTTATCCTTATGGGGATAGGTGCGTAGGAAATTCCAGCACAGGGTCAGCAAAATGACGATTCCAAGCAGTGTGACCATTAACATCACACTACTATAACCATCCACCGTAATGTCTGGTATAAGCGCCGCTAAAAATGCTGCTATCACAATCACCGCGCCATAGACGAGCAGCAATCGTCCTGAATAGGCATTGGCATCATACCACAAATCAGCATCGCGCAGGGTGCTTGGGGTACGGAAGCCATACCACCCATTGGGTTTGATGCGTCGCTGCATTAACGGAATCGCCAGCGCAACTAACAAAAGGCCCATTCCCACAAACATCACCATAAGGAGAGTCATCGAAGGCTCCATCCACTACGACGTTCTCTTAATTATTGGATTTGGGTTGTACCTTGTCAATGCTATCCCTTTACGGTAAGATGTTGCCCGCCGAATTTAGTGATAACTCATCACTTTCCGTCCGGTACCCAAAGCCTGTTTTGCTTAAACCGGACAAACCCAAGGGAAGGAAAACCTATGAAACGAGCTTACGAAATACCGTATGTTGTGCCGACTGGTATTCCTGATGCTGAACAAAAAGGCATCATTGAGAAGGTTGCGCATTGGCTGACGGATGCGGGGGGTGAAATCAAAAACACCAACCACTGGGGTCGCCGCCGTCTGGCCTATCCAATTGGTACCAACCGCGAAGGCTATTATGTGCTGCTTGAGGTGGAAATTGAACCCAAAGCAGTGGATGAATTTCAACGCAAGATGAACATCGAAGCCAATATCCTGCGTTATTTGGTGGTACGCAAGGATGAATGATCGGGTTGGTGGTTGAAAGACCCCAGTCCGTGAATTTGTAGAGTGCATCCCGTCCAAATGTATGAGTTGAAACGGTGAATGACATGGCCCGAGGACTCAATAAAGTCATGATTATAGGCCATTTGGGGCGCGACCCGGAAATGCGTTACACCCCCAGTGGTCGTCCTGTCACCAGTTTTAATGTTGCCACCACCCGCACGTGGACTTCGTATGAAGGTGAACGGCGTGAAGAAACCGAATGGTTTAATGTGGTGGCATGGGGGCCTCTCGCCGAAATCTGCAATACCCATCTTAGCAAGAATCAGCAGGTCTACATTGAAGGTCGGCTACAAACACGCGGGTGGGAAGATGAAGAAGGCAAGCGGCACTATCGCACGGAATTGGTGGCCCAAGAAATGATCATACTCGGTGACCGTGTTGGCCCCCGTTTTACCCAACATCAGGAAGATTATCCTGAAGGGGATGACGAAAGCTATGGCTTTTAGGCTGTGGCCCCAAAAAAGCACTAAGCCCGCAGCGATGCGGTCAATCAATTAAATACTAGAGGAGTATATTCACATGAGTGACGATCCACGTCAGCGTGACGATATGGATGATTTTGCGGAAGAGCGCCGTCGCCCGCGTCGGCCTGATTTTGATGATATGGATGACGGTGATGATGATGTCCGCGAACCCAGTCGGTTTTCGGGTGGCGCACGCCGTCGGAAGGGTTGCCCATTCCTCGTGGATGGCAAATGCAACATTGATTACAAAGACGTCGAGACGTTGCGTCGTTATCTGACGGATTCGGGCAAGATTCGTCCGCGTCGTCAAACCGGGGCCTGTGCCAAGTGTCAACGGGCGTTGGCGCTGGCGATTAAACGTGCCCGTCATTTGGCGTTGCTGCCCTATGCACCGCAGCATACCAACAGTAGTCGTGGTTAAGTTGTAAAAATTCTTTGGGGATAGAGTGACTGTCCCCCTTTTTTGTGCCTACGAGGAATTATGAGCAAAAAGGATACAACGGCTCGTGCCCGTAAGGTGCGCGAACAAGAGTTAAAGGCCCGCCGTTCAAGGGCCGAGCAAGAGCATTACATTCAGCGCATTGTGTTGGTTGTCGCGGCGTTTGGTTTTGGGATCGCGGCATTAATTCTGGTTTACGCGCTGACCAACGACTATGTGTTCGTGCCTAGACAAACCATAACGACGGTGAATGGCACGGAGATCAAGACCAGCGATTTCCAAGAACGGGTGAAGACCGAACGGTGGTTTATTGCCAATGAAATTCGGAGTTACGCCTCGGTTGTTGGCGTAGATCAAGCTGTCGAACAGTATGGCAACGACATTTTGGCCCTGCGCGAACCCTCCCTGTTTGGTGGGCAGGTGCTGGACGATATGGAATTACAGGTGCTCTTGGAAAAAGAAGCCGAAGCACGTGGGATTGAAATTGACCGTGCGGCCATTGATGCGGCGGTAGATCAGTATGTGGCGTCGTTTTTGGTGAATCAACTGACTCCTACCCCTAGCCCGTCCGCGACGGAGCCAACCACACCGACCTCCACACCGATTATTACCTCAACAGCTTCAAACACACCAACCATTACCAACACGCCGACTGAAACCATCCAGCCGACAGCGGAAGGCTGTACAGAGGGCCAAACGGATTGCCCGACAGTGACACCCCTGCCGACCAATACCCTGACCCTGACGCCAACCCCGACATTGGAACAGACCTATACACCGACACCAAGCGATACCCCTGTCGCACCAGACGACATCCGTTCAACTGTCACCAAATTGGAAAACAGCTTCTATGATGACGCCAACGAAGTTGCCGAGATTGATCGGGATGCGGTGCGTGATATTTTCACATTGCGTGCCTTACGAACAGCCTTGCTCGAAGATGTGACCAAAGACCAGCCTACACAAGAAGTGTGGGTCAATGCTCGTCACATTCTGATTCAAGTCCCTGAAGACCCGGCCCGTGTCTTTACAGCCGAAACCTGCGATTCTGAAGAATGGGCACCCTTTAAACAGGAAGCCGAGCAGGTCTTGGCGGCTTTGAATGCGGGCGAACCCTTCGCAGCGTTGGCGCAGGCGGTTTCGGATGATGGCAGCGGCGCAAATGGCGGTGGTCTGGGTTGGAGTGCCAGCAGTGGTTATGTGCCCGAATTCAAAACGGCGGTTGATACTGCCGACATCGGTGCAATTGTTGGCCCGGTCTGCTCACAATTTGGCTTCCATGTAATTCAGGTGATGGAGCGTGAACTGCGCGATATTACGAGCAGCCAATTGCAGCAAAATCGCAGTACGGCCTATCAAGCATGGGAAACCGATCTGGTTGCCAATGCTGACATTCAGCGCCGTGACGATTGGGAAGACCGCACACCCAGCGACCCCAGTTATAACGATCTGTTGGGTAATGTCTTCCAATAAATCTTGATCGGGTAAAAAATCAGCAGCGTACATTCGATGTGCGCTGTTTTTATTTTTGCGGGTAGGTGGCACGCGCTATAATTGCCCGCTGTTATCCATTTTAAAATCTCACCATTTTAGGAGTTGGACGGAAAAATGAGTCCACAAGAGACACGCGAAGGTCTTGCTGAAGCACTGGGCACATTTATGCTGGTTTTGGTCGGGGCAGGTGCGCTGGCAATGTCCCCCGGCAATGTGGTTGCCATAGCATTGGCACACGGGCTAATTTTGGCCGCTATCGTAGCGACCTATGGGCATATTTCTGGCGCACACGTCAATCCTGCTGTGACACTTGGTCTGCTAGTGGGGGGGAAAATTGGCCCACGCAAAGCCGTCATCTATTGGGTGGCCCAGATTGCGGGTGGGTTGCTGGCGGCGGTTGTGCTGCGGATTGCACTGCCAAGTGGTCAGGCGGGTGTAAGCACACTCGGACAAACAGCACCGGGTTCAGGTGTGACCACTGGACAGTTAATCTTGATTGAAGCCATTATCACCTTCTTCTTGGTCGGAACGGTCTATCAGGCATCGGTCTATAATAAGGGTGGTGCTGCGACCCCGGTTTTAATCGGTTTCACCCTTGCGGCAGCAATCCTCCTTGCTGGCCCATTGACCGGCGGTTCGGCGAATTTTGCGCGGACACTTGGCCCTGCTTTGGTTGCAAAAGATACCCAAGACCTCGGCGAAGTGCTGCAATATGCCATTGGGATTTTAGGCGGTGGTGCGCTGGCGGGGTTGCTGCACGGCGATCTGTTTGCGCTGCGTGAAGAACCCAAGCCTCCTGCTGCCAAGAAGCGCTAATTTCCATCCAGTATGCGATTACTCATTTGGGGCGCGAGTCCATTGGGGGGATGGCTCGCGGCCCGATTGCACCAAGCTCAACATGACGTTATCTGGTTAGCCGATACACCACTCCCATTTCCATTGACAGGTGATTTCGAGTTGGTGTCGGGTCAAGCACATCAGAAAGTAATCGGGCTACGGGTGTTGACTGAACCACACGAGGCGCTTAGTCCCCTGCCCGAATGGGTGATTTTTGCCATGCCAGCTTGGGGATTGAGCAGTGCCTTGACCACACTTGCCATGACCGCTGCCCCCGAAAAATTACCCCATGTGTTATCCTTACAACCCGGAATCGGCAGCCTCGAAAAATTAACCAGCCTCTTAGGGCCAGAAAAATCGCTGCGGGCCGTGATTACGCGCGAATTTACGTGGCATGATACCTCCGTTATAACTAATGGAGCAGGTGGTTTTGTCGTCAGTGAGCATCCCCAAGCCGCATTTATCGGTGAATTGCTGCAACAGGCAGGGCTGGGAAAACCGCGAACCGCCCCGGCTGATTCATTGGGATGGAGTGATGCTTTTTGGCGGCTTCATGCCAATGCTCTTCCCACTTTGCTGAATATTGCCCCTGCCAGCGTTTATGACGACCCCGATGTTTGGCAGCTTGAATATCGCCAATTGCGTGAGGCGATCATGGTGATTGACCGTCTAAACATCAATCTGGTGAATCTGCCGGGAGTTCATGTGCCGCATTTGGCATGGCTGGTTCAATTACTGCCTCCACGCTGGTTGGCTAAAGTTTTGAAACGGCGGGTTTGTCCGCCAAGCCTACGTGCTGACATGGAGCACAAATCGGGGCATAGTGACGCCGCCTATCTCAATGGGGCGGTAGCGCAGGCAGCCTATGGATTACAACTCCCTGCGCCCGTCAATCATGTATTGGCGCTAAGTGTAACCGATGTGGCGGAGGGCCGAATCCAATGGTCACATTTTCACAATAATCTGGACTACCTGCAAACCCTCATTCGAGTGGCTTCGCGCCATATCTAGTTCCCCCAAATCCCTTAAACGGTATGGCATGACGCCTGAGTATCGTCTATACTTAATCAAATTGTGATTTGAATAGTTTAGGAGAATTTCAATACTCATGGAAAAAGCAACCTCTATCCAGCAGGTTTTTGACGCAATGCCCAGCCGTTTTAACGCCAATGCTGCTTCTGGCGTAGATGCCATTTTTCAGTTTGACCTGACGGGTGACAACGCGGCGAAGTATTGGGTTAAGATTGCCAATCAGCAGATGGAACTGCACGAGGGTGAAACTGGCAACCCAACAATTACCGTGATTTCAAGCGCCGATGACTATCTTAAGATGGTGAATGGCGAACTTTCAGCCATGTCTGCGTTTATGGCTGGCAAAATCAAGGTCAAGGGTAATATGGGCTTGGCGATGAAACTGCAAAGCATTTTTGGCTTGGGTTGATTCAAAATGACCGGGGCGGCCCCCGAGGTCGCCCAAGCAGTCAAAACTAACTTATTGAGACGTGACTTCTTCCGTTGCCTCTGTTTCGCCTCCACTCGCTTCTGCTGGCGTGGCTTGGTCACTATAAAACACAATCACATCACGCAGGCGACTGCTAATTAGCATTCC
Organism: Chloroflexota bacterium; assembly: GCA_024434115.1. Taxonomy (GTDB): domain Bacteria; phylum Chloroflexota; class Anaerolineae; order Aggregatilineales; family J027; genus CFX10. The sequence continues at coordinate 370,650 of QMIT01000001.1, forward strand.
CTCTTCAGCCGCTGTGTGTCCTTGTCCCTTTGTGTCAACGATGAGTATTGGGGTGCGCTGCAAGTTTAACACACTACCGCCAAACGCCGCGTTGAGGGCTGTCACCAATTCAGGGGAGGCTTTTCCAGTTATCCATGTAAACTGCTCGGTGGATTCAAATCCCTGCCCCTCGGCCCATGCTGTAAGATCATCAAGTTCATCCAACGGGCTAACATTGAGATTAAGGTAGACCACTTCATAGGCCACACCATCAAGGCGGAACTGCCGATCGGTTTCACGAGCAAACGCTAGCTGCTCTTGACAGGGTATGCAGTCCAACGACATCGGCAGCAGAACGATAATCTTGCCCTCAAAACTGCGTAATGATTCCTCCTGACCATCAATGGTGGTGAAGCGCACGTCCAACCAATTCCCCGGATAAACAATGTTGCCGAGAATATCATTCTCTGGGGCGTCAGTGGCTGTCGGGGGTGGTTGAGGGCTACGCAGTCGAATGGGGGCTTGCGTTGGTGGCGCTATGGAGGTTTGATAAGCACTTAGGGTTTGTTCAAAGGATTGGGTGGCATTAGCAACAGCATTACGGGTCGCGGCTTGTTGGGTTTCACCCAATTGCACGGCATTATCGAGGACATTGAGAGTGCGGCGTGGGCCGGGCGTTGGATCATCATCCCCCAAACATGCGACCAATGTCAGCATCAACAGGGTGATGACTGCCCCAATTGAAAGGAATCTGGTTATCCGCATGGTTCTCTCCCGCAAATTGTGGTCAGCGCACCTGCACCGTCCCGATAATGAGATACTCTATAGCACCATCTGTCAGAATGTGCAAGATTTGCCCATCGGCAGAGTTGTACACTTTGACGGCCAATGGATAGTCGCCGCGTGGCAAATCTTCAGGAATTTCCAGCGTATGACTGTCCAGCACCACCTGATTGGGCGTCCAAGTATGGGTGGGGGATTGTCCATTTTGTGGGGCACTATCGTGTTGAGCGCGAAGGACACCATCACTATCGAGCAAGAATACGGAGACGCTGTAACTAATGGTGGGAGTTTCGGCGGCGCTCCACCATAAACTGACGGTTAATGTGTCTCCCCGCCTTACCTCAAAGGCCGATTTGACACGGTGCAGCCGGATGGAATCGCCAAAAATCCCCAAAACCTCATCGCTTGTCGGCAGGCGATCATAATGATACCAGTCAATCGGCGCACCCAGATGATAAAAACGGCGACTGGCGGTCTGGGTATAGCCATAATTTTGATAGGTGCTGTCCATTTCGTATGGCCCATCACCCCAATAGGCCACCCAGAAGCCGTTATTGTCCTGAAGTATATCTTGCACTGGCCCTTGAAAATAGATGCCGTAGTCAATGCGCCATTGATTCAGCGAAATGATCTGTGTGTCAGGGGGTAAATAGCGCCGCAGGTAATAACCGAGAGCTTTGTCCCCGCCGCGCACATCCATTAAAACGGGTTCACCTGTCGGATAATTTTGGGCGACATAACGTGCCATAGCCCGCCAATCGGGTTGTACATAGCGCGAATCGGTACTGGCAAGCCCATTCACCAATACCAACACCGCAAGAATAACACGTCCGGGTGGACGAAAAGACACGATGCCATGCCCGGCGAGAATGGCAATGGGCAGCAGCAGCAGGGCCAGATTGCGATCTGTCAGCACTGTCACCATCGGATAGACCCCAATCGAAATGGCAATCGGCACCCCCAACCATAACACCGGATACCACACAGCGGGGGATTGATTCCATTGCAGGTGATTTTTGAATGCTAGGCTGCCGACCAATATCAATCCAATACCCAAGATGACGGGTCTACCTAAATAATCAACGGCTAGGGTATCGGCGGTCTCCCACGACAGGGACATGGAATGGAGGATGCCTTCGGGCCGAATCAATAGTTGATGGACAGCGACAATGGCCCAAGGCGTGAAGGCCAGCAATGATAGACCCATGATGCCCATTAATTGTCCGATGCGACGGCGCGGACGCAGCACCAGCGCGGCGTAGATGACCTGAACCGGCAAGATGAGGGCAGTGTAATAATGGGTATAGACACCCGCGATGATGAGCACGGCATAAAGCAGCGTGCGTCGGCGGTTCGGGTTTTCCAGCCATAATAGAAATACGAAACTGCTGGCGGCCATCCACATAAAGGCAAGCGGGTAATGCCGTACCTCCTGTGAAAGCAAGATATGTTTGTCAGCAATCGCCAAGACCAATCCCGCCGCAATTCCGGCAGAAGGTGAGAACAACTTACGCCCAATCCGGTCTACCAGTGCAACCGTCAAAAGGGCCGGACAGACCGCCCAAAAGCGCATCGGGATTTCGCCGTCCCCCGCGACCTGCCGCCATGCACTCAGTGTTATGAAATACAATGGAGGGTGTAAATCATCTACTAAATTGCGGGTGACAAGCGCCAGACTGCTGGGTTCGGAAAATTCGACTGACCAACCTTCATCCCCCCATAAGCCATTTGCGTCAAGATGGTGTATACGCAGGTATGCTGCCAAAAGCAGAACCAACACAGAACCAAGCAGGGCCAGTCGTGATGGTAATTTTTCTGAGTCTAGTTTTCTGATATTTCGCTTAAACTTTAACATATCGAGTTGTGATGGAAAGGAATATTGTGGTGACACCTGAATCTTATCGTAACCCTGCTCGTCAACGCCGCCTTATCATACCAGCACTTCTGGCGGTATGGGGATTGTTATTCTCCGTGCTGTTGGCGGTTAATTTGACCGCATCTGCTCAGGGGGGCATAGCCACGACCCCTACACCCTTTGGCGATGACTGGTATACGCAAACCACTCAATGGGATTTGCCCTATTATTTACCCGGCACCGGCGAGGGTGATGCCACATGGACGGTCAGCGAAAGCGAATTTGAGAGTTATTATCCTAACGGGTTTAGTTTTTCGACGGTTGCCACCAGCGACAAGGGGGAGATCGTCCAAGCCTCGGTCATTTGGTCGCATGTTCCCGGTAAGCTGACCCGACGCGATGCTGAAATTGACACTCGAACGGGTTATGTCTCGATGCGCTGGCGTCCTGATGAATCCTTACCCCCATGGGTCGCTGTCAATTTCTATTGGAGTTTTGCCGATAGTGAGGGCAATCGCTATCGCACCGACTGGATTTTGGGCAATGAGTATGCGGATTCCGGCGATGAATGGGAGCGCACTGAATCCGATGATGTGATTGTTTATATCCAATCAGGCCTGCCAGAGGAAATCTTGGATTTGACAGTCGCCGCCGTAGCCGAACAAAAGGATACCTATATTTCTGCATGGGGGGAACCGCTGCCCTATATTCCGCGTGTCATTCTCTTTTCCAACCAAACAGATTTCCAGCGGTGGCGGGATGCGTTTGGTGGCAGCAGTGTGATTGGGCAGACTTCCGATGACTGGGGCGCGACAGTGCAGGTTATTTCAGATGAGGACTCCCGTCGCCTCGCCTATGGCACGGTACTGCATGAAATTGGGCATCTCTATCAATTTCATATGGCCCCGGATGCTTTCCCGGCTGGCTCATGGTTTACGGAAGGCAATGCGACTTTTTTTGAACTCGATCAGCAGTACAGCTATGTCCGACGTGTGCGGAATCTGGCTCGCCATGACGAACTGCCCATCTTGTTGGAAGGGGATGGCCCGATCTCTTTTGAAACAGGGCCAGACGGACAAGGGCGCTTGGGGTATGATATTGGCTACACATTTTTTGTGTGGCTGACCGACACTTTTGGATTGGAAGCTCATCATCAACTCATCCATGAATTGGCGGCAGGTACACCACGTAATGATGCCTTGCAGATCGTTACGGGCATGTCGCTGGTGGATATGGAAACGGCATGGCGTGAATCATTGGGAGCGGATGGCCCTCCGCCGACGCTGATTCCAACACAACCTTATCGCTTTCCGCCGACGGTGACGCCTTTCCAATATTCGACCAGTGCGGCCCAGTAAATTTTTACCCATGTATTGTGGGGCGGTTGGCTCAATCAATCGCCCCTTATGAAAGACAAGTTATGCCTCAAGCTATTTTGACCTGTGACCCCGATTCCGTTGATTTTGCCCGCCATGAATTAAAAGAAGCCGCTCCAAATGCTCATATTGAAGAAATCTTATCCCCCGGTGTGCTGCTGGTTGAGTTAGGAGATTCCTACTGGGAGTTTGCCGAGAAATGGCATCAACAGCCGCCCATTTTTGTGCGCCATCTCTGCCCCGTCCAAGTGACTGTGCCCTTACATTCCACCCCGCAGGATTTAGACGACCTATTGCAGGCTGTCGCGGTGGAATTTAATGAATTAATTGACCCTGAACTGTCATTTTCGGTGCAGACCCGTATTTTGACTAAGGACTATCCCCTCAAGCCCTTTGATGTGAATACCGCCCTCGCCAATCTGATTCACGAGTCTACCGATGCCCCACTGGATGTCCGTAAGCCCCTGCAAATTTTGTCAGTAGTGGTCGCCCAAAATCCAGCCATTGCCTATCTTGGCCTTTCACCAACGATGCTGAATATCTCGGATTGGGCCGGGGGGATGCGGCGTTTCATGCACGAAGACGAACAGATCAGCCGCGCCGAATTTAAGTTATTAGAGGCACTGGAAGTTTTTAAGATTGAACCGCCTGTGCGTGGTTTGGCCCTCGATCTGGGTGCTGCGCCGGGTGGGTGGACACGCATTTTGCGGCAAAAAGGCCAGTATGTCACCGCGATTGATCCAGCCAGCTTGGATATTCGGCTCAAGGGGGACGATGGGATTCGCTATTTACGCATGACCGCCCAAGCCTATCTCAAAGATGAGCCAGATTTCTATGACTTGATTGTCAACGATATGCGGATGGATGCGCGTGATTCAGCCCGTGTCATGGTTTCCTATGCCCCATTTCTATACCCGCATGGGGCAGGGTTGATGACCCTCAAATTGCCAGAGGAAGATCGGCAGCCTGTTCTTAAACAGACCTTCGATATTTTGCGCAAAGCCTATATCATTGCCGGGGCACGTCAGTTGTTTCATAATCGCAGTGAAATTACAGTGTACCTGAAGCCACAAAAACGCTAATGTTATTTGTTTGTAATCTATTCCATGTTAGAATAGGGGGCTATGGTTACGTCAAGGTGGTAACACCATGAGTCAGCTAACACCTGATGAAGTGCTGTTGGGCTTGTTAGCAGTTCAACCGAGTCATGGCTATCAATTATTAGAGCATTTTCGTGACCCGGCTCGACTGGGGCAGGTCTGGAATTTAAGCACCAGCCAGTTGTATGCTGTCCTAAAGCGCCTTGAACAGCAGGGCCTGATTGTGGGGAGGGCGATTGAGGTCATTGATGCGCCGACGCGCACCGAATATACGCTTACGACAAAGGGAAAGAATCGTTTTGAAACATGGCTGCACAGCCCATCTCCTTCGTCGAGTGTCCGGCGTGTGCGGGTCGAATTTCTGAGCCGACTATATGTTGCCCGTTTGCAGAATAGGCCAACAGCCGCACTGGTGGGGTATCAAAAAAACTCGTGTATAACAACCCATCGTCATTTGCTGACTCAACGTGACCAAACAGCGCCGGGGATTGGCTATTTGGCAGTGGAATTGCAGATTGCCCAACTCGGTGCCATTTTGAAGTGGATTGACCGCTGCGAACTTGTTCCATTCAATGAGGAGGAATTAGATGAAACGTAGGGTGTTGTCGGCTATTTTGGTTATTGCCTTATCGCCACTTTTTGTTCCACACCATGCCCATGCTCAAGATACAACCCTGACCGTCCTAGCGGCTGCTTCACTAACGGATGCCTTTGAGGAAATCGCCGGGACATTTGAGGCTGTCAATCCGGGAGTGAACGTCGAATTTCAATTTGGGGCGTCGTCCGACCTAGCCGCACAGTTGGCCGAGGGTGCGCCTGCCGATATTTTTGCGAGTGCCAATAATCGGCAAATGCAGGTGGCAAAGGATGCGGGTCGGATTGAAGGCAAAACGTACACGTTCGTCAAAAATCGTTTGGTAGTGATTGTACCTGCTGATAACCCCGCTGGAATTGAATCCTTGCATGATTTGGCGAATGATGGGGTGCTGCTGGTAGTGGTAGCGGAAGGCGCTCCGGTACGCGATTACACCAATGCGATGGTAGATAAATTGGTCAATGTGTCGGGCTATGGAGAGGAGTTTAAGAGTGCCTTTTTCAGCAATGTCGTTTCTGAAGAGGACACCGTGCGGCAGGTTACGGCAAAGGTCGCATTAGGGGAAGCCGACGCGGGTTTGGTCTATGTTTCAGATGTCACGCCGGATATCGCCGAAGACGTCAAAATGATAAGTGTGCCGGATGCCTACAATACACTGGCGACCTACCCAATTGGCATCACCAATGATTCAGCCAACAAGGAATTGGCCCAAGCGTTTATTGATTACGTGCTGTCCGATGCGGGGCAGGATACCTTAGTGGCCTGGAACTTTATCTCGGTGCGGATTCCTGAAATACCGAATACCGTTAGCCTACCTACCGATGGCCTACTGCATGTGGGGGGGCAGGTTTATAACCCGCTCGTCTTGACTATGGATAATCTACGCGCTTATCCCTCACAAACCGCTGAAGTGACGTATCTAAGCGGGGAGGATACTGTTGATGCAAGTTTCACAGGCGTGATGTTGTGGGATATTTTGAGCAGCGCACAGGTCAATTTTAATGCCGACGTAGGCAATGATAAATTAGGCTTCTATATCGTGGCGACAGGCAGCAATGGCTTTCAAGCTGTCATTGCATGGGGTGAGATTGATCCTGAATTTGGCAATCAACCTATCTTGGTCGCCTATGAAAAAGATGGAACAGCTTTGGAGGCTGCCCAGTTGGTGGTTCCCGGTGATGGTCGGGGTGGCCGCTATGTGAGTGGTCTTGTTAGCTTGGAAGTACGTGACGCCCCTTCTGTAGAATAGGATTCAATGGATATACAAGAGACGAAAGTGCGCCGGGGTGATGTGCGTGTCACCCCTTTTCGCAAAATACCCCACGTTTTGCAGAGTTTCCGCTGGTTCATCAACCTATTGGGGAAAAGCGGCCTTGCCCTGCTGTTTCTATTAGCGATCCTGTTGATTGCCTTGCCCTTAGGCTCTCTCATTTACCGAGTCTACCAAGAACAGGCATGGGAAGCGGGGGCCGATCCACTCCTCCCCCAAGCCATATCCCTCACTTTCCAGACCACCGCCGTAAGCCTCATGCTGATTTTGCTACTTGGTACACCATTGGCCTATGTCCTGTCGCGGGGTCGCTTTTGGGGCCGGCGGCTGTTGAATGTGCTGGTTGAACTACCCATTGTGTTGCCTCCGGCGGTGGCTGGTTTTGCACTATTGGTCGCGTTCGGCAGACGTGGATTGCTTGGCCCGACGCTTATGGATGTGGGCATTCGACTGACCTTTACCCGCTATGCCGTCATTTTGGCCCAAACCTTTGTAGCAATGCCGTTTTATGTGCGGTCAGCCCAAGTCGGGTTTAATCATGTGGATCGTGAAATCGAGGCCGCTGCATTGGTGGATGGCGCTTCCCGCTGGCGTCGTTTCTGGTTGGTGACACTGCCGCTTTCTAGTCGGGCCTTGCTGACGGGGGCGTTGATGAGTTGGGCAAGGGCACTGGGTGAGTTTGGTGCGACCATTTTGTTTGCGGGCAGTGCGCCGGGACGTACCCAAACCATGACCTTGCTGATTTATAAGACCTATCAGCAGAATATTCCAGCCGCCCTTTGGACAGCCCTGATTTTGATTGGTATTGCTGCCAGTGTTTTGTTTGTAGTACAGCTATTGAGCCGAGAAGACCGTGAGGACTCTGCTACGTCTCGTTAACCAACTGGGGATAGAGTTGGTTGGCCCAAGTGCGTACCGCGTTTAAATCCCGCCAATCACCGCGTTCCCCAAAGGTGATAATCAGCAGCACCCGCCATAAGACATTCAGTCGTCTAAATGCGACTGCCCCGGCGAAATGTTCCACTGCAATGGGTTGGATGTTGGGGTAGGGCCTCAAGCCTCTACGAACCCACTTCTCGACAAGGGTATGATTTTTGGGCGTAGGCTTTCTCATTTGAGCGCCAACACTGAAAACTGCGACTGGGCAAGACTCCAAAATGCTCACGTTTTGTCGGATAAAACGAACAGCGGATGGCATCATACGCCGGAAGTAAATTGCGCTACCCAGCACAATCGCGTCATAGTCACCTGCGCTTGGCATCTTCTTTACTGCGGCGGTTTCTACCCCTATTCCCTTAAGGCGGAGAGCCTCGGCTATTTGCTCTGCTATTTCGCGGGTTGTGCCGCCGCGTGAGGCATAGACAACCAAAATACGCTTCGTTTTGGGTAATTCGCTCATCAAGGGTCATTTCCCTAATTTCGAGTTTTGACTCTAAAAATGACTGTAGATGAAATGTTTTGGAGCGGCAAGCGAGTAAGTCACTGGTTTAGGTGACTTTGTTCCGTATATCTTGACAAGAAATCGTATACGATTATACAATTATACGAGTGAATTAGAATATTGGAGGGGACGATTGGTACTAGCCAAAAACACTGCCGAGCATGTGGCGGAATACCTTCGGATGGCGATTCTTCGGGGCGACATCAAAAGTAATGAACCCCTGCGCCAAGACAAAATCGCTGAAGAATTAGGCATCAGCAAGATTCCTATCCGCGAGGCTTTGGTACAACTCAAAGCCGAAGGATTAGTAACACTTCATCCCAATCGTGGCGCATTTGTTTCGACCCTAAATGCAGCAGAGGCAGGTGAGATTTATACCATCCGCATCGCTCTGGAAACCGTCGCGTTTGAATCGGCGATTCCGCATCATACGCCATCTCAATTGATGCAGGCCGAAAACACACTGCGGGTGATGGATGTCGAGACCGACGTGGCCCGCTGGACAGAACTGAATTGGCAGTTTCATGCCCAACTGTACCAAGCTGCCCAAATGCCCCGGTTGATAAGCATCTTGGAACCCCTACATATCAATGTGGCACGTTATCTCGTGCTCTATCTCAATAACCTCGGCTTTCAAACTACGTCACAAAATGAGCACTACGCGATTTTGCAGGCCTGCCGTTCTGGAAATGTTCCTGAAGCGGTTCAGTTGCTTCGCCAGCATCTCCAATCGGCTTCCACCACCTTAGCGGCTTTTTTACGGTCAGAAATGTAAAGGAATAGGGCATGGGTAATTCACCTCAATTTGAAGTCCACGATAGCAGTATTTTAGACAACGCGCGGGCCATTTTGGAAAAAGCGAATTCTCCCAAAGGCATGGCGGATGCGGTCATAGCGGCGGTGGAGCGCAACGAAGAATGGCGGGGCAAACGCTGTATCAATCTCTTAGCCCCCGAAGCTCCCACTAGCCCCACTGTGCGTCGGCTATTGGCCTCTGAAATCGGGACACGCGCCGCCGAAGGGCACATCGGACGAGTCAATCGCTGGTTTGCGGGCACACAGTATATTGATGAAGTCGAGTCATTGTGTGTCGAGTTGCTCAAAAAGGCCTTCCGCTGCAACTATGCCGATCATCGTCTGATGGGGAGCATGTTGGGCAATATGGCGGTTTATCATGCGCTTGTCCAGCCGGGTGATCGTATTATGACGGCATCACAGCCGTTTGGCGGGCATTCCAGTAACCGCCCCGATGGGCCAGCGGGTACACGTGGCCTCGAAATCTACGATATTCCCTATGACCCGGATGAACTTGAAGTGGATTTAGATAAATTCACCGAAGAAGCCCAGCGCGTTCGCCCCAAATTGGTGGTGATGGGTATGTCTATGACCCTGTTTCCCCTCCCAGTGCGTGAGATGTCCTCGATTATTGCGGAGTGGGGCGGTCAATTTGTGTTTGATGGTGCGCACCAAGCGGGCCTCATCGCGGGTGGTCAATTCCAAGACCCCCTCAATGAAGGCGCGGCGATTCTGACAGGCTCGGCAGGCAAAACCTTCAGCGGCCCCCAAAGCGGCATGATTATGTGGAACGATTCGTCGTTGACCAAACCCATTACGGAAGCCATATTCCCGGTATTGGTAGCGACGCATCAGGTCAATCGTGTGGCAGCACTGGCAGTCGCCGCCGCAGAGATGCTTGAATTTGGGCGGGTGTATATGGCGCAGATTGTCAAAAATGCGCAGGCCCTCGGTAAAGCACTAGATTCACGTGGCATTCCCGTCCTAGCGGCCCATCGTGGTTATACCCGTACCCATCAAGTGATCGCCAATGTGCGCCAGTTCGGGGGTGGGCTAGAAGTGGCTCATCGTTTGGCCGAAGCCAATATCATTTCCAACAAGAACCTGACTCCCGGTGACACCCCGGCGGATTGGGATCGGCCCAGCGGCTTGCGGATGGGCACGATTGAAGTGACCCGCTTGGGAATGATGCAAAAGGACATGGAGACGATTGCCGAGTTTATGGCGCGGGTGCTGGTCAAGGGGGAAGACCCCCAATCGGTGCGCCGCGATGTCGAAGCTTTCCGCCTTCCCATGCAGGATTTTTACTATAACTTTGATAACGGCTGGCCCGCTGCTCAACAGTGAGGCTAGATTTCAGATTGAAGCCACCTGTCACTACTTTAGTTTCAAATAGTGACAGGTACGGATTGGTTCAGATTAGTGGTCGAGCGGTGGCTTGGTTGGGTCTTGGATGTAACGGCCCAGTATCAGCGAACGGACGACTTCCTCCCATGCGGCTTCATATTTCGCAGCTTCGTCTACCCAAAAATCGAAGGTAATCAGTATCTGAACATTCCAGCCCCGTGCCACTAGGATACGGGTAAAGGCCTCTCGATTGTCATTTTCGGTATCTTCAAAACGGTGTTCGACCCAAACGATTTCAACCCCCGGACGATTGACCCGGAATAGCTCACTTTTGGCGAGGACTTTCATTTTGCTGTCGTTGGTGGAATCAATCAGCATTTTGTCGAGTGGCAGCCCACTCCAATCCACCCCTACAGGCAGCCGCCAAAAGGAAGTGGTGAGGCGTGCATTGTCGTTGGGTGGGTCGGCGTCATGCAGTTCAAACGGCTCTAGTTTTGCCACAATCCATGTATCCGGCACATTGAAACTCACCAAACCACGCTCCAATACCACGATTTTGTAGCCTTCGGGCGCTTTCCATGTGTGGTTCGCTGGCAGCGGTATGGTGGTTGCTTTAGGGTTCAGCTTATGTTTAGGCCGTTTCATGAATGCCTCCCCGTATAGGTTGAATCCGTCATATCCATTCTAACGCATTTTAAAAAACCAAAATGTCAAGCGAAACTTTTGTGGATTACCTCCAAAGTATGGGGGTAAAAAATTGACCCTTGTGTAAATTCACAAAATAGGCTTCGGAAATTTGAGAAGTGAATACAATTTGCCCGATATTATTCCAACGCCATGTCGTTCGTCAAAAAACAATAGAAGGTTAGGTAGTTATGTCTGAATCACTCCGCAACTTCCTCGAAATTCCCTATGAACAGCTAGAAGAGCTGAATCTTGAGGCAAAAACCAAACGCCAAAATCGTGTTTCAGCCGATACTATCCGTGAAGAACGGATGCGTTATTTGACGGATGAAAAGCGTATCAAGGCCGTGACCGTATGCTTCACCGACCTCGAAGGCCGCTTCCACATGCTGGATTATGACAAGAAATTCTTGTTGAAGGCCGCTGATAATCTCACCTTCGATGGGTCATCAGTACGTGGCTTCAGCCAACAATCTGAATCCGACCTGCGCTTGGGCATTGACTGGTCGGCGTTCTATTGGCTGCCCTCCGATGTGTTTGGCCCCGGCAAAGTTTTGGTCTTCGGTGAGGTTTTGGAGCGTGATGGCAGTCCCTATCCTGCCGACATGCGTTCGGCCCTGAAGCTGTATACTGCCGACCAATATCAAAAGAACGGTTATACCTTCAACTTATCCAATGAAATTGAGGGCTTCATCTTCCGGGGCCGTCATGCTGAACAGCGTTACGTTGAAACGGGCCAATTTGAATTCGTTTCGACGGGGGGTTACTATCACTCGCTCCCCGGCGATACCCTGCGTACATTCATTGACAAGGCTGCGGAAGTGCAGCGTGCGATGGGGTTTGCGAATGAAAAAGATCATCCTGAAGTCGCCCCGTCCCAGTTTGAAATGAATTACTCCTATTCGGAAGCTGTCATTGCCGCCGACCAGATTCAACTGTATAAGCTGGTGGCCCGCCAAGTCGCACAGCAAATGGATTTGACCGCCAGCTTCCTGCCGAAACCCGTGACAGGGGTAAACGGCAGCGGGATGCACACCAATATGTCCATCTCCAAAGGCGACACCAACTTGTTCTATCAAAAAGATGGTCAGGATGGCATCTCTAGCCTCGCATGGGATTTTGTGAAACGTATTTTGAGCGTTGGCCGCGAAATTTGCTTGGTTCTGAACCCCAGTGTCAATGCCTATCGCCGCCTCGATCCCCACTATGAAGCGCCCAATCAAATCAAGGCGTCGCCGATTGACCGGGGCAGCATGGTGCGTATTCCAATTGGCAATTCACGTTCAGCCCGTATTGAAGTCCGTTCCATCGCACCTGACGCCAACCCCTACCTCGCGGTTTATACCCTGTTCCGCACGGGTCTGGAAGGGAAAATTAGTACCCATCTCTCGCCCGACGCGATCCTGCCCGACAACATCTATGACGCTATCTCCGATTTCTGTGGCGGGGTGTTTGTCCGACAAGTATTGGGAGACGAGATTTGCGAACGCTATGCGGCATTGAAGCAGGCCTCGGCTGATCGCTGCCCACGTCTGTTGGGTTCACAGATCAAGCCCGCCGAAATTCAATTCCACCACGAAGTCACTAACCAATACTACTGGAATCAGTTCTAGTCGAAATAGGGGAGGGGTATCCGCAGGGATGCCCCTCATTTTTTGTTGTTCAAGTCAATCTGCGGTATCATCTTTTTTATGCTTTTGCGAGTTTGGGTCATATGCTCGTTGGATGGGCGGCGGACTCTAAACCCGCTAGAAGCGAGTTCGATTCTCGCATGACCCATTGTGGAGGAAATATGTTGTAGGTTTACTATTCCAAAACGAGAGACCCCCCAAACTGTATCTCCCTCTCTACCTGAACTGATGTTTATGCAAATCAAGAGGAGATACAGACATGAATACCCTTCCAAAAGCGATCACCGCTCAAATAACAGTTGACCTTTCTACCTACCAGAGTATCCGCAGCCACTGGAGTGATTTGATGCGCTCCACACGCAGGCAAGAATTACGGGCTTCGCATCATCTGCTTTACCTAGCGCTGTTAGGTAAGGATTGGCGCAAGGCTTTTCGCTGTCTTTCTAATTCAAACAAACTCAATAATGGCGCGTTTCCGGGATGGGGACTTTTTTGCGCCACAGCCGTACTGCATATGGTAGCGTGTGAGGAGGAAGTGCTGGCTCCATTTGATGGCCTTGTTACGCCAGCCATGCTTCAGCAGGTTCGGCAATTGATCCCGGTTCCGAATGCCTACAAACTCAAACCGGAACAATTTGTGGCAGGGGAGTTTCCCTTTGAGGCGTATGTTGTGCCCGCTTGAGTCAAGGCCTAAGTCTAATTAGCCGACAGGAGGAAACGATGCCAGAATCCTAGACGGTTGCACAGGTATATGCCTATGTTCTTGTCCGAACCGACATTGCCCTTGAACAGCAAATTGTGCAGGTCGGACATGCGTGTTTGGAAGCAGGACGTAGATTTGACTGGCCGGATACCCCCTGTAATCTTGTTGTCCTCGGTGTTGCCAACAGTGGTGAATTACAGGCCACGATTGAACGGGTGCAACTGGCTGAAGTGCGTATCGCGCTGTTTTATGAACCAGACCATCAGCTTGGGCTAACGGCTGCCTGTACAGAACCCATCTCCGGCGCATTTAGGCGACTCTTTCGGCGCTTTCCTCTTTGGAATGTGGATGGGGCAACCTCAGCACGCGGGCCACCACACCGCGTTTTCCTGAAGTCGCGGGTTAATGAACGTATGTTCTATTGATTGGAGTTATATGCGCCGAAGTTGAATCCGTAACCACGGTTACGCATGAGTTTGAATGACAACAATGATGTTAATAAACGGATGGGCTTGGATAGGCGATTTTGAGACTAAGCAAGGTAAAAGTCTAACTGTTTTCCAATGGAACCAAAACTTGGTTCGACACCCACGCAGCATGACCTGTTGGGGGTGTCCGATAGAAAGACAATTTAGGCTGATGTATCCAGCGATAAGAGAAAAATGCTCATCATCAACATGCCTGCCCCAACCATCCCCGTTGCAGCCAGTGTTTCCCCAAATAATACCCACGCCAAAAGTGCGGCTACCAGCGGGTCAAGCATCCCGATGATACTGGCGGCGGTGGCGGAGACCGAACGCAGGCCTGTTTGGAACATCCAATAGGCGAAGGCGGTTGGGATAAGGCCGAGATAGAGCACTAGCATCCAGCCCTGCGCGGTATGGACGACGACTACGCCTTTCACCAAATTGACCGCGATCAATACAATTGTGCCGACCCCAAAGGTGATGGCTGTGACTTGTAGTGGGTGGTAATCGGCGGCAAGGAATCGCCCACAGACAATCATGCTGGCATAACCGACGGCGGAGATCAGCGACAGGATGGTGCCGAGCAGCAAATTGTAATTCGTGCCCTCCGGGGAATGTAGTCCGACGAGCAGTACACTTCCCATCATGGCACTCATCAAGGCCAGCACGATGCGTCCATTGAGTGTCTCGAATTTCAGCAGCACGGAGACGCATGTTACCACTAAGGGCGCAAGACAGATAGTTAGAACGGTGGCAATCGTGACGCCAGTGGCTTGAATCGCCGCGAAATAGGCTGCGTGAGAAATCGCTAAAAATGTGCCACTCAATAGGAGGATGCTGAAGTCGCGCCGCTGAATTTGGAACATCTGGCGGCCCACGATGAACCAGCACGCCGCCAATAGCACCGGAGTGGCAATCAGCATTCGGGCGAGGTTGATGAATAGCGAGGTGGTAGTGTCCAAATTGTAGATGGCTTGGGTGGCGACCCCGATGGTGCCCCACGTGATGGCTGTGCCTGTTACCAACCAGAGGCCGCCGGGTTGAAATTTCTGCATGATAGAGATGCCCTTTAATCGTATGTAATGGATGAAACATGGGAAGCCAAAAACTTCCACTACGCTTAACGATGGGTGGGCAAGGTGCGAATCAAATTACACCACAGCAGTGTGTTTCTACTGGGGATAGGTGGGAAGATTGCCGCTTGCCCGGTCTTAGGCAGCGACTGGGGGTGGGTTGGTGATGTGGAGAGGCAAGGCCATTTGTTTATCCCTTTTGGAAATTTGAATCTTTGTAGATAGTATGATAGAGCCGTGCGGATGTCAATCAGTCTAGGGGAGGATGACCAAAAGAATCAGTATGACGGCATTAGGGTTGATGTTCCAACGCGAGTATCCACCGGAAGAATTAATCGCATTTACGAAAGCGGTGGAAGCATCGGGTTTAGATGAATTGTGGGTCGTTGAAGATTGTTTTTATGCGGGTGGGATTGCCCAAGCCGCAACAGCTTTAGCACACAGCGAAAGACTGAAAGTGGGATTGGGGATTATTCCGGCGGTGTCGCGCAATCCAGCCTTCACCGCGCTTGAAATCGCCAGCCTTGCCCGAATCGCTCCGGCTCGATTTTTGGCAGGTATTGGGCATGGCGTGACGGAGTGGATGCAGCAGATTGGCGCATTCCCAAAATCGCAGTTGGCGGCGCTTGAAGAAGCCACCCGTGCGGTCAAAGGCATACTGAGCGGCGAAAATTTCAGTATTGCGGGGGAATGGGCACAACTTCGAGATGTTCAACTGGTGCATCCACCACAGGTTGTGCCGCCAGTTTATTTGGGGGTACGGAGCGCCAAATCATTACAAATTTCAGGGCGGGTCGCGGATGGCAGCATTTTGGCAGAGGGGTGTTCTCCTGCCTATATCCGTTGGGCACGCGAACAGATTGAGATTGGACGCCAAGCCGCAGGTCGTACTGAGCATCATCACGTTACCCTGTATATTTATTGGTCAATGGATGAGGATGAAACCGTTGTGGAGAGACGTGTGCGGGAACGGTTGGCAGCGAACATGGCAGGTGGACATAAAGACCCCTATCAAGAGGCGTTGGGGGTTGTGGACGATGTAAAAGCCCTTCTAATGGCAGGTGGAGTAGAGGCCCTGCGCGACAAAATGCCCGTTGAGTGGTTGCATGATTTGGCGGTTTATGGCACTCCCGAAACCTGTGCCCGAACGTTGGATCATCTGGCAGCGGCAGGGGCAGATAGTATCACACTTGTTCCGTTAATGGATAAATCTGTTGCACTCAAGACGTATGTGCCGCGCCTGCTGCGCCATTTGGGACGGTAGAGCGAGCATAATCTCCTCGGTCATGTTTGGCTGAGGAGTATCATTGCAGGTTGATGTCAAGCAGGTGATTCAATAGACCATACAAATAAACGACCAGCGATTTTATTAGTGTCGGCAGTCTTAACCTTATCGTCTAGCTGATGGCCGCATTAATTGGGTCGAGGAGCTTGGTTTCCATTTCTTTTGGCAAAGGAGTTCTACTATCCAGTCGTTTCATGATTTCAACAAGAAGTTCAGTCTTGGTTTTAACAATTCCATTTAGTTCAATACGATCCTCGCGGATTGAGATTTGATCTAGTTGATTTGGGGTGCATGAGAACAATTCAGCCATTATTGATACGGGATAGACATATTCAATACCATTTCGATCCCACCTAATAATATTTTCGCTCTCGATACCCATATTTTCTAGTTCCGCAACTAAACCCGGTTGATGAACTTGGTCAAGCACTACAAATAGGCGATTTCTATAAGGGCTTTTTGACAAATCTCCAAAGGCTTCGCGGAGACCAGCTACTTTGCGCTTTACATCCCCACTCGATGATATAACAGTCAATCTTCTTCCTAGAAAACGCAATTGAAGCAAGCGATCAATGTAAGCAAGGTCGGTTTTTCCCTCGACAATTACTATAGCGGCGGGAAAATACATCATTTCTAGGGAATTGCCTAATAGATTGAATTGGAGACGATGGAAATCGTTTATTGAGGCGGTTTGGGCAAGATCAACGGTTTCTTTATCTTTGGAAACAATATAGTTGCTCTGGATATCTTGCCTGTTGAGGAAAATATGAGAATGAGTAGCGAGGAAAACCTGATGCAGGTGCGGAAAGTAACGATCACGATTTTCTGGGCCTTGTAAAAATTCTGCAAATGCCTGCTGAACTTTTGGACTTAGGCCAAGCTCTGGCTCATCAATAAGAATTTTACTGAAACGCTCATCCATACAAATCCCAAGCATTGTCATAAGCAAACGAGTGCCTGTACTACCAACGGAGATATTTTGACCATCCATATCTATATAGCTGACACTCAAGTCGTTATCTGGATCGACTCGCTTTAGGGTAAACATGTTGCCAAGCAGGTCTCCGCAAAGCTGCAATAAAGTGTCACGCTTTGAATTACTTAGACCCACAATTACTCTGTGCAAATCGAAAAAATTGTTTTCAAAATTATATTGCTCTTTCCCAAACTGACTATTGAACTGAGTTTCAAAACTATCAATTTCATTTGGATCCCGAAGGCCTGAGCTAAAATGGTAGACATGATAAAATCTGTTTACCCCTATCAAATATGATGTGCGGCCAAATTTTTGTTTAAGTGATTTCAGGAGTAGGGACTTTCCAGAGTTGTTTGGCCCTGCGAGAACAACCAGAGGCTTATTCTTCGTGTCCGAAAGAAATACGGGTATTTGGGGATGAAATTTTAGGTCATGGCTGTAGTAATTAAACATCATTAGATAGAGTTAAGTTCCTTTTTTATACAAAACCTAGACTGAGTTGCCATCAAATTCTAGAATAAATTTTAGGTAGCCTTCGTAATACTTATAATTATAACATATATTCCTAATTTGGCTAGAGTTAATACGTCTGTATTCGAGGACTTCGCTTCCATTTTTGGTGTTTTATAGAAAATTGTTAGGTCTTATGAGATAATTTTCAACAAATTTCCTTCGAATATTAGCCCTGCGAAATCCTGAACAACTATGCACATCAAACCTGAAATCATGAGTCCTGCCGGATATTGGCCCCAACTAAATGCCGCGATTGAGGCGGGGGCGGATGCCGCCTATTTTGGACTCAAACACTTTACTGCCCGTGCCAAAGTCGGTTTTACCCTGACCGAACTACCGGATGTGATGCAAACGCTGCATTGGCGTGGCGTCAAGGGTTATGTTACATTTAATACGCTGATTTTTGACCATGAACTGCGCGAGGCATGTAAGACGCTTGAACAAATCGCCATTGCCGGAGCGGATGCGGTGATTGTGCAAGATGTCGGAATGGCCCAATTGGTGCAGCAAATCGCGCCGAATCTTAATGTGCATGGCAGCACGCAAATGAGCATCACCAGTGCGGAGGGCGTGGCATTGGCCCAGCGATTTGGGGTCAGTCGAGTGGTGCTGGCGCGGGAACTCTCGCTGAAAGAAATCCGGGTCATCCGTGAGCAGACCGATTGTGAACTGGAAATTTTTGTACATGGGGCGTTGTGTGTGTCCTATTCAGGCCAATGTTTTTCATCCGAGGCGTGGGGAGGACGGAGTGCCAATCGGGGTCAATGTGCCCAAGCGTGCCGTTTGCCCTATGACTTAATAATGGATGACGAAATGAGGCCGTTGGGGGATGCCCGATATTTACTGTCCCCCGGCGATTTATACGCCCTACATCAAATTCCCGAAATCATAGATATTGGGATTTCGACAGTCAAGATTGAAGGGCGGTATAAAGATGAAAATTATGTGGCCGTGACCACAAATGCCTATCGTCAAGCGGTGGATGCGGCGTGGGAAAATCGTCCTATGCCGATTACCCCACAAGATGAGGCCGCCATTGAGCAGGTCTATTCGCGGGGGCTAGGGCCACATTTCCTGACGGGCCCCAATCACCAAACGGTGGTGTTGGGGCGTTCGCCGCGACATCAAGGGGTGCTGTGTGGCAGGGTGGTGCGGATAAGTCAAGATGCCGTCGTCGTTGAGCCAACCGAGATTCAACATGTCGCGCCATTGAAGGCTGGGGATGGGGTTGTTTTTGATGCTGCCGATTGGCGCAGTCCCGAAATCGAGGAAGAAGGCGGACGACTGTATGAGGTCAAGCCGATTGGCAAAAATCTTGAACTGCGTTTTGGCAAAGGGGCGATTCATTTTGGGCGTATCCATGTCGGAGATTGGGTGTGGCGCACACATGATGTGACGGTTGATAAGACGGCGAAACCCTTCACTCAAGCCAATACGCCCGTTTATCGCCAACCTGTGGATGTGCAAATCGTCGCCTATGAAGGCCAACCCCTTCAATTGACATGGGCGCTGGTGAAAAATCCTGAAATTCGGTTTCATGTGCAGTCGGATGAACCACTGACCCGTGCCAACAGTCGAAGTGTCACCGCCGATTATTTACACCAGCAACTAGGGCGGTTGGGGAATACGGCCTATCGGTTGGAAAATTTGAGGGCGGATATTGAGGGCGACCCGTTTATTCCCAGTTCGCTGCTGAATCGGCTGCGTCAAGAAGCGGTTGAGTTACTGATCCAGCAGCAAGCCGCTACAACGGAAATTATTACGGCTGATCCCATCGGCGTATTGGAAGATGCCCTATTCGCACTGGAGTACCATTCGGAGGGAATACCGCTGGATGCTCCCCGACTACATTTGTTGGTGAGAACGCCGGAACAGTTGGAGGCGGCGCTGGAAATTCAGCCCGCCAGTATCACGCTCGATTATCTGGATTTGTATGGCCTGAGTCCGGCGGTTGAGCGCATCAAAGAGGCCGGAATTACTGCCCGTGTCGCCAGTCCGCGCATTTTGAAACCGGATGAACAGCGGGTGGTGAATTTTCTGCTGCGGTTGGATTGCACATTGGTGGTGCGTTCGGGTGGGTTATTGGAAGCCTTGCAGGGGCGGCATCAATATCCACTCATTGGAGATTTCAGCCTAAATATTGCGAATCAGCTTACGGCGGATACCTATCTTAGACTCGGCCTTACCAAAATCACGCCGACGCATGACTTAAACGCCGACCAGATTAGCAAATTAGCGCAGTCCATCGGGGGCGAGCGATTTGAAGTGATCGCCTATCATCATCTGCCCGTTTTCCATACCGAACACTGCGTTTTTTGCCGATTTCTGTCCAGCGGAACGAGTTATTTGGATTGCGGTCAACCCTGCGAAAGCCATAAGGTCGCCCTACGCGATGGGCAAGGTCGCAGTCATCCCGTCATGGCGGATGTGGGCTGCCGTAATACGGTGTTTGGTGCAGAGGCACAGGTCGCCAGTCGTCACCTAGACCAGTTATTGCGAAGCGGCATCCGTGATTATCGGCTGGAATTTGTGCATGAATCGCCTGAGCAAGTGCGAAAAGTCGCGGTGGCATTCCAAGCCTATTTTGTGCGCGAAATCACGGTGGCGGAACTCGATCAGCGGGTGCGAAAAGTTATCCCGACGACGGAAGGCTCGTTTTTTGTGCCGGAGGATTATCTGCGGTTGCCTGTCATTCAATAGGTTTCTGAGACGCCGCAAAAAACTCGGCTTGCAGTTGGGGTGTCACCGCGTCATCCTTAACCAATCGAATCGCTTGCGCTAAGACCTTCGCCAGTGCAGTCAGCCAACGTTCCCCTTTTTCGGCGGTTGCCACACTGCCATCGCCCCGGTAGTGGGTAGGGTGATCGGCATACCACCATGTTCCGGTGCTAATCCCCGCATCCCGTAAGACCTTCATACGTTCCAATGGCATCCCCTCGCCATCATTACGGAGTTGGTCAGGGTGAACCAAATCGGGGCGGATCACCATAATCGCGCTCGTTTCGACCTCCCCCGCGTGCCCATCTACGCTGGATACCCATTGTTTTTGCATCGCTGCTTCATCGTCGGGGTGTAAGCGTGGTTGTGCCACATATACGACGTAATCACGCAGGCTCTCCAACTGTATCTGCAAGAAAAAATGGATGAGGTTTTCATTGCCGCCATGTGCATTGACAAGAACAATTTTCTTGAGGCCATTGCGAGCGATTTCACGGCATACATTGTCCATGAGACGCACAATCAAATCAGCATCAATCGCAATTGTTCCTGCGCAATGACGGGCCTCTAAAATCTGGGTAAAAATGAAATCGGGAAAGATGAGGGCGGGTTCAATTGCGGCGGCGCGACGGCAAATTTCGCGCCCGATGTACATATCCGTACCGAGTGGTAAATGGTGGGCATGGCGTTCAATACAGGATAATGGCAGCAGGCAAACACCCTGTGCCGACGCTACGGCTTGTGGAAATTCATCGCCGGTGAGTTCTTCCCAACGCATGGATTTGACTCCTTGAGTAACAAAAATACTGGAATCAATACTACCATCGTTGGGATAAACTCACAGGGCTTGGGGCGATTATTTTGGCACAGCGACGGCATTACGACGGGCAATTTCTTGCCGGACGACAGGGGCGACCCTTGTACCAAAAAGCTCGATAGCGTGCATCATCTTTTTGTGTTCAATGGTATTGTAGCCCATGTAGAGGGAGAAACGTTGATGGCTGAGCTTCTCGTGCTGGAATAGGATTTTTTCGATAATTTCATCCGGCGTGCCAACAAAATCCGCTCCACGCAACTGGCGACCTGTTTCCATTTGTTGGCGACTGGTTGGCGACCAGCCCCGCTCTCGTCCAATCTGGCTGAACAACATATGGGCGGTTGGATAATATTCGTCTACCGCCTCCTGCGTTGTATCGGCAATAAAGCCATGTGAGTTGACACTCAATGGGATTTGGTCGGGATCATGCCCGGTTTGTTTGGATGCTTCCCGATAGAGATGAAAAAATGGGGCAAAGCGCTCTGGCATCCCCCCAATAATCGCCAATGCCATTGGCAGACCCAATGACGCTGCTCGGACGACGGATTCTGGTGTGCCACCTACCGCGACCCATATCGGTATTTCTGCTTGGGCAGGTCGGGGATAGATGCCAAGATTCTCAATCGGTGAGCGAAATTGACCTGACCATGTAATCTGTTCGGACTCGCGGAGTTTGACCAGTAGCTCCAATTTTTCGGCGAAAAGCTCATTATAATTATCGAGGTCGTAGCCAAACAATGGAAATGACTCGATAAATGAACCGCGCCCCGCCATAATTTCGGCTCGCCCATTGGAGAGCAAATCAAGGGTGGCAAAATCTTGAAAGACGCGCACGGGGTCGTCCGAACTCAACACTGTGACCGCCGTTGATAAACGAATGGATTTGGTACGCGCCGCTGCTGCCCCCAAAATCACAAGTGGCGAAGAGGCCAGATATTCTTCCCGATGATGTTCGCCAATAGCAAAGACATCCAGACCCACTTGGTCAGCCAATTCAATGGTTTCAAGCAGATTTTGCATCCGCTCCACCGGGCTGATTTTCGCGCCTGTTGTGGGGTGGGGCATTAGTTCGACAAAGGTATGCAGCCCTAACTCAAAGGGGCGTTCATGATTGGGCGTGTTCGTTACAACTGCCATGTTTTCTCGCTCTTTATGTTGTCCACAAATATCTTTATAGAGACAGCTTTAGTCGGGGTTAACTTACTTAGAGGTACTTGTCTAGAATAGAAAAGGAATTGATAGGAGGAAGGGAATTTACAAATATACCTCATCACCATAAAAAACATTTAGGTCTATTTTTTTGTTTTCACCTGCTGTTTGAGAAAGTCTTCTAATCTGTCAGTTGTATTGAACACATCTGAAGGCCATAGCCCCATTATTTTAGCCATGACAAATTCTGTAAGGTGAACGAAAAGAATCGCATGATCGTGGGTGGAAGGGTCGTTTTCAAATCTTCCAAAATGAATCAGTTTATTCCGCACCGTTACGAGTGATTTAATACGGTTTCTTGAAACCTCATCAATCTCACCTTTCAGCGCATATTCAGTCATAATAAAAGAAATCTTCTCAACTGCCTCGAGTTGATGAATCTGGTTACGGGACAACCATCGTCTATTATGAAGTGTAAATAGATGCTCCCAGATTGTCCAACATTGACTAAATGCTGATTCCAAACTCTGACGGCGGAAAGCCTGATTTGCCAAAAACAGAAAGTATCCACCTTCATATTTCTTTTGCCATTCATTAGTCCGCATTATTGAATATATTTGATTCAGCCCTTCTTCAAATCCAATGTCATACCCAATAGGTGATATCGAATCTAATACTTGCTTCTTGTATGGAATTGAGCAGCGAAGTGTTCCTCCCCATTGATATTCTCTTGGGTCAGCGGTGATAACACCTATATCAACATTATTTTCGTCAATTGCGAAAACATCACGCCCAATAAATAAGGAAAGAAGCAGGAGGATATCATTCAAAGCAGTGCAATTCTGATTTGCCCATTCGAGCACTGCTTTGTCTTCGCTTTTGGGAATTTCCACATATGCCGTGATCGCATGTTGACCTGTATTTGCGAGGACTTCAAATTCCGAGTGAACAGTAACTAAATGCTGTAGTTGATTGAGCCTATTTTGATAATCCTCAACCCTGATAAATTTGTATCCAAAGATTGTTAGAACTGGGCACCAATCTGGAAATTCGAGGTTGTATATCCACTTTCGCATTTGATTAAAACCTTAACATTTATGATTGCTCGAAATAAGGCATCATCGCCTTGCATATCAGGGATCTAGGTGCCCTCTGTAACAGAATGGATGCCTCTCCGCTTCATTATACAATCAGAAGTCGTTATAGGGATTGAGAGGTTACTCAATGGGGCCGAGGGGACTTTCTTTTGTCGAACGAGACCGCCTTGAACGACTTTCCCCGCAGTCGCAACGAGTTGGAAACCTCATATACCACAGAATTCAGATCGCCATTGCAATAGCCTAAAACGGTTACATGTCGCTTTTATGTTTGGGCCATTGCCCCAACTGCCCAGAGAATACTTGAATTTACAATGGTAGATAAACCTCAATCAAGACCGAGATCGTGTACCCGATGGTGAAACAGGCTCTATGCGAGATTAAGTCGTTTGATTTGAGTCGAAAAGTAGATAGGTGAGAAAAACGCGCTATAATCATCACCTTCTACTTACGTTTAATAGAACTTGAAACGACGATGCCAGATCCAACCCTTATCACTCAACTTGACCAACTCCGTGATTATTATGTACAGCAGCAAAAGACGACCAACAACCTGATTTCTGGTTTAAAAAATGCGTCCGCTGCATGGAATAAACTGAACCGTGCTATGGGAGACTATGCCCCGATTGCGGTTGATGCCGACCACCTAGAGCAGGCCCAGCAAGCGCTTCAGCAGATGCCTGTCAAGATGGCAGTCGAAGAGGTTTTGTTAGCCGATTTACGCCAACAGAACAAAGCTCTGACGCAGCTTGTCACAGCGCTCAAGGAAACCAGTACCGCACTGCAAAGCGACCCGGTTGATGTGATTAAACTGGATCGGGGATATGCCGTCCTCCAAAATTCCGAGCTAGAACATGAACTGCTCGAAGAACTTGAACAAGAACTTCAGCGGGCACAGGAACAGTTGGGCAATGTGTTTGGTGCAGCCTTGCATGAACGGTTGGCAGAACTTGGTATTGACATGGCGGGACGTGCGCCACGCTTTGAGGCTGGGCGGTTTGAGATTGTTGCCAATTTCATTTCACGCAAAGTGAGTCTCAACTATGGCAAGATGGAAGTCGCTCGCAACATCCCGATTAGCATAGATGCGGTGATTCGTGCCTATCAAACGGCGGTTAAACAGATTATGGGTCGGAATGAGGACGGGGAAGTTTGGATTAAGCAGTTCAAAGCCGCCTATGAAAATGCCCGTCGTCTCGCCGAAAAATCGTCGCCGCGTGTAAACATTGTGGACTGCTATTTTCAAATGGTGCTACTGCGGCAAAATCGCGCTTTTGGCTTGGAACCGAGCAAGCATACCATCACAGATTACACCCGCCCGCAGTTTATGTATGATTTTGTACAATTCAGAAATTTTGCAGCCGAGGGCCAGCAAATTCACCTACATGTTGCTACCAAATCTCAAACCGACACACCGAGCAAAAGCATGTGGATGGTGGATGGGGACAGCCCTCACGCTGGCTACTATGTTGCCGATGTTGAATTTACGCGAGGCTAACGATGCTCCCTGAACCCCATCTTGCTCGCCGGATTATCGAAGTATTGGCCCAGTCGGGGACGCCGCTTTCCAAAGGTATCAGCTATTACAATGTTGGCAACGCATCACTACTTGACACGATTGATACCCACTATTTGAGTTCATTTCTATCCGATGGTGGGGCGGTGTTTAAGCTAGTGGTTGGGGATTATGGTAGTGGGAAGTCGCACTTTTTGTACTGTGTGCGAGATCGGGCATGGCAGCGCAATTTCGCTGTGAGTAAGGTTGATCTTAGCCCGAAAGAAAGCCCTTACGACGATCAACAGCGAGTTTACATGGCAGTGGCCTCCTCCATTATCTGGCATGAGCTAGGGGATATGGGAGAGGATGAGCGTGGCTTAACCCGTTTTTTGGAGGGTACATTGCGCCGCCTCGTGGCCCCCACTGGATTGGATTTGGAAGACCCCGGCGCGGCTGAACTCCCCGAAGTCCATGCCTTTTTACAAACCCTCAACGCGATTCCGGTGGACAGCTTGAGTTTTCACAAAGCGATTCAAGGTTATTTTTATGCGCTCCTGCGAGGTCAAGAACTCCGGTTGGAGGCGTTGGGACGCTGGTTGCACGGGGAACAACCCACGCCCGAAGATATGCGTGATCTGCGCCTGATCGGGGTGACGGAAAAAATCAATAAAAACAACGCCTTCAAGATGCTGCGCTCCTTGTGCCAGATGGTGCGGGCGATGGGCTACAGCGGATTGGTGCTGTTGTTTGATGAGGGGGATCGCATGATGAGCGTGGGCGGGAAATCCGAGAAGGTGGCAACCGATAACCTACGCGAAGTCATTGACCGCTGCCGGGAAGATTTGCCGGGTGCGATGTTTATATATGCAGTGCCACCCGCGTTTATCCATGATATTGTCCCCAAATACCCGGCGTTGCAACAGCGGGTACAAACGCCCAGTTATTTTTCGCGCACGAATCCCTTTAGCCCTCAAATTGACCTGAGTCGCCTAGATGTGCCCGATACCGAGCTTCTGACCGAAATCGGCTATCGCTTACAGGCGATTTTTGAGGTGGCCTATAATTATCGCCTGAACGCAGATATTCAGGCGCAGAATATCCAAATACTTTCGCAGGCTGCCCGTGAATCTTATCTAGCGATTAGCCATCGCCGCCTGTTTATCAAGACGTTGGTGACAGAGTGGTTTCGACAGAAAGAAGAGGGCGAACAGATTATTAATCGGGAGTATGCTCAAGCCGCTATTCGTGGACAGAGTGACAGTCTGATGCTGCTGGAAGATGCGACGCAAACGCCCTATTAACGCCACGATGAGGACTAGTTAAGTATGGAATCACGCACGGTTAACCACCCCCAATTAGGGCGCGGCAGATTATTAAAGACCTACATGAACGGCCATGAGTTTGAGGTTCTATTTGACTCTGGCAAACGTTTTCGCCTGCCAGCACGTGAATTTGAATCTCGTGAGGCGGTTCCGCTTCAGGCTGTAATTACCCCTATGCCGCCTCGCAAGTCTGTTTTGGAAGGCGAACAGTTCCGCGCTCGTCAAACACTAGAATCGCTGCGGTTCGGGATCGTTCCCGTTCAAGATGTTGAGACGCTGACCATTGGCCTAGAGACGGAAAGCATCAGTTTGAACCGTGCCATTGAACGCAGCCGTGATCGTGGCGGCGAAGCGATGGCGGTGATCGGTGATTATGGTTACGGCAAGAGCCATTTTATCGAACGGGCGGCGCGACGTGCGCTGCGAGAAAATTTTTTAGTAATGACCGCCAGCCTCGATTTAGTTGAGGTGCCGCCTTCCAAGCCACGTGAAATTTACCGCGCCTTGACTGTATCCACCCGCTACCCTGATAGTGAACGGCGTGGATTGCGCCCCCTCTTGGAAAAAGCGCATCAGCAGTTTGAAGTCGTGCAGAATCTCACGCACATAGCACCACTAGGGGAGCGATGTCCATTGGCGAACGCCCTCAATGCCCTAGCCGCTTGTGCCAGCCAAACCGCTTATGAAGATATTATCCAGTGGATTTCAGGGCAAATTAAACCCACCCCTGACATGCGAGTCTATCTCAAAAAGCCGCCAACCCTTTATGCAGCGGGGGAGGTTGCACGGCAGTATATCTATCTGCTGAGTGGGTTGAGTGTTGTTGCGGTGCAGTTGGGCTACAGTGGTTTGGCGGTGTTGGTGGATGAATCTGAGCATTATTCGCTGCTCAAGGTTCGCCAGCGAGACCGCGCTGATTCATTTTTTAAATCCATGATTTATGCCAGCACGGGTGATGAGCGGATTGACGTAAACCGTATTCCACATCATTATCTCGCTCAATATCCTATCCCCTTCGCTCCCAACCCGCAGTTGTTCTTTCTATTTGCGCTGACCGAGAGCGAGAATCGTTTACCGATTGACGAATGGTTAACTCCTTCGCAAATTGTGCGACTGGATGATCGTTTTGTTGAGCGAGACATTCGTAACTTTATGCGGACACTCGCAGATTATCACCATCTCGCCTATCGTTACAGCGGCGCAGCAGACGAGATTATTCAACATGCGCCCGGAATGCTCTATCGCACGCTGACCCAACACCGGATTAATCTCCGCGAATTAATCCGCACCGCTGTTACGCTCTATGATCTCCTTTACCTCTATGACGATACCAACCCTAATGGGCTTTTGAACGAATTGGCAGATGGACTAGGGATGTGAATGATCTTGGGGCGCGGCTGAAGCTCAAAACACGCCTGCCGCGCACTTGGAGTGCCTTTTTCGAGCGGTATGGTAATTTCACGTCCGCCCAACTTGCCGCTATTCCTCCGTTACTGGATGGTCGAAATGTGATGCTTTGTGCGCGAACTGCTAGTGGGAAAACCGAAGCAGCAGTCGCACCATTGATTGAACGCCATTATTTTGACGACGAACTGCAACTGCTTTATGTTACGCCGACTCGTGCCCTGACCAGTGATCTTTATGGGCGACTGTGGCTACCATTGGACATGCTACGGATTACACTGGCGGTCAAAACCCACGACCTGACTACGTTTGACCCGAAACATCCGGCGCAGGTTTTGATTACCACACCCGAAGCGGTGGATTCACTGCTGGCGAGTCATGCACGGGTCTTTATCCCCCTCAAAGCGGTTATTCTTGACGAACTGCACCTTTTTGATGGCACCGTGCGCGGCGATCAACTGCGCGTGATTTTAAATCGGATTCGGCAGATCAAGGCTTATGCTTATGCCCAAGGGGAAACCGACCATGCCCATTTGCAATTCGTCGGGCTTTCGGCAACTATTGCTGATCCGGTTGGGACGGCGGCGCGGTACTTCCCCGATGCTGTGACGATCTCACTCCCCGAAAAACGCAAGATTCATGCTGAATTGCTGGCGTTGGACGGCGAAAATGCCGATGCCCTGCGTGATTATCTGAATACATTTCGAGCAAAGGGCTGGAAAAAGGCGCTGGTTTTTTGTAATACCCGCGCTGAGGTTGAACAATACGCGGCGGCTGTACGGCCTCGTTCCCCTTTTGGAAACGCGGTCTATGTTCATTATTCAAACATCGCACCGAAACGCCGCCGTGAGATTGAAGAACGCTTTGCACAAGACGAATCAGCGATATGTTTTGCCAGCAGTACCCTTGAACTTGGGATTGATATTGGCGGCATTGACACCGTTATCATGATTGGCACACCGGGCAGCAGCGCATCGTTTATGCAGCGGATGGGACGGGGCAATCGCCGTAAGGGGACGATTCAGATTGCGTGTTTTTACCGGACGCCGCTTGAAGAACAGCTATTTCGGGTATTGTTGGAGCATTCTGAACTCGATGAACCCAGCGGAAATTTTCATCCGGCGGTGGCGATTCAACAAATCTTCAGTTTAATCAAACAAAGTCCGCAGGGGGGGATACGGATCAACAGCATTGCGTCGCTTTTTGCTGAAATGCTCTCCGTGCAAGACCTTGAAGCTATCATCGGTCAGTTGGTCGAGTTGCAGTTTTTACAAATGGGCAAACCGGACGAATGGAAAGCGGGTGAACGCTTAAATCGCCTGTTTGATGAGCAGAACCGCGCCCAAACAGACATCAGCATTTATAGCAATATTGGCAGCGGGGCAAGTACCATCGCTATCCGTAACCAACACACGGATGAAGTGCTGGCGAATGTGCAGGCAAGCTGGTTATACCGCGATCACTTAACTTTAGAGGGCCGGTCTTTTCAAATCCACTGGCAAGATCAGGAAACCATTTGGATTACGCCCAGTTCAGTTTCTAAGCAGACCGTAAAACCCATTTTTCTTTCGGGACGCCAACGGCTGTCTCATGAAATCGCCAACGGCCTTGCGTTACATCTTCATTTGTCACCGGGGGATGTGTTTCAGGCCCAAGCGGAGGATGGCTGGTATTTATTTCACTGGCTTGGCGATGTGTATGGGAGCATTCTCTTGGAGTTGCTACGGTATCGTTATCATGCCGAAGAGACGACGCATTTAGGACTCTGCCTGCGCCTGCCTGAGCCAATTTCGATCTTACCCCGCTGGTCAGAATCCCAAATTGCAGACTGTATTGGGGATCACTATCTTCATCTGGAAACGCTGCTGTCATTAGGGGCATTTCATCGCTATTTGCCTCAAGTGCTGCGCCGCCGCTGTCTTTTGGAGCAGATCAATCTGCCTCGCCTGAGCCGTATTCTGAACGCCCTTACCCTTGTTACCGAGTCCGATCAACTGGCGATTGACCCTTTCAGTCTGCTTGGGTAGATGGGTAAAATTCCGCGAAGAGGCCAACTAGACAGATTTGAACGCCTCTTCGCTCAACGATCGAGTTTATACAGATTGCGGCGCTGTAGTACGTGTATCCCTTGAGGTGTGCCCCTCGTTCCTTGTGGTTTTGTTGAAGGCCTTACCCCGGAGGCGGAGACTATTGGAAACAACGCTGACGCTGCTAAAGGCCATTGCGAAAGCTGCGAGCATCGGATTCAGTTCACGTAGCATCATCGGGCCGAATTCCAACAGGGCTAATACACCAGCCGCGACAGGAATAAGGATGACGTTGTACCCAAAGGCCCAAAATAGATTTTGATAGATGACCTGCATGGTTTGATGCGAGAGCCGGATGGCAGTCGGGACGGTTCGCAAATCACCACGCATCAAGGTGACATCGGCGGTTTCCATTGCGACATCCGTACCCGTGCCAATTGCCATACCAACATCGGCTTGGGCAAGAGCAGGGGCGTCGTTGATGCCATCCCCGACCATCGCAACGGTCAATCCTTCAGCTTGCAGTTTTTGAATTTGGGCCGCTTTTTCACCGGGCTGCACTTCAGCCAACACGCGATCAATGCCTGCTTCGGCGGCAATCGCTTGGGCGGTGGCTTGATTATCCCCAGTCAGCATAATGACTTGTAAGCCCATCGCGTGCATGGCGGCTACTGCATCACGCGAGCCATCTTTGATGGTATCGGCGACGGCGATCACCCCAATGATTTGGTTATCTAGGGCGACCCACATGGCGGTTTTACCCTGCGATTGTAACTTTTCGGCTTCGACCTCAAGGTTGGCAAGGGCGATATGGCGTTCTTTCATCAATTTGCGATTACCGACCAACACTTGCTGGCCTTCCACTTGGGCTGAAACGCCGTGTCCAGTGATGGCCTCAAACTGCTGGGGGTCTATCAGAGTCAACCCCTGATTTTGCGCGGCTTGGACGATGGCCTCACCTAATGGATGTTCACTGCCACGTTCGGCACTGGCGGCAAGGGCGAGAACCCGATTTTTGTCCATCTGAGTGTTTTCGCTCAAGACAATATCGGTGACGGTGGGTTCGCCTTTGGTAATGGTACCGGTCTTGTCCAAGACAATCGCCTGCAATTTGTGGGCGCTTTCGAGTGAACGGCTATTTTTGAATAGAATACCATTTTCAGCACCTTTGCCGACACCGACCATAATCGCGGTGGGGGTGGCGAGACCCATTGCACACGGACAGGCGATCACCAGCACGGCAATGGTGCGAATCAGTGCATGGGTGAAATCACCATCTACGGCATACCAAACGCCAAAGGTCAGCAGAGCTAGAACGATCACCGCAGGCACAAACACCGCCGCGACCTGATCTACAATCGCTTGGATAGGGGCTTTGCTACCTTGTGCCTGTTCCACCAATTTGATAATTTGGGCCAGCGCGGTTTGTTTGCCAATGCGGGTGGCCTCAAATTTCAGCAGACCATTTTTGTTGAGCGTTGCGCCAATGACCATCTCACCGGGGAATTTGCTGACGGGCAGGGATTCACCCGTGAGCATACTCTCATCTACGGAACTGACACCTTCTTTGACGACGCCATCCACCGGAATTTTTTCGCCGGGGCGCACAATGACCAGATCACCCAAACGGACTTCACTAATCGGCACATCCACCTCAGTCCCCCCACGAACGACGCGGGCCGTGCGGGGTTGAAGGCCGATTAATTTCTTGATGGCTTCGCTGGTGCGACCTTTAGCACGGGCTTCGAGTAGCTTACCAAGAACGATTAGGGTAATAATGATGGCGGCGGTTTCAAAATAGACATGTTCACCGAGACCCTCAACCCCCAATGCAATCGGGATGCTGTAGAAATAGGCCACTGATGACCCCATCGCTACCAACACATCCATATTGGCAGCGCCATTGCGGAGTGCCTTGTACGCACCGACGTAATAATCTTTGCCGACATAGAATTGGACGGGGGTGGCGATAATCCAGAACAGGATATTGACCCAACTTTCCATCGCCCACATGCCCAACAAATCTAAATCGCGGGCCATGCTAAAGGCTAGTAGGGGGAAAGCAAAAACCGCTCCAACTAAAAATCGGCGCTTTTGATGTTTCAGTTCGGCGGCACGGGCTTCGGCTTCTTTGTCTTGTAAATCTTCTTCTTCGGCAGCCACAACCACGCCATAGCCCGCGTTTTCCACCGCGGTCACGAGGGTGTTGGTAGATACCGTCGGGGCGATTTTCACAACCGCCCGCTCAGTGGCGAAGTTGACATCGGCTTCGACTACGCCCTCCACTTTACGTAGAGCACGATTGACGGCCTTTGAGCAATTGGTGCAAGTCATCCCGGTGATGGGAAGTTCGATGGTAATGAGGTTGTTGGGTGCGACAGTGGCGTCTGACATCTATGATCCTTTCTGAATGTCGTTTCATGCACCGAAAAAAAAGCCCTGTTATTAGGCAGGGCATGAGTGTGCGTTAGGCCTTTACTTCTTCGGGGGGATATTCAATTTCGACGAGGGCGTTTTTGATTTGTTCCCATGTTGCCGGGTTGTCCCATTCGACCACAACCTGCTTGGTTTTTTCGTCGGCATGGGCCGATTTTACGCCTGCAATGCTTTTAATTTCACGCTCGACGGTGTGGACACAGTGACCGCAGCTAATGGCTGGAACG
Organism: Chloroflexota bacterium; assembly: GCA_024434115.1. Taxonomy (GTDB): domain Bacteria; phylum Chloroflexota; class Anaerolineae; order Aggregatilineales; family J027; genus CFX10. Next base: position 403,218 of record QMIT01000001.1, read on the forward strand.
TTGAAGGTTTTGGTGGACATTGAAATTTCTCCTATGATTGGGTTACTTTGTCCGATGTTCGGTACGGAATACTTCCATGACTTCGGCTAGAACACGCTCACGTTCGTTCGGGTCGTCGCCCCGAATGGCGGTGGTGAGGCAGGTGTCTAGGTGATTTTCCAAGATGAGTTCACTGACCCGGGCTAGGGCGGCTTGGGTCGCCTGTATTTGTTTGATGATGTCAATACAATAGCGATCTTCCTCTAACATGGTGATGATGCCATTGATATGACCCGAAACGCTTTTGAGGCGGTTGACGACATTGGTGTGATTGTGATGTTCCATAGACCCTCAATTTTACCCCTCCCCCCTCTGGGGTGGGATATGCTATACTCCTATTGTAGTAGATAGTAGCAGGGTGTCAAGCTGATTTGGGAAATTCACGCGGAATGTCACATGAAAAATGTGCCAGACGCGATGCATCAATACGCCAACGTCACCGATAATAAAACTATTGACCCAAACGATGCTGTTACGCCTCATTGCGGTAAAGGATTGATACAATGAACTTATGGGTAATTTTCCTGACAGGCCTTACGACTGGTGGATTATCGTGCTTGGCGGTACAGGGTGGCCTATTGGCAACTGCTATCACAGGGCAGAGCCACACCGGACGCCAAAAAAAACTCCACGATGAAGTATTACAGATGCAAGTCGCTGCCAATCCTTGGCCCGTAGTCTATTTTCTCGGTGCAAAATTATTGGTCTATACCGCATTGGGGTTTTTGCTTGGCATTGTAGGGTCAGCACTGCAAATCTCGCCTAAAACTCAAGCGGTCATGCAGCTTCTCGCCGCATTTTATATGTTGGTGACGGCTCTCAATATGTTAGAAGTCCATCCCATTTTTCGCTATTTTGTGATTCAACCTCCCAAGTCATTTACCAAACGGGTGCGGAATCAGGCCCGTCAGCAAAGTTTCTACACGCCTGCGATTTTGGGGGCGATGACTGTGTTGATTCCCTGCGGCACAACCCAAGCCATAATGGTTTTGGCGATTAGCGAAGGGCAGGCGGTTTTGGGTGCGGCGATTATGGCAATTTTTGTGCTGGGTACATCCCCCACCTTTTTTGTGCTCGGTTTCTTAGCGACCCAATTCCAACATCGTGTCAGACGGGCTTTCAACTATACCGCTGCTACCTTGATTATTTTGGTGGGATTGCTGTCCGCAGATAGCGCCCTCAAAGTGCTTAACTCGCCATTTGTGCCCAGTTATACGGTGACATCGGCCCTAGAATCATTGGGTATTTTGACGCCGAAGCCCGTCTATGCCGAAGATGTAGACGGGGTTGAGGAGATGACGATTCAGGTTGAAGCGGAAGCCTATGAACCGAATCACTGGATTGCCAAACAAGGCAAGCCGCTGCGGATTCGTTTGATTACTGAAGACACCTATGGCTGTACACTGGTTTTTACCATTCCTGAATACGATGTGGTGCAGTTTTTGGAAAGTACCGACGAAAAGATTATCGAGTTGCCACCACAGCAACCCGGCGAAATCAAATTTATGTGTAGCATGGGGATGTATACGGGCAAGATCGAGATTCAATAGGGGGACTTCTTTATGGTGAAGCAGCAGTTCAAAATTCAGGGGATGCACTGTGTGGGCTGTGCGATGACGATTGATGGTGCGGTTGAAGATTTACCGGGCGTGAAATCGGCCTCTACGAACTATAAGCGCCAAGTGGCAGTAGTGGAATATGACGAACGCCAAGTGAGCGAGACCGACATTTTGCAGGTGATTCATGAGGCGGGTTATTCGGGTAAGGTTGCGGAATCGAACTGATGTATACAAGAGGGTATATTTATGCCATTGCGCCGCCCTAAAAAGGATTGACACCCAAGCATTCTTTGTTATACTTGCACCCAAAATTCGGCTCAGTAGCTCAATGGCAGAGCAGTTGACTCTTAATCAATTGGTTGGGGGTTCGAGTCCCTCCTGAGTCACCATATGAAAACATTTACCAGCAAAATGCTGGTTTTTTGTTTAAAGTACCTGTTGGTGGGTAAACTTGTCCCTGACAGTGTATAGATTAGCATCAAGGGTTGGAGAAAGATCAATGGGTTGTGCGCTCAGAAAAATCATCTTGTTGGTGATAGCCCTGCTTACATTAAATGCTTGCGGTGCAGAAGACACCCCCATCATCGTGACCGAGATTCCAACCAACACCCCTAGTCAACAAGCACCACCCACCGCAACGTTCACCATAGCGCCAACGGTGGCGGCTGTAGCATTTAACACGATGACGCTCATTCCAACCGTCGAGCGCCGCCGCGACGTTACATCAACATCCGGCCCATCGCCGACCAGCCCTTTGCGCCCCACCTTTACCCCTGCACCAGCGACCTTGACGGCGACCTCTTTGCCAACGCTGGCGGGGATTGAAATTGAATATTTTGCCAATGAGACGACGGGGGCACTTGCACCGGGGGCCAATGTTACCCTGTTTTGGCGCGTGACTGGGGCGGAACGGGTCAGCATTTATCGCTTGGATGCGGAAGGCGAACGCACCAAAGAATGGCGGGTGGATAACGAGGGCCGTATCACCGTCGCTACTGAAAGCACGGATGTGGACGAGGCCAAATTTGAACTGGTTGCCAGCAATGCGGATGGGGTTGCCAATGCCGAAGTGAGTGTACCCCTTGCGGCGGCTAATTGTCCCCAATTGTGGTTCTTTAGCCCTGCGCCAGCGACCTGTCCAAATGGCCCCGGTGAACCAACCTTCCAAGTGGAGCAGCGTTTTGAGCGAGGTTTCATGATCTGGCTAGACAATACCCGTGAAATCGTGATTGTTTACTCGGACGACCAACAACCACGCTGGCTGCGTGTGCCAGATGCGTTTACGGAGGGCCAACCAGAACGCGATGACTCAATCCAACCCCCGCCGGATTTGTTCCAACCCATACGTGGTTTTGGGTTGATATGGCGAGAAAATCCCCGTACCCGTGATCGGTTAGGCTGGGCGACTGAGCCGGAATTAGGTTATGACGGTATTGTGCAAACAACGGGCCTAACCGATAATGATCGCGTGATTTATTTGCGTACCCGTGACGGTGGGATTTTAGAATTATCAGCGAATGGCGGCGCATGGCAAGTTTTGCCGTATCAACCCCCGATTGCTGTGCCACCTACATTGCCGACAGCCACCCCATAAAGCTCTTAAACTACTCGTAAAGGTAAATAACGTAGATGCTTCCTGAACAATCTCAAAATAGTGACGCGATTGATATTCCACAAGTCACAACCCTGCCTCCCCGCGAGGTGGATGATCGCCTGCGCTTGGCTGTCGCAACCGTATTAGACATTGAAGAAACCACCCATCCACCAGCCCCAAACATTGAAATTCAATATGTGGGTCAACTGCGCGTTCCGAGCGAAGGGGTAATAGACCAACTCGACCCAACACTTGAGCAGCTTGGGGTTCATGCCTATTTGAGCCAAAATGATGAGACAGGCAAGCACTTAGTAACTGTGGTTCGGGGGCGCTACACCTCTCGAACTTGGCCTTGGTGGCCCAATCTGGTGCTTCTCATGATGACAATCCTCAGCTTGCTCTTGATTGGAGCAGGGACACAGGCAGGGCTTGAGGGTCGGGATGTGGAAGATTTCAGCGACATCCACTTATGGGAAGGTTGGCCGTATGCCCTCAGTTTAATGTTGATATTGGGGGCGCACGAACTGGGACATTATTTTATGGCGCGGCGCTATCGGGTTAATGCAACGCTGCCCTATTTTATCCCGATGCCGGTTGGCTTTGGAACGCTAGGGGCAATTATTTTGTTTCGCAGCCCCATCAAGAACCGTAAGGTTTTGTTTGATGTAGGGGCAGCAGGCCCATTGGCGGGTTTGGTCTTTGCCATTCCGATTCTCATCATTGGCCTTGCAACATCCGACATCAAAGAAATCCCCAAAAATGAGAATATCACTCGTGAAGGCAATTCTCTGCTCTATGCTGCTGCTAAAATTGTGATATTTGGGCGTTTTGTGCCGGATGGGGATGAAGATGTGTATATCAATCAATTGGCGATGGCGGGTTGGACGGGCCTGCTTGTCACAGCGCTCAATTTGGTGCCATTAGGTCAATTGGATGGGGGGCACGTCATTTATACCCTTTTTGGCCGACGAGTCCGCAAGCTGTATGTGCCTGTTGTCGCCATATTCGTTACTTTAACCGTTCTGGTAAGTCTGTCGTGGGCTATCTGGACTCTTCTGCTCATCTTATTTGGGTGGCAGCACCCAGCGCCCTTAGATGATGTTACTCCGTTGGATCGGCGTCGGCGTCTGATTGGGTATATTGCCTTGATCATTTTTGTCTTGGTGTTCGTTCCAAATCCTATCCAAATTATTCCAGCCGGGTCGCGGTAGGGGCAATATGGGTCGCCGTACACACAAAGAAGCAACACCGCCAGCGAAGAAAAAAACGACCAGCAGTAAAGGGCACAAAAAACCCGCTCCGAAAAAGAAAGCCCCTTCGCGGTTTCAGCAATGGCTCAATAGACTTCCTGCGCTATTTGTGGTCGCACTGGCGATCTATTTTTTGGTCATTCAGGTGGTAGGGGGTTTAGCCGATTGGGTAGGCATTAGCGACTCTGGTCAAGGCGACACCTTTGGCCGTTATGATGGTCTGTATGAGACTGACCGCGAGCTTGCCGAATTATTTTCGCCAAGTGTGGACTATTGGGAACCCGCCATTTATCAATGGTCGCAAGACTTTGGCCTTAATCCGAATTTAGTGGCGACGGTTATTCAAATTGAGTCGTGTGGTGATCCTTATGCAGTGTCGAATGCGGGAGCACAAGGGTTGTTTCAGGTCATGCCTGCTAATTTTCAAGAACCGGGTCTCAATCAGCTTGATCCGATGGATAACGCCCGCATTGGGTTAAACATTCTTGCAGAGTGTCTGCGTTTTTCGCGTGACCCAAATTTTGACGGGGAGATTGATGGGCCGCCGGATGTTGGGTTGGCGCTGGTTTGTTATAACGGCGGGCCAAGTGTGTTGAGTACCCCGCGTGAACAGTGGGTGCAAGAATCTCAAAATTATTATAAATGGGGTACAGGCATCTGGGCGGATGCTTCACAAGGTCGCTCTACTAGCTCGACCCTCAATGAATGGGTGGCAGCGGGCGGCTGGTTGTGTGACCGCGCCAGAACCCGCCAGCAGTTGCTCCGTCCGCTGCCGTCGCTAACGCTGAACTAGCCACGAATCTATTCGGCGGGTAGGGTGATTTTATCTATCGTGAAGGGCAGCGACGGATCCACCAGAAAACTGATGACCGGTGCCAGCGAAATGGAGTCCAAATTGGTGACATAGACCGTGTTATCCAGATAAGCTACGTCGCTTGGTTCACGGAAATCTTCGGCCAGAATGGTGATCTCCCCGTTGAGTTCTATCCGGGCCACTTTGTTGGTGTCATAAATGGTGAAAATGACCCGCCCCAAGTCATCAATGGTAAGGCCATCCAATTCACGATCATCTTCGCTATATACAGTGCCTAGTAATTTTGGACTGCGGTCAGCTTCAAAATCAATGCGATAGACAATACCCGCCGCAGTGTCGGCAACCACGATGTCATCCGTTACAGCATCATAGGCTAGTCCTGTTGGTTGCACTTCTTTGCTCACTTCAGGGAGCACCCACCACGTTTCATATTCCCCGGCATCGTTCAATTTTAAGATTGTTCCGCGCTGGGTGTCGGTGAAGTAGAGCACGCCGTCTTTATCAAAGGTGATGGAGTGGGGGATTTCGTCGTTGTCGAGTTTGCCGATTTGTTCAACCGTCTGTCCATCAGCGGAAATGCGTTTGATTTGTCCCTGACCTCGACGTGGGTCGCAATCCTTGCGGTCAATCACATATAATGTGCCATCCGGAGCAAAGGCCATGCCCGATGCAGCCTCGATGGTTTTGCTGCCGCCCTTCACCCATGTGGTGCGTTCACCGTCGGGGGTAATCTGCCAAATATCGCCTGTACAAAAACTGCCTGCATAAATATTGCCGTCCGGCCCGATAGTTAAGGCACCGGGATAGGCACGATCACCGGGGAGTTCAACAAATGTCTCCGCCGACGCGCCTGTTAGAACCGCTTTGGATTCACGGCGTTCGGTATTAAAAGCACTGCGGATGAGTAAGGCAGTTAGTCCACAGATAAAAATCAATGAGATGACAAAAAAGAGGGTGACACCCAAGATTCGTCTTTGGCGCTTGTTGGTTTGTGTTGCCATTGCTGCTTGTTCCAGTGTAAACACAACGACAGACGGAAATGAACCCCGTCTGCCGTCATTGATTTGGCGGAGAGAGTGGGATTTGAACCCACGACAGGGAATTACCCTGTACCCGCTTTCCAGGCGAGCGCATTAGGCCAGACTATGCTACCTCTCCAATTTCATTCAATTAAATGCGATTATAGCGGTAAGCACTACGCCCGGTCAATACAAAGTTCAAGCCAATACCGGGCTGATGTCATAGGGTGGGCCGCTGATTTGAAAGCCCTGCCCACTGCTGTCCATGCTCAAAATGGAGACTGGCGATAGAGAGGCAGGAACTCCGGTTTCGGGCCACCAAATGCGCCCCTTCTTGACGATAATCAGCAGCCCTGTCGCGTCCCCCAATGCTACAAAATCTTCACTTTCGCTGTTTCGGTAGACCTTCAGTGGCAAATAACTTTGAATCTGGCGCACCGTTGCGGCCACATCGGATGTGGTCAACCCAACTTCACTGATAGTTAACAGGCTATTACCACCAAATGGCGTATCGGAGGCATTGGGGAGATCGTGTCGGGCAATCAGTTCCAAAATGTTACCTGCCGGGTCGTAAAAATAGAGCGCATGGGCGTTCCAACTTTCAAAACGGAATTCATCCTGTCCAGCGGGGTTATGAATGAGTTCTATCCGTGCAGATAGCCATGCTTTAGCCTGTACAAATTGATTTTCGGGGATATTAAACGCAAAATGATAGTTGCCCTCCCAATCCTCGTCGGCCTGCAAAAAGGTCAATTTGGAGCGGCCCACTCCAAATGTGATGACTTCCTCACCGCCTTCTAACATCGGTAATCCCAAAATATCTGTATAAAAATGATGCTGGGCTGGTAAATCTTGGGTCAAAAGCGTTAGGTGGGCGATTTCCATAATGGTGTTTTACTCACAACAAGGATGATTCAAGGTGGTGGTCATTATCCCCCATTTCGGCTGGTGAGGCGAGATAAGCTTTGTCACACACGCTGCATAACCTGTTTAATCCGGTCTTGATCGGTTAGGCTATAGGTCTCAAATTTACGCGGTAGTTCGGTGTAATCAAGATGTTTGCCCCAACGTCCTACTTCAAAGGTGTAATGATAAACTGCGTTGAAATCAAATTCGATGCGTGCATTGCCTGATAATGGCACTTGCACATGGGAGGGCAGGGGTGTATCCACGTCCAATAGATAGACCAACGTCGTCAAATTCGGGTTGATATGATGTCGTCCATCGGTTACGGCAATGGTGTAGGCATGAGAATCGGGAGCGGAGGGATATGCGGGCATACTGGCGAGGGGGGAGACGCTTTGATGCAAAAAATCCAGTTCAATGAGGGATGTACCAGTGCGTAAGGCGGTTGTCCGATTTTGCTGATAGCCAATTTCGCCGCTACCGCCGTGTTTGTTGCTTGGTGAGAGCAATTCAATGCGGGTGACGGGTTTCCCTAGTGTCTCGTGTCCCGTCACTTGATAAATGGCGGTAGCTGCTAGGGTGATTCCTTCATCATCCGGCAGGCTCGATACCTCAATGGTCTGGATGCGAGGGTCTTCCGTCACGGTGGCTGATGGTGGGGTAGGTCGTTGGAAACTGACGCTAGTGCGGAAAATGGCGACATCGGGTTCAGGGCGGCGCTGAACGGTACCATCAAAATCCTCGACCCAAATTTGAAGAGAATGTTCTGGTCGGGCGACAAAATCATTGGGTAATTGCTGATTCAATGCGTTTGTGATGTCCCCAATGTGGCTGGTGTGAAAACTATGCCAAATCGAAGGACTTTCGAATAGATTTTGGGCGATGCTGTGCAGATGGGCGTTAATCCCCCGGTAAGGATTTTTCATGGATTGAATGGGCATGATGGCTAATCCTTCAAAAATCTACTCGCTAGTTTATAGACCTGTGCCACTTTTTTAGATGATCTATCCCATGATGATAACTCAGTCCGAACTAGATCGGGATAGGTGCGGCTGATGTCTCGCAGCGCATTCCCCACCGATTTTCGGACATACTCACTTTCATCGGCATGTAATTGACTCAATAGCTGGATGGCGATTTTGGGGTGCTTATCGAAATACGGGCGGCTTGTCCAGATACGCAGGCCTTCGGTCACGGCACGGCGTACATGATGATGGGGATCGCCTAGCCAATCACGAATAGTTGAGAGGGCGTTTTCGTAACCTATATCGGCACAAAATTGGTCAAAGGCCATCGCTAGGATTTCTTGTACACGCCAATTGTCATCGCGGCTGATCTGGTCGCGCATGAATTGAAGGATGTCGCTGGATTGGGCTGCAAATCGTCCAAAAAGAAAGGTCGCCAACATGCGTGCCTGATGTATCTCGCTTTTGAATAATTCATGGGCAAGGGAGACACAAATCTCAGGTGGCTGGCTGGCGACCAACTCATCCGCCGCTTTCTTGATGTCGGTAAACCCGTGCTGGGTTTTTTGTACTCGTTCAATCAGTGTGTTAATCATCAGCGTTTTTTGCAGTAGCAGTAGATGAAACTTTGGTCGGTGCCAAACGGGGTATGATGCAGTTCATGATGGCTCTCGACCAATTCAAACGGCTCCCCAAATTCGCCATGTAGGTGTTCAGGGTCGTAACGCGCCACTTCCAAGCCGCTGCAATGGGTTGGGCCGTCTGGCGCAAAGGTCGCTACAATGATATGCCCGCTGGGTTTTAGGGCGTGTCGGGCAAGGCGAACATAGGCGGCACGATCTTCAGGTCGAGTCAAAAAATGGAATACAGCCCGGTCATGCCAGACGTCATAAAATTCGGCGGGCAGGCTAGTTTGGGTAATGTCTCCTTCTAGCCATGTCACACGATTGACACTTTCCCCCAATCGGAGTTGGGTGTTTTGGAGCGAGGCAGCCGAAATATCCAATACGGTAATATTTTGAAAATCGGCATCCAGAAGGAAATCCACCAATGTTGAACTGCCACCACCGACATCAATGATTTTAGCATCGTGGGGAATGCCCGTGTTCTTGATGATCTCCAGCGACTTTTGTGGTTGTCCTTGATACCAGCTAACTTCGGTGTTGGCTTTGGTCATATAGACCTTTTCCCAGTGCGATTTGGCATCCATCGGTGTGATTTCCTTCTGCTTGCTAAAAACTAAATGGCCTCCGCGATGATTTCCGAGACGTCGCGCACGACCAAATCCTCCACCGCCATTGATTGTTGGGCGCTGTTGAGCATGACAGTGCAGAATGGGCAGGCCGTCGCAATTGTAGCGGGTTTGTCCAGCTTGACATTGGTACCCACTTCACGTACTGCACCTGTGTGGTCATAGGGAATATCGCCATTGAGAGCATTGACGGCTTCGGTTAGGCGCACCATGTTAACAGGTTGGGTCTGGTGGGTTTCCATAAAGACCTGAGCACCGCCGCCGCCACAGCACAACCCACGATCCCGACTGCGGGCCATTTCGACCAGATTGACGCCGGGAATCGCCTCAATCATTTTGCGCGGGCTGTCATATTCATCATTATAGCGCCCGATATAGCAGGAGTCGTGATAGGTAATCTGCCTAACCGCTTCCGACATTTCCCCCGCCGATCCGTTGCGCGAATAGTCGGGTTTGATCTTGCCCTCCGCAATCAGCTTGGCGATGTATTGACTGTGATGCACTACCGTATAGTTGCCACCGAAATCGGGGAACTCGTTTTTGATGGTGTTAAAGCAGTGTGGGCAGTGGGTGATTATCGTGTTGAATTCATATTGGTTGAACGTCTCGATAATACCCGGTACGGCTTCTTGATAGAGGGCTTCATTGCCGCCGCGTCGTGCCCATTCACAATGGCAGGTTTCTTCATCCCCCAACATGCCCCAATCCACGCCTGCCGCATTTAAGATTTTGGCGACGGCCTGACTGGTACGCTGCGAATTGGGGTCGAACGCACCAGAGCAGCCCACCCAATATAACACGTCCACCTTTTTCTTTTCGGCCATGATAGGCGGCTCGAATTCAAGTTCTTCTGTCCATTTCAAACGCGAATCACGGTTGTTCCAAGGATTACCTGAGCGTTCGGCATTGTTGAAGGTCGTGCCGAGTAGAGCGGGTGGCTCGCCTTCCATCAACACCAAATGGCGGCGCATATCTACGATGCTGTCCACATGCTCAATCAATACCGGGCATTCATAGACGCAGGCACGGCAGGTTGTACAAGCCCATAACGCATCTTTGCTAAGGAGTTCGCGCCCCTGATATTCCACTCCGATAATTGGCATGTCGTCGGGATTGAATTTGTGGTCAGCGGCAGCGGCGGGATGTAACCCGACTCCCAATGGCCCGCTATAGAGATTCATGGCGGAGCGAATATCGAGAATGATTTGCTTGGGGTTCAGGGGTGTCCCCGCGAGGTAAGCAGGACAGGCAGCTTGGCAGCGTCCACATTCGGTACAAGCATCCCCATCCATCAACTGTGCCACGCGGAAATCGGTCAGACGCCCCACGCCAAATTGCTCAACATCGGGATTTTCGAGGTCGAGTTTAGCAAGCTGGCCGGGTTCCCGGAAATTGCTGAAAAAGATGTTGAGTGGGCTGTAAATAGTGTGCTTGAGGGGGGTATCTACCAACGTCACAATAAACACGGCGACCTGAATGGCGTGGAACCACCACATGCCGACATGCCAATCGCGCCAGAGGGATTCACTGTCACTGAGGATGAGCAGCCCCTGAGCTAACGTCCACCCGGCAAACGAATAGCGTCCCCAAGAATCGCCAATATAGTCGTTGAGCGCCGCCAGACGGAAGGCTTCGAGGAGTAGCCCCGTCAGCACCAACAGGAACAATTGGAATAGTACGGCATTAAATCCAACCGTCAGGGTCAATTTCTTGGGGCGAAGGGCATTGCGGCGATAGAGAGCGTAACCGAGGCCACCCAAAAAGGCGAGTGTGAAGGCGTCTAGGGCCACCTCATAGACAACATAGGCGGCGTGTTTGAGTAGTTTTTCATCCAGAATTTTGACAAAAAAATCTTGGTCAATCGTGGCGAGGGCTGTCCCGATAAACAGGGCGGTAAACCCGAAGAATATCCCGGCGTGCATCAGGCCGGGGGCGCGATCTCGCACCAACCGAGATTGGCCCAGTGCATACTTGAGGACGCGACCAATCCGTTCGGGCAGATGGTCAAATTGCAGTTCGCCTTGCCCCTTGCGCCAAATTTGCAAGCGTATCCATAGCCGTCCAAGCAACAGGAACATGGCGGCAAACATGAGGATATACAGATACATCTCGTGCCCTTCGACATTCCACATCGTCCAGCGACAGGGCGTATCGAGATTGGTACACACTTTATCGGGAAAACCATCGGGCATAATAAAAACGCTCCAATCAACAATGTATTTAGGTAAAAATCAAATCACGGTTTGATTATGTAGTATAACGTAACAAATCCAGCCTGCAAGCATCACGGAGCATACCCCAAGCGTGCTTCCAATTTTGTTTTGACTTCGGGCCATTCCTCGTCGGTGACACTGAAATAGACCGAATGGCGATAGTGGCCGTCGGGCATGATATAGTGATTGCGCAGCACACCTTCACGTTTTGCGCCGATTTTTTCAATGGCCCGTTGGCTCTGCAAATTGCGGGAATCGGTTTTGAGTTGTAGACGGATGGCTTTGAGATTTTCAAAGGCATGGCGCAGCAGCAGATATTTGGCTTCGGGATTAATCGCTGTGCCCTGATGCGTTTTGCCAATCCATGTGCTGCCGATTTCGAGGCCGCGATGGGCAGGGCGAATTTCCATAAAGGTCGTCACGCCGACGGGCTGATTGGTTGCAACCTCGACTTGGCAAAACGGGCACATATCGGGGACTGCCAACAGATTTTGCAGATACTTCCGAAAGCCCTCTAATGTCCATTCAGTGGGTATGGAGGCAAAATGTTGAAAAGTATCGGGCGACACGGCCTGCCATAACCCCTCGGCGTGGCGGTCAGCATAGAGTGGTTCAAGTCGCACAGCACGTCCGGTTAAGGTTAGGGGCGTTACCCAAGTTTGGCTCATGGTTGTCCTCAATTAGCGAAATAGTCCGAATACCCCGCGCAACTGCTCCATGCCCGTATAGATGGCGGCGGCGGTTTCTTCGGGGATGTAAATGACGTTCTTGAGTTGCAGTTCTGGAAAAGGGCTTCCCGGCAGATCGTCGGGGGTAAATCCGCCATGCAGCACGGGAATAATGCGTGTGTTTGGGGTTTCCAATGCCCATTGGATTTCACGCTGGCAGTATTCGGAATCTAATGTGGAAGGGCCGATGCAAGCGATCAATATATTGCTGTTTTTGACCCGTCGTTCGAGCAAGCTGTACCATTCGTCGCCGGGGTCTATGCCACGAATATCTAAAAACGGCATAAAGCCATCTACGCGCAGTTCCGACCAGATGAATAGGGCAAGGGCGCTGCTGACGGAACGGCGATAGGAGATAAATATCGAAACGGGGGGCGGAGCATTCAATAGTTCAAAAGTTTTGGGGGTTAATTGCACAACAATCGGGTTGCCTTCACGGGCGATAGTCATGTAGCCAAGTGCCAGCATCAGGCTCAAGGCGGGCGGTTGGTTGTCCCAGACTTCTTGGATATATTGGCGTGGGCCGCTGTCGGTCAGTTCCCCCCGAAAATAGCTGAGACTGGCATCCCATTTTTCATTTATCGCCCCCCACGCAAGGTCATAGGCAAAACGTTGGATACGCTGGATGGGGTCTTTGGGCAGGGGCAAACCAAGCGGGTCGTCCATTGAATGACTCCGAAAATATTAGTATCTTAACGCTTGCGAAGTAAACCTCTATCTACGACCAGTCGCTCAAATGCTTCAATATCCTCAGCCGATGCGAAGGATCGAAATGGAATCCACTGAAAGCTCTTTTTGTTGAGATATAAAAAGTAATAATCAGGCGATTTTGTTACTTTTCGATATTCTGTCCATCGCACACGGGATTGATTGCTTTGATCATCTTGCACTTGTACAAATTCTGGGTCAAATTCGAAAACAACCGAGTGGCCGAAAGCGCCGCTTTTGGTTAACTTTGATAGTTGAAATCGAGCATCAAGTTGTTTGATTCCGATGCTACCAGCTATGATTAGAGTAAGTAGACCCAAACCCGCTAGTAATGGAATAATCCCCGGATTTTTACCATTTTGACTAGCGCTAGTCATATACGAAAGCAAAAAACATACGATCATTAGCGCAAAAAGTCCCCATTGAACTATGTCTTGAGACCCTATGCGATGGCCTGCGCGTACAACTTTATGGAGATCATCCGGTGTCGTTTGGATAGGGGTGGTTTTAATCGTCATATTCACCTGTAGATTTAAGTATTCGCCTCATACGCGGCTTGGGCGTAGACCTGCAAATCGCTTTCAATAGGAGCAAAAGTGTACCCTTCGCGTATTAAGCGATCATAACGCCCTTTGGCACGGCCCAAAAAGCGCAGGGCATCGTCGGAGGGGTCAAGGTCTACCGAGGCTTCTAACAGCCGGATGGCCTGTGGTAGTTGACCCGCATCAGTCAAGAGCAGTCGTCCCAAATCGAGGGTGATCTGGGCAATCGAGGCTCGGTCTCCGGCGACGAGTGCCAAATAAAGCGCCTGCCGACTGTAATAAATGGCCCAATCGTAATAGCTCTCGGCTTCGGCAACAAACGCCAGATTGCTCAATTGAAAACGCTCATCCTCAATATCGCCCATTTCGCGGGCGATTTGCAGTGCCAGCATATGCCGCTGACCTGCTTCTTTCCAGCGGCCCATGCGACCAAAGGCCGTGCCGAGATTGCCCAAAGCGCGACCCTGTAAATCGCGCCGCCCGACCTGTTCAAAACGAGCAGCGGATTGGGCCAGCACAATCGTGGCTTCTTGAAAATCGCCCTTGTCTAGGAGGGTCGTGGCGAGTTTGCCCTGTGCTAGACCAATGGCTACGGCATCACCCGATTTTTTAAGTATCTCGACTGCTTCCTGATAGATTCTCAGGGCGTTGTCATAGTCACCCTCCAGAACATAGGCATCGCCCATCACGATGACGATCCGCCCTTTGCGACCCGGATAGTGTTCGCCGTTAATCATTTCCATTGCATGTTGGGCCGCTTCGATGGCCTGCTGGGGTTCATTCATGGTCAGCAACACCGCCGCCAAATTTTCATAGGTCATCAAACGTCGGGCCTCGTCATTGAGTTCTTGGCTTAGAGTGACGGCCAGTTGATATTTGGGTACAGCGAGTTCGGGTTGCTTGTGGCGAGTGTACCAATCGCCCAATGCCATCGCCAATTTAAGTGCCTGTGCTCGATTGCTATTGGCAGTGGCTTCTTCGAGGGCAATTTCAAGCGTCTCCCGCGATAGGGTGCGGATAGACTCGGTATCAATCACCATACGAGTCGGCTCGTCGGGTGGGAGAGGGGGTAAATCGGGTGGCAGGGTTTTAAATTCTTGGGTCGCTTCCGGCACAAAAGGCTTAATAGATTGCCCCGGTCTTTCAGATTGGCTGGTCAGCAGTCGCCCAAGCAGTGCATAAAATCCCTGATAGCCGCGTGCGTGAATAACGTTTTGCGTGCCATGCTGTCCCAATAGTTTAAACAGAGTCTCCAGTGTATCAAATTGCTGTGTCGTGGCGGCGTAACGGGCTGTGCCCCATAAGTTATCCATCTCACGTGCCAGATGGTCATAGGCGGTTGGATCAGGTTCACCCGCGTGCAGCTTCACAAATTTCATAGTGTTGTTCAAAATGCGGTTGCGGGTGGCTTCCAATTTATTCTGGGCCTGCAAACGTGAACGGGCAAATGTCCGTGCCAGATCATGCACACGATAAAAGGGTGGGTGGTCAGCAAGGCGGATTTCATCGCAAAATCCGCGCTTGACAAGGTGTTGAAGAATCCCCGGTAGGGTGCGTTCTGACACTCCACTGATCGCGCTTAATAATGGGATGCCAATGCGATCAGTGAATAATGATCCTAGCAGCAAAAATAACCCCTGTGCTGGCGCATCCAATAATCCATAGGCCGCCGCCAAAACCCCTAGCGTTCGGTTTTCGGGGCCAACGGGGGTTTCGGGCAGCAGGCTGGTAAAATGCGTCTGGGTGACATTGGCATTGGTGATTTGATTAGCCGCTACCACGAGGCCAAGAGGGTGTCCTTGAATGTAATGCAGGAACGGTGCGAGTAGGGCGGTACGGGTTTGTTCATCTAACTGGGCGGCATGACGATAAAATTGTTCAGCATCTTTGTCATTCAGCTTATCTAACTGAAAAATCGTCCATTGGCCGTCTACTGGAACGCCGCTGGTCATGATGACGGGATGATGGGGGGGAATGCACTGTTTCAAAAATTGGGTAATTACCCCAACTGACAATGGCCCATCTAGGACAAGCAGGGGGCGATTTTGCTCCAATAGGGCTTGCGCCATATCCAGTTGGGTGGAGACATCATCCGTTGCTAAGGCTGAAATCCCATAGGTGCGTGCCACCCGATTGGACAGCATCAGAACGTCGTCATAATAAACCGGAAACCATAACACACCGCCGGGGCGCTCTACAAACTGCGCGGCGACACTAGCAGCCAACCCACGCCGCCCAATTCCTGATGCTCCATAGAGCCAAACAACATCCCCCGCCGCCGCTAAATCACGCAGGCGTTTCAGTTCACCTGCTCGGCCAAAAAGCGGATTAGGAGGTGTGACGGGCAGCACCTCAACCGAATGAATGGGTTTTTCCAGCATGGGTTAGCTCGATTAGTGGTGATTGCAAAATGATTATTTAGTTGACAAAATTTATAGCCTAGTTGTTCTCTGGCGGCAGCACCGATGGAAGGTCGCTTTCGGGCACGTCTTTCCATTTCAGGCCTTCTTCGGGCAACAGCACCGGAATACCATCCCGGATGGGATATTTATAACCAGAATCGTCACAGACTAGCCACATATTGTTGACCAAACGCAGTCGTCCGGGATCATCCCCTTTGGTTTTGTCATGCACGCCGACTGGGCAGCGGAGGATATTCAATAAGTCTTCGGAAATTGGCGCTTGATTGCCCATGAAAATAGCCATCCTTCTCTGGTGAATTTCAAAAGTCGTTTTCAATTATACAAAAATTGTGCAAAATTACCCGCCTCTGTACAAAGGTGTGGCAAAATAAGAAGTTGAAAAACGGTTGAGATTTCGGATTAATTCAGTTGACTTTTAACGCTTGTCGTTATAGTCTGAAGGCTTGATGTTTTACGACTACATGAGGAAGTAGGTAGGTCATGCAGCATATTCTAATAGTCGAAGATAACCGCGACATTGCTGCGTTGTACCAGCGTGCCTTGTTTAAATATCAGCATACTCTGGTCAGCAGTGCCGAGAAAGCACTCGAAAAACTAAAAGATCAGACTTATGACCTCATTATTTTGGATCTGCACCTTGCGGAGATGTCGGGTTTACATTTATTGGAACATATCCGAACCCAACCCGATGGTGAAAAAGTCAAGGTTTTTGCTATTTCGGCTGATGATCTGCTCAAGCCCAAATGCGAGGCACTTGGCATTCAGGCATGGATGACCAAACCAATTGAGATTGATGTGTTTATGGAGACAGTAGATCGTTGGGTAAATCAACCTGCAACCCACAAGTAGACGCTGGACAATTACCCCGTAACGTGTAAAATCACCCTTCGGTTTTAGCTTATTAGCACAAGAATATCCCACCTACGGCGTGGCCTTTGACGATGGGACACGCTGCTTTCTGTCACGTTTCTTTTCGGAGGCTTTCATGACTAACCTGTTCCGGCGTACCCTCCATGCGGCGTTACTTTTGACGCTGGTACTGATGGCAGGGTTGCCTACTTATCAAACCCGCACCAGCTTTGCGCAAGATGATGGCTCTAATGAAGTCGTCGTGGCGGGGTCACGTTATGTGCAAGACCTGCTGCAACGATTGGCGGACAACTACAATGCGGCGGCAGAAAACGATACAACTGTCCAATTTGATGCGCAGGGTAATGCGGACGGCTTTACACGGTTGTGCGGTGGAGTTGTGGATGCAGTCATGGCGACTGAACCGATTTCCGATGAACAACTGCTGGTCTGCGATACCAATGCAGTGGAATTTGTGGAATTGGTGCTGGCCTATGAAGCGTTGGTACTTGTCCCCAGCGCTGGTGCCCCAGCGACTTGCATTGACCAATCCAGCCTGCCAAGCGTACTCGGTGAGGGTGGAGCAGCCCAACTCAATTGGTCAGTTATCAACCCAACCGCAACCCCGGGTGACATTACCCTGTATGGCCCAAATCCTGAAAGCCAAACAGTTGTTGGTTTCCTTGCTTCGCTGCTGCCAGACGCGCCGCGCACGGATTATACTCAATATGAATCCCCTCAAGCGGTTGTGGATATACTCAAAGACCCAGCCAGCATGAGTGTGGCGTTTATGACGTTTGCTGAATGGTCAGGGCTTGAAGATCAAGGCGGTTTGACCCCCTTGCAAGTCAGTACCGATCAATTGCTAACCTGTCTTTCGCCGGATGAGGGCACGATTGCTGCTGGGACGTATCCCTTCCGCCGCCAATTGATGCTGTATGTCAATGTGAGTGCCTTCGACAAAGCCAATTTTGTTGAATTTGCTAAATACGCGGTGGGTGCGGATGGTCTGCCAGTGGTGGACGATGAATTTAACTTCACCGTGCCTGTCCAAGCAGTGTTGGATCGCGGCCTCAACAATATTACTGGCCCGATTGTAGGGCGTACATTTACCCGCCCCAATTCCCCAGTGACGCTGAATACTGCTGCTGAGGGTTCGGTGACCGTCAACGGTACGGGTTTGGCATCAACCGCCACTAAACCCATTTATGATTCCTTTACGGGAACCTATGCCAATGTTGACCTGACGGTTGGCGCGATGACCAATGACCAAAGTTGGGGCGCATTCTGCGCCGGGACAGCCTCGGTGATTCAAGTCAATCGTCCTCCGACAGAAGCCGAATTAGCCACCTGCACCGAAAACAACATTGACCCCTATACCATCAATTTTGGTGCTCAGGCAGTTGTGCTGGTTGTGAAGGCCGATTCTGATCTGCCCGTGTGCCTCGATTACAGCCAATTGTCGGCTATGCTGGTACAAAATGTGCTTGATCCACAAGCTGGCACATTGAATCCTGAAGCCACTGCCGAAGCAACAGAGGTCGTCCCAACGGAAGTGCCTACGGAAGCCGTCACCGAAATTCCGACGGCAGAACCCACCGAAGTCCCTACGGAAGCACCTGCTGACACCACGCCTGAAGCGACAGAAGCTCCCTTTGTGCCGCTTGACCCCGCCAAACTGCAAGGGCCTGCTCGTTGGAACGAAATCAATCCCGAATGGCCTGATCGCCAACTATTGGTGCTGGCTCCCAGCTTAGGTGCGATTGAAACCGACTTGATTTTGGCAACGGTGACTGATGGTCAGCAAGTGCTGCGTCGCACCGATGCCCCCATTGTTCAGATGTCGCCTGTCAACACCCCCAACGCATCCGGGGCGACGGATATTCCCGATCTGCAATATCGTGTTGGCGCTACCGCACATTTTGATGGCGCGATTACTTATGCCCTGTGGACGGCTTTCCAATCCGACCCCGGCAAAGATGGGGTACGGGTCGTCCAGATTGACGCTGGTAATGGGTGTATTGAGCCAACCGCCGAGACTATTCTTGATGGCAGCTATCCGTTCTCCTATAGCTCGATGCTGGTCTTCTCGAAGGCAGCGTTGAATGATGATGTGGTGGCCGCGCTCTTATGGCAGGCCTTCAACAGTGATGCGCTGATTCAGATTGAAACCCTCGGCCTCGTTGGGTTTGATCGGGCTGCACTGGAAGCCGAACGCGAAGGCATCTTCACGATGATTGAGGAAGCTCGTCGTGCCGCAGCAGAAGCCGATCCTGATGCCGAATCCGGCGATGCTACCCCCGAAGCAACTGAGGAAGTGACTGAAACGCCTACTGAAACCCCAACCGAAGAACCTACGGAAACGGCAACTGAGACCGCAACCGAAGTTCCCACTGAGATTCCAACCGAGGTGCCAACTGAGTTACCAACGGCAGAACCTACTGAAGCCCCAACTCAGGCGGCTCAATAGATAAGGTCGCAAGGATATAACGAGGGCGGGCGAATGACCTGCCCTTTTTATTTTTGCAAAGCCTTTTGGTTTGATAGATAATGTTTTCAAAACACCCATCCAATCAGCGAGGAATTTCTGATGCGCGGTGCAAATCTACGATTGTTGTTGCTTTGCCTGCTGGTCTTGACTTTGATGCCTATAGGGTCGGTTAGTATACGACCTGCTTTTGCTCGTCAATCGGAACCATTTGCGGTGGTGGCGAATGATGCTCTTGCCGAACGGATGAGTCGGGCGCTCATTGATGCCTATCCCTACGGCGGATTTGAGACACGGCGCAGTTCCGAGGCGACTCTCACCAATTTGTGTGCGGGTGAATTTTTGGTACTTGCCACAACAACACCCCCAACGGCTGAAGAATTTGCGGATTGCCCTACCGCCGTAGAGCTTATTGTGGCGATTGATGGTTCGGTGGTTATCATTTCGACACAGGTAGATTTTTTGCTTTGTCTTGAAGCCGAACAATTAAAAACCCTCTTTGGTACAAATGGCCCGCGTGATGCCGAAACATGGAATCAATTAAATCCTGATTTCCCAGAGCGGCGTGTCAGCGTTTTTGCGACCAACGACCAAGACGTGGAAGATTTCTTTTTTCAGCGCGTGATCGGGGAGGATAGCGGTCAACGGCGTGGCATTGAGGCGTTTGGCGACGAACCCTATCGTCAAATTAATACGCGGCAGGGCGGGATTGGGTTTGTACCGCTATCCGAATATTTTAGCAGTCCACCCACCTACAGCGTCGTGCCCTTAAATAACGGGACGAGCTGCCAACTGCCAACGGAACGGACTATCGCGGAAGGTGACTATCCGGCTGCTGGCCCAGTGTATTGGTATATTAGTCGAGATGCTTCCCTGCCTGCTTCGGAAATCTCCACCTTGCTAGCCTTTGTTTTTGGCGAGGAGGGTGCTGCCGCCATTCAATCGAGTGGAGGATGGTCTGTACCTCCAGATTTGACTAGCCTCTCGTTGCGCAATCTCCAAGATGGGGTGATGGGGCCGGTGTTGTCTGGTGATAACGGCCCAGATTTTGTAGTGCGCTTGACATGGGAAACCAGCCACGACCTTGATTTGGGCCTCTATTTGCCGGGAGGCACTGAGGTTAATTTTACCAATCCAGCTGAACCGGGATTCTATCGCCAATCGGACAGCGGGAATGACTATTGCTCAACATCCGCTGCCAGCCCTCAAGAGCAAATCGTCGCGCTCGATGGAATCGCCTATCCCACCGATTATTTGGCCTATGTTCAGCTTTCGTTGGCGTGTGGAAATGAAGAAACCACTGCTGCCTTTACCGTAGAATTTTTGATTGATGGGCAGGTTGTGGACTCAGCAGAAGGCAGTATTGGAGAGGGCGAGAATCCCTTTGTCGTGACGTTTACCTATCCGGGCTAGGTAATCTGCTTGCTGGAACCAAAAAGGCCGATCTGATTGTCGGCCTTTTTAGTATCATGGCCTATTCGATTACACACTCATCCGGCTGAAATTCAGCAGTTCGTCAACATGGGCATCCAGTTCAGCAAGCAGGGTGTCGGCGTCTTCTTGGCTTAACTTGCCATCGTTGACCGCTTGGTTGATTTGTTCCGTCGCGTCGCTGATAATTTGAGTCTTGACCGCTGCTACATCCCCGCCATTTTCAGTAATGATGGTGGCAAGGCTCTTGCCGTCACGCAGTTCTTGGCGCACATCCTGAACCTCAAGGTCTGTGGTTTCGGTGACGACATCCATTACGATGCGGCGCAGACCAAAGTTGACGCGAGCATTAATCACACGCTGGCCCAGTTCATGGTCGAGAATTTCTTGGATTTTAGTGTCCAATTCCGCTTTCAGTTCGGCAGCGCGTTCTTCGTTGATGCGTTCATTGGCAAGGGCTTCATCAATTTGGGCTTCGGCTTCAACTTTGGCATCCGCCGCGACTTGGGCCGGATCACCGCCATTGGCTGTAATCAGGTCACTGAGGGTTTGACCTGCTTCGGCGCTTTGCAAAAATTCACGAGTATCCATGCCCACCGATTCGGCGGCGGTGTCGTTGACGATACGGACGAGGGCTAGGCCTCCACGATGACCACCCCGATTACCCCCACGATCTCCGAGTGGGCCTTGCGCGAACGACACCCCAACGGCGCTGAATACCATCGCAACGGCAACTACCGCAACAGTTGCCCCCAATACACCACGCTTCAATGACTTCATGTTCCTATTCTCCTTGTTTGAATCAGTTAATCCGACTGACACTTCGTTTCGTTCTTATGAGCCTATTTTCAGGGACAGATGTAACCGGAGTGTTATCTTTCCCCTCAGAAACTGTAAAATTTTGTGTTGTAAACCCTCGCAGAGCGTTTAAAATTGCATTATTTGTAGTCGTCATACAGCAGGATGCAACATTGGATTTATCCATCATCATCGTAAATTGGAATGTCGCGGAGTTATTGACGCGATGCCTAGAAAGTATTTATGAATCGCCGATTGCCATAGTCGCCCCAGACGGCACATGCACGGGGGAGGGGCTGCTGACTCAAGTTATAGTGGTAGATTCCGCCAGCCAAGATGGTAGTGTGGAAATGCTCCGTGAACGGTTTGGATGGGTGCATCTCATAACGTGTGAGCAGAATATTGGATTTGTACGTGGAAATAATTTGGGCCTAAGATCGGCTACTGGACGGGCGGTTTTGCTGTTGAACCCGGATACTGAAGTTATGGGAGATGCTCTGCCGCGCCTGATGGTTGCTTTGAATTCTGACCCGAAAGTGGGAGTGGTTGGGCCACACACCCTGAACCCCGACGGCACATATCAGCAAACGCGTCACCATTTCCCGACCCTGCTCATTGGTATAGCTGAAAGCCCTTGGATCAGTAATATTGCCCCACGCCGCTTGCTCGATTGGTTTTTTATGCGTCAGATGCCCAACGACGCAACCTTCCCAGTGGATTGGGTCAAGGGATCGGCATTACTGGCACGGCGAGAGGTTTGGGAGCAAGTTGGCAGCCTTGACGAGCGCTACATTATGTATTCCGAGGAAATGGATTGGTGCAGGCGTGCCAAAGACGCGGGTTGGGAGATTTTGTATGTAGGGGACGCCAAAATCGTCCATCATGAAGGGCAAAGCAGCAAACAGGTCAAAGCTCGCAGCCATGTACATTTTCAACACAGCAAACTACGCTATTTTCGCAAGTTTCATGGTCGCTGGCAGGCTGAAATTTTCCGACTGGCAATGGTGGTAAACTATGCGAATCAGATTGGGATTGAGGCCGCTAAATGGAGCTTGGGCAGTCAGCGCCCATTACGTTGGGAGCGAGTCAAGGCCTATTGGTTGGTGATTCGGTCATTGTTGTGGGCCGGTGAATCTATCGTGCTTGAAAACAAGGGGAAGTGACTCGATGCGGATTGGCATCATCACAGGTGAGTTTCCGCCGATGCAAGGCGGGGTAGGGGATTATTCATTGGAATTGGGGCGGGCGATGGTGACACAGGGACACGAGATATTTGTCCTGACGAGTGACCGCGCCGTGCCTGTTATTCAAGAACGGGGGATTCAGGCGCAACCGACAGTGACGAATTGGGGTCGCTGGGGGAAACAAAAATCCGGTGATGGACAGCGTGGGGAGGTACAGGCTGCTCAGTGGGCCAAAGCGAATCAATTGGATGTGGTTAATATCCAATATCAAGCAGCGGCCTATAATATGCGGGTTGCGGCGAATTTGCTGCCCGAAGCACTTGGGCATATAGCCCCTGTCGTGACGACCTTCCATGATCTGCTTGTCCCCTATCTATTTCCTAAAGCTGGCCCTGTCCGCAAAAAAGTCATTTACCGCATGGCACGCCAAAGCAAGGGCGTGATTGTGACCAATCGGGGCGACGAACGGGAACTAGCGCAACAGGGTCAGATGCCCCCCGTGATGCGAATTCCGATTGGCTCCAATATCGCCGTACAGCCCCCCACTGATTATGACAAAACGGCATGGCGTGAGGCGCACTTTCTTCCACATGATGCGTTTATTGTTGGCTTCTTTGGATTCATCAATCGTAGCAAGGGCGTGGATACACTGGCACAGGCGATTCGATTGTTGGTAGATCGCGGTATCAACGCTCATTTGTTGATTGTCGGTGGTCAGACGGGTGCGAGTGACCAGACGAATATTCAGCAGGCCGATGAAGCGGAACGGATGGTGGGAGGCTTGGGCATTTCGCGGCGGGTGCATTGGACAGGTTTTGTCACCCCCGAAGCTGTCAGCGCCCATCTGATGGCGTGTGATGTGGTGGCCCTGCCGTTCCGCGATGGGGTGTCGTATCGGCGGGGCACACTCATGGCGACCCTCGCGCATGGCTGTCCAATTGTGACGACTTTCCCGCAGGTGGATGAACCCGATTTGGTGGATGGACAGGCGATGAAAATGGTGCCGCCCGATTCACCTCAGAAATTGGCCGATGCCCTGCGTGAATTAGCCCATGATGAAACCCAACGCATTCGGCTTGGCAAAGCAGCGGCCCAACTCGCCACCCAGTTTAGTTGGGATGCGATTGCAGCGGCGACCCTGCGCTTTTTTGAGCAGCTACGGGGTTCACGGTAATCCTGTACCACCGGGCCACTGCACTTGGATGGTTACGGGCAAGCGGATGGCGTCGTTGCCGTTGGTCATAAGTTGGCGTTCATTACTGCCCGATTGCCAATCATACCAGCCGACCAAAATGGAATAGTCTCCGGCGGGTAGGTTGGGCGGCAGCAAGATTTCGCGGGTATCAAAGATCGTTTCGCCAGATTGCCATGAACTTAAGGGTCGGGTGTTATTCACCGCATAACCATCGGCTTGTGCCACCACATGCCCCTGCGCATCTACCAAATGTACCAGTGCACTATAATCGGCAGCAGCAGGCGCGAGAGCCTGCCAATAGAACACGACTCGAACGCTACCCCCCGACCATGCGGTATTGCCATCAGCCAGCGCGATGCCTGCTAACTGGGCAAATGGCGACCACACAACCTCCTCTAATCTCACAAATCCCGCATTTTCGGCATAGGGCAGGACTTCAAATTCACCAGTAGAACGATCATCCCCGCACGCCAATTCCCATTGATAGTTGCCTGCCGAAACGTGCAGGGGGAGACCGATTTGCTCACGGATGACCTCATCCCCTTCAGCGGTGTTGGCGGGATAAATGGATTCGAAAAAGGGGTGAGCGTCCTCAATGACTACGTTTCCTGCCGAGCCTAGCAAACGGGCGCGGATTTCGTTGGGTATGGTGTCGCCTTCGTTTAATCGAATATCACAGTTTAGCGGAAGGGTGTCGCCTTGCACGAGGGTAGGGGGTATGATCAAGGGTAGGCGTCGTTGATACACGGTCATCGGGCTAAAGGTATCGGTCTCGGTGCTAAATTGGGCGGCGGCGCGATAGTAGGTGTCGAACCAATCTTGCGCGATGACCTGCTGCCATGTGTAATAACCCGTTGCGACGACATAATCCGTTTTGTATTTTAGGACGGCGTAATCATCCTGCTTAAAATACATTTCTGGCACAATCAGGCCGGGGGAATCAATCGTATGACGTTGAGCGTAATACCCCATCACACCCAAATCACCGACGAGCAGAGTGGTATTGGTTGGGGTATTGGCCTCGACCCACTTCCCTAACACAACATACGTCCTCGTGCGAGGTGGTGGATCAGCAAAATCTTGTGATCTGACGATAGCGAGCACGCCCGAAACGCCGACCAAAACCCCCGCCAGCGCGAATCGCCATAATTTGTTGTGACCCATCTGCTCAAAAATCCACGTGCCGCCAATCACCATGAGGACAATACAAATAGTGAATAGGGGGGTGTAGTACCAGAAGGCCGCGACGTTCAAAATGGTGTAGCCCGCCAGATAGAAGCCTGCCCATAAAGCCACCGGACGCAGGGGTTTGATTTTGAGGACGCGCCATGCCCCAATGATGATGAAGAAAAAGGCGGTGACGCTGAGGGGGTTGTTGTCCCAATAGAAGATTTTCCACCAGCTCCAACCATCTTTCAAAAATTGGATGCCTTCCAAGCTGGATTGTTTCGCGCCAAAGGTGTTGGGTAGGGGGGTGTCAAAATAGGCCCATGCGAATAGATACCAAGGAGCAATCGCCGTCGCATAGACTAGACCTAATGAGTAAGGCAATTGACGCAAGCGGGAGATGATAGGTGCATCTTGGTGATCCCGCCAACTATCCCATACCGCCACTAACCACAATGTCCCGCCCAAAACGACCCCATCGGCGCGTGTCCATGTCAGGGCTGCCGCTGCCAAGATCGCTTCATAAGGCCGGTCACGTTCCCAACGCCACAAAGCCAGCATCAACAATGTGCAGTAGAGCAAAGTCTCCATGCCAAAACTGACATATATCAGTGGTGAGGTGGCTAAAATGACGCTGATAGTAAAACCGCCATAATGCGAAAGATGGTCATGGGTCAGCAAAAAGGCGAGACCACAGGTTAGGGCCAGTAGAATCGCGCTGAGGAGATTGCCTGCATGTAATAAATCATGGGTGAGAAAATAGACCCCGGACATCAGCAGGGTATAAAGGGGGGTGGTCGTGCCTTGCACATGCTCACCCGGATTAAACACAAAACCCCGCCCCTCCGCGATATTGCGGCTGTAGGCATAGGTTATAAATACGTCGTCTTGGGTATAGTCCCAAAAAGCGGCGGTCAGATAGGCGATAAGGCCGAGTAGGATGACCCCAAACAGCCAATAATGGCGTGATCGTAGCATCATTCGATAGTCACTGTTCCTAACAAAGCGGAGTCCCCAATAGGAGTGCCATTTTTATCACGGACGGGCAGGCGCTGAAAAGTGTCAGGGTTATAAATTCCAATAACGACCTGATAATCACCAGCCGATAAATCGAGCAAGGGCACCCTCACCACATCCTCAATTTGTTCACCTTGGCCCCATGCCCAAATTGGATAACGTTCCCCGCCGGGAACAGGGTCGCTTTGGGCAACTTTTTGACCTGCATTGTCCAAAATGTGGACAAAAAGTTTGTAGGGCCGTCGTGGTGCGGAATACGTTCCCCAAGTCAGATATAGATTGAGTATGTTATCCGTGATGTCCATCTCATATCTCGCCAACGCCACGCCTTCAAAACGGAATGAGGCGGAATCAAGTAGAGTCGGGTCAATCGGCGGGGCGGGTGTCCATAAATGCCCAATGATGACGCTGCGTTGCTTGCTGCCATTCACAGTGGCTTCTAATGGAATACCATCGGGTAGGGCGAAAAGGGATAGTTGCAAGGGATAGACCTCGCCCGCTTGGACATTTTTCTCAATCGGCAGGGCAAATTCATCACAAAAGATTTTATTTGGCTGCCACAGCGTATAGTTGCCCAAACCCGTAAATGATTCGCGCTTACCCACCCATTGGCTGTCGAGCGTGGTGACCGTAAGGGAAAACGGATAGGGCAGGGGGATTTTTTGGTTGCCATCCGGCGCTTGCCAGCACAATTTGAAGCGGCGATGGTCCCCGTTGTGGATGAGATTGCTATCCACCGTATAACCCAGAAAGCGCGGGCCGCCAAAATCAATGACTGGGCCTGCCAAGTTTTCAGGGACATCATCGCGGAGGGGTGGGGGGCCAAACGCATGGATAATCACCGCCGGAACCATCACCAATGCCATGCCACCCAACGCCCCGGCGAACCAACCACGCCACTGTCGAAAGTGATACAAACCTGTCACCACCAGCAAAACAAAGGCGTCATAGTAGGGATAGGTGAGTCGGCCTGTAATGAGGTCGAACATAGACATCCATTGGAACAGCGCCGCCAAGCCGACCCCAACAGTCAATAGAAGCAGCAGGGTGTGGCGGGTCGGGCGGGTGTATAGCCATCCAATCACGCCTAATCCCAATAAGGTCAATGGCACAATATA
Source organism: Chloroflexota bacterium (assembly GCA_024434115.1). GTDB lineage: Bacteria > Chloroflexota > Anaerolineae > Aggregatilineales > J027 > CFX10. The sequence continues at coordinate 430,477 of QMIT01000001.1, forward strand.
GCCCCATTCGGAGGGTCGGACTTCGCCAGAGCCGAAATTGGCCCACAACGAGAGAATGAGAATCGGGGTGCGGCGTAGAATTTGTGAGATAGACTGGGATTCATCCCATGCCCACGGCTGTGCTTTGTGGGGGGCTGTACCCAGTGGGTCATCATAGAGTATCCAACCGCGTACATACCACCATCCAGCAATCAGACTAGCGATGGCGATGACCGCTGCACACCGGATGATTAATGAACGCCAATTTTGTTTGGTTTGCCACCAGCCGATGAAAATACCGACTGGCGGAATACTCCACAGGGCCAATCCGCTGGCTTTGGAGAGGGCGGTCAGTCCCATGACAATCCCAGCGAAAAGTAACAGGCGATTGTTCTGCCAATCATTGATAAGATGCAATCCCACCGCCAATATGAGCGCCCCGAAGGCGATCACGGCAACATCATTGCTGGCAAGGGCGAAGGTTTGAATCAGCAGGGGGTTCATGCCATAGGCCAATGCCGCGAACACTGCCCATGATTTTTGAGTGGGCCAGATGGCAAGGGCTGACCAATAGACTCCTAAGAGAGCCAAGATGCCATAGAGGGGGGCTATTCGGCGTATCCATTGTAAGGCCGCGCTCATTTGTTGTTGGTCATTTGTCATGGCGTGCTGGCGGGGTTGCATCATAAAATGATTGCGGTTATCGCGCCCGGTCACTGGCGACGGATAGGCGCCCCAAGGATTGGTCTGATAGTGGATATCCCAATCCCCAAAATCCCGCAGACGGGTAAAAAGAGCGGCTGTCGTATAATAGAGCGGCGCTTGGGCAGCGGCTTGTTTGATAGGGGTATCCAGATCGTGGTCGGGGTTGGGGAATTTTCCGGTACGGGCCACTTTCATCACATAGGCGAAATGTTCACCTTCGTCCGGCCCTTCAAACGGTGGCACGGTTTCGGCATACAGGGTGGTGAAACCAAGAAAAAGCAATATCAAAATAAATAAGGGACGATGATTTTTTAGTGCCCGCATTGTATTCTGCCAATAAAGTTGGTTAAAACGACGGCAAACGCAGAGCAGTAGGCTATGGACTGATGGGCTAGGCCGCGCTACACTCTCTCGCCGTCTTTGGATTCATACTAGAAAAGATTTAGCATGAATTGGATTTTACCGGAAATTCCTCCACAATTGCAGCGTCGGCGTTTGGCACTTATGGGATTGTTTGTGGCGCTGGCGTTGATCTATATGCTGACCTCACCCATTTTTGAGGTTTCCGATGAGATGCTCCATTTTCCAGTGGTGGATTATATCGCCAGCACGGGTAAACTGCCCTATCAAGACCCTACCAAAGAGACTCTATGGCGACAAGAGGGCAGTCAGCCGCCCTTGTATTATCTAATCGCGGCGCTGTTGGTGTTGCCAATTGACCGTAGCGATTTGGAGACGCGGCTTTTTTATAACCCCCATTCCAAAGTCGGCATCGGTCTTGCCAGCGACAACCAAAACATCATTGTCCATGATGCGGAAGCCGAATCTTTTCCCTATAAACAAACGACCCTAGCTGTCATGATTTGCCGCCTGTTTAGTATCTTGTTGGGGGCGGGCACGGTCTGGTTAACTTTTGATATGGCGCGACTGGCGATTCCAACACGGCCTATGCTTGGTTTTTTGGCGATGGCCTTTGTCGCTTTTAACCCGATGTTTTTGTTCATCACCGCCAGCGTCAATAATGATAATCTGGTGATCTTCTTAGGGACGGCAATAATTGTACAAATGCTGGCCCTATGGCGATTGGGCTGGCATTGGGGGCGGATTGGCCTATTGTCGGTGTTATTGGGCATGGCGGCCCTGACCAAACTCAGCGGATTGACCTTTGCGCCGATGGTCGCCCTCACCATTTTTGCAGTGTATTGGCGAGAGCATCGTCCATTCAAAGATTTGGTTGTGGCGGGGATAGCCGTTGCCGCTGGAATTGGCCTAATTGCCGGATGGTGGTATATCCGCAATGTGCAACTGTATGATGATCCGACGGGCCTCAACACCATGATTGAAATCGCAGGCAAGCGCCCCGCCAATTTTGGCTTACAGGATGTGTGGGCCGAGCGCGAAGGATTTTATTATGCCTATTGGGGGTGGTTCGGCGGCTTAAATGTCATCAGCCCACAGCGATTTTTTGATTACACGTTGGCGATAGGCAATTGGGGGGCGGCAGGATTAGTCCTCATTGGGGTACGGTGTTGGAAGCGATGCACTAGTGCAAGTCCCGTTGTTTTGCTCTTAGTGCAACTGGCCTTGATATTCGGCGGGGTTGTGCGTTGGACATTGCAGACACCCGCCAGTCAGGGGCGCTTATTGTTCCCTGCTATTGCCATCATCGGGGTATTGCTGGCTATAGGATGGAGCGGCCTCTTGCGGATGCTCGGTCTACCCAATCGCCTTGCCGCCATTGCTGTGATGCCTTTAGCTACTTATGCCCTCATTTTACCCTTTACGGTGATTCGCCCTGCCTATACCCCCCCGGATACGATTGAACAATTGCCCTCAGACGTCCGCCTAACCGATGCCCAATTTGGCCCGATTCAACTGTTGGGCTACCAGATTGATGACACGCCCGTGATTTTGAATGAAAAGACCGATGATGAAATTGAGATTACCCTATACTGGCGACCTCAAGCCCAGTCCGAAACCCCGTTGAGTTTCTATATACAGGTGTTTGGCCCTGCCGCCAATTTGACTGATCCACCTGTCGTGATTGGGAAGTTGGATAGTTTTCCGGGCAGGGGGTTACGCCGCACCGATACATGGGAAATTGGCAAGATTTACGCCGAAACCTATCACATTGAGATAAATGATGATCTTGCCAATACGCCATTTGAACCACGCTTCAAAATCGGCTGGCGTGATTTTTTTGCTGGTGTGGAAATCGCTTCTATCCGCAGTGATGCGACGGCCATTAGCGAAGTGATTTTGCGCGGGGGCAGTATCGTAGGAGAGTATGACGGCGATGGATACCCATGTTGTGATGTTTCGTTCGGAAACGTTGCTTGGCTTCGGGCCGATTTGCTGCGACCCTCAACTCGCTATCAAGTGCAGCCAAACGACACCATTGAACTGAGTTGGACATGGTATATTGCCAATCCAACTTCAGCGGATTTCACCGTTTTTGTTCAGTTAATTGACCCAGCAAATCCCGCTCAATTATGGGGTAGCGGTGATGCGGTACCGCGCCAAGACTGGTATCCCACCCACGCTTGGTTAGCCAAAAAATATGCTCATGATAAATATATGGTTAGAGTCTCAGATACAACGCCGCCCGGTGTTTATCGTATCTTAATCGGATTTTATCGGCCTTCGGATGGGGTTCGCCTGCCTGTCAATGCCCCTAGCTGGGATGGAGTTCCGAACCCATTCCCGGATGCGTTCCTTTCCCCGATTGAGGTAGAAGTTTTGCCCGCTGAATCCCCCATGCAGGGAGATGAATAATGTTTCAACGAGTACGCCGTTCGCCGGACACATGGGCGATTTTGGTGCTGATTGGCTTGTGGGCCATCTTTTTTTGGCGACTGTATACCCCGAATGAAGTGGATCAGGTGTCCTTGCAAGAGGGTGATTTTTCCGGCCAATTTGTGGCGTGGACATCTTACAGCGTCGAACGATTCCGTGAAGGTGAAATCCCACTGTGGAATCCCTATATGAACGCGGGTACGCCCTTTTTAGCCGACCCACAAACAGCGGTATTGTATCCCCCGCGCTTATTAACCGTTGCCCTGCTTGCCAGCCAATCGGACGTGAGCAATGGGGAGGTGTACGCGGCCCTACAGCGCGAAATGACCCTGCAAGTGTTGTTGGGAACGCTTATGATGTACGCCTTTTTGCGCCGCCTGACCCGCGACATTGCCCAAGATGTCCCTACCCAGATTTCGGTGATTTCAAGTCTCATTGGGGCGCTGGTGTTTGGATTTGGCGGATTTATGAGCGCCTATCCTCCGCTGCAACTGCCCCTCTTGGAAAGCGCGATTTGGATACCGCTGGTGCTGCTCGGTATTCATGAGGCTACCCGTCCGACACATGCAAGAATTGGCTGGCAGTGTTTGGTCTTAGCAGGGGTGGCGTTGGCGCTGTGTGCGTTGGCGGGGCACCCCCAAACGCTCTTATTCACGACTTATAGTGCAGTCGCTTATCTGGTGTATCGCTTATGGCGGCGGGGCACGGATTGGAAAACGATTGGTTTGGCAATTCTCGTGATGTCCCTAATCGCGGGTGGGTTGAGTGCTGCTCAATTGCTGCCGACTGCCCAATTTCAAAGCCAGACCTACCGCGAAAACTTCAGCGTAGACGACAAGGGTGGCGGGTTTTCGATGCAAGACCTAACCCAATTTGTGTTCCCCTACATGCTTGGACGCTGGACGCCGCTGTATCTTGGCTTGATCGGGCTGGTGCTGGTTGGGGTAGCGATTTGGCGGCGAGTACCGGGATATGGATTCTGGCTCGGTGTGGGCCTGTTTGGATTGACCCTCTCATTTGGGCAACGATTGGCAATATACGATTTTGTCTATGTGCTGCTGCCGGGGTTTGGCTTTTTCCGAGGTCAAGAACGGGCTGCGTTTGTCGTGGCGACGGCGGGGGCGGTGCTTGCCAGCATGGGGGCGGTACAGATCCTGACGTGGGACTATCTCAGCGACCACAAACCCCTGCGCCAACTTCGGCGGGTATTGATTGGCTTGATGGTGCTGTGTGCCCTTTTCGGCCTGATATTTTTTGTGCTGCGTCTGATTCCACCCAACGGCGAATTGTATCAAGGGGCGTTGGATTCAGCGGGATTGGCCCTGCTCATAGCGGTGTTGATGACCCTAATTTTGCCCAGCGTCATGCAGCAGGCGACTCAACTAAAATGGCAGGTGGTGTTGGTGGCATTAGTTGTGTTTGACCTATTTAGCGCAAATATGGGGGGCGAAAATTATGAGCCTATCCCGGCTAATGACCGTTTGCCCGAACCCGCCTTTATCCAAATGATGCGCGATAACCTCTCGCTGGGCCAAAAAATTGAAGGGCTGGTCGGCATTGGCAGCAGCTACAGCACAATGTACGATTTGCCCGATATTTGGGGCAATAGTCCGCTGCAATTTGAGGCGGTGGAGTTCTATTTGCGAAACATTCCGGTGGAGCGTCGCTGGGAACTGCTATCAGTGCAGGTGTTAAATGCCGAATGGGATACCCTACCTGTGCCATACACCCGTATCGGTGAAGGGTCGGGTTTTTATGTCTATCGTTTAGATGATCCCCGCCCGTTTGCCCATATGATGTATCAAGTGCGGGTGGTATCGAATAATGGTGAGGCGCGGCAGTTAGTTGGGGATTTGAATTTCCCCGTGCGCGACGTGGCAGCATTAAAAGAAAATCCCGGCGCTTTGCCTGAAAACCCCGGCAATACGGTTGTGACATTACAAACACTCGACCCCGAAAAAATCCGTATTCAGACACAGGGCGACACATCGGGCGTTTTGACATTGGCCCTGCCGTATGATACGGGCTGGAAGATCGAAATTGACGGCAGAGAAGCCGATTTATTAGAGGCCTATGGTGGACTCAGCGCGGTCTATGTGCCGGAGGGGACACATCAAATTGAGTTTGTGTATCGCCCTCTATCTATCCAAATTGGGGGGATTATCAGTGGTCTGACCTTGTTGGCGGTGTTGGGTGTAGTGGCGCTAGGACTGCGCGGAAATCGAAAAACAGGAGTACAAGATGCTGGAAAACCAGCGGCTTAAATTGAACGAAAACCTGCCCACTCTAAACGCACTGACGGTTGGGGCGATGCTCGGTGTATTCGGTGGGGTATTGGCCTTACTGCTGATTTTGGAAGGGCCTGTTATGGCGCTGGGGTTGGTCGTTGCAGCAATCATCGGTTTGGTTGCCTTGAGCAGCCTAGATGCGTCGCTGGCATTAGTCTTGATTTTAACGGGCCTTCTGCCATTTGGGACACTACCCTTTAAAGTCGCCATTACGCCGTCATTGATTGATGCGGCGTTGGGGGTGTTTATCGTCGTCTATTTATTCCAATGGATGACCGGACGGCGGCGTGATTTGCAGACCACGCCTGTGCACGGGATGATACTGTTGTTCATCCTACTGATGATTTTTGCCTTTGTTTTAGGGATGCCGAATGGAACGTTGACCCCCGGTATTTTGCGGCGCTTTTTGGGGTTGATGGCAAACGTCGGCCTGTCCCTAGTGGTAGTGGATGTGGTGCGCCGGGTTGAAACCTTGCGACGACTGACTCTGACTTTTATGGTGATTGGGGCGGTGGCGGGGGTCATCGGCAGCGTATTGTGGATGCTGAATGACGATTTCGCCAATACGATATTGAATCGCCTTGTTCGGATCGGTTATCCGGCGGGGAATGTGCTGCGTTATCGTGAAGATGGCGTGCAAATTAAGGGGGAACGGGCGATTGGCACATGGGTTGACCCGAATGCCTATGGCGGTTTTTTGATGATGGTTGGGGCGTTGATTGCGCCTCAATTATTGGCCCGCCGACCTCTAACCGGATACCGCTGGATTATTTTTGTGTTGATGGGATGCGTCGGGGCAGGATTATTTTTGAGCGATTCACGCGGCTCGATGTTGGGGTTACTGACCGGGGTAGGCTTGGTGGCGGTGATTCGCTACCGCAGCCTGATTTGGGTGCTTCTCATTTTGATTGCCATCGCCCCGTTTAACCCCATTACAGCGGGGTATGTAGATAGGGTGGTCGCGGGTGTCACAGCATCTGACCTCGAAACTCAGATGCGCCTCGGTGAATACAAGGACACTTTCATACTCATTGCCCGCTATCCCGTATTTGGAGTAGGGTTTATCGCGCCACCCGACATTGACCTATATCAGGCTGTTGCCAATACCTATCTGACCATTGCCTCAAATTCTGGCATTGTTGGTTTGGTGGTATATCTCATTACTCTCCTGAGTGTATTTGGTTATGGCTATCGCCACCGCGCCGAAATTGACCAGAACAATGAAATCAACGATATTTGGTTGGGTTTGTTTGCAGGAATTGTAGCCGCAATGGTTGGAGGGATGTTTGACCATTTTTATTTCAACGTCGAATATCAGGCCACTTCGCTGACGGTGTGGTTTTTTGTTGGGCTATTGCTGGCGGCAACCCGATTAGCCATCCCCATCAATCCCGATAAGGCGCTTGGATTACCGCGTGTGCCCAAATTGCTGTGGGTCGAACCAGCATCTGATTAAAGTATGGTCAGACACTCCCGCGCCGCACGCCAACCGCTTTCAATCGCGCCATGTACAGTCTGGGGATTGGTGTAATAGGCCGTCGCCTCGCCTGCAAAAAATAGCTGATTCCCTTCGGGACGGGCCAGTAATGGACGACATTCCGCCATGCCGGGGGGAACATGGGCATAACCCCCCAATGCCAGCGGGTCAGCCGCCCATGCCACCCGCTTAGAAGCAAGAACAGCCTGTTGTAATTTATTCAATGGAATGCCAAGCAGGATACTGAGTTCCTGTAACCCCATATCCAGCGCGACGGCCTCATTCATCGCATCAATTCTTTGCGCCCGTTCCGCCGTGACGTAACACGCGATAATGGCATCTTCATGGCGTCCATAACTCGGCGTCCACCAACGGGCGGTCAATCCGGTATGGGCCATAAAAGTGAGGTTTTCATCCCACAGGCATTTGCGGAAACGATAAATCAATTTGGTGGCAGCCTCCATGCGAAAAGCATTGGTGGCCCATATCTTGTCGGGGGGTAGGGCAGGGGTAAAGCGAATCGTCCCATTTTGCAATAGGCTGACGGGTACAGTGAGGATACAGCTACGGGCCTGATAAACCTGCCCGCTGTAAATAACCCTTACGCCGCCATCGCCCCATTGGATTTCCTGAACCAGCGAATTGAAGTGGATGGGGTAATCGGCGTGATACCAGTCTAACAACCTGCCATAGCCCTCGCGGATGCGTGATTCGGCATGACCCGCTGTATCTACTTTCATTTCGCGGATGAGGTCATGGCAGCTAAGGGTTTCGATATTGGCGCAGCAGGTTTGGGCTAACAAGACATCTGCCGCTGTGAGCGCGTCTCCGATCCAACCCTGCCCGCGCAAGTAATCCGCCAGCGATACATCTTGGGGGAGACTGACGTTGGCTAATTGCTCGTAGGCTTGCAAGAGTCCGGTCAATGTTTGGCGTAACGGGCCGGGCAATTGGGCAAGGGGCAGGGCAGGATTCACCCCGTCCGACCAGCGTAAATTACCCATGCGCACGACGGGTAGGGTATGCAGCCCAGCCGATTTGACCAAATCCATCGTGACAGCATGATCGCCATGAATGAATTCCGCGCCAAATTCGATAGGGATGGCAGCAAAGTCATAGTTGGTGTAGATGCGTCCGCCGATACGATCACGCGCTTCGAGCATCAAAATCGCTCGTCCCGCGTCATGCAGCGTTCGTCCCGCTGCTAAACCCGCTGCCCCCGCACCCACAATGATGGTATCGTACAAGGTCATGTGGGTCGGCCTGTAATGGTGTCATAGAACAGGGGTAGGGCATCAACAGGTGAATTGCTCAACTTGGCTACCGTACCCAAGTGCGATTTGACCTCGGCGAGTTTGGCGGGGTCGTTGGCGTAAATCGTGAATAGGGGGTCGCCTGCCTTAACCTTGTCGCCGATTTTGTGGTGCGTTTCGACCCCGACACCATAATCAACCGGATCACCTTTTTTCTCACGCCCACCACCTAATCGAACGACTGCAAGGCCAACCTCAAGGGCGCTCAGTTCCGATAGATAGCCATCCTGTGGAGCAGTCACTGATTCAATTAATGAAGCGTCGGGGAGGCGGCTGACGTCATCCACCTGCGACACGTCCCCACCTTGCCTTTCCACCATACTACGGAAACGGCGAAAAGCGCTTTGGTCATGCAGACAGTGTTCGGCGGCGGCATAGGCGGCTTCAAAAGTGTCTACGCCGCTGTTAGGGGCAAGATGCAACATATGGGCCGCGACGACCAAGCAATGTTCGGTAAAATCGGCTGGCCCTTCGCCTTGCAGGGTTTCAATAGCTTCGCGCACTTCCAACGCCAAGCCTGCCATTTTGCCGAGTGGTTGATTCATGTCCGAAATGAGGGCGACCATGCTGCGACCTGCATCCACGCCAATATCCACCATCGTGCGGGCCAATTTGCGTGCGTCGTTTACATTTGCCATAAACGCACCTTTGCCCGTTTTGACATCCAACACAATCGCATCAGCCCCGGCTGCCAGTTTTTTCGACATGATGCTGCTGGCGATGAGAGGCAGGCTGTCTACTGTTCCCGTCACATCACGCAGGGCATACAGAAGTTTATCAGCGGGGGCAAGGTCGCCAGATTGACCCGCCAGCACCAGTCCATTTTCGCGGGCAAGGCGCTTAAATTCCTCTTTTGAAAATTCGGCCCGGAAACCGTTAATGGCCTCTAATTTGTCAATCGTGCCGCCCGTGTGCCCCAAGCCACGCCCACTCATCTTGGCAACAGGGACACCACACGCCGCAACAATCGGCAGTACCACGAGTGAGGTTTTGTCGCCGACCCCGCCACTGGAATGTTTATCGAGGGCGAAGGGCACGACATCCGATAAATCTATTTGGTCGCCGCTGCGGGCCATCGCAAGGGTAAGATCACTGATCTCACGCCGCGTCATGCCTCTGAAAAAAATCGCCATACACAGGGCCGCCGCTTGATAATCGGCGACCTTCCCGGCGGTATAATTCTCGATAAACCAGTTAATTTCTTCGGTAGAAAGTTCGCCGCCGTCACGTTTGCGAACAATAATGTCGGTAATGTGCATCTTCTAGCCATCCTAATATGGTGAAAAATCGCCCATTAATGATAGCAAGTCAGAGGTACTTTAGCGAAGAAAGAGAGTGTTGGTATGGATGAGTTTTTATTGGCATTGGCGGCCATATTGGTCTATGGGTCATTTCACAGTTTGCTGGCGGCTTTTGGGATCAAGGCGTGGTTTGTAACGGCGTTTGGCCGACGAGCCTATGAGGGCGTGTATCGGCTGTTTTTTAATGTGGTGGCGACCATTTCATTTCTACCCGTGTTGATTGTGGTGGGTGCAAATCCGGGGGAGACGATGTGGCAGGTGGATGCTCCGCTGAGTTATGTTTTGCTAGGTATACAGGCGGTGGGCCTGATTGGGTTGGTCATATCGCTGCTGCAAATTGATACGCTAAGATTTTTGGGCTTGAGCCAGTATGTTGCATGGCAAAATGGCAAGTCGCTGCCCTTACCAGAAGAACCGCTTCAAATAGGCGGAGTATATGCGTTGGTGCGCCATCCTCTCTACTTTTTCAGTCTGTTGCTGTTATGGCCCAGTCCGATGATGACCACTGGGATGCTGGGGTTGTATGTTGGTGTGACACTCTATTTTGCGGTGGGGTCGTTGCTGGAGGAGCAAAAACTACAGCGGGCTTTTGGACAACCCTATTTGGATTATCAATCACAGGTGGCATGGATGATTCCGTATATTAAATTAGGGCCAAGTGCGACAAAACCTGTTATAAATGTAGGAGAATCTTTACAAGACTGAGGATAAACGGAATATAGTCCGTAATGTTTTTAACGGTCTAGGTCTCGCCTACCATTGCGTCATCTGAGACAATGGACGAGCCTTTTCAGGCGTTGTGTAATTTAATGAGAGGAACCGATTCACGTAAGGAGAATTTTCATGGCAGAACCAGTTAAAACTAAGCCACCGAAAGCACCAACCGCCCAACGGATTGCGGCGAAGAAGAAGGCCCAAAAGAAACAGCAGCAACAGTTGTTGTTAATCGGCGGTGTCGTCGTTGCCACGATTATCGCGGTGGTTGCAGTGATTTATTTGACACAAAAAGAAGCGACCAAGGTGTGTGGGATAGAGGATACCAGTTGCTTTAGCGCCTATGCGGGGATTCCTCTCTCCGCCGATCTGCAAAGCGAAGCCAAGCGCGATGACGCTGGTGTGAAGTTGGCCTCGGACGTGATGGAAGGGGTTGAACGCGGGGTTACGGAAGATGGCATCCCCTATATTGGCAGCCCCAATGCCCCGATTGTATTTGCCGAATTCTCCGATTTTTCCTGCCCACACTGCGCCGAATATGCCCCAGAAGTGGAACGGATTATCAAGGATTTTGTGCGGACAGGGCAGGCCCGCGTTGAGTATTATCCCATGACATTTGTGGGGGGCGCATTTTCTGCCAAAGCGACGGATGCGGCGGTATGTGCGGATAAACAGGGTGCTTTTTGGGAATTTCATACCCAGCTATTTGACTTGGCCCAAGCTGAGGGACATGAGGCTTTTAACACAAGCCGATTGATTGAATTAGCGGATGATATGGGGTTAGACACGGACGAACTACGCTCTTGCATTAATTCCAATTATGGACAGCAAGTTCGTGCCGCCGCTAGTGAACTCCAAAATACGCTAGGGGTCAACAGCACCCCAACGGTGGTGTATCGGGCGGGTGGGTCGCAGAGTGATGCCGATTGGCGGTTTTTCACCGCATCTAATGGGGAACGGGCAACACGTGGCAAGTATGAGGAAGTTGCCGCACTGGTACGGCAATATAACAGCCCCGACCTAGGTCAATAGCCAATTCCTGATTGCCAAAATCAAAAGGGACGAGTGTTGAATTCGTCCCTTTTTTGATTCTCATAGTCGGATGCAGGGAGTTAATTCATCGAGTCGGCTTCACCGCTAGTAATCAGCAAGGTGTTGAGGGGGAAGGCCGAACCACTACGAGTCACGGTCACGAATTCGGTAGCGACCCAACCCGTTGAAGCACCTTGACCCGCGACCTCATAACGGACATTAAGCCATGTGCCATCGCCATTGCGCCCCAAAACGATCACCGTTGAACCGGAAGGAATAGGGGTGACGAGGATGCCATCGGTGCTGGGCCGGTCCCGCAGATTCAAATTGCCGTTCCCCGGTATGGAAACGAGACCAACAATGGGGGCCTCGGTGGGTACGGCGATGGCGGGTGAACCCGAGCCAGCTAAAATTTCGCCAACGGGTAGGGGGTCTTCGGCCAGCGGAACATCTTCGGCGGTGATGGCACGACCATTGAAAGTCAAAATCACAAAATCGGCAGATACCCACCCGGTAATCAGGGCTGACCCATCCGGTGTAGCGAACTGGACAAAATACCAATCAGGGGATTGGGGTGCGCCAATTTCTGTGCCGGGGGTGATTTCAGCGCGGGACAACACGCTTAGATCCGTACCACCGGGAATCAGGGCCAGTGACTCGGCTTGAATGGATGGTGTGCGGCGCAGTTGCAGATTGACACCAGAATTCAGATTGACCGTAGCGGTAGGTAGCTGCGGGGCGGTTTCAGATGGCGGCACAACAACGGCAGAATCATCTACCGCACCACCGGGATAATTGGATGGCACAGCATCAATCTCGCCGAGTTCGACCAGTTCAAAGAACTTGCCAATATCGTTAATATTGCGGCCCTTATAGATGATCTGCAAGAAATCAGCGCGTACCCAGCAGCGAATTGTGCCCCCTTGTGGTGCAGCCCAATCCGCGTTCAACCAAATTTCGTTGAAATCTTGAGCCAGTTCAGGATTATCAAACGCGCCGGGTTCCAGCGGCGTGTTGGGTTGTCCATCTTCCGGATCAATCGGGCCAGCAAAGCCCTGCAAAATCAGCGTTGAGCCATTGGGTACTAGACCGAGCGAGAAGGCAGCGGAGGTGGGATATTCACGGCATTGCAGATTCACACCCGAATCTAAATTGACGACCCCGGTAAAGGCTTGGGTCGCGGGTGGCGCAGAGACCACAGGTGGAGGAGTAACCGCAACGGGCGTTGTTGCAATCGGTGTGAGAGGCGGCGGGGTCGTAACAACGGCGACGGGCGTTGCGTCAGTTGCGACAGGTGTCACCTCGATGGGTTCTTCAGTCGCTGCTGCCACTACTTCTGTACCAACCGCACCTGTGAAACTGTTGGAGGCCGTGTTGATGACAGTATACGCAAGGCCTAGACCGGGGGTCGCGGCGGAAAACACCAACAGGGTGTAATGGGTGCCACCAACAAAGGTCTGATCCGGCAGGCTGATGGATACTGGGCCTGCTTCTTCATCGAAACCGCCTGTCACACTATAGGTACCTGCTGGAACATCAACGGGGTTTGATGCCGCGAATGATGCAAGAGCACTTGCCAACGCTGTGCCGTCGCTCAATTCCAGATTGGCAGGGCCAGTTGTGACGGTATTGATGACATGGATACGGGCGGTGGCGCTGTCCAGATCGGCAATCTCGTCTGTAAACAGCGAGAAATTGAACGTGCCATCGGTCAGCGAACCCAATGCAACGATAGTAGCTGCACCAGAATCGCTGCTCAAATCCACTTCGGATTCAAAGGCGGCGGCACTGTTCGGGAGTGCTCCCGCTTCACGCAGCGACAATTTGACCGTACCCACAGGCACTGGAATATGGGGTGTAACGTCTCCCGGTTCCAAGCCGACCAAGATGGGCGTATCGTTGGCGTACACATCAACGGCGGGGGCATCCCCACTGCCATGCGCAAAACTGACGAGAATTTCATCTTGGGCAGGATTGCTAAAGAACGGCGTGGTGAGTACCAGCGCAGAGGGCGCAGGATCATCAGAAGCTGTGCCGATCACAATCACTGTATAGAGCAAATTGGTATTCACCTCAATATTGCCAACAGCCAACAGCGCGTTTTCGGGTGTATCGCCAGTGGCGGTGACGACCAGATCATAGTTGCCAACAGGTAAATTGACCGAACCAGACACCTGATTGAAGGTGACACCCTGCAAAATGGGAGCACCATCGGTACGTTGCAAGTCAATAGGGGCGACACCTGCTACTGCGTGAATGAGGTGCATTCGTGCAAAGCCAAGTGTGGCAGGGTCAAGATCATCGAAATAAAGGGCCAGCGCCGGATTACCTCCTTCATCAGCTTGGATAACGGCGGTGTTTTGGCGATACCCGGTGCGGCTGGCGGCCAGATTAAATGATTGGCTAAAGATGGCGGCGTCCGCTACATCGGAGCCAGCGGGACGGAGGGCCAATGTATAGTCACCTACTGGGAAAGCGAGATGAGGGGTGGCTTGTCCATAGGCTAAAGCTGGAACAACTAACCCATCGTTGACATAAACATCTACGGCCTCGCCATCTGGCAAAGCGTGAACAAAACGCAATAACACCGTGTCGGCGGATTGCGCGAAGGCGGGGGTTGGGTGATTGGTAATGCTTGCAGCGGTAAATCCGGTGACGAGCAGTGCTATCACCAAAAATGCCGCAAAAAGTTTTCTTGCCATGAAAGATTTTTCTCCTCACATACGTAAAACCTCGGCGAGCGAGTTTACCACAGATTAAATGCAAAATGAGCGCCGATTTACGACGCTCACCATACGCTTGACTGGCTTCAGCCTGAAATTACGTGCCTTCTTGCCATTGATTCAGGTAATGTTCCTGTTCAGCAGTCAGGCTATCAATTTGAACACCCATTGAGACTAACTTCAGACGGGCGATTTCACGGTCAATTTCTTCAGGGATGGTATAGACCTGATTTTGCAGCGTGTCATAGTTCCGCACCATGAATTCTGCACCAAGGGCCTGATTTGCAAAGCTCATGTCCATCACACTGGCCGGGTGTCCGGCGGCGGCGGCGAGGTTAATCAACCGGCCCTCACCGAGTATATAAATCATTCGCCCGTCTTTTAGGCTGTAACCTTGGATATGTGGCCCAACGAGCTTGGGTGCGCCAAGCGACATCTCAGCGAGGGCGGTTAGGTTAATTTCGACGTTGAAGTGACCAGAATTGCAGACCACCGCGCCGGATTTCATGACTTCGAGGTGATGACGGTCAATTACATTGATGTCGCCAGTGGCCGTGACAAAAATATCGCCAATCTTGGCGGCTTCCAGCATCGGCATCACTTGGAAGCCATCCATCACCGCTTCGAGAGCTTTGACGGGTTCAACTTCGGTGACAACAACGCGAGCACCGAGGCCATGAGCACGGCTGGCAATCCCACGACTGCACCATCCATAACCTGCGACGACAATAGTACGGCCTGCCAGCAGAATGTTGGTGGCGCGGATGATTCCGTCAATGGTGCTCTGACCTGTGCCATAGCGGTTATCGAAGAAGTGCTTGGTCTGGCTGTCGTTGACGGCGATCACCGGGAAACGCAGAGCGCCTTCTTTTGCCATTGCCCGCAGACGGATGACACCGGTGGTGGTTTCTTCCGTACCGCCCATTACATCACCGATTAGGTCGTCGCGTTTTTTGTGCAGTTCACTGACAAGGTCAGCGCCGTCGTCCATCGTCATATGGGGGCGATGATTGAGTGCGGCTTCCAGATGATTGAAATAGGTCTGGTTGTCTTCACCGCGCACGGCATAGACCGGAATTTCATAGTGCGCCACCAGTGAGGCTGCTACATCATCTTGGGTGCTGAGGGGGTTAGAAGCTGCCAGCACAACATCCGCGCCACCCGCCTGAAGGGTCGCCATCAGATTAGCAGTTTCAGTGGTGACATGGAGGCAGGCAGAAACACGCAGGCCCTTAAGCGGTTTTTCGCGCTCAAAACGTTCACGGATGGAGCGCAGGACGGGCATATCTTGCTCCGCCCAATCAATACGGAGTTTCCCACCGGGGGCGAAGTCGAGATTTGCGACATCGAATTCTTTAACCATTGTATCTCCTAGAAAGTCTTAAAATGTTAGCGAGACCTAACGCACAAAATCTGGGTAAAACTTATCTATCGTTTGATAGCGACACATTCATTGATGGGGGCATGGATTCGATAGCCCAATTTGTTATAGGCGCGAATCGCAGGCGTATTAGTTTGGAACACATTCAGTGCTACCAGACTTATGTCCATACGGAACAATTCGCGGGTGACGGCGGCTGTTGTCATGGTGGCATAGCCGCGCCCACGTTCGGATGGGGCAGTGTAGACATGCCCAACTGCGCCCACTCGTTCTTTGGTGGCGACCACATGCGTGCCCGCCACCGAAATCATCTGGCCTTCTTTATCGGTGATACCATAAAAGACACCATTGTCTAGCATGGCAGGTGTGTAGGTGGTGTCCCGACCAAAAGCGCCGCGTTCCATGCTTTCCAGACGGGTGACAGCTTCGGCATCGGCTCCGGTCAGCCGACGCAGATAGGGATTGGACGGGCCATCCACAAATTCGGTGGGGGTGACGACCATCCGCCATAGTTTGCCAGATTCTTCAGGGGCATAATATTGCTCGAAGGTGGGGAATAAATCACCGGGGATGATCGCCCAGACTTTTTCGGGTATTTGCGACCGTTGAAGGAGCTTATTGGCGGCATCAAGCGAACCAGTAACCAAACACACAGGTGTCTGGACGCCTCGCCAAATGAGTAAAACCCCTTCAAGGCCTTTTCCATTGAAAGCCCCGGTAAATTCGCTGATTTCCCACATGGCATCTTCGAGGTCGCCCAGCATATATACATGCAGACCCCGATTCCGGGTAAAAAATTCACGTAGCAGGTTGCGATCTTGAACCCGCTGCACTCGATATTCAGTAGTTTTAGCGACGGCGGTCATGATGCTGTTTGTGTTTCCTTTGGTGTAGTGGACGATAACAACACATCCAGCGCTCCATCATCATCAAAAGCGGTGCGATAACGGGCCACAAATTGCTCAGTCGTGTAACGATGATTTTGAGTGCCGATGGTTTCCAAAACAAATGCGGCGGCAACCGACCCCATGCGGCCACAAATATCTAGCGAGAGGCCTAAATCTAGCCCGCGCAAGACACCTGCGCGGAAGGCATCACCCACACCAGTGGGTTCGAGCGGGGTGACGGGTTCGTAGGGCGGGATATAGAAGGTTTCGCCATCCCGATAAATATGGGCGCCTTCTTTGCCCTGCGTGATAATCAGGGTCAAGCCTGTGTTGATGGCGCGGGGGCGGCTGAGTCCTGTTTTCTTTTCGATGACTTCCCACTCATAATCGTTGCACATCAAGATATTGCAGCGTTCGATGCCGTGCAGTAGGGCATCACCATCGAGACGGGCGGCCTGCTGGCTGGGGTCGTATAAAAATGGAATTTTGTGTTCGGCGCATTCGTTGATAAGGTTTTGCATCGCATCGGGCGAGTTGGGGGAAATTACCACGAGGTCGGGTCGTTTGTTGGTAACGTCGTTGATTTTGTATTGACCCGCGCGGCCCATTGCCCCGGCATAAAACGAAGCAATTTGGTTATTTTCTTGGTCGGTGTTGGCAAAAAATGAGGCGGTGAAAACATCGGTCAGGACGACAACCGTCGAGGTATCTACACCAGCCTGTTCAAGCCAGACTTTATAGTCGCCAAAATCGCGGCCTGCTGTGCCCATCAAGCGGGGACGACCCCCAAGCAGTGCCAAGTTATAGGCGATGTTGGCCGCGACCCCACCATAGTGACGGGTCATTTCATCCACAAGAAAACTGACGCTGATTTTTTCGAGGGCCTCGGCAATAAGGGACTCTTTAAATTTGCCGGGGAAGCGCATTAAATAATCGAAAGCGATTGACCCAGTGACCAGAATATCCATGCGTTCAACTTTCTTGAATTTATTTTCAGTGTAGGTTGATAATCGGCTGGGAAAAAAGTCAGCCAAAAACGTTCCGATTATACTTACCCGTGTGACCCTTTCAAGCGTGGATTGTACGAATGGTAAAAAAACACCAAATGAAAACAGGTATCGCATGAAAAAGCCGATGTTATGGATTGTGATAGGCTGTGTTGTGCTTCTAGGGGGGTGTAAATCGGCTGAAAACGACAAAACAGGCAGGTCGTCTGGGCCAAACCCGACGTCGGATTATCCCCTCTTTTTTGTGGTGGAATATGATCCCACACGTGACCCCGCCGCTGATCTGGAAAATGCTGTGGGTGAGGCACAACAATCGAACAGGCGGATTTTGCTGGACATTGGTGGAGATTGGTGCGGGTGGTGTTATATCCTAGATGAGTTTATTGAGCAGCACACCGACATTAATCAAGCGCTCCGACAGAATTTTGTCATCGTGAAAGTCAATTACAGCCAAGAGAACTTCAATGATGCCTTTTTGCAACATTTTCCAGCGGCGGCAGGCTATCCCCATTTTTATATTTTGGAAAGCGATGGCACATTCTTGCATTCACAAAACACCGCCGAATTGGAAGAAGGGCAGTCTTATAATCTGGCAGTGTTCATGGCGTTTATCGAACAATGGAAACCACAGTCTTAAATCTCATGGGCAGCCTTTGGCGGCATGTTCCTCGAAGGTGGTCGAGAATTGATGCGAGCCATCCCCATTGCAGGCGGCGCGGAAATAGAAATAGGTCGTTGTGGCGGGATAAATGGCGGCACGAATGGAGGATAGGCTGGGGTTGACGATTGGCCCCGGCGGTAATCCGACATTCAAATACGTGTTGTATGGGCCGACAGCGGACACATAATCATCAGCGGTGATTAAAGGCCACCATACCCCGTTTTGGCGATTGTTAGCGAGTTGGTACTGCACGGTGGGGTCGGCGTCCAATTTTTGTCCGATGTTCAGGCGATTGAGATAGACCGAGGCGATAGTGGGGCGCTCGGAGGCTAAAACGGCTTCACGCTCGACGATGGAGGCCAGAGTCACAATCTCGAACATGGTTTTGCCCTGCAAGGCGGCGGCATCACGCAAATCTTGGGTCACGTAGGTATCGAAGGCGGTCAACATCTGATCGCGGAAACTGACGGCGGTGTCGGCGGCGCTTAGTTCGTAGGTGGCCGGGTACAAAAATCCTTCAAGTGAAGCGTTGGATGGGATGCCATAGCGGGCGCGGAAGTCAGTCGGCAGGATAGCACTCGGCCCTATGACGGCTAAAAATTCAGCGCCTGTAAAACTGAGCAGGGGGGTGGCATCAATTTGGGCCGCAATTTCTTCCATCCGCATGTTTTCGCGTACCAAGAAGCGTGCCGTAGTCGGGGTGGGGTCGGTCAAAACCTCCAAAATTTTGTCATAGGTCATCGTTTCGCTGATGAAAAACACGCCGGGGCGCAAATCATCATCCATGCCCTGAAACCGCGCATAACGGGCAAAGAGTGAGCCGTTGCGAATGAAACCCGCCGTTACCAGATTAATGCCGATGTCGTTGGCGCTGTCCCCTTCACGCACCTCAAAGCGTTTCAGAGTCGGGTCGGTGCCGATGGGGGAGTTTAATTCATCACGGTTTTGCACCAAATACAGCCGGATTGCCATGCCTTCGATGGGGTTGTAGCCTTCGGGAGTGGTGATGACCACGAAAAAGCTGACCACCACGCATAATAAAATGAAGCCTAAGCAGCCGGGAATAAGGATGGCGCGGAGGACGTTGCCGAGGGTTCGGATGCTGACGCCATGCGGTTCTTGCAGCGGATCCGAATAGGGTTGTTGTTCGTACATCGGTTGCGTTCTCTTTCAAAGGTGTCGAATTCCACCTGCTAGGATAACACAGGTGGTGGCGCTTGGTGATGGGCGGAACTTGGGCGGTATCCGGATTACTTATGAGCGTTGATGAATCATAAGTATTAGGCGGACAATCGAGTGAGTAGATGAAATTAAACGGTATGCACTTGTCAAGTGATGGCATTTGATATGGGTATGGGTTATATATGATCGTTAGAGGGGTGGATTTGTGGTAGGGGTGAGATCGGGAAAGTAAGCCGCCCAAATGCCGAATTAAGAAAATCCAATTATTCCTCGATTGACTCTATTTGTTCGGGCCATTCCGCGCCATAATCACGCAGGGCATCCAAGAAGGATTGCAGCATGACGGCGGCAGCATAGGCATATATTGGGGTTGGGGGTAAAATTTGGGGACAGGCGGAGATTTATTGGAGATACGCCGATGATGACGGTACATAGAATTACAACGGAACTCAAGCGACTCTACCCCCAGACCACAATTAGATGATAATTGAAACTCTATGACACTTAAATTTTATACCGATAAACACGTTGCCAAGCAGATTGCAGTACAATTGAGAAAAAAGGGGGTAGATGTATTACGATGCGAAGAAGTTGGTCTGGATAAGGCCAGCGATGATGTACATTTGGAATACGCTACCGAACAAGGGCGAGCGGTGGTGTCATTTGATGAAGATTACATGAAACTACATGACGAATGGCAAACCATAGGTAAACGCCACGCTGGTATTATGCGATTGTTGCGACACTTGCAAGGTGAGGATGGTATCGGGACAATTGTAAAATCTCTCCTAGATTATCATGCTCTCGTTGAGACAGGTGCTGGGACAATTGAAGCTGACATTGAAAACCAAGTATTTTTCATCGGGTAGGGTATAAAGAATGGGTGCGATTGCGGCAATCAATCATATTGAATTGGTAGATGACGGGTTTGGCGGATTAGAGCCTGTTGTCGCGGGAACAAAAATCACGGTGCATGACATTGTAGGTATGTTTGTGCTAGGTACATCGTCGGTGGAATGGATTGTGGAAAATTTCGAGTTGACCCATGCTCAAATTTATGCGGCGCTGGCCTATTATTATGACCACAAGGCTACAATTGACCGCGAAATTGCAGAGGCCGAAGCCGAAACGCGGCAAAAAGCCACCTCGCTTGACGAAGTTATCCGCCGAATCAAGAAAATCTGATTACTCCTCGATTGGCTCTATTTGTTCGGGCCATTCCGCGCCATAATCACGCAGGGCATCCAAGAAGGATTGCAGCATGACGGCGGCGGCATGGGCATCAATGCGTTCGGGTATGTCTTGGTCAGTCTCCCGCAATAATACCTCGGCGTCCATACTCGTTAGCCCTTCATCCCAAAAATAAACCGGAATTGAGACCGCACCCGCCAAACGCTGACCCCAGAGGCGCACGGTGTCGGATTGGCTGTGACCCTCAAAATCGGGGGGGCGGGGGGGCATCCCGACAATCAACGCAGTGATTTCGTATTTTTCGATAAGGGTATTGATAAAGGCGAAATCCTCACGTTTGGAGGAGCGATGGTGTATAGCGAGGGGGGTTGCAATGAGGCCGATGCGGTCACAGGTCGCAAAACCGATAACTTTTGCCCCGTGATCTATGCCGAGCAGCTTGCCGGGGAAGTTAGCAGAGAAATTATCCATTTTAGCCTCCTCGAATATGGACGCTAATGCGGACGGGCAGAATGGGTAGGCGGTTCAAAAATCCGGGCCATGTGCTGATCTCGATGGGTTCGTCAGGGTCAAGTGTATACTGGCGATTTAACATCTCACGCGCTTCGTTTTCAGATTTTCCGGCCAAACGATCTCGGACTTCGTTGGCATCAATGGCGACACGAGTGCTGCCATCCACACGCAGCGTAAGGGCAATGGTTCCATCAGCGGCAGGCGGCTGAATTTGCCCTACGCGAACACTGGCGCGTTCATACAATTCGTTCCCTGCCGTCACAAAAGACGCGAGATAGGCATTGGCGATCAAGCGGGCTTCGTCCAAATTGATGACCGTTGTTGCGACGGTGGCTTGCATGGTCAGGCTAACCGAATCCACTGGCTCATTGAGGGCGGCGCTATAAAAAAGCTGTGGCTCGCCCACAATTTGGAGGTCGGAAATGACATAATATTGGTCAGCGTCGGCGGCGAGTTTTAAGGTGACCTGTGCGTTGGCGAGGACTTCCTTGCGGGCCAGCGTCACCAAACGGTCATAATCTTGCTGCGTGACAAACGCGGCTTCTCGAACGCCTGCACCAAAAGTCGGGTTGGGATTGGTGACAGAAACGCTGCCTTCTAGGGGGCCTGTGACCCGTGCAATTTCACCAATCTCGACATTTCCGCGCAGACCATTAGAATTTTCGAGAGCGCGGATGTTGACTTCGATGGTTGCGCCTTGTCGGGCGGGTAGGGCAACATCTTCAAGCGTCTCAAATTGGATAGGGGGGGCATCAATCGTCTGCACGACTGTGCCAGCGGGGACAAAGGTCGCCAAGCCGGTGTCATTAGTAAAAACGACCTTGCCCTCGGCCAATTCACTTTCGGCGGTGCGGCGTCCGGTGGTTTCGATGGTCGCTGTACCATCCTGTAAGAACTGGCGTGTTTCCGCCGGGATGCGGTTGCTTTCGGGAATGGCTTGATTGATGGAGGGATCGGCGGTCACATCAATTACTTCACTGAGTTGGTCGCTGGCGGGGGTAATGGTGACGGTGGCACTGGGTAGGATGGCGTAGATGCCAAACAGCAGCAGCAGCACAGCAGCACCAAACAGCACCCCGCGTATGACACGCCGTGCAGCTTGTTTTTTCTGACTTGGCGGTGGTTTGAGGCGAGAGGCGGCCTGCATCAATTCATAGGGGTCATGTTCGGCGTGGGGGCGGTCTTCCCGATCTACAAATACTTTGTTGCGGGGGCGCTTCCAACGCTGCGTGCGGGCCTGTTCAATGGTAAAAAAGGCCGAGATGTTTAATTCTTTGGCGTGGGAGGCAATGTCGGGATCGCTGGTGACAAGGGCCAAACGCAAATCACGACGGGCCGCTTCACGCTGGATCAACACAAGATCGAGTTTGCGGCGCAGGATTTTGCCATTGGCCGGGAACACCAACAGCACCCGTCCGGCATTGACAAATTGTAGGCGGTCACGCACGGACACCACATCATCATAGGGTTCCAACTGGATGCGTTGAATTCGTTTTTGGCGGGGAAGATTTTGTTGTGATTGCGCCATCGTGCCTACTCCGCTGGTCGCCAAACACTGAAATATAACAAGGGCCGATAACCGTGTGTGGCGTAAAAATGTTTTGCCATCTCAGAGGGTATCAACAAAATGCGGGTGACGCCATTCTCGGCACAGACTTGATGGACACGATTGAGTAATGCTCCCGCCACACCACGCCGTCGGAAATCGGGCAGGGTGTAGAGATTGTTGATATAGGTGATCTTTGGGACGGTTTGGATTACTTGTATCCAGCCGACTGCCTGCCCCTCCATTTTAGCGAAAAATTGGCGGATAGTGGGGTTGCCAACAATATGCACGGGCATGGGTTCGTGTTGCAGATGGGTCTCGTTCACGTACATCGCTTGGGCGGGCCGCTTGACTTCAAACACTGCGATTTTAGGAACATCCAATGCTGACGGGGATTCGATGCCGTAGAGGGGGTAGGTGTGCTGATATTGAAAGTCTAAATTCGCATAGGTGGTATCGGGGGTTTCATTAGCATGGGCCACATTGAGGACATAGGTCTCGTTGGGTTGGATGAGGTAGGCACGAATGGCATCTAGCACCGCTGACGGCTCAGCCTCTACCGCGAAAAATTCCATCTGGAAGGAGGCCACTTCCGCATCGCCGTAATAGGCCACCTGTACCGCGCCTAAATCTTGAGTGGTGGTGTCATAGATGGCGGCGAAAATTTCCGTGTAGGATTTCAGAAATGCTTCGGCGGCCCAACGATTTTTCAATCGGACTCCCATCCCATAAAAACCCACAAAAACTTATAGGGCGAACACTGTGTCCGCCCCATTTTTGCATTATTTCGCTAAGAGTTCGGCGACTAATTCGCTGGCACGGGCAAGGGCGTCATCCAGTCGAGTGGCATCTTTACCGCCTGCTTGGGCCAGATTATCACGCCCACCACCGCCACCGCCGATAATCGCGGCGATTTCCTTGATGACGTTGCCCGCATGGACACGCTTGGTTAAATCTTTGGTGACAGCGGCAATCAACTGCGGTTTGCCATTTTCGGCGATCATGCCCAAAACCACGACGCCGTTGGTCGGAATGGCATCGCGGAACCAGTCAGTCATGTGGCGCAGGGTTTCGGGTGAGGTTGGGCTAACACGGCTGACGAGCACATGCACATCATGGAACTGCTGCGTATTGGAGAGCAGGCCTTTAAATTCGGCCCGCGCCAGACGATCTCGCAGATCGGTGATTTCTTGCTGCTGCTGCTTAATTTGCGTTTGCAGAGCACCGACACGATCCGTAATGGCTTCGGCAGAGGTTTGTAATTGGTGGGCCAGCTCATTGACCGTGTTCAGACGATGAGCGGTGAACATGGAGGCTTGTGTGCCCGTAATGGCCTCGACACGACGGATGCCTTGAGCAATCGCACCCTCTTGGACGATGATAAATGAGCCAATGACGGCGGTATTGTTGACATGGTTGCCGCCGCAGAGTTCATAACTAAACCGCTGATTATCATTGCCAATCGTAATCGTGCGCACCTGATCGCCATATTTTTCGCCAAAGAGGGCCATCGCACCTTCGGCCTTCGCTTCATTTAGCGTCTTCCAAACGGCGGTGACGGGCAGATTGGCAAGGATTTCTTGATTGACATCACGCTGCACATCGTTCAATTCGTCAAAGGTCAGGGCTGCGTCGTGGCTAAAGTCGAAACGTAGGCGGTTGGGGGCAACCAATGAACCCCGCTGCTGGACATGCGTGCCCAGTCGTTTCCGCAGGGCGGCATGGAGCAGGTGGGTCGCGGTGTGGTTACGCATAATATCCACACGGCGTTCGGCGTCAATGCTGGCGATACAGGGCACATTCGATTGAACAGTGCCCTGTACGACCTCACCGATATGGATAATCAGACCACCAACGGGGCGGCGCACATCTTCGATGTCAATCAGCCAACCGTCGCCTTCGATGATGCCTGTGTCGCTGACCTGACCGCCGCTTTCGACGTAGAAGGGAGTACGGTCTAGGACGACTTCGACACGATCCCCAACGGTGGCGGATTCCAGCGGTTGACCATTTTGTAGAAGGGCAACCAAATTGACCTCTTGGCTATAGGCTCCATAAAGATCGTGGGTGACCTCGGTAAATCCATTGTGGCGCAGATTTTCGAGGGCGCGGGTATAGGCTTCGGCGACATCAATATCCCCGAAGAGACTGCCCTTGCTGGAAACTGTGGCGTGTTCTTCCTGCGCGGCTTTGAACCCGGCCTCATCTATTTGATAGCCACGTTCAACTACTACGTCACGGGTGACTTCAAAGGGCAGGCCGAGCGTGGCGTGCAGATAAAAAGCCCGTTCGCCGTCGAGCGTGCCACCAGCGGGCAGGGTATCCAACATGGCTTCGAGTTCATTCAGACCGCGATCCATTGTACGCAGGAAGCGGTTTTCTTCGGTGGCGATGGTGCGATAAATCGTCTCGCGGTGTTCCTTCAATTCAGGATAGGCGTCGCCAAAATTGGCAATCACTACGCCGGACAAATCAGCCAAAAAGGTGGGGGTGTCGAAGGGTAGCTTTTTGCCAAAACGCATGGCCCGACGCAGCACCATCCGGCAAACATAATCGCGGCCCTGTGTACCGGGGCGGACGCCATCAGCAATCATGAAACAGGCGGCGCGGAGATGGTCGGCAAT
This sequence comes from Chloroflexota bacterium, assembly GCA_024434115.1. Lineage (GTDB taxonomy): Bacteria > Chloroflexota > Anaerolineae > Aggregatilineales > J027 > CFX10. Next base: position 455,797 of record QMIT01000001.1, read on the forward strand.
GACACGGTAGGGCACGTAATTGGCTTGGCGTTCGGCGTCGGTGTGGCCTGTTAATTCTTGGGTAGCGCGAATAATGGGCATGAACAAATCGGTGTCGTAGTTGTTGTCCTTACCCTGCAAGATGGACACAATGCGCTCTAGGCCAAGCCCGGTATCCACACCTGTTTTGGGTAGGGGGACGCGCGTGCCATCGGGGAGGGCATTGAATTGCATAAACACCAAGTTCCAAAACTCAAGGAAGCGACCGTCATCGGCATCAAAGGAGGCTTGAGCGGATGCCGTGCCTTGTTCGGGGAATTTGTCCCAATGAATTTCGGAGGTGTAGCCACACGGGCCAGTATCCCCCATCATCCAAAAATTATCTTTGTCGCCCATTAAACAGACATGGTCAGCAGGCACACCCACCACATTGACCCAAATGTCATAGGCTTCTTGGTCGTCCCGATGCACGGTGTAATAGAGCCGTTCTGGGGGCAGACCATAGGCTTGGGTGACAAGGGTATAGGCAAATTGGCAGGCCTCACGCTTGAAGTATTCGCCAAACGAGAAGTTGCCCAACATTTCAAAAAAAGTGTGATGGCGTGGGCTGGGGCCGACATTATCAAGGTCGTTGTGTTTGCCGCTGACCCGCATCACTTTTTGCGCGGTGGTGGCGCGGCGATAATCACGGGTTTCCATGCCCAAAAAGACATCTTTGAACTGCACCATCCCGGCATTGGTAAAAAGTAGGGTGGGGTCATTGCCGGGGACAAGCGACGAGGAGGCCACGACTTTGTGACTATTTTCTTCAAAAAACTCCAGAAACGCCGCCCGAATCTCGGCGCTGGTCATTTGTTTCATTGGAGGGCTATCCTATAAACGAAAATGTTTGAAACGAAAGTTGCCGTCATTATAGGCGACAGACCCTTGAATCTCAATAGCGACGGCGCGGAGGCTGTTAGGAAAGCGTTTTAGTTTGGTATCAATCTCTCGAAATTTACACTTTTAGCTGGCGTTGTTGTATAGATTCAGCGAGAATAATAAATTGAGTTATAGATGCAATTATTAGTATACAGCATCGTAGAGCCTTTTAGGGAATGAATGATTCGGATATGGAACAGTTAATTAGCAGCCTGAACGCTCCCAATATCGGGGAACGGATGCGGGCGATTCAGGCACTGGGTAAAAGTCGTGACACCCGCGCCATTGAGCCTTTGATTGCAACATTATCGGACAACACCGTGATGCTGCGGACAGCGGCGGTGAATGCCCTTACGATGATGGGTGAGCCTGCGACGGATGCGCTTATTTTGGCCCTACAAGAAGAAGATGATTTGCTGCGTACCGGAGCGGCCAAAATCTTGGGAGCGATTGGCGGTACACAGGTGTCACAGGCGCTTCAAATGGCCCTAAGTGATGAAAATAATCGGGTACGCGCATTGGCCGCCGAGGGTCTCGGCACGATAGGCGATCCGCAGGCGACCCCGGCCTTGCTTGAATCTCTCGATGATCCAGATAAACAAGTGGTCGTGCGGGCCGTGACCTCATTGGGCAAATTGCAGGCAGTAGAGGCAGTTGAGCCATTGATTCAACTGGTCGTCGCGCACCACGACATGATTCGACATATGGCGGTGTGGGCGCTGGGGCAAATTGGCGATGCGCGGGCAATTCCGGTGATTTTGCAGGCGCTGGTGGAAGATTCCCAAACCCACCCGATTGATCTGGGTGCTAATGAACACGATTTTCGAATTTTTGGAAATGATGCAGCGGGGGACGCCAACCGCCCGGATGTGGAAATTGCAGCGTTGGTGAAAATTGGTCAGGCAGCCCTAGTGCCGCTCTTGAATCTCTTACCCAAAGCGAAGTTGGCTGTTCGTGCCTATGCACTGATGGGGATCGCGCAGATTGATCCAGCCGAAGGGTTGATTGCCAGTACCATCGCGCTGGATGATGCCGACCCCTTTGTACGACGGATTGCGTCCCAACTCTATCAACGTTTGTCGCCTCCACAAGATTAACCTATCAGCTTTTTCAAACCTCCCCGTCGCTGTGCTATAATGACCCCATTAGCCGCTTTTAATTGGAGGAAATAGTGACAATGACGGGGAAGACACAAGTTCAAGTGTCAATAGATGAACAAGTGGATGTTCTGATGAGCAACACGGGCTATGGGGACGACCATACCCGTGAAATTATGCGTCAAGAACTGCGTGAACGGTTGATTCAGGCCGAACGCGAAGGGCGTCCACTACGGGTCTATTGCGGCTATGATCCCCGTACCACCGATCTGCACCTTGGGCATACCATCACGATGCACAAACTCCGCCAATTTCAGGAATTTGGACACCACGTCATTTTCCTGATCGGGTCATTTACCTCACTGATTGGCGACCCGGATGATGTTAAGGCACGGGAAATCTTGACGCCGGAAAAAGTGGCGGAAAATGCCCAGACTTATAAGGAACAGGCTTTTAAAATCCTTGACCCCAAGAAAACGGAAGTGCGCCATAACAGCGAATGGCTGGCGGAACTCGGCTTTTTGGATGTCATCAAACTTGCCCAACATTTTACTGTGCAGCAGTTTTTGGCACGGGAGGGATTTAGCAATCGGCTTGAAGATGGCAACCCGATCTACTTGCATGAATTCTTTTACCCATTGATGCAGGGGTATGACCCAATCGGTCTCAAGGCGGATGCACAGGTTGGCGGACAAGACCAGTTGTTTAACTTAATGGCGGGTCGCCAATTGATGCAAAAACTCGGCGTGCAGCCGCAAGTCGTCATCGCCATGGGAGAGAGCCTGCCGGGGACTGATGGCGTCGAGAAAATGAGCAAGAGCAAGGGCAACCATATCGCCTTGCTAAGTGAACCCGGCCAGATGTACACCAGTTTGATGAAACTGCCCGACTTTGCCATGCCACTGTACTTCAAACTCCTGTTAGGATGGAGTCAAGAGGACGTGGATGATATGATGGTTCGGATTAATCGGGGTGAGGTGGAACCGCAGGAAGTCAAGGCGGGGATGGCACTCGACATCACGACGATTTTTCATGGCCGGGAAGGGGCTTTGCAGGGGCGCGAGTTTTCGCGCAAGGCTATGCAAGAGGGCGGTATCCCGGATGATATTGCTGAACATGCGATACCGTCTGATACGCCGTTGGTGGATTTGCTGGTGGTGACGGGTTTGTGCAAGAGCAAAGGTGATGCCAAACGCCAAATTCAGGGTGGCGGTGTTCGCCGCGACAGCGACAAGGTGACGGATTTTGATGAGGTCGTGCGCGTGGCGGATTTGCCCACCGTATTGCAATATGGCAAGCGCCATTTCGTGCGGATTGTCAAAGGCTGATGAATTAAAGAGAACTTGAGAATGGGGAAGTGTATCGCTTCCCCGTTTTAGATTGAGGAGAGGATTAGCGGAATGTCAGAGATGCCCCCATTTCCAGCGAATGATCCCCAACGGGGAACTATGCAATCACCGCCACCTAATTTTTCGACAGGCCCGTTTTTTCAACCCCCTGTACAGACATCCCCGCCTCAAAAAAGTCGTGGAGAAGCCTCAGTGGTCAATCGGACAGCGCTATGGGTGCTGCTTTCGACATTGGCAGGCATGGCGACGCCCATTTGTCTATGCGTATGCCTCTGCTTGGGGTCATTTGTGGGGCTATCTACATGGGCGGGTCAACTAGACACAACTCAGGAAACTGGACCAGCGGTTGGCGTGATTGACCTCACCGGGCCGATTATCGCAGGGGACAGCCTGTTCAGCGCCTCGACTGGGTATATGCAAGAGCAGTTGAAGTGGATGGAAGAAAGCAACGATGTCAAAGCGATTGTCATCCGCGCTAACAGCCCCGGTGGTGGAGTTGACCCCAGCGATACGATTTGGCACGAGGTGGCAAAACTGCGGGCTAAGAAACCGATTGTGGTTTCAGTGCAAGGGATGTGTGCATCGGGTTGTTTATACATTTCGAGCGCGGCGACTGAAATTTGGGCCACGCGCAGTTCGCTGGTCGGCAGCATTGGTGTCATCTCCACCTTTTTTAATGCCCAAGAACTGTTGGACGATTTGGGAATTGATGTCCAAACGATTGCGACGGGTGAAAATAAAGATTTTGGCAGCATGTTTCGCCCGCTGACCCCTGAAGAAGAAGAGTATTGGCGCAGTCAGAGCGAAATTTTGCTTACCAATTTCATCCAAGCCGTCGCCAGCCGTCCGGGGTCAACTTTGACGGAGGATGAAGTGCGCCAATTGGCGACAGGCCGGGTGTGGGTGGCAAGTGACGCTAAAGATCGTGGGCTGGTAGACGAAATTGGTTATGAGGAAGATGCGATTCAACGGGCGGCTGATCTGGCGGGTATGTCGTCGTATCGCGTGCAAGAATATCCATTCGCATTTGACTTCTTCAACATTTTTGGGTCGGGTTTTAGTGCCGCTGAGGGTTTGTCAGAAGGTTATTTTGATATGCCGACGACCCAAGAAATACTCGATAGTTTGCAACAAGCACCGCTGCAATATCGCTATTTTGGCCCGTATGACGGTGGTCAAAATAGATCACTCGGGCTTGACCGCTAAACCATTATAGATAATAACACGGGGCTAAAGCCGCCGTGCTGAATCTTGCTTGACTACAGGCCAGTCAATGTTAAACCCGCTATAGACCCCGGTAAACGAGCCGGGGTTTTTGTTTGGGCTAATCCTCTTTGCCGCGTAGATAACCTTTGCCAACCCACCAAGGCATGATTTCGGCAACCAAGTGCCCAATCTTGACATGCGGGTCTTGGGCGATTAATGCTTGGGCTTCTTCAATTGTTGCTGTCTTGAAAATCGTAACGCCGCGCAGATTCGCAGTGGGGTCTTCGACGGGGCCGCTGACAAATGTTTTACCATCGGCGCGTAATTTGCCCAAATATTCGACGTGGCGCTTTTGGCGTTCCTCTAGCTCAGGGCTTGGCTCACCTGTCCAGATTGGGCCTTTGCGTGAAAAGCAGATAAAAAATGTATCCATTTCCATTGGGAAATCAGCCATGCGTTTGCTCCTATGATTTTTGATAGAACTATCGTTCCATTCAATGATAGGTTCAAAGATGATGCCGTTTCACATTTGCAAGGGCGATCATGTTGGGGGTGGCAGATATGCTTGACGGACTTGGCAAATTTGGGGCGATGATATTTAATCTATAAAAAAGTCTATTCTGGAGGGGAGTACCCATGTCGGACGGACAAAAAAACTGCCTCACACTCATCATTGGCCTCGTTATTATAGGTGTGTTTGGTATTGCCATTTTTTTTATTCTACAAAAGCAAAAGGAAGAAAAACTCAAAGCCGCACTTGGCGAGGAAACATTTGCCCAGTGCGAGACGCTCGGTGGTGGAAACGCCAACCTCAGCAATTTTCCCACCACGCAAGGCCCCTTCAAGAGTGTCGTGATTGGTTTAGGAGAAAACGATTTACACGAGTGGCATGAAGTTCTGCCGGAAGAAACAAAAGCCGAAACCAGTGCCGAGTTATCGTTGATCTTTTGTGTAGGGGAGGTTGAAAAACAAGTCATCGAAGAATGCCCATATTATCGAGAGGACGGCAGCCTTATCTTTGCTGTTCAGCGCTTCCAGCCTTATAAACTCGTCGCCGTATTTAACGCCACGACGCACCGCCGGATTGCCGACGTGCATGTGATGGGCGGTATCCCCCAAGCCTGTGAAGATTATCGCTACGACCAGCAGGGCAGTGTGACTGAGTATACTGGCAGTGAACCCGATGCGAATACTTTTCTGCGGGCCATCTGGGAATATATCTATCGAGATACCTCGCGCCGCTAGAAAATAGGAATTCAGATTTTCGATCTAAACGGGACTCTTGCTTGTATATATACTTAGCCCGTACATAAGAATCTACTTGCAGGAGTCCCTATGTTATTCAACCGAAAATTACTCGCGGTGGCACTCTGCATCGCCGTTTGTGTGATCGCTTTCCCCCGACAGTCAATATCTGTATCCCACGCGCAGGACAGCACCATCACCATCGGCACTACCGATTTGCCCCTAACGCTTGACCCCGCCGAAGCCACCACGTATGTTTCATGGGAAGTGTTAAGTCATCTCTACACAGGATTGACCCGACAAATCGCCGGCAGCACGGATTATGAATTAGCAGTCGCCGCGACCCATACCGTCAGCGAAGATGGCCTAACCCACACCTTCACCATCCGCGATGATGCGGCCTTCACCGACGGCACACCCATTACCGCCGATACCTTTGCCTACAGCATTAACCGCGTCATCACCCTTGATGAAGAAGCCTTCGATTTGCTAGAGGGTATTGTGACCTCCGTGTCAGTGGATGAAAATGGCGCATTGGTCTTTCAGTTGACCCGCCCGATTCCCTATTTTCTTGGGCTTGTTTCGCTTCCCCCCTTCTTCGCTGTCAAAGAAAGTGATTTCCCCGCCAACAACCTCAACCAATTTCCGACGACCCTGACAGGCAATGGTGTTTATTTATTCGATTCTTGGAACCCCGGCGACAGCATCACCTTAAAAGCCAATCCCAATTTTCAATACGGGCCTATTGCCAAAACCGACACCATTGTGCTGCGTCGTTACGTCTCCAGTTTTGAATTGAGCCAAGCGCTAGAAACTCGTGCGATTGATTTGGTCTGGCGTGATATGCTGCTCCCCGACGCAATTCAAATGGCTCAAAATAACCCTTCATTTCGGCTGGAACACGTGCCCAGTGCGCGAATGTGGTATGTCTACATGGTGCGCCGTTTTGACTATATGGACGACCCCATTGTGCGCGAAAGTTTCCTGCTCGGTATCAATCGTGGCCGTGTAACCCAAGAGTATTTTCAAGGGTATCTGACGCCCGCCTATAGCCTTGTACCAGAGCTATTCAGTGATGCGTATAATCCACTGTGGAAAACGATCCCCGACACCGCACAGATAGATCGTAAACTGCGCGATGCAGGCTATCGTGAGGCCAATATCAGCCGTGCCCAGATTAACCTCATTACCTCGCAATCCGTCTATGGTGATTATTATGTGGATGCGCTAAACGATCTGACTAAAGACTTTATTCCAGTGCGCGTGATTGCCATTAACATTACGGCAGGGCAAAACCTTGAACAACGTGGCGTTTTTGCCGAGGCCGTGCAACATGGGGACACACCAACATCAGTGTTTGCCCTCTCCCCAGTGATCGCCCATCCCGATTACTACTTGCGTGCTCTGCTCCATTCCAACGGACTGTTGGCGCGTGGGGGTGAATTTGGCAATGCCGATATAGATGCGCTGCTCGATCAAGCTGCTTTAGAAACCGACCCCACTGTGCAGGCGGAACTGTATCGTCAGGCCCAAACGCTGATTCAGCCGGAAAATATCATTGCACCACTGTGGGAAGATACCCTCACGGTACTCACGTGGAACGACATCGGTGGCATTACCATCGAGCCGAATTCCTTCCTCCATTATGACCTGCTCACCCGCGAACAATAATTATAGGGGGTAAATTTGCCCCCTACTCACTCACCACGATAGTCACGGCGGTTGCTTCCCCGTTCTTGATGCGCCATGCGGTCACAACCATCCCATTAATAGTCGGGGGTCTCTCGGCTGTCCATTCGGCATAGATCGCGGGGCACACAATCAAAAAAATGACATCAGGATAGGCGCACTCTTGTATATCCGTCTGCGAAGGGCGATCCATTCCCTGTGGGTGGCTGTGAAAGATGCCTATGGTATCGAGGCCCGCTTTGGCAAACCGGGTCATGGCCTGAATCTGGTCGCGCGGCTCCATCAAGAACGTCACTTCCGGTTGGGCAGCAATATTAGGAATAGAAATCACCTGCTCACCAAAAGCAGCTCTATCAAATGGCTTCCAGCGCCCTCCAATGAGTCCACATACTTCGGCGCTTGACTGAGTGGCGGCATAGCTGCAAATTTCTGTATAGGCACCAAGATTGAGGTAGAAATTCGTCATAGTCTTTCGTGCGTTTAGGTCTCTCATCAAATATTGATGGAATTTTTATAGGGTCATATTATAATAAAATTACATGAGTAAAATATGAATTTAACTGCGGTTAAATTTCGCTGATAATCTAGACGCCACCGCATGGAAAGGAACCCAAATGGCTCAATCTACCCTCCAAACCAGTACCCCTGCTGAAAGGGTCGAGCCGATTGAAAAGGCCATTCCCAAAACCAACACACCCCCGCAAAATCATTTCACGCGGCTTATCGCTAACATCGAACCAGCCCTTGTGGTTATCACAGCCCTTGCCATCATAACTAGCATGGCGTTGGAACAACTTGAAATGCCCGCATGGACAATCCTTACCGCCAATATCATCAGCTATTTGGCGGGTGGTTATTTTGGTGTGCGGGCCGGACTTGAAAGCCTGCTGCACAAAGAAATCAACGTTGACCTCTTGATGGTGCTGGCGGCGGCTGGCGCTGCGTTAGTAGACCAATGGCATGAGGGGGCGATTTTGCTGTTTCTGTTTAGCCTTTCCAATGTGCTGCAAGATTATGCAATGGGCCGCAGCCGCAAAGCCATCCAAAGCCTGCTTGATCTCCGCCCCGATACCGCCACAATTCGGCGTGATGACCGTTTGGTTGAAGTGCCTGTTGAAGAACTACGGCACGGCGATGTGGTCATTTTGCAACCGGGGGCGCGTATCCCAGTAGATGGTCGCGTAATTCGCGGTTCGGCCAGTGTCAATCAGGCCAGCATCACCGGGGAATCTGTACCCGTTCTCAAACAACCGGGGGATGAAGTTTTTGCCGGAACCATCAACGAAAATGGGGCACTAGATATTGAAGTTACCCGCCTATCCTCCGAAAGTACCCTTTCACGCATTATTCAAATGGTTGAAAACGCGCAGGCCAACAAAGCCAACACCCAAACGGCCCTCGACAAATTTGAACAATATTACGCGATGGTCGTCATCGGCGTGACCATCCTACTGATCTTCCTGCCGCCCCTGCTGACGAGTGTGGATTTTAATGACAATTTCTATCGGGCGATGGTTGTGATGGTGGTCGCTTCGCCCTGTGCATTGGTTATCAGTACCCCCGCCAGCATCCTTTCGGCCATTGCGAATGGGGCACGGCATGGGGTCTTGTTCAAAGGTGGCGCACATCTGGAAAACATGGCCCAGATTAAGGTCGTTGCCTTTGATAAGACCGGCACAATTACGACAGGTAAACCCGTAGTGACTGATATTGTGATGCTCAACGGCCTGACCGAAAACGACCTCCTCAAATTGACTGCCTCGGCTGAAGCCCGTTCAGAACATCCACTCGCCAATGCGGTGGTCAAGGCCGCCAATGAGCGCCAACTGACGCTTGTCGAACCGGAGCTTTTTGAGGCTGTGCCGGGTCGGGGTATCCGCGCCACTATCGAGGGCAAAGACCTGCTCGTCGGTTCAGAGCGCCTTTTTGACGAAGGCGGTATCTCTATTCCTGCTTCCATCCGCCAGCAACAAGAGGCATTTTATCAAAACGGCAAGACCGCCCTCCTCGTATATCAACAACCTGAGCACTGGTTAGGCATTGTCGCCATTGCCGACACCGCCCGCCCCGAAGCCAAACATGCCCTTGAAGCCCTCCATCATGTTGGCATTCAGAAAATTGCCATGCTAACCGGGGATAATCCTCAAGTGGCAGCGGCTATTGCAACGGGCACCGGCATTGATACCCCCTATGCCAATTTGATGCCGGAGGACAAGGTCATAGTTCTCAACGAACTCGCCGCCGCATATGGCCCGGTGGCAATGGTGGGAGATGGCGTCAATGATGCCCCCGCTCTTGCAACCGCCTCCCTCGGTATTGCGATGGGTGCGGCAGGTACAGATGTGGCGCTGGAAACTGCCGATGTCGTATTGATGTCCAGTGACCTCTCCAAAATTCCCTATGCGATTGCCCTTAGTAAACGGGCCAGACGTATCGTCATCCAGAATCTCACATTCAGTATGTCGGTCATTGTCGTTTTGGTGATTAGCGCCTTGCTGCCCTTTGTCCAACTGCCTTTACCCTTAGGTGTGGTGGGTCACGAAGGCAGTACCGTCATTGTGGTACTGAACGGCTTACGATTGTTAGCGTTCCGACCAGAGTAACGGATTATAATGAGGGTGGATTGTCATCGTCTTTTCGGGAGAAACATCCATGCCCACCCTCATCGCACTTGCTCTAATCCTATTGGTCATCGCCCCGCCATGTTATGGCATCTTGGTCATTTTGCTTGATACGCAAACGCCGCCACGCCAACGCACTACCCGCGCCGTCGGAGGGGCACTCTTATTTAAATCGGCAGGGATGGGTAGCGTGATGCTTATGACAGTTGTCAGCCAAGCGCAGTTGACCTATATTCTGCCCACCCTCTTGGTTTTCCTAACCATGCTCGCCGTGACACGCATTATGCAACTTGAATTCAAGCCGGGCTTTTAACTGAAGCACTAATCTTCGCCGTCATTCTCATCCAAATCGTCAGACTCGTCTTCTGGTTCTTCATCGCCATAAGACTCGTCGCCCCATTCGAGTTCCATTTCGCCAATGTAAACTGTATCGCCTGCCTTCACGCCTGCTTTTTCCAACGCTTCCGAAACACCCATCGCCTCTAGGATTTTTTGGAAGCGCATCAACGCCTCATCATAATCCCAATAGGTCATTTGGGCCGCCCGCTCAATGCGTTTGCCGGATACTTGGAAACTGCCATCCATACGGCGCGAAATCTTGAAAGCCAATTCATCTTCTTCCAAACGATATACGCGAACTTCCTCAACCTCTTGAACTGGGATTTCTTCTTCGGCGGGTAGGCTATCCAACAACTCGAAGGCCTTATAGATCAATTCACGAGTCCCTTGCTGCGTCGCGGCGGATAGGGCCATCGGGTCACGACCCAGTTTGCGAAGTTCGATCTGCAATTTGGGCCATGCAGCTTGGGCTTCTGGTAAATCCATTTTATTGATGACCACCACTGTCGGCCTCTCCAACAATTTTTCGTCGAACAGCGCCAATTCAGTGTTGATTTGGTGATAATCGGCCAGTGGATTCGCACCTGCCCCATCCAGCATATGAATGAGGACACGGGTACGCTGAATATGTTTTAAGAAGTCGTGTCCCAAGCCTACTCCCTGACTCGCGCCTTCTACCAAACCGGGGATGTCGGCGACCACCATATCCCGATAATCGAGGCGCACCATACCGAGATTTGGAATAAGAGTAGTAAAAGGATAATCGGCGACTTTCGGCTTGGCGTTCGAGATGACCGACAGCAGGGTACTCTTGCCCGCGTTGGGTACGCCGACAATGCCCACATCCGCCATCAACTTCAATTCAAGATTGAGCCACTTTTCCTCACCCGGTTCGCCTTTTTCGGCGACACGCGGGGCTTGATTGGTGCTGCTTTTAAATTTGGTGTTGCCTTTGCCGCCACGCCCGCCTTTGGCAACAATTACGCGCTGGGCAGGTCTGGTTAAATCCGCAATTAGATTACCGTCATCATCCCGGACAATCGTCCCGACGGGTACTTCAATTTCTAAATCGGAGGCAGTGGCACCCGTTCGCAGTGCGATCCCTCCCGCCACGCCCGATTCAGCCCGAAAGTGAACCCTATTGGCGAGCGATTGGAGAGTATTAATCTTAGGGTTGGCAACCAAAACGACATTACCGCCGTGTCCCCCATCTCCTCCATCCGGCCCACCGCGCGGAGCAAATTTCTCTCGCCGAAAGCTAATCCGTCCATCCCCACCGTCGCCGCTTTTGACAAACACGCGGGCTTCATCCAAAAACTGCTGTGTCATGCTTATCTCGCTATTTCTCGTTGTCGGGACCATCCATAATCCCGTTCATATCAAAATCACGTCCCTGCTGCAAAATACTGGTCAACAGGTAGCGGGCTAACTTAAAAAAATCAGAGAGTTGATCTATCTGGGTAACATAATGCGTGGCGGTTTTTTTCAGATCAGCGTCCATCGCTGGCATTTTCTCGCGCAAGCGGTTGATATTCGTCTCCAATACACTCAAAGCACGGTCAATATCCCGGATTTCGCGGCTGCCGATGACATTTTGGATAACCTTCCAAAGATCGCTTTCGGCCTCATAATATTTTTTGCGCGTCTCGCGCACCCACACCTCGCGCACAATCCCCATGTGTTCCAATGTGCGGATATTCATGCTGATACTGGCTTTGCTTTTGCCCAGATGCTCCACCAAATCGTCTAGGCTTAACGGCCCCGGACTCAACAGCAATGCACCATACAGTTGGCCCATGACCTTGTTATAGCCAAAATAATCGGCTAATTGGCCCAAGCCCTCCAACATACTATCATTGACCGCCTGTAGCGTCTGATCCAAATTGATGCCTTGATTGGTTACATCACTCATCTAATGACAATCCTTACCCCGCGCCGCTTTGGAAATAATCATATTATACCGTCAGGTTAAATGCGATAGTGTCATCCACCAATATTTTAGAAGGTGTTTCGCCTGCAACAGCAATCACATTTTTGATAAGAGAGGTTAGCCTCATCGGGACTGGGAGTCATCACTTGCTCCGGTGGTGTAATATACCCCCCTGTGCCACGCTGCAATAACGCCCGTTCTGCCATTTTATCTAATACCGGATAGAGATTTGCGCCGGGGCAAACCGTTGTATCATTAAACTCCCGATGGGCCGCCAGATGCGTGAGACGTAATCGAATTGCCAGCCAATTCACCAATGCTTGTGTATTGTCCAGTTGCGTCTGGGTGGGTGATATTTCATCAAAATTCCCAAATAGGCAAATTCCCAAACTGCCTGTATTATGCAATTCGGTGTGGGTGCCCCGTGCCGACATCTTGCGCCCTTCGTAAACCTTGCCTGTCAGCCCCACCCCAAAATGATAGGCAATATCGGCCCAACCACGCTCATCCAGATGCAAATTTTGAATCTCGCGCATCGTGGTGTCGTCATCCGTCTCATACAGTGACGAGTGATGAATCACAACCGTTTGATAGGCTTCCCGCAAATCGGTGTCATATTCACGCCACCCTTCAGGATTATCCAATGAATAAAATCCGAATTCTTCTTCGGCCTCATGATTAACGGCACGTGCGCCCCATTCTTCACGCGGGAGAATCGGAGGGCGATCAACCTGCTTGAACCGCGCCAAACGTGCGGGGTCAGGCGTGCGTGTGGGTGGGATTGTAGTTGGATTGAGCGTTTCCTCATTGACCACCGACAACCCAATGGCAGTGAGTCCAGCACAAGCCAACGCTCCGGCAACCGCCAAGCCGGATAAGGCCAAAAAATCCCGCCGGGAGATGGCACGGTGAATAGGCGTAGGTTTAGGCGGCATGAGTGGTGGATGCTGATGTGTCATAGGGTCATTAGTTTCTGTTTAGATGAGATTCTCCTTACATCAAATATTAATCCCAGAATGGGTCTTTTGTCATTGTCCGGTTATCAACTCTGCGTTAAACTGACCACCAACCAATATTAAATTGCTTTCATTCGACCTTGAAACTCAGGAGTACCTTTTACCCCATGTCAGACTTCCGTATCGAAAAAGATTCGCTTGGCGAGCTACAAGTTCCCGCCAGTGCATTATACGGCGCACAGACGCAACGTGCCGTGCTTAATTTTCCTGTCTCAGGCGGACGCTGCTATCCGGCCTTCATCTGGTCAATGGCGACCATCAAGCGTGCGGCAGCAGAGGTCAACCTCGATTTGGGCCTATTCCAAGACAAAGAGCTAGATGGCAAAAAGATCAGTGGTGCTGAGATCGCCAAAGCAGTCATGGCAGCGGCGGATGAGGTCATTGCTGGGAAATGGAATGACCACTTTGTGGTAGACCCCTTCCAAGCCGGTGCGGGTACCAGCCAGAATATGAACACCAATGAAGTGATCTCCAACCGTGCCAATCAACTCATCGGTTATGCCATTGATAACCCCAAAAAGCCCGTTAACCCCAACGACCATGTGAACATGGCCCAGTCTACGAACGACACCATTCCCACCGCCGTTCGTTTGGGTTGCCTGTGGCGTTTGGATGAACTCTTGGCCGTCCTGACTAAGCTCCAAATCGCCCTTGACGACAAAGCCAAAGAATTTGATGGCGTCGTCAAGAGTGGCCGTACTCACCTGCAAGACGCAGTGCCTGTCCGTCTCGGTCAGGAATTTGGTGCATATGCCAAAGCCATTGAGCGCAATATCCAAAAAATCAACCTTGCCGCCGATGGTCTGCGTCGGCTGGGGATTGGCGGTACGGCCACAGGGACTGGCCTGAACGCCCATGTCGAATATCACAGCCGCATGGTCAAGAAATTGGGCGAATTGACGGGCATTGACCTCGAAGAAAGCGACGACCTGTTTGAGAGTATGCAAAGTATGCAAGACGCGGTGTTTTTCTCAGGTGCGCTGCGTACCCTCGCCCAAGATCTGATCCGCATCGCCAACGATTTCCGCCTGCTTTCCAGCGGCCCCAGCACCGGTCTGGATGAAATCCGCCTGCCTGCTGTACAACCCGGCTCCAGCATTATGCCCGGTAAGGTCAACCCAGTCTTGGCGGAAATGCTCGATATGGCGATGTTCCATGTCATCGGCAATGACCTAACCGTGATGATGGCAGGCCAAGCAGGTCAGCTTGAACTCAACGTAATGATGCCGATTATCGCCCACAATCTGTTTGAGATGATGCACGTCATTATCGGCTCGGTCAAAGCCTTCACCGAAAAATGTGTGGTAGGTTTGACCGCCAATGCCGAAAAAGCCGAAGGGTGGCTGGGCAAGAACGCCATTTTGGTGACGGCCCTCAATCCAATTATCGGCTATCTGAAAGGCGCGGAAGTCGCCAAGAAAGCCATGTATGAGGGTCGCTCTATTGTAGATGTCGTGGTTGAACTCGGCTACATGACCCGTGAGGATGCGATTAAGGCGCTGGATGCCCGTCGCATGACCGAAGGCGGCATCATTGAGGGCGTCGGTGGCGGTGGCGGCTGATTTTTCAGCACCCATGTCCAGAAATACTTGGGATAGGTCGCAGGTTATGGCCTATCCTTTGTTTTCTACCGTGTTTTCTATCATTTCCACCTACTGAGTCAGCCTATCGTGGGCAAGGCGCATTAGACAAAAATGCTGCATCCCGGCACACTTATCCCGCAATCGAAACGGAAGGTATTCGCTTGAGCTATAAGCGCATCGGGATTTTTGGCGGCACATTCAACCCGCCCCATCTTGGACATCTCATCCTTGCCGAAACCGCAGCCGACAGCCTTGAATTGGACTGCGTATTTTTCGTACCCGCATCCAATCCACCACACAAAATCGGCCTGCCGCGTGCCCCCGCCGAAGATCGTCTGGCAATGGTGAAATTGGCGATAGATGGAAATTCACGTTTTACGACTTCCCGCGCCGATATGGATCGTCCGGGGCCGCATTACGCCGTAGATATGATTGCCATGTTTCACCGCGATTATCTCGATGCCGAGCTATTTTTCCTGATGGGTAGCGACTCCTTGCGAGATTTTCTGTCATGGTCGCGGCCCGATGAAATTCTGCGGATGACGACATTGGTGGTGATGCAGCGGCCTGATGTCTATCCTGACCTCTCGGCGTTGACACGCCGTCTGCCCGGATTGTTGGAGCGGCTCTATTTTTTGGAAGCACCCGAAATCGAAATTTCTTCGACTGAAATTGTCGCCCGGATTAAAGAAGGACGCTCGATTCGCTACCGCGTCACTGAATCCGTCCTAGACTATTTAACTAACCATCAACTGTATACTATGTCAAAAGATGATGAAAGCTAAACCTCTCTTCGTAACCTGTTTATTGATCGCCTGCGTCTTTGGCTTGCTGGTGATGAGTCCACTGACCTTTGCCCAGAGCGGTCAGGGACAGCCAACCCCCACGCCCCAAGTCGGCACACTCGTTCCCCCAACGCCTATCACTGTCGCCACGCCGACGCCCACGCCCCAAGCAGCAGCAGTATCGGGGATTCGCACCCTACAGGACACGGGCAAAATCCGCGTCGGGGTGCGTTACAACGTGCCACCTTTTTCGTGGTTGGATGATAAGGGTGAAGTGAATGGCTATGAAGCCGAATTGATGCAAGCCATCGCGGTTGACCTCAAGGTTGAAGTTGAATTTATCCAAGTCACCGCCGAAACTCAACTCCAAGCCCTGTTGAGTGGGCAAGTAGACGTGTTAATTGGCGAACAAATTCACACCCGTGACGGCGAGCAGTGGATGGAGTATTCCCACCCCTATTATTACAACGAACAGCGCATAGTTATTCGACAGGGCGACCCCTATGGCCGAATCGCGGATTTAGCCAATCATCGGGTCAGTGTGATCGCAGGCAGTCGCGGTGAAGAAGCAATGGGTCTGTGGATGGCGCAGAACGGCACAGGTATGGAATTGGTGCGTTATCTGACCCAAGATGATGCGCTGGATGCCCTTGCCAATGGCGAGGTAGATGCGATGGTCGGTGAACTGGATGACCTGTCACGGGCCGGACGCCAAAACATGAGCCTTATCGGAGAGGTGGTGCGTTTCGACTTTTATGCCGTAGCCTTCCGCCGCCATGATGTCAATTTGCGTAATCCAATTAACCGTGCCATCCAGCGCCTTTATGCCAGTGGTCGGGTGGTCGAGATTGCTGAAAAATGGTTTCCCGATAAAGACATCAATTTCGCCGCCCTCATCCCGGTTTATGATAATTTCGCTGGCGACACCCGTGAAGTCAAAGATTTCCCCCCCGATATTCCAAGCCCGAACCAATCCGTCATGGACAAAATCCGTAACGGCGAGGCCATTACCGTCGCTGGTGTGAGTCTAAATGATACCGACCCGCTCTACAAACGATTCCTCGACCCCCTCAACCGCGAAATTATGTACGAAATGGGGCGGCGTTGGGGTGTAACCATCGTCTTTTTGCCCGACACCGCTGATACAGGCGTTGATTTGGTCGCCAATGGACAGGCCGACATTGCGGTGAATGTTCGTCCGCGTTGGGATGGGGCGGATCGTGCGGATTATTCCCTGCCCTATCACTATCACAAGCATCAGATTTTGGTCGTCAAAGATGGGCGCTATGATGGTGGCATCAGCAGTTTTCGTGGCGGCAGTTGGATTGGTTATTACGAGGACACACCTGCCGATGGGGAGCGCCTTGAATTCCTCATTGATTTCCTAAGAATCTCCCCGGCGATCTACCGCTTTATCAGTAATCAGCAGGTCATCGAAGAAATTTTTGATCAGCGCAATGTGGACGGCATTTTTGCCGATAGTATCCGTCTACAGGCCTTGACGATTGAACAGCCGCGTAATGCGTGGGCCGTCCTGCCCAATTTTGAGGATTTATTCGGCCCAATTGTCATGGCGACCCCGCGCAACGACGCCGACTTTTTGACACTGGTCAATTGGACACTAGCGGATATGTATCGAGATGGCACGCTCGCCAGCATTTGGACAGCCAATTATCCAGCAGTACCGTTGTTCCCCGGTCAGGATACACCGCCCTTCGTCCCCGATTGGGCCGGCGTAGGCGACTTTTTGTATCAGAGGAACAATTAATGCTCCAAAAAGCATAGAAAATGTTTGGAACGGGTCAGCGCAACATAAAACAAGTTCATTTCTTGTTGAAATTCCCATGGCATCTGACCCTCCCACGTTAGCGGCATATCATTGGGTCGCAAAATAAACACGCGGTCAGCCTCCAAACCCTTTGCACGATGCACTGTTGAGAACCAGACGTCAGGTTGGTTATCTGTGAACAGGTTTTCAATAGCAAACTGCAATTCCTCTAGAGTTCCTGCATCGAACCCAAGATAACATACACGCAACGTTTCACAGCGGTCTTGCAGGGACTGGATTTGAGTCATGTTGTTTTCACGCTGTTTCAGACGTTTTAATTGACGCTCTTCAAACAAATCTACAAATTCAATGAAGTCATCAAAATGAAAATCGGGCTGTCGTGCAACTCGTTCAATGAGGATACTCAAATCCTTGCCAATATCGCGTCCCCGCACCTGTGCGGATATACCTTGTTGAATGAGCTTTATACAGGAATCCACCAATGGTGTCGTTTTGCGCGACAGGATAATGTCTCCCTTTTGGACGAGCTTGGAAAGGTGGCCCTCAGATTCTTTTGTCACCAAACCAGCAGGAGCATTCGGGCTAGGCTCTATTTCAGGAACGATTTCCTGTGCTAACCGGATATGGGATTGTGGGCAACGATAACAAATTGAAAGCGGTAACTCAACCGCGCCAATGCCCGCTTTAACCCGTTCAAATGAGCGTGTATCGGCCCCAGCAAAGCCATAAATAGCCTGATTTGGATCACCGACAGCCAACACGCGGCTGTTGGGTTTAAGGCACTTGCGAATCAATGCGAGTTGCGCGGCGCTTAAGTCTTGGGCTTCATCTACAAACACCCAATCCACTTTTCGGGAGTATAAATTCCAATAGGCGGGCAACCAAATCATATCAGTAAAATCTACTTTGTACGTCTCCTGAGATGTCTTTGCCCCTTGCGCTAAAATCCGGTCCACTGCGGCAATAAATCCACTATCAAAAATATCGATGCCATAATGCCAAATTAGGGAGTGAATATCGGTCTCATTAGCGGGATTCGTTAAAGTAAGGCGCACCAGATTAATCAACTTAATGCCGTTAGCAACCAAATCTTCGGCTTCCCGTTCAAGAAGTTGTGGCCTTTCGCCTTTGACCCAAGCCCGTATGAGTCGCCAATACTTATCTTCGTCCAATTGAGGCTCACTATCCCATTGCCGTGCCAAACAAGCCCATCCAATACTATGAACCGTCCTAGAAACCATCCGCGTACCAGCTAGGCGAACTTTTAGAGTATCGGCAATATGCTTGTTGAAGGCCACAAATAAAGCATCACCCGAAGGCAACAACTTTGCCGCTTCTACAAGTGTTGTCGTCTTGCCTGCTCCGGCAACAGCCTTTACTGCCGCGCTTCCATCAGCCTGACTGATAAACGAAAAAATGCGACGTTGATAATTCGAAGGGTTAAACACCATATCCTCTACCAAAATTGGTTAATTTCATATTAACTTGTAACTGGAAATTATAGCAACCTTCATGTTTTTTTCAATTGATCCCGGCTGGCAACCCCGATTCCAGTCAAGATAAATGCCGACCCGACAATCTGAAAAAATACGGGCCACTCATCCAGAAAAATCGCCGCCAATATCCCGCTGCCAATCGGCTCTCCTAGCACCACTAAACTGACATAGGCCGCTGGTAAATAGCCAAGCGCGTAATTAAACGACGAGTGCCCAATTAACTGGGCGGTTAATCCCATCAAGGCCATCCATAAATACGCCTGCCATGCCAATCCACCCACCTGCTGACCCGTCACAATCACGGCAACTACCAGTACAATCGCTGCCACTCCGTACACCAGCCACACATACGGGATAAGACTCAAACCACCCCGCAGCCGTCGCCCGATGACAAAATAGATCGCCGCCATGATTGCCCCAATGACCGCCAAGCCGTTGCCTAGCAGGGGGTCAGAGCGATTGGGGGGATCACCCGCCGAACCCGTCAGCGCGACCAAAATGCCCCCACCAAAGGCCAATGCCAAGCCAATCAAGGTAAATCGGCCCAGCTTTTCTTTTAGGAAAATCGGGGCAAGCACGGCCACCCACAAGGGATTGGTCGTCACCAACACCACACTGTTAACCACCGACGTATATTCCAGCGAGGTGATCCACGTCGCAAAATGTAGTCCCAGCACCCCCCCGCCAACCAACACAAAGCCCATATCGCGCCGGGTCAGCTTTTGCAATTCATGAGAATAATTGCGCACCGCAGGCAACGTCAAAACTAACGAGGCTACCACCATCCGCGCCGCCGCGATAACCAGCGACGGGGCATCTTCCTCTTGGGCCAGCCGGATAAACACCGCCGCCGTCGAGACCGCGAATACGCCGACCCCCATCACTAAAAACGGCCACCAACGAGGAAAACTGGCCCGCTGCGTTATCGTCTGTTCAGTCATCGCGGCTGGACTGTCCTTTGCAGAATAATAAGAAATCCAATAGAAATCTCGGCTGGACTATTGTACAGTTCGCAGGCGGTTTTGGCGCGTGTTATTATTACATCGCACGTTTTACCAACGTTGAACTTCTTGAGGAGAAGAAAAACATGGCACACGAACTACCCCCGCTGCCGTATGCGTTTAATGCTCTAGAACCCCATATTGATGCGATGACGATGGAAATTCACCATGATCGTCACCATGCAGCATATGTCAATAATCTAAACAAGGCCCTCGAAAATTCACCCGAATTGGCGGCCCTGCCGATTGACACTTTGTTGAAATCGCTCGACAAAGTGCCAGAAGCGTCACGCAATGCCGTCATCAACAATGGCGGTGGTCACTTCAACCACACTCTGTTTTGGACAATTATGAGCGCCAAAGGGGGTGGCGAACCCACCGGTGCGCTGGCGTCTGCTATTAATGCTGCGTTTGGCAGCTTTGCCACATTCAAAGAGGAATTTGCCAAAGCCGCGACCACCCGTTTTGGCTCAGGTTGGGCATGGCTGTCGGTCAAAGGCGATGGCTCACTCACCATTACCTCAACCCCCAATCAAAACAACCCGCTGACCGATACTCCCGGCTTAACCCCCATTCTCGGCTTGGACGTGTGGGAACATGCATATTATCTGAAATATCAAAACAAACGCCCCGACTACATCGCCGCCTTCTGGAATGTTGTGGACTGGAACGCAGTGGCAGAACGTTTTGCCGCAGCCAAGAAGTAAAATCAACGGCGTAATCAAGTATTACGAAGGCGGGTTCATGGATCATGGACTCGCCTTTTTTGCTAATATCATTGGATGATTTCTATAAATTATCCTAATTCGATTGACAGTCTTAACCAATTTGCTATAGTTAACGCACAAGCATGGTAAATCCCGGAGTTATCTCCGGTTAACATTTGTGCAACTCTGGCAAGGAGCCTTTAAATCATGACCCATATCATCACTGGTCTGTGTTTACGAGATGGCGCGTGTGTAGAAGTCTGTCCCGTAGAATGCATTATCCCCGGCATCCCTGAAGCGGAATGGCCGTGGTACTTCATTGACCCCGACACCTGCATTGACTGCGGTGCTTGTGTACCCGAATGCCCCTATGAAGCCATCTTCCCCGAAGACGAAGTGCCGGATGCCTATGAAATGAAGCCCAGCCAAGGCTATCAGCCCTTTAAGGGCGAGCGCGTCACGGCGGCAGGTGGTGAAGTATTTGACCTCACCGAGGACATCCAGCCCAACTACGATTTCTTTTCGGCTGGCCCCGGCTACAACGCTCGCGGCTAAGATTTTATTCACTTAAAAATCTGAAAAGCCATCTCCCTTTCTGGGTAGATGGTTTTTTAACGTTCCAAAAGGCACTCCATGAATCTCGAACAATACCATCGTTTCACCCAGCAGCTTGTCACCAATCTCGAATCTGACCCGCGTGTCTTAGGTCTCATATCCGCTGGCTCAATGGCGGCACAGGGGCGTAATCCCGATCAATGGTCAGACCATGATTTTCTAGTAGTGGTCGAAAGTGGGCAGCAGGAAGATTTTCGTCAAAATTTGCAGTGGGTTCCCGATGGCGACCACATCGTTTTTTCATTTCGGGAAACCGAACATGGCGTTAAGGCGATTTTTGACTATGGGCATCTAATTGAATTTGCGGTGTTTGATGCTGCCGAACTCCAGATGATAAGCGCCAATGAGTACCGCTTGTTGATTGACCGTGCCAATCTTGCGCCTAATCTTGCCGCAATTGCTGAAAAGACGGCTGCAAATGCCGCCAAAGCCAGCGACACCCATTACCTCGGTCAATTTTTGAGTCATTTGATGATCGGAGTAGCCCGTTATAAACGCGGCGAAAAGTTAAGTGGACATCGCTTTATCAAAGATTTTGCCATGTATGAACTGTTGTGGCTCTTGGGGAAATATCTGCCCGCCGAAAGCAAGTCCACATTGGATAACCTAGACGCCTTCCGCCGTTTTGAAAAAGTCTTCCCCGAAATCGGCGCGACCTTAAATGATACCCTGCTGCTGAATCCCATTGATTGTGCCATAGGGATGCTCAAAACAGCGGATACCTATTTGCGAAACACCATGCCGAATTTCCCAGTCAACGCCTTTGCCGCTATTCAGCAGTATCTTCAGAATATTCAGGCGACTTAATCGGGGCGGACTTGAGAAAAGCCTCAACCGAGCTTAAGTTCCAATAGCGCGTCCCATTCAACCCATGAGGCCGATGATCGAATTTAATGAGATTTTGAACATCGGCTTTATGACGGCCCAAAATCCATGCCACTTGTGAAACCGTCAGCGATGTTTCGTCAGGATGGGCCTGATGCCAATGATTGAGGCGCGGTAGCCCCGGCGTAACGACCTCTTGTTTACAAACCGGGCAGCGTGTTTCGCTAATGGTAGCAAACTTCGGGGCATCCTCTTTAGGTGCAAAATACGACGCATCCCACGCCACCAATTCGTCCTCTATGTCTTCATCCAGCCGGACTCGCTCGTAAGTCTCTTCGTCGCTGAAGTACCGGCTGTTAAAATAGCAATTATCACAAATCCCATACGGATGATTCTTGGGCAGCCGCTTGCCACAGCTTGCACATTGACGCGCGGCCTCGATTCGCCTGAGCAGGGCCGCATCTATCCGCGCTGACCAATCGGCCCGCGCATGACGAACCGCCTCCGCCTCCATGCCACTATTGCGAAATTCGGGCCGCTGACTCAACCACAAATAAACATCGGCATGGGCAATAGATTCTTCGGTCAGGTCGAGATCAATACTGTCGCGGATTTCCAGTGGCGGCAGCGGTGGCGGTGGCATCTGCCGATCCAGCAAAATCGCCGTCGCACAGCGTCGCCAATAATGACGGGTGTTTTCACGGGTGGGGGCATTGACCAATTTGAGCGCCATCTGCAACCCTAGCTGCTCCACTTCATGTGCCTCCAACATTCGTGCCAATTCGACCCGTTCGGTCATATCCGCTGTTTTGAGCACACTGCGGAGATGATCAGGAATAGATTCCAAACGTGCCCATTCCTGCAACCGTTCCGCAAACGTCCCCGGTAGCAGTTCCAATTCTTCTACCGAAGGAGCAATGCGGGCATGGGTTAACTGATGCACTGGAGCATTAAATAAACGCCGTACTGTTGCCAAGCCATACTTGTCCATCGCCCCAACTTCGCCTGCTTCGGAATAGCCAAAGCGCCCAGCCCGTCCACCAATCTGCTGTACCTCGGATGGGGTCAGCATTCGCCGATCCCGCCCATCAAACTTATCCACTTCATAGAAGCAGACATAATCGGCAGGCAGATTCAATCCCATCCCCACCGCGTCCGTTGCAACACAAATTTCTGTTTGCCCCTCTGCAAAACGATCTGCTTGGCGGCGGCGGACTTCAGGCGGCAGGCTGCCATATACTACCGATACTTTACGCCGCATGGCTTCGAGACGGGTTTTTAACTCAAGTACCATCGAGCGCGAAAAGGCTACCAAAATCGTGCGTTTGGGCAGTCGGCTCAGTGACCAAGGATAGTCGGCAACTTTGATTGGGGCGAGGCGCTGGTGTTCAACCACTTCAAATGGCATGGAAACGGATTCGGCCATCGTCTTGACCAGATTTAAAGCCGCTTTTGGCCCGATGACATGAATCTCCGGCGCACGGGCTTCCATCAAGGCGCGTGTCCATGCCCACCCGCGATCCGGATCGGCCAACATTTGGGCTTCATCAATAATGATGCACTCCCCACTGTGATAGGCATTAAACATCTCAATCGTGGAAGCGGTGATCGTCGCGCCGTCCACCGGGATATATTCTTCCCCGGTCAACAGATTGCAGCGCACACCGTTCATATTGAGGCGATCAAACACCTCAAATGCCAATAAACGCAAAGGGGCGAGATACCAACCACTCCCCGCGTCAGCCAGTGCAGTCAAGGCGTCATGCGTTTTACCACTGTTGGGTGGGCCAATATGAATCGTTACTCGCTGATTTTCGCGCCCTTCATGCTCCCATGTCGGGAAAATTGGCAGCAAGCGTGCCCGTAGTTCTTCCCGTAACTGCTTTTCTTCCTGAGCGCGGCGTTTGCGGGTATCTTCAATCCGGGCCTGCTCCTCGGCATAACCGATGCGGCGTTCATCGCGCCACTCGACCTTTTTAACCTTTAGCAGAGTCCTAAACTCATAGAGATGCTCTGGCAACCCCCATTGACCGTAAATCTGCTCCCAGCGCGGGTTAGTGGTGCTCAGTTTTTCTTGCTGCAAGTGATTACGCACTTGGGCATAAGATAATTCGGCGACCAGTGCGATTTCACGCGGTTTGATTTTTTCGCGGCCCGTAAAATGCAGCGCATATTGGGGATTGGTATAGGCGGTTTCAACATCATCCGCCGGAAGACGAATATTGCCTTGCGGGTCTTCAAATGCAAATACATCACCGGAATGAATCGCCGCCTCAAGCGTTTCGGGCCGTGCACCAAGTCGGATCGCTGCTCTACTCAAAACATAGGTACGCGCTGCTACCTGCTGCCGAAAGGTCGCCCCATCTTTGGCGTCAGGCCGCAATACATCACCCGAATCTTCCAAGAAGGGCTGCCATTCTTCATCCTTGACCCGGCTCTCGGCGGCTGCCGTCCGTCGTGCTTTTTCAATATCGGCCTCGACATGGGTTATCCACGACATCAATTGGCCCTTTTTGCGCCATTGAAGCGAAAATCGAATCAACTGGCCCTGTCCCACCAAGCGGTCAATAATGGGTTGCTCAAATTCTTCCCGCAGAATATCGAAGCGAGCCACCTCGCCTTTAAAGGTTTTCAGATAGGCCACAATTTGTTCCAGCATTGGGGCAAGGTTGCGCCGCAGCAAAACTTCTTGAATGGTCATCGCTCCCAAGCGCAGGGGGTCATAAATTAGCCCATCGGCCTGCATCAAGATTTCCCGGCTTAACAGACCCTGTATGGCGGTCTCGTCCACTCGATTGGCAAGTTCGGTCAATTCGACATAAGCCGTATCGGGCAAACTACCCATCACCGTTTTTTCGGCATCGGAAAGTTTGGCCTGCCGTGCATTTAATAAATCGGCCATGGGACGGTCAATATACGTAGTGGCATCACGCATTCGGGGCAATTGTGGGCGACACCATGCTCTTAGCGTATTGACTCGTTCAGCCGTCAATCGCTGGGGGTCGAAATATAAATCACCCACCTGCCCAACCTTGCCGGACTCAACCAATTGGGTAATTTGTTTGTTGGCCCGATTGTCCACTCGGAAGCGGCTGGCTAAGACACTGCGGGTCACAAAACCTTCGGGGATGCGGATAAGCAGGTGAAAAAGTGTTTCGGGGCTAGTTTTCCATTTTGCCATGCGTGTACTTTTCATTGATGGGATTGTCGGGGTAAGGCGTTACCGCCAGCCCCCTGTCGAGCCTCGACGAGTTCAGCCACAACTTGGACTGATGCTTGGGGCGCTTCTAGGTCAGCCGTATCTTTTTGGGGAGTCGGTTGTATGTCGGCCAGTTTCAACTCGACAGTCGCCACATCACTACTAGGGGGCGGGTAATCATTTAAGTTGGCTTTTTCGCTCTGGGGCAGTTCATCAACAACGACAGACTCGCCAAGTTCAAGGGCAGGCAACCAAAAACCAAAAGTGCTGCCTTTGTTTGCTTCACTTCGAAACCAAACTTCGCCTTCCGAGCGCTCAATAATTGCTTTAACAAGGCTCAGACCCAAGCCCGTGCCTTCAATACCCTCCGTGCCGGGTTCGCGTGCTCGATAAAACCGTTGGAATAATCTCTTTTGCCGTTCCGGGGCAACGCCCAAACCGTTATCTTCAACCTCAAAAAATACCCGGCTACCCATGCGCTCCAACCGGACAATAATTCGGCCATGATCGGGCGTATATTTCACGGCATTACTAATGAGATTAATCATGGCTTGGCGGAACAGGGCCAACTCACCGGATACAATAATTGGCTTGCTTGGCAAAGCGGCTACCAATTCATGGGATTTCGCGTCCGCCTCGGTACGCATCCGAGTCAAGGCATCTTGCAGCGCCGCTACCAGATTAATGGGGTGATCTGAGATTTGTAGTGCCGCCTCAATGCGCTCCAATGTCAGCAACTCGTCAATCAACAAACGCATCTGATTGGCCGCCCCTTCGATATTTTCAATCGCTTTGGACGCCATGTCTGGCATTTGTTCACGCAAGCGCTTTAATAGAAATACCCCATTGATGACCGCATTTAGCGGGTTTCGTAAATCATGGGCTGCCATCCGAATCATGTCGGATTTCAATTGTTCGGCGTTATAGGTGCGGGTATATAAATCCGCATTCCGAAAAGCAATCGCCGCACGGTTTGCCACATGAATGACAAACGCCCGCATATCGGTATTAAAATGGGTGGGGCGGCGGCTTTCGAGGTGCAATACTCCCAAGACCTCTCCCTTAAATACCAACGGAACGGTAAATTGGGAGCGCGATCCAGCATAGATCAAACTTTGATCGGCATGGCTGGTTACATACGCCATATAAACGGGTTTGCCACTTTCAGAAACTCGACCCAAAATCCCGGCATGAACTGAGAGTGGTTCACGCATCAACGTAGTAGCATATTGAAAGGCCGCTCCTACTACCCGCACTACTTGAAGGCCATTTTCAACTTTTTTAGCGATCAACCCCGTATCAGCTGCGGTGCGACGAATGGCCCAATCGAGCGTAATATCTAACACGTGTTCCAGATTCAGGACGCTGTTTAGTTCCCGATCCAAATTCTGTAAAAATTCGAGTTCCTGAAGGCGTTCATTTAACTCGTCAGGGTTCTCAACTGCCCCAGATGCAGGTAGGTTAGGGTCAGTCGTCATAAGCAAACAACTCCACCAAAATCAGCCATTTTTGAGCCTACAAACATTACAATCTTAGCATAAAATAGATGCCGCGCTAACGAATTTTTGACGAATGGCGTCGTTTGTTCTATATTTAACAAGTGAACCACATCCCACGAATTATAACGCTGGCCCTGCCGCGTAATAATATCAATAACAAACAAAATTTGTCCCCACGACAGCATGGAGGCGTAAGTACATGGTGGATAGGACACAAGATTTTACCAGTGGATTACTGGAACAAATTAAAGGCTTTAGCCGTGATGTGCAGGCCGTCGAAGTCGGTAACGTACTCAAAGTTGGTGACGGTATCGCCCTCGTATCCGGTCTGCCCAATGTGCGTGCTCAGGAATTGGTTGAATTTTCCAATGGTACGCTCGGTGTGGCCTTTAATCTCGAAGAGGACAATGTTGGTATCATCATCCTCGGCGAGTACATTGACATCAATGAAGGTGATGAAGTTCGGGCAACAGGACGTATTAACTCCGTTCCAGTTGGCTCGGAACTCATCGGGCGTGTCGTCAACATTCTAGGCGAACCGCTGGATGGCAAAGGCCCAATCAATGCTACTGGTGGCACTTATGCCGTTGAGCGTATCGCCCCCGGTGTTATGGAACGCCAAAACGTGTTCCGTCCGGTGCAAACAGGTTACCGTGTGGTAGACGCCCTGATTCCAATTGGGCGTGGGCAGCGTGAATTGATTATCGGTGATCGTGGTACGGGCAAGACGGCACTCTGCCTAGACACGATTATCAATCAAAAGAACAATCGCCCCGGTGACGAACTCATCTGCATTTACGTCGCCATTGGCAAGCGTGCTGCGGAAATCCGCCGCGTGGTTGCCACGTTGGAAGAATACGGCGCGATGAGCCACACCATTGTGGTTGCTGCTTCCGCTTCCGATCCCGCTGCGATGCAATACCTTGCTCCCTATGCGGGTTGCGCCATCGGCGAATACTTTATGGAAAACGGCAAGGACGCCCTCGTCATTTACGACGACCTATCCAAGCACGCATGGGCCTATCGTCAGGTATCCCTGCTGCTGCGCCGTCCTCCGGGTCGTGAAGCCTATCCCGGTGACGTGTTCTATCTCCACAGTCGTCTGTTGGAACGCGCCGCCCAGCTTTCAAAGGAACGCGGTGGTGGCAGTTTGACCGCTCTCCCCATCATCGAGACCCTACTCGGTGACATCGCCGCCTATGTGCCCACCAACGTGATTTCGATCACTGACGGACAGATCTTCTTGGAAGGCGACCTGTTCTATTCTGGTCAGCGTCCCGCCTTGAACGTGGGTATCTCGGTAAGCCGCGTGGGTGGCGACGCCCAAACCAAAGCGATGAAGAAAATCGCTGGCCCGCTGAAAGTAGACCTTGCCCAGTTCCGTGCGTTGGCGGCCTTTGCCCAATTCGGTTCTGGTTTGGACAAAGACACCCAAGCTCGTTTGGATCGTGGTATGCGCTTGACAGAACTTATGAAGCAGCCCCAATTCCAACCCGAAGCCCTGCACAAACAGGTCGCTATCATTTTCGCCGGGACACGCGGACACCTTGACCATGTACCGGTCAGCCGCGTTAAGGAATGGGAAGCTGGTTTCTTGCGCTTCTTGGAAACCCAATACCCCGACTATCCCAACAAGCTCTATGAAAAACTGACCTTTGAGAACGTTGAGGAAATTCTCACCACTGCGGTGAAAGACTTCAACGCAACTTGGAACTAATACGGAGAGACTATGGCCTCCGCAAGAGAAATTAAGCGACGCATTGGTAGCGTCAAAAACATTTCGCAGGTGACGCGGGCACTGGAAGCAGTGTCCGCCAGTCGCGTGCGCCGTGCTCAAGAACAGGTGCTCAACAGCCGTCCCTATGCCGAAAAAGCATGGGAGGTACTGGTGAATGTCGCCACTGCAACGGGGGCGAATGAACATCCCCTGCTTGTTAAACGTGATGGAATTCAAACCATTGACATCGTACTCGTCACGTCGGATCGTTCGCTGTGCGGCGCATACAACAACAACATCATCAATGTCGCCGAGCGCTTTGCCTCAAGTTTCCAAAACGGTCAGCATGTGCGCTGGATTACAGTGGGACGCAAGGGTCGTGACTATCTCGCCCGTCGTGGCAAGAATATCATCGCCGAATTCCACAATCTGCCCACCCCACTATCCATCGCCAGCATCGCCCCAATTGGCAACTTGGTCGTCGAAGATTTCCTTTCTGGCACAGTAGATGCGGTGTTCCTTGCCTATACCGATTTTGTGAATATGTTGGTACAACGTCCGGCAGTGATTAATTTACTGCCTCTGCAACGTTTTTCACCAGATAACATGGTGCAGCAAGAACTCCTCAAAGCCGAGCCAGACGCGACCACCGCAGGCCGTGATTATCTCTACGAGCCAAACGCCAGCGCGATTTTGGATGAGATTATTCCGCGCTTTACTACACTGGAAATCTATCAGGCCCTTTTGGAGAGCAATGCCAGCGAACACAGCGCCCGGATGGTTGCCATGCGGAACGCCAGTGAAAGCGCCATCGCTCTCGCCGCTGACCTGACGCTGGAATATAACAAAGCCCGTCAGTTAGCCATCACCAGCGAAATTTTGGACATCGTGGGTGGCGTCAATGCCCTCCAACAAACACAGGACAAGGCGACCCTGAAAGCCGCCGATCAATTCATCAAAGATGTGGGTGGGGAACTGCTTGCCGACAAACGTGCCGAGCGTTCCACCAGCGCCCGACACAACTAACGAAGGAGCAGCAATAACACTATGGCTGAAGTGCTTGGAAAAATCATACAAGTATTGGGTAGCGTGGTAGACGTTGGCTTTAGCCCCGATGTTCACCTACCTGATATTTATCACGCGATCCGTATCCCGCTGGGTGATGGCAAAGAAGACTTGATTTTGGAAGTGCAAAACCACATCGGGGAACATCAGGTTCGCTGCGTGGCAATGGACACCACCGACGGTCTCTCGCGTGGGATGGATGCTTATGGGACAGGCGACTATATCCGCGTCCCTGTAGGAGAAGCCACATTGGGGCGTATCTTTAACGTATTGGGTCGCCCGATTGACGGCAAACCCGCCGCCGCCACCGATCTGCATTACCCCATTCACCGTTCTGCGCCTGCCTTTGCCGAACAGACTTCCAAGACCGAAGTCTTTGAAACCGGCATCAAGGTCATTGACCTCATCGCCCCCTTCACCAAAGGCGGAAAGATGGGTATCTTCGGTGGTGCGGGGACAGGCAAGACCATCATCATCACTGAACTGATTGACTCCATCGCCAAAGTTCACTCCGGTCTCTCCGTATTCGCTGGCGTAGGCGAACGTACCCGTGAAGGGACACAGCTATACGGCGAGATGGAAGAGTCTGGCGTGTTGAATAACGTAACGATGGTGTTCGGTCAGATGAATGAGCCACCCGGCGTGCGTTTGCGTGTGGCCCTTAGTGGTTTGGCGATGGCGGAATATTTCCGCGATCAAGGTCGTGACGTGCTGATGTTCATTGACAACATTTTCCGTTTCTCCCTCAGCGGGTCAGAAGTATCGGCGCTCTTGGGTCGTATGCCCTCCGCTGTAGGCTATCAACCCAACCTTGCGGAAGAAATGGGGCAATTGCAGGAACGCATCACGTCTACCAAGACGGGTTCAATCACCTCGATGCAGGCCGTCTATGTGCCCGCCGACGACTATTCCGACCCAGCCCCGGTTGCCGTGTTCGCCCATCTGGACGGGACCATCGCGTTGGAACGTGCTTTGGCAGCGCAGGGGTTGTTCCCAGCCGTAGACCCGCTGGCCTCCACCTCCAAGATTTTGGATCCCAACGTCGTCGGTGAAGAACACTATCGCACCGCCAACGAAGTCCAAAACGTGCTGCAACGTTATAAGGAACTGCAAGACATCATCGCCATTCTCGGCGTGGATGAATTGAGTGAAGACGACAAGCTGGTCGTGGCCCGTGCCCGCCGTATTCAGCGTTTCTTGACCCAGCCGATGAAGGTGGCCGAGCAATTTACGGGACGCCCCGGCAAATATGTCAAGATTGCCGACACGGTGCGCGGCTTCCGCATGATTCTCGACGGTCAGCTAGACCACATCCCTGAAGGTTTCTTCTTCATGGCGGGTGCAATCGAGGACGTGCTGGACGCCTACGCCAAGTCACAGAATAACTAGCGGTAACACGTATGGTTTTTCGTAGGGGCGGGTCTAAGACTCGCCCTTATGCGAATTACCGCAGTTAAGGAGCAAAACATCATGCCCATTCATGTCGAAGTTGTCAGCCAAGAGCGCAAACTCTTTGATGAGCCGCACGCCGATATGGTCATTGTTCCCGGTGTAGAGGGTGTCCTCGGCATTTTGCCACGCCACACCCCCCTGCTGACCACCATGACCTTTGGTGAACTGCGCGTCAAAAAAGGCGGCGCTGAGGAAAGTTTCATCATCTATGGCGGGGTCGTCGAAGTCCGTCCCGATAAAGTCGTGGTACTCGCCGACGCAGCCGATTTCACAGCGGATGTGAATCTTGCCGAAATTGAAGCCGCCCGCGAACGTGCCCGCAAAGTCTTGGACGAAGGCCCGCCGCCGGAAGAACACGCCCATTATGCCGCCGAACTGCGCCGTGCCGAGCTTGCGATTAACGTCGCCCGCAAGACCCGCAGCCGTGCGGGTGGTGTGCGTATCGTGTCTCAAATGGATGAACCCGATAAAAAATAACAACCATTTCATAAGTTGTTCAGAAAACCACAGGCCGCTTGACCCCTGTGGTTTTTTCATCCCCGTGATTGATAGGCACTTAGCTGACATCCTTGTACCAGATCATCCTGCCCCCTTGAAATTCGCCTCGTAATCCAGCAAAATGCTGTGTCCGCATCTCTAGACGGTATAGGCAAGATGCGGTAAGGTTATAGGCTGCATTCGACAATTTCACGAACCAATTATCCGTGTTCGTTTGAGGGAAAGCATCACATGGGTATTATCGCCAAAGATTTAGGCGTTGATCTCGGTACGGTCAATGTCCTGATTTATGCGGGTGGTCAAATTATTCTGCAAGAGCCTGCAATGGTGGCCTTGACCACCGAAGATGAATTTGTCCGCGCTGTCGGTCAAGAAGCCCGCGATATGTGGGGCCGCCATTCCGAAGATTTGACCGTCATCCGTCCTCTCAAGGATGGCGTCATCGCCGATTACGAAGTCACCGAAGCCATGCTCAGTTATTTTTTTCGCAAAATCAAAGCACGCGGTTGGTTTCGTCGCCCCGAAGTGATGATTTCCGTCCCCTATGGTGTGACCAGTGTGGAAAAACGGGCTGTGCATGAAGCCGCTATGCAAGCCGGAGCACGTGAAGCCTATCTCATTCATGAACCGTTGGCTGCCGCAATTGGCGCAGGTCTGCCTGTTCATACCCCCGCTGGCAATATGATTCTGTCGCTGGGTGGGGGGGTCAGTGAAGCAGCAGTTTTGGCGATGGGGGGGATTGTCGTCGCCTCGACTGTTCGGGCAGGCGGTCAGCGTTTGGACGAGGCCATTATCAACTATGTGCGCCGCAAATACAGCCTGATTATTGGTGAGCCGACTGCTGAAGCCGTTAAAATCCAGATTGGCGCGGCGGTGGAACAACCCGAAGAACTTTCGATGGAAATTCAGGGCCGCGATCAGGTCAGCGGTCTGCCCCGCACCATTACGATTTCCACCAGTGAAGTCGTCGAGGCCCTACGCGAACCCCTGATTACCATCGCGGGTGTGGCCCGACAGGTCTTGGAGAAAACCCCACCTGAACTGGCCTCTGATGTGATTGACCGGGGCATTGTGTTGGCAGGCGGTGGGGCATTGTTACGCGGAATCGAGCAGTTTATTACCCAGCAAACCAGCGTTCCGGCCTATCGCGCCGACGACCCATTGGTAGCGACAGCGGTTGGAGCAGGTCGCGCCCTCGAAAATCCCAGCCTGATGCGTGGCAACATCGAGCGGATGTAAAAATAAAAAACACTCCGTCATCTGGAGTGTTTTGTTTTCAGGACTAAGCTCCCAAATAAAATGTCATATGCTGCAATTCAACCACCGGATCAATATATTGCACATGCACGCCTTCCGGCACAGCAAGATTGATGGGTGCATAATTCAAAATGGCCCGCACACCCGCTTTAATTAAATCATTTGCCACCGATTGGGCTACTTCAACCGGCACCGCCAACATCGCAATTTGGATGCCCTGAGTAGGAATTTCGACGGCAATGCGATCAACGGACATGACGTTCATTCCATCAATTTTCTGTCCAATCTTGTCGGCATCTACATCAAATACCGCGACGACTCGAAAACCACGCGGGATAAATCCACGATAATGCGCCAGCGCATGACCCAAATAACCCGCCCCAACAATTGCAACAGGCCACTCGCGGTCTACATGTAACACTTGCTGAAGCCTATTTCGCAGTGTCTCAACATGATAACCCGTCCCCTGTTTTCCAGAGAGAAAACCGCCAAAGTGGGATAAGTCTTTCCGAATTTGTGCTGAACTCATGCCCAGATATTCGCCGAGTTCCCTAGATGATGTCACCTCGCGGCCCATGCTTGCCATCTGATTGAGTGCTCTGAGATAAATAGGCAAGCGACCAATTACAATGTCAGGGATCTCGTCAGACGTTAAGTCCAGTTCATGCGATGAAGGTAGATTGGACATACTCACCTCAAAAACAGATTTGAGCAGGCAGGCTGCTCAACGAATAAAATCATATGGGCCACATATACCGGGTATATTTATAGTCTAACCGATTAATATGTGAAAATCTATGCTATCTGTGGAAGCGCACAGACCGCTGATGGTTAGGCTTGAACCTTGACCTTCTGGCGAGGGCTTATCCATGTCACGCGCCATACGGCAATTCCCATGAGCAGCAGCCCCGGCAGATAGACTCCCCATGGGAAACTGCTTGGTTTAATGGAATCGAATTCATCCGGTGATAATGGCAGATTACCAAGCGCATCCCACATAAAAGCAATCAGCGCCAACCCCATCCCCGCAAACAGCATCGCCCAATCCGACTTACTGGGACGAATCTGCCATTCGCGGTCATCTACCCAAATCGCCACAATTCCGCCAGAGACCATCAGTGAGGCAATCAACACCGGGCTAATCACTGGTCCCCACCATGGCACCGGCACAAGAAACAAAATATCCCATGTCAGTGGGGAAGCAGGCCACCCGATAAACACCCACAGCCACACATAATAGAAAATATCCCACACGCCAAAGGTGAAAAACGCAAAGGCGACTCTCGACTGCAACCGCCGTCCCGCAATCCATCCCACCGTCAGCAGCATGACCATCGTGGCGACTTCGCGTCCAATTTCAATACCTGTAATTGTTCGGTCAAAATTGGGGATTTTGGTCAGGTCGTCTCCTAAGTCATACATACGACGCAGATAGACCACCACCGCCGATTCAAGATAGGCCATCGCTATCGCAAACAGCCCGACCCACCACAATTTTTTGACCTGCATTAGAACCGATCCTTATCAAACACCCCGTTGCCGTTTTCCTCAATCTGTCCATTATCCATACGCTGGCTGACCTTTTTGCCGCGTCCAAGTGCCACACTGCGTTGATAGGCCGCCCAAATCGCGCGTGAAATGACCGTCCGCAGCCCACCCTTTTCAATATGATAGAGCGCCTCGGCGGAAGTCCCCCCCGGACTGGTCACTTGATTGCGCAGGGTCGCCAGATGTTCGCCACTTGCCATCGCGTATTCCACCGAACCCAACATGGTATGCAGCACCAACTTTTCCGCGATACGCCGCGAGAATCCCATATGCACTCCGGCATCCACCATCGCCTCTAGGAAAATGAAAATGTAGGCCGGGCCAGTGCCACTGAGCGCGGTTGCCATATCGAGGTAGTCCTCTTTCTCGACAAACACTTCTTCACCAAGCGCCTTCAAAATTGCCTGTGCCTGATTTTTCTGCTGCGTCTCGACCTCATCGGTTGCCGTCCACACGGTAATGCCTTTGCCGATTTTGGCAGGGGTATTCGGCATGGCACGCACCACACGGGAATTGTCAAACAGATGCACCAAATAGCTAATCGGTATCCCGGCAGCGATACTCAGCACCAACTCACAATGCGCCAAACTGCGATCACCCGTTGGCAGCACATCGTCCATCACTTGGGGTTTGACACCCAGCACAACGATATTCGCTTCACGCGCCGCCGCAAGATTATCGGTGGTATAGCGCACCGCATACCGCGCCGCCAATTCCTGCCCACGTTCCTTGCGAGGCCCTACCGCGATAATTTGCTCTGGATGGACACTGTTATTGCCGACCAAGCCCGCAATCATCGCCTCCGCCATCTGTCCACTGCCAATAAAGGCTAAGGTTTTGTTCTCAAACATATTTACCCCTCACCCGCTTGTTTTTACTCAATTTCAATACTAAAGCGCGGCCCGTCATAACTCATCAAATAAAATGTCCGCTCCCGTCCTTCAAATGGCTCTCGCATCAAATCTGTAGCGACATACCCCTCTTGAAAGGCCGTGCCAAACACCTGTCGAGCGTGATCACGCCATGCCGTCGCCAATTCAGGGTCGCCATGCAAAATCGCCGAACAGTCCGACGGGATTTCAATGAGCATCATGGCCCCATCTGGCAATTTCAACTCGCCCTGATAAGGCTGTGGGCAAAATACCTCCGGCCCCGGCTGTGAAGGGTTGATAATCGGCATTCCAGCATCCAGATATTGTGCTAATGTCAAGCTATTGCGCTTGCCAAAAAGCCGTTCCTCAACCCGATTGCGTGTCAACCACCACTCCGCCACCATACGATCTGGCGACAGAGTGATATTCCGCTCCCACGCCTCGTGTTCATCCACGCCAAAATAATCCGGTACATAGGACTGCACCATCGCACCTAATTTGCGGATATACAAATAGGCATCACGACTACTGAGGGGGTCAAATGCGATTGTGATCAGTCGAATCCCCTGCATCACTGCCATTTCGCGCTGCTGACGGGCCAATTGCGAGGCGAGGCCAATCCCACGATAATCAGGATGCACAGCCAGTCGTTCAATCACCAATTTCAGGTTTGCCATTGCCGGGCGGCGTGGGTCAAGGCTGTCTGTCCCCAAAAACGCCACCAAGAACCCCACCAACAATTCATCTTCAAACGCCCCCAA
This sequence comes from Chloroflexota bacterium, assembly GCA_024434115.1. Classification (GTDB taxonomy): domain Bacteria; phylum Chloroflexota; class Anaerolineae; order Aggregatilineales; family J027; genus CFX10. The sequence goes on from QMIT01000001.1 coordinate 491,858, forward strand.
CACCTGTCCCCCATTGCGGGCATAACTGACCAGTGTGTGGCGGGCAATGTGAGTCGTCGGGTCATCTCCATAGATCAACCGCTGCAAATCCATCACCGCCCGAAAATCTTCAGGTCGGGTCAGGGTTCGCACCGAAAACGCATGTACACTGGACATCTGCTTTGTCTCTATCTCGCTTTTTTACTTAATCGGACGAAGTTAGAATCGGATACCGGGTCGCCGCCGGAACATAAACCGCAGCAGTTCAAGACTATAACGGCGCTGCGGCATATACGTTACCAACGTATCTTCAAAGCGGACAGGTCGTACCCCTGTATATTCATAAAGATTCCCCAGTCGTGCGGTTCGATGCCCTGCCATCAGGTCAAACCATTGCTTCGTTGCAGGCCAGCGCGGAAAAATCACATTCGCTACCCCCGTCAGCCAGCGCAAAAAATAGGGTGGCAGCGGAAAAATCACCCGTTTGGTATGGGTGACACGCATGACCGTCCGCGTCATTTCATTAAAGCTCACATACTCACCACCCCCAATATCCACCGTGACATCCACCAACCCCAGTGATTCTAAGCTGGATTCGAGGGCCGCCACGAGATTATGGATATACAACGGATTGAGTAAATGTTCCCCGTGCCCCGGCTGGAAAAAGAAGATGGGATTAGCCCGTACCAGCATGGCGAGATTATTCACAAAATGGTCATCCGGCCCAAACACCACCCCACAGCGGAAAATGGTATAGGCGACCCCGCTGGAACGAATCAGTTCTTCAACCTGCCCTTTCACCCGCAATAACGGATAGGCGGATGAGGGTTCAGCGCCTAAATGACTTAGGATGATAATACGGCCCACCCGTGCGGCGCGTGCTCCGGCAATGATCTGGCGTGTCCCGATCAAATCTATCTGTTCAAGGTCGTGTCGGCTACCCCACCATTGTGCGCTGGCAAGGTGATAGACCGTATGAACGCCCTGCATCGCTTGAAATAAAGATTCCGCGTGAAAAATACTGCCGGGGAAAATTTCGGCCTCACCTGCCTCGGCCCACGGCCAAGGATAATGCCGCCGTTGATAGCGGGCCACAATCGTGGGTGGCACCAAGACACGCACTGGGTTGCCAGAACGCAGCAGTTGGGCCACCAGATGACGGCCCACAAAGCCCATCGCTCCTGTAACGATAATCATAGTGAAAATGATTCCTCCGGCGCGACATTATATCATGCCGAAGGAATGGCCGTGATAGTGAGAGTGCCTAACTCCCAAAGACCAATTCAAAACCCCCACCCAATGCCAAGATGCCGCCGACGATCAATACCAATGCGACAATCGGCGCAGCCACCCCAATCGTCCGTAGCCGTTTGAGATCGGCATTCGGATTTCGCTTTGAATAGATGCTGTAAAAATGTACCACTGGCGGCACGAGCAGCAGCATGGTGAATAGATGCCCAATCTGTTGCCCTTTGATTTCATAGGCATCATCAAAAATGTACAACACAAACAGAATGAGGCCGAGGGCCACTTGAATATCTACCAAAATCGCCCAAACGGTCATCACCAATTTGTCGCGTTTGGAATCGGCACTACTGACCAACACATAAATGAAATAGACGAGGGCCGCCAACGTCCCCAATAGCACCAAATAACGCCAGCCGGAATGGAAATTTAGAAAGAAATCAACCATGAAATTATCCTCATTTGATCGGTTCATTACAGAATATATTGAAATTCTATTGTAACCTTTGGCGACGGCAAGGGTTATAAATTCTGCGACGCGAGGGGAACAAATTTTGGTATAATCCCCCAAATTCTAATAGAAATATCCGCGAAATACAGCGAAGGAGCGCATTGTGAAAGGTCGGCGCGTAGTTGTAACAGGTATGGGGATTATCTGCCCCATTGGTAATTCCGTTGAAGAGAGTTGGGAAAGCGCCAAAAACGGCAAATCCGGGATCACTCATATTTCCCAATGGGACGCCAGCAATATCGGCGTAAAAATCGGCGGTGAAATAAAAAATTTTGACCCCGTTGAATATTTCGGCAAGCGTGAAATCCGCCGGATGGATCGTACCACCCAGCTTGCCATGTATGCCTCCAAGCAAGCCCTCGATAGCAGCGGCCTCGTTGTCACCGACGAAAATCGCTACGATGTTGGCTGTATTGTTGGGTGTGGCATTGGTGGCATTCATTCCATCAGTGAAGGCGTCTTAGCCTTTGCCGAAAGAGGCCAACGCGGGGTAAGCCCGCTGCTCGTACCCATTATGCTCCCCGATAGCCCCGCCGGACGTGTCAGCATCGAATGGGGTCTGCGTGGGCCAAATATGGCGATCAGCACGGCCTGTGCGACGGGTAACAATGCCATCGGTGAAGCCGCCGCCATGATTGCACGTGGCGCAGCCGATGTAATGTTGGCAGGCAGCACCGAGGCAGGTTTGATGGATTTAGCCGTCGCCAGCTTCGATAACATGGGAGCAATTTCTCGGCGCAATGACGATCCCGCCACCGCTTCTCGTCCCTTCGATAAAGACCGTGATGGTTTTGTCGTCGCCGAAGGTTCAGCTATGTTGGTCTTGGAAGAACTGGAACACGCCCTAGCACGTGGCGCAACCATCTTGGCCGAATTGGTGGGTTATGCTGCCACCGCTGACGCCTTTCATGTCACCGCCCCACTGGAAAATGGCGAAGGCGCGGTCATGGCAATGAAACGGGCACTCAAGGATGCCAACCTGACGATTGATGATATTGATTATCTCAATGCACACGGTACCAGCACCCCGCTCAATGACGCCAGTGAGACCCGTGCCCTCAAAACCGTCTTTGGTGAACGGGCCTATGATCTTGCCATTAGCTCCACCAAATCCGTCACGGGCCATCTGATGGGTGCCGCCGGAGCAGTTGAAGCGGTTCTGAGTGTCAAATCGCTGTTGGAAAACTTTGTGCCGCCGACCATCAATCAATTTACCCCCGACCCCGGCTGTGATTTAAATTACACGCCCAACGTGGGCAAAGCACACCAAATTGACTACGTAATGAGTAATTCATTTGGCTTTGGTGGTCACAACGCGGTGCTGATTTTTGGGCGCTACAACGGCAACGGTAAGGTCTAAATAGCAACTCGCAGGTCAGTAGGGGCAGCGAAGATTATCGCCGTCCCTACCCCAATCAATGGCGAGGTGAAAAATCATGAACAACGGCAACAACGGACACTCGTCGAACGGGTCAAATGGGCATAAGGGTCAGCTTGAAAAACGGCGTTTATGGCCTGCCCGCAAAAACACCGCAGGCAAGCCCAATGGCAGCGGGCCGCTTGAGCGACTGACGCATCTCAACGCAAATTCAACCCAGTTTCAGCGGCGCTATGCCCATATTGTTGGCTGGGGCATGGCGGTACCAGAGCATGTCCTCACCAATCACGATCTCGCCGCCATTGTCGAAACCAATGACGAATGGATTGTTGCACGCACAGGTATTTCGGAACGACGCATCGCCGACGAAAAAGAAACGACAGGACAACTTGCACTAAAAGCAGCCCAAGCAGCCCTTGAAGTCGCCAATATTTTGCCCACCGACCTCGATCTGATTGTTGTTGCCACTTCCACCCCGGAATTTATTTTCCCCAGTACCGCCAGTCAAATTCAGGGCTGGTTAGGGGCGAGCCAAGCCGGGGCCTATGACCTCAGCGCCGCCTGCTCTGGGTTTGTTTATGCGGTAGATATGGTTTCGGCCAAAATACGCGCGGGGGACATCGAAACCGCGTTGGTCATTGGTGCCGAGACGATGAGCCGTGTGATGGATTGGTCAGATCGTGGCACGTGTATCTTATTTGGTGATGGCGCGGGTGCGGTCATTCTGCAAGCCAATCGTGAACCCGGCGGTGTCTTGAGCAGCGTTCTACGCTCGGATGGGGCGGGTTGGGATGCCTTGACCCTACCGACAGTGGGCAGCACCGAAACCTTCCTGCGTGACCATAAATCCAAGAGTGAAGCCGACGACACCAAAGAATCCAAAGATAAAGAGGGTGGACAGGGTCCGAAATTGCACCGTATGAGCATGAACGGGCGTGAGGTGTTTCGATTTGCTACGCGGGTCGTCAGTGACAGCATCAAAGAGGCGCTTCGACTAGCTGACCTCACAGTGGATGATGTCACGCTGATTGTGCCCCATCAAGCCAATCAGCGTATTATCGAATCCGCCGCTCGCAGCCTCAAATTGCCAGAAGACAAGCTCTACAGCAATATCAGTCGCTATGGCAACACTTCCGCCGCTTCGATCCCAATAGCCCTGTGTGAAGCGATTGAAGAGAACCGCATCAAACCGGGCGATAATGTCGTGTTTGTGGGTTTCGGTGGTGGTTTGGCATGGGCCTCAATGGTCGTCAAATGGGCCGTGATTCCCGAAAAGCGCAACCAGACCATCATGGATGCACGGCGTCAAATTACCTATTGGTATGCCACCCAACGGCAGGGCGTCGTCAAAACGTGGCGGCGTGTCTATAACCGACTGGCGGGTTCTGCCACCCCCAACGCCACGATGGAAAATCTCCGCAAAAAGCTGGAGCGGAGCGACTGGGAATAGTCTTCACGAAAAGGGCGCATCCAACGCTCTTTTTGTTTCAACAATTTTCATCTTGACTAGCCTGCCCTTTAGCCTAGATTCAGTATGACGGCTTATGATGTTCGACAAATAATTCCAATCACACCTCACCCCCTGACCCCTTGCCACCGAGTAGCGAGGCGCAAGAAAACGGGCTGTTGGATCCCCTTGTAGGCCTATGAACATAGGGGTATTTTGACATTAGCCTTGAGAGAGTACAACCAAAAGTTAGTGAGTCTTGACGACAAATATTGCGAAGGCTAAGAAATCTCGCATATACTTATCATTCAACACCAAACCTTCCGGTGCAATGTAATGTGTCCATTAATGGGTGTGTGAAGGTATAGGAAAGCTATGTGCGCGTCAACGGTGGTAGTGGCAAATCAGGACATCAATAATGGTCGAAAAGCAGAGCCAGATATGGAGCGCCTGAACGGGGTTTTTTCGATGCTGCCCGGCTTGACGTTAATGGAACACAGTTTGATTGAGCAGGCCTATGTTGTGGCGGCCAAAGCCCATGAAACGCAGTTCCGAGATTCGGGCAAGCCATATATCACGCATCCAGTAGCAGTGGCCGAGATTTTGGCTGAATTGAACATGGACCCTCCTACCATTGCGGCGGCGCTGCTGCATGATGTGGTAGAGGATACCGAGGTTTCGTTAGAAGATATTGAGCGGCAATTTGGGCGAGATGTGGCCTTGCTGGTCAATGGCGTCACCAAAATTAAGCAGCTTCCCACCGAAATGGGCGAGATGCGCCAAGCCAAAAAAGGCGATTTGCAAGCCGAATATCTGCGCCAGATGTTTATGGCGATGGGCAATGATGTCCGCGTCATTTTAGTCAAGTTGGCGGACCGCCTCGACAATATGCGGACACTCGGTTCACTTTCTCGGGATCGGCAGATTCGTAACGCACGGGAGACCCTTGATATTTTTGCCCCACTCGCCAATCGTTTGGGTATCGGCAAAATCAAATGGCAGCTCGAAGATTTATCTTTCCGCTATTTGGAACCCGAACGCTACAAAGAATTGGCGGAACTGCTGGCAAGCAAACGCCATGAACGGGAGGAGGACATTAAATATGTCATCCTGCGCCTAGAGGAAGCGTTGCGGAAATACGGGATTGAAGGGGAGGTGCGTGGACGGCCCAAACATATCTACAGCATTTATCGCAAGATGAAGCGCAAAGAGGTAGATTTTGAGCATGTCTTTGATGTGCGGGCCTTGCGGGTGATGGTGCCGGATGTACCGACCTGTTATCAGGTATTGGGAATAGTCCATCAGCTTTGGCGGCCCATTCATGGCGAATTTGATGATTACATTGCCGCGCCCAAAGAAAACGGCTATCAAAGTTTGCACACGGCTGTGATCGCCGACGATAACCGCGCCCTCGAAGTGCAAATCCGCACCCATGACATGCACCAAGATGCTGAATACGGCATCGCGGCGCACTGGAAGTATAAAGAAAAGGGCCAGCGATTTGATGCTGCCTATGAAAAACGCATCAATTATATGCGGCGGATCGCGGAACAGGCCCAAGAGGAAGATGACCCTCATTCGGCGATTCAGGCTGTCAAAGAAGATATCACCGACGAACGCATTTATGTGTTTACACCTAAAAATGACATTATTGATCTGCCAGCGGGTTCGACGCCGATTGATTTTGCCTATCATATCCATACCGATATTGGCAATCGCTGTCGGGGGGCACGTATCGGCGGGAGACAAGTTGGGCTGGATTATCGCCTGCAAACAGGGGATCGGGTCGAGATTATTACGGCTAATAGGGGCGGCCCAAGCCTTGACTGGTTGAATGAAGACCTCGGTTATGTCAAAACCCATCGTGCTCGTCAGAAAATTCGCCAGTGGTTCCGTAAACAAGACCGCGAAAAGAATATTGCCAATGGCCGCGAAGCATTAGAGCGCGAATTAAAGCGTATGGGGCTGGAAGAGTATCCCCGATCTGAAATTCCCAATGCCACCAATTTCCCGACATATGAACACATCTTGGCGGCAATCGGGTTCGGTGATATTACGGCATCCAGCGTGGTTGCTAAAGTGCTAGAATTGGAGCGGCGTGAACAAGAAGCCAAACGCGACGAATTTATGCTCTCCAAACCCACCGTCCCAGAAAATGGCACGTCGGATTTTGGGGTGGATGTGGATGGGCTTGGGTCAGGGGGTTTGGTGCGATTGGCAAGCTGTTGTTCGCCATTGCGCGGCGATCCCATTATTGGCTTTATCACACGAACCAGTGGCATTACCATCCACCGTACCGATTGCAAGAATATTTTGAACACCACCGAACCAGAGCGGTTAATTGTGGCCCGCTGGTCACGCGCCAAAGAGCATATTTATTCAGCGCGGGTCGAAATCCGTGCCCACGATCGGGAAGGTTTGATGCGGGATATTGGGGCGGTCATTGCAGCCGAGGGCATCAATATGACCAATGTCAATATCAGTACCGATAAAACACTGGCGATTTTCTCATTGGTGATGGAAGTCGCCGACAAGAGTCAACTGCTGCGGGTGGTCACGAAGATTGACCAATTCCCAGATGTGATCGAAGTTCGCCGACTCAGTAATCTGTAGAAATCGTATGTGGCAAACGATGTACTCGAAAATACTTTTGACAATAGTGGCGTTGGTGTTGGTAACGAGCCTTGCCTGCGCTACGTTTCGATCAACCAGTGACCCTGCTCCAACTCCAGCCTCGATGCAACCGGCGGATGAGCGGGTTAGCCGAATTACCGATGGGGGATTTCCCTCCCCATTCGGCGGCTAGATTTTGAGTAGGAGAATGTTTGGCGACTTTAGTTATAAGTTATATAATTGAACAAATTAAACTGTTTTTGTAAAATATATAAGAAAATGCCCTTAATGGAGGGCAAACATAATAATGAAATTATCATGAGGATACTGTGAGTAACAATATTAGCATTGATAAACAGTTTTCATCCCTTCCCGATAGTACGACCATCATCATCCTACATCCATCGGCTTATGCGTCTCATCGGACATTAGGGCAGCTTTTACTCCAATCAACCAATGTCGCTTATGCTCATCTCCCCGCCGAAGACCTTTCGTTGGAGGCTGCGTTAACTGCGATTAAAGAGGCAGTTGAGACTCAGCTTCAAATAAAGGTAGATGCGCTGGGGAGCAATCTCACCAAATCTGCCGACATTCTGGGCAAGGCACTCAATCGCACTCGCTCATGTGTTTTGCTCATCGAAGGCTTCGACGGTGAGCGACGTAGCCAATTGCAACCCTTGATTGAGGCACTGGCAGATACCCTAAAATCAGGTCACCGAATTGTTTTGAGTGGGCGTGAGTTGCCTATTGATCTTATTGAATCAGATACTATACGCGGCAAACTGGCGCTGTTGCCAGTAGATAATCGGAGGATGCTGGTGGACTATGCACATCCTGAAGCAGGCAAGTCCTTTTTAGAAGTACGGGCGTTTGGTCAAGGGCAGGTTTGGGTAAATGGCCGCTTAGTAGATCGCTGGGAAGGCCATCTGCCAAGATCGCTCTTCTTCTTTTTTGTTGACCGAGCCATGACCACACGCGATGATATTTTTCATACCTTTTGGCCCAATCTCAGCACCCGCGAGGCGACCAATGTGTTTCATGTCACCAAGCGGAAGGTCAGCGAAATTTTAGGTACTAACCTGACCATTTATGGCGCAGGGTTCTATCGCATCGCTAACGAAATTGATCTTTATTATGATGTAGTCAATTTCCAAGAGGCTGTGCAGTCTGCCGCCGTTGCCGATGATGAGGAAGCGCAGGAATTATATCAGGTCGCCATTGACCTATACCGCGAAGATTTTCTGAGTGGCATGAAGGGTGAGTGGATTGCCCGCCGCCGTCAAGAAATGGCCGCTACCTATACAGAGGCACTGGTTGGGATGGCGCGGATTTGTGAGCGTCGTGATGAACAAGAAAAAGCGTTGGGTCTCTATTTGCGAGCTTCGGCTACTGCACCGCTCCGTGAAGATTTGATACGTGGTATTATGCGGATGTATCACCAGATCGGGGCTAACCACCGTGCTCTTGAAACCTATGATCGTTTGGTAGATGGACTGAAGAAATCGTTGAATGTTACCCCCGATCCTTTGACGGTCAAATTAGCAGCAGAGATCAAAGCTACCAAATAGCTACTTGCTTTGTAAATCACATCACCCGTTCGAACCCGGACGGGTTTTTTGTTTTCTTCCCCAACCAAAATTAGCCACCAAACCCTAACTAAGGTCAGTAGTCAGCGTGCAGCAAACCCCGTATCCTCAAGAAAGGTGGGAATTATTCATTAGGAGCGATAGGCCAATGTCACGGAAGTTTACACGGATAGGATTGCTGCTCATTGTTGCATTGTTAGTTCCTATGCAGTCATTGTCGGCAGTTGCGAGCGATGTTACCCTCGTCGCGGGGTCCACTGGATTGATTGATGAAGAGGGTACAGTACTTTATAGCGTGGTTTTGGCAAGTGGGGATGCCACCGTCGAAACCGTTAGTATCCAAGCCCAGATTCCAACACAGGCAACCTTTATTGAGGCATTAGAGTTCCCAGAATCGGCAGTATTGGTAGGGCAGGTTGGAACAGCCGTGACTTGGGAAGTCGCATCGCTGGAAGCTAATTCCATTCTCGGCCCTTTCACCTTTCGGGTAAGTTTCCCTGAAGGATTTGCCGAGATTCCCAAAGGGGTTGCCGCGACTATTACATGGGTTTCGCCCACAAGCGGGATTATTGATGCCACGCCGGAAGACGGCATTCTAAAACCATTAGCGGATAGCGGACAGCTTGTCGTGGATGCGCGGGGTACGGTCAATGAAGCAGGGGAAAATGTGCCATTGCCTGTTGGCGAGACGGGTATTGAAGTGTTGATTTTGCCTGATACCGTCGCCGAACCAACCACTTTTACCTTCCGGCGGATACCCATTACCGATGATGCCTTGCCTGCTGATGTCGAAGATACATGGTGGTGTGCCTATTTTGAGATGGGTGTTGATCCGGCGGTTGAATTAACTCAACCTATCGCGCTTTCCGTTCCGACGCGACGTGTTTTGACCCCCGGCCTTGAAACCACCATCTTTTTAGATCAAGGTGATGGCAACTGGCAGGAATTTTCGACACCCCGCCCGGAATCGGTTTCGTTTGTACCCAATTTCGCCAAACAAAGTGTCCATAGGGAATTGTCTGATCCGTCACAATTCGGGTTTGGCGGGGGGTTCAATAACTGTGTCCCACTCGGTTTTGGAGGTTTTGGAAATATGGCTTGTGGCTTCAGTCAATTTGGTACTGGTTTTGGCGGGGGCTTCTGCCAATTCAACAGTTGCGGATTTGGGGTTGGGGTAAATGTGGAAGACCGGGCACGAGCGGTTGTGACCCCTGATGATTTGTTGGCGCTAGGTTCAGAAAACGCAGTAGAGTTCTTCTCCAGCCCACCAGCCCTGACAGAGTGGGTAAAACCACAAGAGTGACCTGAAAAGTTTTCGGATTTTGCAAAAACACGCTATGGTTGAAGAGGCGTGTTTTTTGTTACCGGATACAATTGGGTTGTGATTCTGGTTGCTGCAAAACAAGGAACTTTGTTGATGACCCGACCCGCACATTTAGATTTTGAACTCCAAATTACAGCGTTAGGCGATGGTCGTTATGAAGCCAAAGTTGTGCGGATGCCATTGGAAACTTTGGGGACTACTGCGCCGAGTCACATCTTCCAACTTCCTTATACCTCTGACCAATTAGCTTTCCGCATTGCAACCCTCAGCGGCGAACGATTTGCTCCACTTTCCGAACGTCAGCAAACAGCCCGTGAATTCGGCGATATTTTATTTAAGACGATTTTCAGCGAGGCCGTTCTTGAAGCCTATAATCGCAGCTTTCAAAAGGCGCTGGTGGATGCGGAAATTGGGCTGCGTCTCCAACTGAATTTGGATGGGGCCGGGGATTTGGTTAACCTGCCCTTCGAATTTCTGCGTGGCCCTCAAGATTTTTTGGCCCTCTCGCGCCAGACCCCGATTGTGCGTTTCCCTAAACAGACGGTAGTCCGCCGTCGAGTTTCCCTGAGTTATCCGCTGCGCCTATTGGTGATGATTGCCAGCCCTAGCGATTTGCCACCGTTAAACGTCCAGCAAGAACGGGCACTCTTGGAAAGTGCAACAGTGGATTTACGTGCCAAAGGGTTATTGGAAATAGACTTTTTGGAAGATGCCTCGCTGCGAACCCTACAGCGTACTCTTCGATTGAAAGACTATCATATTTTCCATTACATCGGCCACAGCAGCTATGACCCCGAAAGTGGCATCGGCACACTGGCGCTGGTTGATCCTTTAGGCGAAAACAGCCATTTTCCGGTGCGGGCGGAGGCGCTGGCACGGGAATTGAGCGAAGAAAATACCATCCGTTTGGTGGTACTCAATTCCTGTCATGGGGCGCGGCAAAATCAGCAAAACGCGGCGGAGGGAATCGCCAGCAGCCTGATTACACGCGGAATTCCGGCGGTGGTTGCCAATCAATTTGAAATCAGTAATGATGCTGCCAGCATGTTTAGTGAGGAATTTTATCGGGCGGTGGCGGATGGCCTGCCGATGGATGCGGCTGTTTCCGAAGCGCGTCGGGCGGTGAGCAGCACGGTTGGGAATATTGAATGGGCTACTCCTGTGTTGTATCTTCGCGCCGAAGATGGTTATTTGTTCATGCTGCAATCTGGCCCACTTCGGGTTGAAGAAACCCGCCGATTTGACATGCGTGATTTGGCGCTGCTGCTAGCCGTCGTGATATTGATTGCCATCGGGGTAGGGGGATTTTTGCTGCTGGCTGGCGATGATGAACCCCAAAATGGCGGCGGGCCAACTCGTGTCCCGGATACCGATTTACAGATACGGACGTTTGAAATCGGCACGAGCCGACCTGTGCCCGGTCAATTTACCAGTGTACGGCTGTTAGTAGAAAACGCAGGCACGGAAGTATCTGTTCCTGCCACCTTTGAATTTTTGGGTAATGACCGTGACCCAGACCTGCCCTCGATCAACCGTGAAATTCCCCCAATTCAACCGGGAGGCACTTTTGAGGATGAGTTTTCCTACCGCTTCAATTGGTTCGGGACCTTTATTGCACGGGTACTCCTTGACCCCGATAACACACTCGTGGAAACCAACGAACGCAATAATATCCAGACCCAGCCGATTATCACGGGCGATCAGCCGCTAGTGGTAAATTTTTCGGACGCGCTACCGGATGGCAAACGGGTCACGGAATCGCGCGTGGTGGCGGAGGATACCTTTGCGTTGTGGGGGTTTGTATTGACAACCCTGCCGACTGAAAATTGTGCCGGAGCAGTGGTATGGTTTAAGGTTGGCAATGATGGTATTGTGCGGTTAGGGACAGGCTTGCCAGATAATCCATCTGCCTGTGCCAACGTGCCGATTGTGATCACGCTTCTGCCGCAAATTGACCTGACACAAGAAGGTACACGCGGTTTAGAGATACTGTTTGAGGCAGGGCAGGGGGACTATGAATTAGCGATTTTTGAAGACCGCGAACGCAGCGATAGTGCTGAAATTGACCGTATCACAGCCAGTGAAGGTGCAGTTTCATTGCTGCTTGGCCCCTTTGACCGCGAGAACATTTTGGCCGGGGTCATCGAAACCACCGCTCCCACGATGGAAATCACGCAAATCAGCCTTTCCGCGCCCTAAACGATTGGCATTCCTTGAATTTGCGCTATAATTCCGCAAAATTTCAGCCCCAAAATATTCTTTAATAGGCTTGTTAAGAAAAATTTAAAGACTCAAAGGAGCGAACTAGATGCAAAAGGTAGATCGGTTGCTCATCAAGGGCTATGTCCTGACCATGAATGATGGCATGGACACCTATTCTGATGGGGCCGTAGCGATCAAAGGCGCGGAGATTGTCGCGGTTGGGCCGACAGCGGAGATTGTGGCAAATTTTGAAGCGCCAGAGGTAGTGGATTGCAGCGGACAGGTGATTATGCCCGGTCTGGTGAATGCCCATACCCATCTTTCGATGACCCTGATGCGCGGCTTGGCAGACGATTTGCGCTTGGATGTGTGGCTGATGGGCTACATCATGCCCGCCGAAAAAATCTACGTCAATGAAGAATTTGTCTATCTAGGTGCGAAACTGGCGTTGGCGGAATTAATCCTCAGCGGTACGACCTGTTTTGCGGATATGTACTATTTTGAATCCGAAGTGGCCCGCGCCGCCGCTGAGGTAGGAGTACGTGGGTTATGCGGTCAAACCATCCTAAAATTTCCATCGCCTGACGCCGAAAGCTACGAAGACAGCCTTGCCTATACCGAAAAATTTATCCAGCAGTGGAAAGGCCATTCCTTAGTAGTCCCATCAGTCGCGCCCCATGCTCCCTATACCAGCACCGATGAACTGCTGCAACTCTGCGCCGATCTCGCTCATAAATATGACGTGCCGGTGATTATCCATGTCGCTGAAACAAAACAAGAGGTCGAGGACAGCCGCAATGAGTTTGGGATGCCGGTTGTGCCGCGTATCAAGAAAATGGGTATTCTCGATCATAAGTGCCTGTGTGCCCACTGTGTCCACATTGATTCTGGCGAGATTCGTACCCTGCGTAATCACAATGCCGGGGTGTCGCACAACCCAACCAGCAATTTGAAACTTGCCAGCGGGATTGCCCCAGTCAAAACGATGCTGGATCAAGGGGTGAATGTGGGTATTGGCACAGACGGGACAGCCAGCAATAATGACCTTGATATGTTTACCGAAATTCATCTGGCGGCATTATTGGCGAAGGTGGCTACTAATGACCCCACAACCCTGCCTGCCAAAGAAGCCTTGTTGATGGCGACCCGGCTTGGCGCACAGGCCTGTCATGTTGGGGATATTACGGGCAGCCTTGAGGTTGGCAAACGGGCCGATATTATCATGGTCAATCAAAAGACCCTCCATAATACCCCCTATTTCAGTCATGACCCTGACGGTATCTACGGACAGTTGGTGTATTCGACCAAGAGTACCGATGTGGCGCATGTCATGTGTAACGGGGTGTGGTTAATGCGAGATCGCCAACTTCTGACGATTGATTTGCCACCCATTTTGGAGCAGGCGCAGACCATTGCGGTGCAGATTGACAAATATATCCGCGAATATTCCGGCAACATTATGTCCAAACTGCTCTCGATTGCCAGCTTCCAGCGCCAAGAGAGTTTTGAGATTCAACTCAAGACGCGCTTCGATCATCCCGAAATGTTGCAGCGTTTGCTGGAACACCCCGATGTCCAAATTGTCAAAGAAACCCGTTATCGCCAATATGACACCTATTTCCTGTTTAACGATGGGTCACGAGTGCGCTATCGTGAAGATGACACATTGGATGATGCTAATGAAGTGACCGGGGTACGCACACGCCTGACCTATACCTCGCCGACCAAAGAACGCGAATTTGATCGGGCCGTCTTGCTCTCCCATTCCCAATTTTACGCCCCGGCAGATCGCCCGTTGCGCTTCTATCACGAATATTTCCGGGGGGCGGAGGAACGCGAAATTACCAAAGAGCGTCGCCGCTGGAGCATTTTGTATAAAGGCGTTCAATTTTATGTTAACCTCGACAATTTCCTAAAACCCAAAGCCGATCATACCTATCTCGAAATCAAATCACGCACATGGTCAATGCGGGATGCCGAATATAAGGCCTCGCTGATCGCCGAGATGTTGAGCGAGATTTTGGAGGTCGCCGCCGACGAACGAGTGGCGATGGATTATGTAGAACTGGCAGGCGGGCCTGTCGCCGTTCCTAATTAACCGATGACTCCCCTTCTTCATTTTGGGGAAGGGGTCTATTTTTCAACCAATGCCTATGCACATTTCCGAACTTGATACCCCGGTTGCTGTTATTGATTTAGATCGCCTTGAAGCCAATATTGCCCGTTTGCAGCAGTATTTGGATGCTCATCAAATCTTGAACCGCCCTCACATCAAAACCCATAAAATCCCGCAAATCGCTCTGATGCAAGTGCAGGCAGGGGCGGCAGGGATTACCTGTCAAAAATTGGGAGAGGCCGAAATCATGGCACGGGCAAGTATCCTTGATATTTTTATCCCCTACAACCTGATGGGCGACAGAAAATTGGCGCGGTTGGCGGCGCTCATGCAAGTGGCTGAAATCAGTGTGACGGCGGATTCGGAATATACGGTGCGGGGATATGCACAGGCGGCGCAACAGGCAGGTCGTGAATTAACCGTGTTGGTCGAGTTTGATACCGGGGCGGGGCGGTGTGGGGTACAAAATCCACAGGCTGCTGCTGATATGGCTTGTGTTATCGCCGATATGCCCGCACTGAAATTTGGTGGATTGATGACCTATCCCGCCAATCAAAACACCGCGCCCTTTGTGCAAGAGACCAAAGCCCTGCTTGAAAAACGTGGTATTCCAGTTGAACGGGTCAGCTTGGGGGGGACGCCGAAAATGTGGGAGGCCCATACGCATACGGGAATAACAGAATATCGCGCTGGGACGTATGTTTATGGGGATCGGGCCACACTTAAGGCGGGAGCGATGACCCTTGCACAATGTGCTATGCACATTATCAGTACGGTGATCAGCAGACCTACTGCCGAACGGGGTATCTTGGACGCAGGCAGTAAAACACTGTCATCCGATTTGATGGGTCTAGCGGGGTATGGATTGATTTTGGAGTACCCTGAGGCGCAAATTTCTCAACTTTCGGAGGAGCATGGGCATGTGGATTTTTCGGCGTGTGCAAGTAAACCTGCCATCGGCGAACGGGTGACGATTATCCCCAACCACTGCTGCGTGGTGAGCAACTTGTTTAATCAGATGGTCGGGGTGCGGAATGAGCAGGTTGAGGTGGTGTGGGATGTGACGGCACGGGGATTGTTGACTTAACACCAATATATAGGATTACCCGTATCCATTGATGCTCTACATAACCATATTAATGCTTGAAGGGTCTCACGAAAGTCTTCATGGGTAATGGTTCTTGTTTCGACATGTAGTCGGCGCTTTTCTTGGCCTTTTTTGAATACTTCATGGATCGTTTGTCCACGATATGTTAAATACCCTCCCCCTAGGCCAATTTCGCAAGCGTAGGCAGTGTGAGAGTCAAGATTTTCGAACCTCAAAGTAGTGTTTTCTTTTTGCTCTATTTCCAATCTGACTGCCCGGAAGAGGTCATGGCGTGGCTCTTGGACATTATAGTTTTGATTCGTAATATCTAAGACTGGATCATTGTATTGATGACGTTCGGCTATAAAAAACCCAAGTTCATCAAATCCTATATCAACTCCAGATTTGGGGAGATGCCAAAATATCCCGTCTCTTTGAGCGAAGTACACTTGCACAATCCGGTCTGTATCTGAATCAATAAGAAAAATACTTTGACCCAAGATCTCCCTTTTGATTATCGAGATAACTTCTAGAAACATTTGGGCAGCCACTTTTGATGACACAGAACCCCCATTGGCGACCGGTAACTCCTCTTCCAAGACAGGAAAGTTCTCCCATCCAATACTGGAGAGGGTTTGCTTAAACGCAATCATATCAGTGATATTCGCAAGGCGAACATCAGCTACTCTCATTCGGGGGTGTTCGCAACAGTCTTCCAGCCATCGTTCCAGTTCGTTTTCTTTTTGCCAATATTCTTCTTGCTCAGTTTCTATTGAGGGTTCTGGTAAATCGATTTGTGGAAAACCTTCGGCATCAAAATGAAACGTGAAATCAAACGGATAAGGCTTTGTTTTGCCCTCTTTCCAGCAATTACACCTTACAAAAGCATCATAGCCCATAGATTTACACCACTTCCGGCACAGATTCGCCAGCATAGGCAAGGATGATTTGTTCGCGGGGAATGCCTGCTTGGACAAGGGCATCCACAACAAGTTTATCATTTTGGTCGCGGTCAATGATGACCATACTCCCTATAATTCGGACAATGACACTCGTCCCTGCATAGTGAGGCTGGCGTTTCGCCTTTGGTTGCTCTATGTCTACTACCGCCAGCAGAGTATGATCTTCATTTGTTGTTAGATAGCTATACCCATTGAGGGCTTTTCCGGTATAACCAGCGACGACTTCATAAACGGTTTGTTTCAAGGAATCCATCTGACCACCTCCTCTTGCTCTGGGTCAAATATCAGTAGCAGTATATTTCCTTGAGTTACTGCGAGTTTGCCGATTGTTTCGCTAAGGATACCCTGATAATCTGCAACCGACACTGCTAAGTATAACGGAATGGCGATTTCCTTATTGTCTAGGGAGGTGCGATAGAGAAAATACTTCCCTACCGCATTGGCAAGTGCCTCAACTGGTGAGTCAACATCATCTAACTCTTTGACTTCCACCAAGATAATCAACCCCGTTGAATCTTTGGTGGCTTCAAGGTCAATATATAGATTACGCTCATCTACGATGACTTTGACCTGTTCATCGGTGATTGTCCAACCATCTTTGATTAGGGCGCGGGCGACCACATCATGATAGTAGTCTTTTACTGGCATGGGGTTTTGCCGAAACTCTCTTTAATTCGGGTTTTCCAGTCGGAAGCCATGCCCGCGCACCGTCACCACATATTGATATTCAGGGTCAATTTCATTGAGGCGGTCACGCAGACGGCGCACCAACGCATCAATGGCTTGTTCGCTGACCCCTTCACCAACGGCATTGGGCCAGACATAAGACACGACTTCTTCACGGGTCTTGACCGCGCCCACCGCATCATAGAGCAGTTCCAAAAGGCGATATTGGGGTAGGCTGAGGGGGGGATCCACTTCCTGTTCATTGATAAATACACGGCGCGAATCCCGGTCAAGCTGCAAACGACCCGCCTGCGCTGCCATCTTACTTAAGACCATTGGCGCGGTGGCCTCGCTGCCGACAAAAGTGATTTTCACAACTTTGGAAATCGAGATTTCGTCGCCATCGTGTAGGGCAATCGTCTGGTTCGGAATTTCAACTCCATTGACCCATGTGCCGTTTTTACTGCCCAAGTCCTGTAGAAAGTATTCGTTACCGTCGCGGTAAATGCGGATATGCTCCCGTGATACTTGGCGTTCTGGCAAAACTAACTCACATTCGCCGCCGCGCCCGACCACAAAGGTATCTCCTTCGATTGTCCAGCGTTGACCGGCGCGTTCACCTTCCATGATAATCAGAACCGGTTTATCCGAATGTTCCGACATTTTTTCACACCTCAGTTGATGAAATGGCCCAAGTCGTACTAAGGAATACGACGCATAAAGCGTGTAATTGAGTTCCATTGTAACGCAAATTTTTCTTCCTGCTGCAATAATTATCTTGGGTAAGCCAGCTAGTGACGTAGGGCAGGCGTTGGGTTATAGTCAGGTTAAGTCTAAAACGCTATTGAGGACATAGTTATGTTAACCGTCGAAGAAGCCTTACGCCGTATCCTAGCGACTGTGCAGCCACTTCATACCGAAAATGTGGGTCTGCATGAGGCATTAGGTCGAGTCCTCGGAGTAGAGGTGCAGGCAAGCTATGATCTGCCGCCCTTTGATAATAGCTCAATGGATGGGTTTGCGGTTATTGCTGCTGATGTCGCTGGGAGCAGCACATCCAATCCGGTGACGTTGCAGGTGATTGAAGATATTCCGGCGGGTAAAGCACCCCAAATGACGGTTGGGCATGGTCAAGCCGCCAGAATCATGACGGGGGCACCAATGCCTGCGGGAGCGGACGCGGTTGTGCCTGTTGAACAAACCGACCAGAACCGATTGTCGCCAGAGACGCCTGCTTCAATAAAAGTGCTGCACGGCGTCCAAAAAGGGGACTATGTGCGCCCAGTAGGGGAGGACATCCAACGTGGCGAAACGGTATTGGAAAGAGGACAGGTGTTACGGCCTGCTGATCTGGGCGTGTTGGCGGGATTAGGCGTCTCACAGGTAGAGGTTGTGGCACGGCCCAAAGTGGCGGTGATTTCCAATGGGGATGAGTTGGTGCTGCCCCATGAGCCACTTACCCCCGGTAAAATACGCGATATGAACAGCTATTTTCTGCCAGCGCTGATTCAAGAGGCGGGTGGCGAACCTCTGTTGTTGGGCATTGCCCGCGATACGGTGGAATCTGTGCGCGAAAAATTGACAATTGCCGTTGAGCAAGGTGCGAATCTGATTTTGAGTTCGGCGGGCGTATCGGTAGGGGCGTTTGATGTGGTCAAAACTGTATTGGACGAAATGGGATCAGTCGAATTTTGGAAGGTCAATCTACGCCCCGGTAAACCATTGACCTTCGGGCAAATTCAAGGCATCTGTTTTATCGGCCTGCCCGGTAATCCAGTTTCGGCGATGGTTACTTTTGATGTATTTGCACGTCCGGTCATTCGCAAAATGTTAGGTTTGTCAGTGGAAATGCCGACACGAATGGCTAAAATGGGAGAAGCGATGACCAGTGATGGCCGTATGACCTTTGCACGGGTGCGCCTTTCCCGCGAAAATGGCGATTTGGTGGCCTATAGCACCGGCAACCAGAGCAGTGGGGCGATTTCATCAATGGTCAAAGCCGATGGTTTGTTGATTATTCCAGAGGGCGTGCGCGAGGTGAAAATTGGGGATCGCCTCGCGGTGCGGCCTTTCAGGTTCGAGGATTAATTCATTGGAAAGGAACACTAGGTAAAACTCGTATGGCTACAAATATTTCAACTCCGGCATCGTCGCAATCTACGGCTTTGGTAGCCGACTCCCGCCAAAAATCGCAAAATCATCTGTATTGGATTGCGATTTTAATGACCCTTGTTGGTGTGGGCATTGGCGTCTATTTGACCTATGTCAAGGTCGCTGACAAAGAGGCTGTCTGTGTCAAGACCAGTACGTTTGACTGTAATTCGGTGCAGACGAGCGCCTATTCCGAAATGCTGGGAATTCCGGTTGCATTTATCGGGTTGGCGGCATATGGCACGATGCTGGGGATACTGCTGCTCGAAAGACGGATTCGTCTTGTCCAAGAATATAGCCGCGTGTTGTTGTTTGCCATGACACTGTTTGGGGTGGTCTACTCGGCGTATTTGACCTACATTGAAGCGTTTGTGTTGGAAAAATGGTGCCTGTGGTGTGTGGCCTCGGCGCTCTTAATGGTTGGACTATTTGTCCTGTCCCTCACACGAGTAATGAATTCATTCAGTGATGATGAGTTTGAAGATGACGAGGAATTGGTCGCTGAATAGCCTAACAGGGGCGGTGGAAAAATCAGTCGCCCCTTTTGTTTTTGAATCTGATTAGCGGCGCTGATTTTGCAGGGTGCGGCTCAAAATGTCATCCTGCATACTGTTGGCTTTTTCTTTCTTGCGGCGCTTGTTGTCTTTATCTAGGCTGCTGCCACCCATTGCTTTACGCAGCGCAGCCGCCATCGCAGTCAGTTCCTCGCCATCGTCTTCATCTGCCTCAACGCGAGCCATCGAAATTTCAGCGGCACGGATGCTGAGGTCAATTTGTTTCTTGCGTTTGTCGAGGCCGATAATCTTGACCTGCACTTCTTGATCGGGCTTCACCACCGATTCGGCTGACCCAACAAAGTCATCGGACATTTCTGAAATATGAACGAGGCCGGGGCGCTCCGCACCAATATCTACAAAGGCGCCATAGCTTTCGACACGGATGACCTTGCCGTTGACAATCTCGCCAATCTTAAGTTCGTTCCATGTAAAAGCGGGGGGCTTAATCAGGGTGAGGCTAACCCGCTCTTGGGTGCGGTCAATGTCGAGGACATAAACCGTGATGCCGTCGCCTTCTTTGACCACATCGGTCACGTTGTTGACGCGCTGCCGTTCGGTCAACTGGGAAATATGCAATAGGGCAGGCTTACCGACGCCAATATCTATAAAGGCGCCATATAGTTCAGTTTTCACAACCTTGCCCTTGAGTTCCATCTTGGGCTTCAAATCGGCGATGCTCAGAGAACGACCATTAACCGGGGCTGCCGGGGTGGTCGGGGCGACTTCTGCCGCCGCTGCATCTTCGACTACTGGATTGTTGAGTTCGGCATTTTCAGCCGCGTTCATGGTGTCCATTGTTGCATCGCTCATGATAATTGCTCCTTAACGCGATACGCTTCCGTTTTAGTCCGCAGACCGACAGGCGATTATAACCCTATCCAAGCGGCGTATCAATGGAAAGAAAACCTATCTCTGCAAATTGAACTGGCGTTCTGCGTCAGAGTGCGTAAAATCAGGGATTTGTGCCTACGGGTAGAATTTGAATATTGGTCACCAAAATAGAGAACAAAATTCATGCACCTCCGACGAGACTTTTTGCGCTCAGTAGAAGCGGGCATTATCGGACTCTTTCTCATTCAGGCTATTCGCTTTTTGTATGGAACGCTGTACGCCCATGTCAGTAGTGCCGACTTAGTGGGCAGGGTTGCCAATACCAGCCCTTTGCGTGATTTGCCGGGCTATATCACCCCCGGTGATGTACAGCGCGAAATTGCGGCGGTGGGGATTGCTCTGCTTTCACCATTGTTGGCATTGCTTCTAGCCCGTACCCGCTGGAGCATTCCCTTAGCGGTGGCCTTTTGTGTGGTCGGACGCAGTTTAGCATTGCAAGTCCCCGATTCAGCCCCACTTGCTGCTGCATTGGTGGTAGGGGCAGGCGTATTGTATCTGGCCCTGATTATCATTCGCCGTCCGGCCCATTTCCCTTCGATGCTGCTGATTGGTTTTACATTCGACCAACTTATCCGCGCCGCATATGACAGTCGAGATGTGACATGGCTGCCCAATTTTGAAATTGCCATCTTTGGGCAGAACATCACGATGGAGGTGCTTTATTTGGGGGCGGCTGTCGGAATGCTGCTGCTCAGTGGCTACACCACCTTCATCGAGATTGAAGTCACTCGTTTGCCCGGTTATGAACCCGAAAAACGTGGACGGCTGACGGGGTGGGGCAGCTTGGCATTTGGCAGTTTTATGTTTCTGGAACTGACCTTGCTTGGATTGGCAAATGCAGTCGCTCGGTGGTCGGAAGTCAGTTATGCCACCGCCGTTCCTTGGATGTTACTCGCCACCGCCGCCCCCCTGATTCCCTTTATCCGTGACCTAGCTCGTAATTTTCTGGGTTCGTTTGATGGGACATGGCGCGGATGGATTTGGGCGCTGCTGTTGGGCTTCTTGTTGGTCATCGGCAACCGCTTTGATGGCCCATTAGCTTTTGTGGTGTTGGTCGTGGCTCAATTTATCACCGGACTGACCCTCTGGTGGATGATATTACTGCGTGATGAAGATTCGCTGACCAATCCGACCCCCATTTTGCTGCTGCTTTCGCTGGTCATGTTTGGGTTATTCAGCACAGGTGATTATTTCACCTATGACTATGCCTTTGTACGAGATTTTGCCGATCCGTTCCAACAATTGGGGGATGTGCTGCGGGCTTTCCGCGAGATGGGGTTGCAACTGTTTCTATTTGCCGCGATTGTCTTGGCGATGCCGCTGATTTTGGAACGGCGCGTTATTCCTTGGCGAGGTGGTCGCACGGGGGAATCCTTTTTAAGTTTCATGCTGGTCATTGGCCTGACGATTGGTGGTTTCCAGATTTCCGCCGAACCTGCGGTGGTACGTCCCGACAATGTGGACTGTCTGCGGTTTGCCAGCCTCAATATCCACAGCGGCTATACCCTGCTGTTTGAAGAAAATTTGGAACTGGTCAAGCAAGCCATTTTGCGGAATGGTGCAGATGTCGTGCTGCTGCAAGAAGTAGATACTGGGCGTATGTCAAGCTATGGGGTGGATCAAGCGGAATGGTTGGCGCGTGAACTGGGTATGGAAGCAGCCTATTTCCCCCAAGACGAATCGCTGCGAGGATTAGCCATTCTCAGTCGTATTCCCCTAAAAAACTTGGAGGGCGAAAAACTCACCAGCGAAAACGCACAGACGGGTGTGATGCACGTCGAATTGGAACTGGATACCGCGCCTTTCCATGTTTATAACGTTTGGTTGGGCTACCGCACGACGGATGCCAACGGTCAGCCTTTACCGGACAGCTTGCAAGATCAAAATCGCCAGACTGAAGAAATGCAGGAGATAATCGCCGCTAATCATGGCCCGGCCTTTGCCGAACGCATTGTGTTGGGTGGGACGTTTAACTACGATATGGATTCACCCCTCTATCAAAAATGGGCCAATACCACATTTGTGGATCCGTTTGTCGGATTGGCGGAAGAACGGCTAGATACGGTCTTTTTGGTGAATGGCGTCTCGGCGCGATTTGACTATCTGTGGCTGATGAATTTAACCCCGGCAGGCGTGGGGATTGACCAAGATTTGGTGACCTCTGACCATCGGCTTTCGGTGGTACAGGTCAGTCGGGCAGCAGGTCTGCAATGTCGTTAGAGGGTTGGGGCAAACCCAGTAGGGTGTAAATTTCACCGGACAGGGCCAGATTCATGGCTTGGCGGGCGGCATCTTGTTCGGCGGCTTGTTTGCTGCGTCCGTTGCCCCAACCCAGTGGCACATCGTTCAGCATCACCTCGATCACATACGAACGGTCATGTTCTGGCCCAATGCCTGTAATCGTGCGATAGACGGGCGTGAGATGCAGTTCGGATTGACTCCATTCTTGAAACAACGTCTTGGCGTCGGTGTCCGTCTTATTTCGGAGCATTTCGTCCAAGACGGGTTCAAACAGCGGAATCAGGAAATTGCGGATGGTTTCGAGGCCTATGTCGGCAGAATCGAGATACATCGCGCCGACCACCGCCTCAAACGCATCACAGATGAGTGAGCGCCGTGTCCTGCCGCCTGAATCCACTTCTCCTTTTGCCATTTTGAGTATCTCGCCCAATTCGAGGATTTTGCCAAATTCGGCTAAAGTTTCGGTGCGAACCAGACCTGCCCGCAAACGGGTCATATAGCCTTCGGAAAAACTCGGGAACCTGCTAAAGAGAAAGTGCCCTGCGATAAATCCAATCACCGAGTCGCCCAAAAATTCAAGACGCTCATTATGCCCTAGCGCGTATTCAGGATTTTCATTCAGATAGGAACGATGGGTGAGGGCTTGTTCCAATAGGTCAAGGTTATGGAATTGATAGGCAAGGCGATTTTGCAGCAGTTCGAGCATCACTAGACATCTCAGCCATGAGGTAACAGGAAATCACCGGGCTATTATAGCGATAGGGCAGTCTCAAAATACAGGGTGATTAACGCCATAGCAATCGCATTAACAATGGCGCGGCGAAATGGAGATGGCGGGTGGCCCAATACATGCCACGTGTTTTGAGGATGGGGCTGGGCCAGATCATAAACCGCCGTTTGTCCAAGCCTTTCAAAATCGCTTCTGCTACTTGTTCGGGGGTATGAACGATGCCAAAACGCCGGATGTATTTGGCCTGACGATTGGTTTCATCGAGCATCGGCGACCCCACAAATAGCGGATTTACTACGCCGACATGTACTCCTGTTCCAGCTAATTCGGTTCGTAATGCTTGTGCCAAATTCAACACCCCTGCTTTGGCTGCTCCATAAGAATTGAATTCGGCGGTTCCCCAAAAGGCCGACCCCGATCCCAAAAATATCAATGACCCATGTGATTGTTTAAGATAGGGCAGGGCAGCATAGGCCACCGCCACCGCCCCAAATAAGTCAATCTCGATGGTACGCCGATGAGTGTCAATATCCAGCGATTCAAATGGGCCAGTCCGCAAAATTCCCGCTGAATGAATCACCCCATCCAGTCTGCCGACTTGCGAAATAGCTTCCGCAAATCCGGCTTGGACTGCATCAGGTTGTGCGACATCCACAACTTTGAAATGGCACTGCAATTCTTGGGCGGTTTGTTCAAGTGCCCCTGCATTAAAATCCCACAGCACCAACACTGCGCCATGCTGTTTGAGCAAACGGGCTGTTGCTAACCCAATGCCGCTGGCTGCGCCTGTGATGAGATAATTTTTGCCGGAGAAGTTGATAGCTGCTGCCATAGTGACCTAGCCATTTAGATATTGTCGGACGATTCCTGCCAGACGCCGCGAATCCTGATTGGCTTCATACAGATGACCCCGCACACTTTCGGTATAGCCCATAAAATAGAAACCGGGCTGGGCCGTCGGTTGACCGGACGGAAAAGCTGGATAGCCACGTTCGTCTAACACATTGGGTACATCAATCAAATTGGGCAAACCTGTTTGAAAACCTGTTCCCGCTATAATTACATCAAAATCCTCGGATGTGCCGTCCACATACACAACCCCCGTCGGCGTAAAACGTTCAATATCGGGCCGGATGTTGATTTTGCCACGTTTGAGTTCACCGACAAAACCGACATCAATAATCGGGACGCGATGCGCGGTAAACGGCTGCCACTCGGCGGGTTTCATGCCATATGGCCCTAAATTTCCCATCGCAATTCTAGCGATCCAACTGCCCACTCGATCTGCAATTTTGGGTGGTAGGGGGTTCATCATAATGCCAAAAACCTGAACGGGCGTACCCATAAAATTACGTGGCACAACAGGTGGGTGAGTTCGAATGCTGTTGGCGACGTACCCCGCGCCTTGTTCAGCCAAATCACAGGCGATTTCCGAGCCGCTGTTGCCGCTGCCAATGACCAAAACGCTCTGACCCGCAAAATCGCGTCCGGTTTTATAGTCAATCGAATGAATCAGCTTGCCTCCAAATTCGTTCCGGCCCGGCCAGTCGGGAATGTACGGTTTGCCATAGTGTCCGGTAGAGACAATGACCACCTTACTTTGCCATGTATCACCATCGGTTTCAACTTCCCACTGACTATTGGGGGCGAGGAGGATTTTTTTGACCGAGCAGCCGCCTTTAATATCCAAGTTAAATTTTCTGGCGTAATTTTGAAGATACTCGACAAACTGATCTTTGGGAACATAGGCGGGCAGGTTACGGGGTAGGGGGTCATGGGCAAGGCCAGAAAATCGCCGGACGCTGTGCAGATGCAACCGATCATAGCGCCGCTGCCATGTGCCGCCGACCACCGTATCTTTGTCCAACAAGACAGGATTTAACCCCACGTGTTTTAGTGCCCCGCCTGTGGTTAACCCAGCCGGGCCTGCGCCAATAATGATAATATCTGTTTGTGGCATGGTTTAAACTCGACTCTCCACCCAAAATATAATTGTGGTGATTATGCCGAATCTTGCGCGGGGATGCTATCTATCTGTCAATTTTGTAACCAACACTGGTTGCCAGCGCTAACCTAATCCTGTACAATCCGAAATCTGAAGCTGATATTAATAGAATTCTGTGGAAGATAGGCGACGTTTTTTCATGCTGGTACGTGGATTTCGCCTTACCGATAAATTGAGCAATGCCTTTCTAAAATTGGCGGTGTGGTTGGTCACTGGCTTTATGCAGCAGGTCACGGAACTGCGTGAGTCCGGGCAAACCACGATTGTCAATGTCTATAAGAGCCTCACGGGTGCAACCGAAGTGATGGTGCGGGGCAGCCGTAAGGTGTATGAAGCCACTGGCACACGTCAGCGTGGCCTGATGGTGCAGCGGGCGGCAATGGTCTCGGTTGACAAAGATAACAAAGTGACCGTCATTGAAGACCCGCTGATTACACAAAACCGCACTCTGAGTGTGTTTGCCGTCTTACTGATGGTTTCACTCATCGCAGTGGTCATCTGGTCAACCGGGCGCAACACCGATAATGGCAGCATCGGCAATACCCGTATCATCAGCGGCCTTCCTCAGCAACCCGATCAACCGACAGCCGCCTTGTTGCCTTCTGCTACTCCGACCCTCACGCCTGTCCCACAGCCGCTCAATTGGCGTGGCACGCTGGTGTTTTCGGTGCGAGAAAATGGGCAGGAGGATATTTTTGCTCTGCAACGGGGGAGCAGCCAGCCACTCCGCCTCACCAACCACCTCTCAGATGACCGCGACCCAGCATGGAGTCCGGATGGGCGCACGGTGGCCTTTATCAGCCGACGCGATGGTCCATGGGACTTGTACACGCTGGATGTCATTACCAAGAATGTGACCCGCCTAACGTTTACCCCCGGTTTCGAAGGCTCACCGACCTTTAGCCCGGATGGGGCGTTTATCGCCTACGAATCCTACCAAGACAACAATCTAAATATCTATATTGTGGCGGTGGATGGTTCGGGGGGCTGCCCGTGCCGCGTGACCAATAACGATGGGCCAGATTATGAACCCGACTGGATGCCCAACGTGGACGGCAAAGGTGGGCGCTGGATTGCCTATACCAGTTGGCGGAATGGACAGCAGGATATTTATGCCATCAGCCTTGATAATCCATCCGATCAAGTCGCCATCAATGTGACCAACACCCGCGATATTGACGAAAATTATGCTGCATGGAGTCCTGATGGGCGAGCGATTGCTTACAGCGGCGTTTTTGATGGCATTGAGGGGGCGTTTTATCGCCAAATTCAATGGAATGAAGATTTTTCCGGTGGCACATCCGGTCTTGAGATTTCGATTGGGCGTGGACGGATGCCAGCATGGAATCCGATTGATGGCAGCAGCCTGTTTTATGTCGCCGCCCGTCGCAGCAACTACTGGCAAATCTTAGCCGCGCAAACAGGCAGTTTTGGCGGAGGCGGTGACCTCACCCTGATTAATGGCGAGGTGTCCGATTTGGATTGGACACCTTATGAACCCGAATTTACAGGGCTGGAGGCAACCTATCCTCCATTATTTACCGAACGCGAAGAACGCAGTGCGGATGGGCTGTATGGCCTAGCTTCACTTTCCGGAGTGACGACGACGGATGCCTTTTTGAATACGCGGGTAGATGATTCGTTCAACGCGCTGCGGATTAAGATTTATGAGATTGCTGGTTGGGACGTATTGGCTACGTTAGATGACGCCTTCTGGCGCAATACACGCCGTCCCGAATCCAGCCAAGACCGCTATAGCTGGCACTATACGGGACGCGCTTTTTCATTGCAACGTGATCTAACTTCGCAAGGCGACCCAAGCCTTATGGTCGTCGTGCGCGAAAATCGTGAGGTCGGCACCTATTGGCGGGTTTTTGTACGGGTAGCTGACGAATACCAAAATGGCGTCTTGGGGGAACCATTGCGCTCGGTTCCTTGGGATTTTGAGTCGCGTACCAGCGGTGATCTGGATGCCTATGAAAATGGAGGGCGTTTGATGGCGACGGTCCCGGCTGGTTATTATGTTGATTTTACGCGACTAGCAGCAGATTATGGATGGCATCCCGTCGAAGCAGGGCGCACATGGCGACAGAATTTTGCCGATATTCTATTCTGGGATTTCATCAAAACCGATGATTTAGAATGGGAGACGGCATTGGGTGAACTTTATACACCCATTGAAGTCGAGCAGTTCATTAATTTTCTAAGCGGTGGCCCATCCACGCAAGCGACGGCGATTCCTGTTGCAACAGAAGGTATACCGGAGACGTCTGAACCCGAACGCAGCCCAACGCCGCTGCCACCCGACGCTCAATGATGATGCTTGTGGAATAGGATTCTTATGGGGAAGCAGAACAAATCGTTTTTGCGGAGTGCTAATTTTCAGGGGCTGTTGGTCTTGTCGTTGGTGACGACCATCGGGGCGTTTGTCCTCATGAATAACGAAAAACCCCCGCAATATATCGTGCGGCCTGCGCAGGTTCAACCGACCCAGTCCGTTGCCCCTGAATGGCGAGCGGCACTCGAAAATGAGATTTTGAATCCGGCCACCGCCGAGCCAACCCAAGACATTCCCACACTTGAATATTTACCTCCGCCGACCATTCCCTTTGAGTTGCCTTCGACGGTAGAGGTATTTGATGTGCAAGATGTGGAAGCCAGCCCGTTTCCATCCAGCACACCCTATCCAACCCTAGAAATCCCGGCGACCCCGATTGAGTATCGTGGCGCAACGCCTGTCCCAAGCCCGGAAGGGATTGAACAGGATTTTTCGGATGCCACCGCCGTTGCTCAGTACGCACCACCGTTAGAGCAAGTCCCGCTGAGTCTACAGCCCAATGACCACTTTTATATGATCCGCCCGGTGGATGCCAGCGCCAATAATGAACAGTTGTTTTATTACCCCTATGGTTCCGCCGGACAGGTGTTCCGAGTGCATCATGGGATAGATATTCCCAATCCAATTGGCGAACGGGTAGTTGCAGCGCAAAGTGGGACAGTCGTATGGGCGTCCAGCACCGCGCAGGACGTGAAAGAAGGGGTGCTAGAAATATATGTTGCCTATGGCAATGTGGTGGTCATCGAGCATGATTTCAGTATTGGCGGTAAACCTGTCTATTCGTTGTATGCCCATATGTCGGCGATTTTGGTGGATAAAGGCCAGCGTGTCGAAATTGGGCAGGTCATTGGCCTAGTGGGGGACACAGGTTTTGTGACCGGGGCGCACGTTCATTTTGAGGTGCGGGTGGGTGTCAACAGTTATTGGGAAACGCGCAATCCGCTACTATGGATGGCCCCTTACATCAATCACGGGGTCGTGGCGGGTCGCGTGGTAGATGGTTCAGGCCGATTTGTAGATAATGCCATTATTCAGATTAATCGTGGTGGGCGGCGGGTAGATAGCACGACCTCCTATATCCAACCCAAACAGACGGATGTACGGCGCTGGCATGTGGTTTCTGATGACAATTGGCAAGAAAATTTTGTGTTGGGGGATGTGCCCGAAGGTGAATACCAGATTGTGGCGTTGGTAGGGCAACAACGATATACCCAAACGATTACGGTACGTGCCAGTATGGTCAATTTTATTGAATTTGCCGTTGGCCCTGCCGCCGCTGCTACGCCGATTCCGTTGGAAAGCGGGGAAGGTACAGAAGGCAACTGATGAGCCTGACGCGCCACCTACGAGTTTCCCGCGTTGATGTCAGGTTGAAAAAGGCATCATTGCTAACCCTGACTGCATTGGTTAGACTTGCCCCGGCAAAATTGGGGGCTGCTTATTGGTTCAGTCATCCAAAAATCGTTTTTAGGATGGGCAGTATGAAGATGATGTGTTGGTTGAGGCTGCCCTTTAATCAGGAGGAATAATGCGATATGCGACGCCAGACTAGCAGGCGTGCAATTTTGGGAATCTTGGGGCTGATCGTTATTGCTACGATTGGGATGCTCATTCAGCCTGTCAATGCGCAGTCAGATGGTGGTACGCGCCGCTTGACGGCGGGACAGACCGTGACGGGTACATTGAGCGCCGAGAATTTTGCGGAATCCTATATTTTTGATGCCGCCGCCGGAAACTCGGCTACATTGACCGCGACCACTACCGTTGCCGAACTGTCATTGGCGATGGTACTGACCGGGCCGGATGGTGCTGTAGTGGCCCGCGACGGTGATTTATCCTCTGCGACGGTGGCCGTTTTGTCAAATGTGGCCCTGACATTGGATGGGACATATGTGGTGACGGTGCTGCGTGGTACGGGCGCAGAAGGCGACGCAGAGGGTGACTTCACGTTGGCACTAGCGGGCAATATCACCGCTCCGGCAACTGCGACTCCCAGCGGATCGAATGTATCCCCGGCAGTCAGTGGCCGATTTGTATTTGTCAACTTGGAAGATGGCGGGGTGGATGTCACACTCACATGGTCAGCCGCTGTTGACCTCAATTTGGAAGTGCGTGACCCCATTGGCGGGGCGATCTATGGTGACAACCTGACGGCGGAAAGCGGCGGGGTGCATAGCGGTGATTCGAATCGGGACTGCACGGCTGCAACGGCTGATAACCCAACCGAATCGGTCAATTGGCCTCAAGGCAGTGTCCCAGTTGGCAGTTATGAAGTGTTGATTTATTACAACCAACCATGTGGGGTATCTGGCCCTCAAAATTTCACCTTGACCACAGGAATCAATGGGGATGACGCCCAAACCATTTCCGGCATCGTGAATCCCGGTCAGGTCTATTTGGCGCGGGTGACATTGGATGTGAATCGCACATGGGCGTTGTTTAATGGTGGCGTGAATGCAGGCCTCGACGTGACCCTTGATGGAGAAGTGGTCGAAGCCGCACTCAACCAAACCTATACGGGCACGATCACCAACGACAATCCCAAAGAT
Source organism: Chloroflexota bacterium (assembly GCA_024434115.1). Lineage (GTDB taxonomy): Bacteria > Chloroflexota > Anaerolineae > Aggregatilineales > J027 > CFX10. The sequence goes on from QMIT01000001.1 coordinate 522,436, forward strand.
GCCTACACGCTTGATTTGACGCAGGGGCAGCAGTTGGTGGTAAACGCGGATGCGACATCCGGCAGTCTTGATACACTGCTTATTTTGCTTGACCCGAATGGTCAGCGCCTACTGGATAACGATGATCGGGCCGCAGGTATTACCGATTCGACGATCCAAGCGACGATCAACACGGCGGGGATTTACACCGTTGTTATTTCCCGCTATGGGCAGGTGATTGGTGGCACCGAGGGCGCTTACAGCCTCGGCATCAATACAGGCCAACAGGTTGCCAGCAATGCGACCCCCTCTGTAACCGATGGCGCTACTCCGATTGTGACCGATACGACCCTTCCAGCGGGTAGTGTTGAAGTCCTGCTGACTTGGAACACCGACCATGACCTGCAACTGCTGGTACGTGATCCTTTGGGAAATTCGGTGTACGACGACGCGACACAAGTTTCCAGCGGTGGTATTTTGGGTGCAGTGGGCAATCAAAATTGCAATCGTGCCGATGGAACCCCCACGTCCTATGTCTATTGGCCTGCCACCCGTACTCCTCCCGCGGGGACTTACGAAGTCGAAGTTTGGTTCCAAGCCGACTGCGACGACACGAGCGTTAACACTTTCCAACTCACGATCAATGCGGGGGGGCAGCAAATTTTTACCACCACGCAGACCGCCAATGTGGACAACCATTATATGGTGACGTTCACAGTCAATGCCGATGGTACACCAGTTCAGACGCCCGGTGAAGCGGGTTTCTTTGATATGGATAACATTGTATCTGGCATTGATTTGACGACGGCGTTGGCGGGTGAAATCATTCCGTTAGATTATGGCGTGGCTGGTAGCGCATCGACCACTGGCGAAATCCGACAGGATCGCAAGTTCCAAGTCTATAGCTTTGAGGGTCGGGCTGGGGATCGTATTAATATCCTAATGCAAAAGACTGCGGGAAACCTAGACACGGCGGTTTATCTAATTGGGCCGAATAATCAGGTATTTGCGTTTAATGACGACATGGCGGCAGGCTCCGATACCGAAGTGCGCAATACCAATTCGCGTATTGGTGGATTCACCCTCACAATCGAAGGGACATATTACGTAGTGGCGACCCATTACGGTCTTCGCTACGGTGGAACACAGGGGCCTTTTGGCCTAACGCTGTCTTTGTTGAACTAGACGATTTCTCAGCTACGAATTGGAAGGGTAGGGTGCAGAATCCTGCCCTTTTTGATTTGTGCTATACTTGCCCTGTCTTCAGGATTGACTTCCTGTAGCAATCGGTATATGATTTAGAACACGGGTTCTACTAAAAACTGAGAGTAGATTGCGACTGAACATATGGCGAAGAAAAAACAGACCTCTGCCCCTGAAACCACTGGAGCGAACAGCACCAACGAGCAACGTTCAAAAGCTCTTGAAGCCGCATTAGCCGACATCACTAAACGCTACGGCGATAATACCGTGATGCGCCTCGGCGATGCCCAGCACATCATCAATATTGACATCATCCCAACAGGGTCGCTTGCCGTTGACCTTGCGTTGGGCATTGGTGGGATTCCACGCGGACGTATCACCGAAATCTACGGCCCTGAAAGCTCTGGTAAAACGACGCTCTGCCTCAGTACGATTGCCCAAGCGCAGAAAATGGGTGGGTTGGCGGCGTTTGTGGATATGGAACACGCCCTTGACCCGCTGTATGCCGAACGGCTGGGAGTAGACATCAATAATCTCTATGTCTCGCAACCCGATACAGCCGAACAAGCTCTTGAAATCGTCGAAGCCCTGATTCGTTCTGGCGCAATGGATGTCATTGTGCTCGACAGTGTGGCTGCCCTTGTGCCGCGTGCTGAAATTGAAGGCGAAATGGGCGATTCGCATATGGGATTGCAGGCTCGTTTGATGAGCCAAGCCCTCCGCAAGATTTCGGGTGCGATTAAGCAAACCAACACGGCGGTGCTTTTTACCAACCAACTCCGCGAAAAAATTGGCGTCATGTTTGGCAATCCTGAAACCACGACGGGTGGTCGTGCGCTGCGTTTCTATGCCAGTGTGCGTATTGAAATTCGCCGTATTCAGGCCATTAAACAGGGGCAGGAAGTCATCGGCAATCGCACCCGTGTGAAAGTCACCAAAAACAAGGTTGCCCCGCCTTTCCGCCAAGCTGAATTTGATGTGATGTATAACGAAGGCTTCAGCAAAGAGGGTGATGTCATTGACCTCGGCGTGGAGATGGGCATTGTTGAGAAACGCGGTGCCTTCCTGCGTTACAATGACGGCTTGATTGGTCAGGGCCGTGAAAATGCCAAGCAATATCTCCGCGAGAACCCCGCCCTTGCCTACGAATTGGAAATGCTTATCCGCGAAGCCGCTGACCGGATGCCTGTGACCGCTCGCTCTGCCGCTGACGATGGGGGTGGGGATGAGGATACACCCGTCGGCCTCGACGAGTAAATTGCATTCAATTTCGTGAAATATCAAGATGCCCAAAACGGGCATTTTTGTTTTCTGTATAGAAAGATTGACGATTTTGATGGCGTCAAGTGCGGTGTGATAGTGTATAAATGACACTGGTACTTTTATACGATGTAGGATTAAGAGAGAATGCAATCCAACCAAACCCCCAATTTGCCTCCCGCCGCGCCAGTGGATTTAGCCAGTGGTCGCCCCGGTGTTCCCAATCCGGTCTCCCCACAGCCAAGTACGACTCCCGCACTATTGATGACTGCCGCGATATTTTTTGGACTCGGTTTTGTGCTGGCGATGCTGATTTTTGGCATGGACAGTGATAGTGTCAGTGATGAGGATTTGCAGGTCGCTGTAGACAAACGACTGACGGAGATGGCTCCAACTGCACCTCCAACCGCGACGCCCGTGCCAGTCGAAGTGTTGTTGACAAATTATAGTCCCACACTTGGCCCAGTGGATGCGCCAATCACTATCATCGAATTTTCTGATTATTTATGTCCGTATTGCGCGAACTTTCATGAACAGACTTTTAAACCTTTGCTTGAACATTATGGTGATTTGGTGCGGGTGGTCTATCGTGAGTATCCAGTGATTGGCACCGACCTTACCGAAATCATTGCGCTTTCGGCTCTGTGCGTCAATGAACAGGGGATGTATTGGGAATATTCTGACTTGCTTTGGCCCAATCAGTCGAATCTTCGAACAGACCTATTGACCGAGGATCAAACGGCGATTAATGAAGACAGCACTATCTTGGCGGATTATGCTGAAATCGTTGGGGCCGATATGGAGGCCTATAACACCTGCGTCGCGGAAGGCCGCTATAACGATGAAGTTCAGGCCGATTTGCAGGCAGGTTATGGATTTGACATCAACGGGACGCCGACGTTTTATATCAATGGTAAGGAGATCGTTGGTGCCCAAGTGCTTGAATATTTTATGGATGAGATAGACAGCCAGTTGGTTGCTTTGGGAATTACGCCACCCGCCCGCCCAAGTAATGAATCTACTATTTCGGGAGCAAGCTAAAGATGATCGCTGAGTTCGAAATTGAGGTAATGCGCCCCGACCATTGGGAGCAGGTGCGTGCCATCTATTTGGAGGGCATCCAGACAGGGAATGCCACGCTGGAAGCCGACGCGCCGGAGTGGGAGGTATGGGACTCAGGCCATGTCGCGTCCCCTCGTTTGGTGGCCTGCCGGGAGGAGATGATTTTGGGGTGGGCAGCCTTGTCGCCTGTGTCGGGTCGCTGTGTCTATGGTGGGGTGGCAGAGGTCAGCATCTATATCGGTGAGGCCTATCGAGGGCAGGGGGTTGGCCTCGCTCTGCTGCACCATCTCGTTCAAGCCTCAGAGACCGCTGGATTTTGGATGTTGCAGGCGGGCATTTTGAAAGAAAACCTTGCCAGTCGTCAGTTACATGCCAAAGCAGGTTTCCGTGAAGTAGGCTACCGTGAACGATTGGGAAAATTGAATGGCGTCTGGCGGGATGTGGTGCTGATGGAACGCCGCAGTTCTCTTGTTGGACTGGAATAAAGTCTAAATCTCTCCCAATTTCAAAATTCTACGTTAAAAAACCTTGACATACTTTTTCATTCGGCCTATACTATAAGTTTCAATACATATGAATGAGAGGAATGTCCGGTCACAAAATCAGGCACTAGGCCATTAGGCTTTAGGAGCTTTTTTTATTGCCTGAGAGAATCCCTAAACTATGCGAAAAGTTGTGCCGCTGCGTCAAATGTCGCAAGCCCACGAAGACCAGATGATCGCTAAACCGGACAAAACCCAATTCCCTCGCACGGTCTTCATCCTTATCCACAGTAGTGCAGTAAATTTAGTGGTCAATCGTAAGGGTATTTACACTAATTCAGGAGGGCGTCCCATTGGAGGCGAAAGACTTTAGTGCTTTGCGTATTAGCCTTGCCTCACCTGAGCAAATCAGGTCGTGGTCCTATGGTGAGGTGACGAAGCCGGAAACCATCAACTATCGCCGCCTGCGGCCCGAAAAGGATGGCCTCTTTTGTGAGGCGATTTTTGGCCCAACCAAGGACTGGCAGTGCTATTGCGGTAAATATAAAAACATCCGCTATAAGGGTATCATTTGTGATAAGTGCGGGGTCGAAGTCACCCGTGCTTCAGTACGCCGTGAGCGTATGGGCCATATTGAATTGGCGGCTCCGGTGGCGCATGTGTGGTATACCCGTCGTGTCCCCAGCTATCTTGGCTTATTGTTGGATGTTAACCGCCGCGACCTAGACCGTGTATTGTATTTCGCGCAATATGTCATCACCACTGTTGACCATGATGCCCGTAACAAGGCGTTGGGGCGTTTGGCTGAGGAAATTCAGCGCCAAGAAGAACAGGTGATTGGCGAACTGGATGGACAAGTCAACAGCATTTTGCTGACCCGTGATGAGACCTTGACCAAGCTGCAACAGGATATTGACGCCATTCACGATCATTATATTCGTGAGCAGGAGCGTCTTTCTGAAGCGGTGACGGCAGAAGGTCAGCGGATTCAGACCCAAATTGAAAAGAATCTCGGCAAGGTATTGGACTCTGAAATCGAGTTCACCAATGCGGGTTCTATTATTGTCCGCAAAGGCGACAAGGTGAGCAACCAGCACCTTGAACTCGTCAATGCGGCTGCGACGGCCCGCCTGAATGAAATCATGGCGGAAATTGATGAACAGCGCACCGCTGATTTGGCATCGCTGGACGCACAGGTAGATGAAATCACCAATTCTGCCGCCGATCAGATCGAATCTCTGCGTATGGATTATGATGCCCGTCTCGAAGATGTTCGGGACAAAGCGGTCAAGACCAAGCGTGATCTCGAAAATCTGCAACCCGTGCAATTTTTGGGTGAGCAGGACTATCGTAACCTCAAGGCCAAATATGGGCAGGTGTTCAAAGCCGATATGGGGGCCGAGGCGTTCTATGAAATCCTGAAAAATATGGATTTGGATAAGCTCGCCAAAGAACTGTGGCAGGAAGTTCGCACCACTCGTTCGAAGCAGCGCCGCAAGAAAGCCACCCAGCGTTTGCGTGTGGTGGAAGCCCTGCGTGTCAGCAATAATCGTCCTGAATGGATGATCTTGACCGTGCTGCCCGTCATTCCACCCGATTTGCGCCCGATGGTGCAGTTGGATGGTGGTCGTTTTGCGACCAGTGACTTGAACGACCTCTATCGCCGTGTGATTAACCGTAATAATCGCCTCAAGCGCCTATTGGAATTGGGTGCGCCGGATGTCATCGTCCGCAATGAAAAACGTATGCTCCAAGAGGCTGTGGACAGCTTGATTGACAATGGTCAGCGAGGTCGCGCTCTCAGCCGTCGTGGTCGCCGCGAACTGAAATCCCTCAGCAATATGCTCAAGGGGAAGAAGGGCCGTTTCCGCCGTAACCTGTTGGGTAAACGTGTGGACTATTCTGGCCGTTCGGTCATCGTGATCGGCCCCAACCTCAAACTGCACCAATGCGGCCTGCCCAAGACAATGGCATTGGAACTCTATCGGCCCTTTGTCATTGGTCGTCTGGTGGCGGAAAATTACGCCAGCAACGTCAAGGGCGCGAAACGGATTATCGAGCGTGAACGCCCCGAAGTCTGGGAAGTCTTGGAAGAAGTTATCAAAGACCGCCCCGTGCTGTTGAATCGTGCTCCAACACTGCACCGCTTGGGTATTCAGGCGTTTGAACCGCAGTTGGTGGAAGGCAAGGCCATTCAGATTCACCCGCTGGTGTGTGCGGCCTTTAATGCTGACTTTGACGGCGACCAAATGGCGATGCACGTGCCCTTGAGCCAGAAAGCGGTTCAGGAAGCACGTGAATTGATGTTGAGCAGCCGCAACCTGCTGAAGCCTGCTGACGGATCGCCCGTCGTTGGCCCCAACAAAGATATGGTGTTGGGTATCTACTATATGACGATGGATCCCACCGCTGAAATCATCTGCAAACACGAGGACGCCGATAAATATCGTTATTGGTCAACCCTCGAAAATGCGGGTGTACGCATTGGTGTGGCGCATAACACCGCTGGCAGCAAAACAGCCCGTGCCCGTAACCTTGATGTAGGGAACGAAATCGTGGTTTACCACGATCAGGTCAACGATTTGGGCAAGGTCATTAAGGGCAAAGACGCGACAACCCTGCTGTTTGAGGGGCTGGTCAACGGCGAAGTGGATGTTGTCATCTACAATGCCTATGAAGGCCAGCAGTTGATTAATAAGAAGAAGTACCCCTTCACCATCGCCAATTTGATGGAGCGCCGCCACGTTGTTGATCTGGACGAAGTGGAAGCGCTGTATCAATTGGGGATTGTCGGGTTACATACGCCAATTCTGTTGGGCAATTACTATGAATCGCCCGACATGCCACTACCTGCTCAACCCGAAGTGTGTACGGTGGGTCGTGCCATCTTCAACCGCATATTGCCGGATGAACTGCGTTTCCAGCAGGGTACGTTTGGCAAGAAGCAGTTGCAAGACCTTGTAGCCATCACCTATCAACGCTTTGGCTCAGATCGCACTACCGACATTGTGGATGCGGTCAAGAATCTCGGTTTCCACTATGCCACGATCTCCGGTACGACGATTTCGATTTTCGACATCACTGTGCCTGAAGAGCGTGAAGAAATTTTGGCGAATGCGGATCGCGCAGTGAATGAGGCGGAACGTAACTGGCGTCGTGGTCTGTTGACCGAAGAAGAACGGTATCAGAGCACGATTGACAATTGGAATATGGCGAAGGATAAGCTGCAAAACATTATCCGCAACACGCTTGATCCATTTGGCCCCATCGCGGTTATGGCGATTTCCGGCTCGACCAAAGGTGGCTTCGGCCCCATCACCCAGATTGCGGGTATGCGTGGCCTGATGGCTGACCCGTCTGGTCGTATCATTGACCTGCCCATCCGCAGTCACTTCCGTATGGGGTTGACCGCGCTGGAATACTTCATCAGTACACATGGCGCACGTAAGGGTCAGGCCGACACCGCGCTCCGTACTGCCGACGCTGGTTATATGACTCGCCGTTTGGTGGACGTGGCCCAAGACGTGATTGTGAATCGTCAGGACTGCGGTACCCATGCCGGGATTTGGATTTTGAATCCACATCATGAAAACAATCGCCACAAGCCCGAAGCGAATATCGCAGGACAGTCTTACCAAGAACGTATCTTAGGTCGTTTGGCCGCCAGAGCAGCAATTGATCCTCGCACGGGTGAGATCATTGTTGATCGCAACGAAATGATTACCGAGGAAGTGGCGGATGCATTGGTTGAGGCGAATGTCGAGACGATTTACGTTCGTAGCCCCATGACCTGTGCGCTGATTCACGGTATCTGCGCCTACTGCTATGGCCGTGACTTGGGTCGCGGTGAGTTGGTGCGCATCGGTGAGGCTGTCGGTATCGTCGCCGCCCAGTCCATCGGTGAACCCGGTACCCAGTTGACGCTGCGTACCTTCCACACAGGCGGTACGGCGGAGGCCTCCGGTGACATCACCAGCGGTCTGCCGCGTGTGGAAGAAATCTTTGAGGCCCGCAAGAATCCTAAAGGTGAGGCCGTCATGACCGACATCGGTGGGATGCTGCGCTTCGATAAGCAGGGGGATGTCCGTATCGCCCGCATTATTGATAGCAAGGTCTTCAACGAGGAACATGACATTCCAATCGGCTGGGATTTGCAGGTCGAAGATGAAGCGAATATCCGCGAAGGCCAAATTATTGCCGCCGAAGCCAATGGCGATGGTGAAATCCGTGCCCGCATGAACGGTACGGTGCATGTCGAGGGCCATAAGCTCTACATCCGTTACGAGAAAGTCGAGACGGTTGAATATGAAATCCCGTCCAGCGCTCGTCTGTGCGAAGGCATTGCTGATGGGGTCACAGTTGCTCCCGGTGAGCAGTTGACCGAAGGCTCCAAGAACCCCCACCGTATTTTGCGTGTGTTGGGTGCCGATGCCACGCAATTGTATCTGTTGAACGAATTGCAGGATGTCTATCGTAATCAGGGCGTGAACATCGCCGACAAGCACTTTGAAATCATGATCCGCAAGATGTTGAGCAAGGTGCAAATCACCCGCAGTGGGGATAGTGGAATGCTCCCCGGTGAACTGATTGATAAACTGGCCCTGCTGAACATGAATGATCGTCTGTTGGGGGAGGGCAAAGAACCAGCCGCAGGGGTTCCGGTGCTGCTGGGTATCACCAAAGCTGCCCTCAGTACGGATAGCTTCCTCAGCGCCGCCAGCTTCCAACACACCATCAAAGTGTTGGCCGGGGCAGCGATTGAAGGCAAGGTTGACCGCCTGTTTGGTCTGAAAGAAAACGTCATCATTGGGAAGCTCATCCCTGCGGGTACAGGGTTCCATACCTATAAAGACCGCGATATCATCGCCCCGACCATTGACCTTGCTGAACAAGGTGCATTGGCGGCGGATGAGGCCGAAGATGAGTACGAAGATGAATACGACTACGACGAGGAAGACGGCGACTTTGTAGATGGCGCTTTGGCCCTTGATGTCGACGATGATGCCGAAGGCGAATTTGAGGAAGAGGATGAAGAGGTTGAGGTGGACTTCGAGGAAGAAGAAGCCGAACTCGACTCCGACCCCTACGGCGAGGACTAAACCGAGCCAACCCTCAATCTGGGTAAATTCACAAGGACGTAGCCTCAATTTTTGGGGGCTGCGTCCTTTTGTTTTTATTTCATATAATAGAATTATCACTCAATTAATGGGTTTATAAAACATATGCCCAAAAAAACCTATACCCCCAAACCCCATACTTATCACCCCGGTGAAGTTGGTTATCGCAATCGTGGCCGTCAGACGGGGCTTGACCCCTTTGATACCTCGCGTGAAGCAGGTCGCATGGAAGGGCTGTTTTACCGTCATCTGCTTAGAGGGACACTCCGCACCCGTAACCCCATTGTCGTATTCATTTTGCTCACAGGCGGTGTATTGTTGACAGGTGGGGCAATGGGGATGGCAAGTGGAATGGTGAATGATCCCTATATGGCAGGTGACTTCGGCATCATCTTTTGTCTAGGTATAATGGTTGTTTTTATGGCAGGGCTTGGATTGCTCATGCTCCGGGCCGGATTGACCAACGCGGCGCAAATGAGTGGATTTACCCGTTGGTGGCGTCGGCAGTTCAAAAAACAGAAAAAGGGTCGAAAAAAATAGGCTTGTTTGGGTATTCCTCTAATCTACATGCCGTCACATCCTGCCCATATTTCCTTCTGGCAATTTGTTCTTGGGCATCTACTTGATTAGCGACTTAGTTTTCCGCTTGAACGCGATGGGATGAGGCATGGCTGGAGAAGACGCTTGCCAGACTCGAGAAAATTCAACAAATGTTCTCATAATTGGATCGCTAGTTTTTATAAATTTAAGTTGAAGGAACCGAAAATAGTTCATTTACGAGTTTCCATATCAAGAGAATCCATATAATACAAATTCCCAAACCACCTAGAAAAGTAATGAGAATAGCTGGTCCTCGCGCCATTTCCAAACGTCGGCAACCCCAATAGATAACCAACAAAGATAATAGGGGCACTAGAAAGTATAAGATTCCCACCAAGACAACATCCCATCCGTCCATGACTGTATCCTCAATTTCTAGGCATGAAGCTCACTATTCGAGAATAAATTGTACCTTGCAAACTTCTTGTAGTTTTCACCCAGATTTAACTTGGCTAATTTAAGCGATTATGGTAAAATAAAGAACACTAGTTCTATCGCTACTGGTGTTTGACAAATCATCTTCATATCGCGTATAGTTGCCCCATTTTGGGGATTTGATGCGAACCCAGCGTATTTATCAGCGCGGCACGAGGGGTTTTTGAATGGAAACAGGTCTGGTTCGACAGCGAAATATCAACGAAGAAATGCGCGACGCCTATCTGGATTACGCCATGAGCGTAATTGTGTCGCGTGCCTTGCCGGATGCGCGGGATGGCCTAAAACCCGTCCATCGGCGGATTCTCTATGCCATGCACAACATGGGTTCAACCGCTACCTCCGAATATCGCAAGAGCGCCCGTATTGTCGGTGAGGTCTTGGGGAAATATCACCCACACGGTGATGTGTCCGTCTATGAAGCGATGGTACGCATGGCCCAAGATTTTTCCATGCGCTACGAATTGGTGGACGGGCAGGGCAATTTTGGCTCGATTGACGGCGATGCGGCGGCGGCGATGCGTTATACCGAAGCGCGTATGGCGGCCTTAGGCACCCGCTTGTTAGACGACATTGGCAAAAACACGGTTGATTTCACCGATAACTTTGATGGCTCATTACAAGAACCGATTGTCCTCCCTGCCAGTTTGCCCAATCTATTGGTCAACGGCTCGTCGGGGATTGCGGTTGGCATGAGTACCAGCATCCCGCCCCACAATTTGGGTGAGGTGTGTGATGCCATCATGTATATGCTTGATAATTGGGAGCAACTAAACGACATCTCCGTCACGGATTTGATGCAGTTTATCAAAGGGCCAGATTTTCCCACTGGTGGATTGATCTATAACAAGAGCCGCGATGATGATGAAGATATGCTCGTTTCGGCTTACGCCACCGGACGCGGCAAGGTCATCGTTCGCGCCAAAGTCCATCTTGAAGAATTGGGGCGGGGACGTAGCCGAATTATCGTCACTGAAATCCCCTTCCAAATCAACAAAAACGCTTTGCTAGAGCGTATTGCGGAATTGGCCCAGACGGGTAAAGTCGAGGGCATGGCGGATTTACGCGATGAATCGGATCGCCAGGGCCTGCGCATTGTGATTGAAGTTTCGCGGGCCGCTGACCCTGCCGATGTGCTGGCGGAATTATTCAAATATACCCCCCTCCAAAGCACCTTTAGCATCATTATGCTGGCGTTGGTGGATGGTGAACCCCGTACTCTAACCCTCAAGCAGTCCCTCCGTATTTTCATCGAACACCGCCTCGACGTGATCCGCCGCCGCAGCGAATATGACCTTGCGCAAGCTGAAGCGCGTGCCCATATCGTACAGGGCTTGCTCATCGCGTTGGATGATATTGACCACGTGATTGAGGTCATTCGTAAATCTCGCACGCCCGAAACGGCTCGTCGCAATTTGCGCGAAACCTTTAAATTGTCAGAGGCACAGGCCACCGCCATTTTGGATATGCGTCTGCGTCGTTTGGCCCAATTGGAACGTAAACTGCTCAAGGATGAATATGATGCACTGGTCAAACTCATCCAAGATTTGCGGATGCTGCTGTCGAGCGCGAAATTGATGCGGGTAGAGGTCAAACGGGAGTTGCTGGACCTCCGCAAAGAATATGCGGATCACCGCCGCACGGTGATTGTGGGTGATGCCCCGACCAACGTTCGGGCAGGGGACTTGCTCGTGCCCCAAGAGGCCACTTATGTCACACTGACACAAATGGGCCGTCTCAGCCGCACCTTCCAACACGAACTGGCTCCTATTCCTGCCAATGCCGACGATTATCCAGCGTTGGTGGTCAGTGCGACGACGGCTGACACGCTCTATCTGTTTACCCCTGAAGGCTTGGTAGCGACCCTGCCCGTGTCCCAATTGCCCCAAGCGGCAGAACCAGCGGTGGGAGAATTTTTCTACCGTCTATCTGCCCTGAAGGAATCGCACACTGTCGTTAGCATGTTGAGCCTGCCGCCGACAGTCAACGAGGGGTATGCCTTCTTTAGCACCTATCACGGCGAAGTAAAACGTCTGCGGTTAGAAGATTTGCCGGGGATGCGGGCCGACAGCTTCAGCGTGTTTGATGTTGAAGCAGGTGACCACCTGATTCGGGTGGATGTGGTTGAAGATGATGACGAGATGGTATTGGTCACACATGAAGCCCAAGCCATCCGTTTTAAGGTGGATGAAGTCCGCCCGACGGGTCTTGCAGCGGGTGGGATGCGCGGCATCAAACTCCGCAGTGAGGAAGATTTTGTGGCGGGGGCAGGTGTGGCCCGACCCGGCAAACAAGTGCTGGTGCTGGCGATAGATGGTCGTGGCAAACGCACCGAATTGGAAGAATACCCCGTGCAAGGCCGTGCGGGGGGTGGTGTGCGAACCTATAAGGGCCTCAAGGGGCAAGAATCACTACTGGCGGGCGCGGCGGTCATCGAACCGGGCATGATGAGCATTATCAGTACAACTCACGGACGCACCGTACTGGTAGATACCAACAAAGCGCCCCTCTACAAACGCGATTTTCGTGGGGAATTGTTTTTCTCACCCGGCATTGGTGAACATATCAGTGGATTGGGGTTGGTCGAGCCGCCAATTACTAAGAAAGCCGTGAATGTCCCCAGCGTTGAAAATGCCGATATGATTGAGGACAACGGCTTTGTCAGCGAATCACCTGAACCCGCCATGCTAGGTTTGTTTGATGAGGCCGAATTTGGTGACAATGGCGATAACGGCTACGAGCAGTATCCCGAAGAATAATTAACCGACCTGTGTGGTAAACACCTTAGCCGCGCCTGCTTGTTTGAGAGCCTCTTGAACAGCAGGGGCGGTTTTTTCATCTACTAGGGCGATCATATTACCACCACGACCCCCGCCTGATAATTTTGCTCCCATTGCACCGGCCTGTTTTGCCGCTGCACAAAACTGATCGAGTTCATCATCTGAGACGGTTAATTCGCGTAGCAAGGCGTGGTTTTCGTCCATCAATGGGCCGAGTAAATCTGGCTGTCCGGTTTCAATCAGGGATCGCGCTTGGTTGGCGATTGCCCCCATTCTCTCAAAAATCGGTTGGATACGCTGCGGCTCACGTTCCGCCAATTCGCGCACCGCACTAACCGTGATATGCGTTGGGGTGGCGTGGCCTAGATTACCCACTACCAGCAAAAAAGGGCGCGGGATGGTGAAGGTCTCTAACGGTTTGCCGTGCACAAAATAGACGGGTTTTTGATAGACAATCACCGTATTATCAATCCCACTTGGTGTGCCATGATGGATTTTTTCGACTTCGTAGACCAACCCATTTAAGGCCTCGTGATCCAATGGTTGGCCGAGCGCTTGTGATAGTGCTTGGGCCAATGCTGCACTGACGGCGGCTCCGCTGCCAAAACCAGCAGCAAGCGGGATAGTGGAATGAAGGATGAGTTTGAGGTCGGGTGGGGTGGTGATACCGAGTGTTTTTAAGACCAACTGCGCTGTATAGACCAGCGCGTTTTCGGTATCCGCACCTGTATAAACCCGCAAGGTGTGATGGTGGCGGCTGTCTGGCAGCAAAATATGAAGACCACTGTTGGGGAGGGTGGCTTCGGCGGTCACGGTTGCAGTAAGCGCAGTCAATGGCACGGCCAAAGCAGGCTGCCCATGTACCACCGCATGTTCGCCAAATAGGATTAATTTGCCGGGGGCGGTTGCCACGATAGATTTCATCACGACCCAGCTATTTGGCAACTACGTACAGCAGGAACACCACCAGTAGACCCCACAATCCAATCCCGACGAGTAATGGCCGATCCTCAAACAACACCTCGGTAGGGTCGCCGCCTTTGCCAAGCCGATGAATCACATACAAGTAGCGGAACAGACCATAATAGACGAAGGGCACGGTCAACAGCATATATTCGGCATCTACAAGGGCGGTTTCTGACTCAGCGGCATACAGGGTATAGGCGAGCGCGACGCTGGTGACGACTAGCCGCAGCATATCATCCAAGAGGGGTATGTTATAGCCCTTGTAGGTATCACGGACTTTTTCGGCATCCCCTTGCAACAGCACCAATTCTTGTCGTCGCTTGCCAATCGCCAAAAACAGCGACAGTAGCCCCGCGCAGACATACAGCCACGCCGAAAAATTAGTGACTTCAATGGCGACCACCCCCGCGATCGTGCGCAGAACAAAGCCTGCCGCGATTGCAAAAACATCTAACAGCACCTGATTTTTGAGATAGAAGCTGTAGGCGATTTGCAGGCCCATATAGCTCGCCAGCACCGCTGCCAATTGCCAATTCACTAAAAAACCCAAGCCGATGGACAGGAGAGGAAAAACAACCGCTGCGGTCTTTGCCAACCCAATGGGTAATTGACCGGAGGGTAGGGGGCGATTTTTCTTTTTGGGGTGCAGCCGATCACGCTCAATATCCACAAGGTCATTCATGATGTAGACGGAACTGGCGGTCAGTGAAAAAAGCCAAAAAGCCACCAACACGCGCCAAAGTGCATCCAGATCAAATAGGCGAGCATCAAACAGGATGCCCATAAATACAAAGCCATTTTTTGACCACTGTTTGGGGCGCATGGTACGGATGAGACCACGTACCGAAGCAGGAATTCCGCCCCAAAGCGACATGGCAGATTGCATGACAGTATTCAAGCGATTTTCAGCCTTTCCAAGTGGGTCGTTCTTAAAGCAGCACCGCCAGAATTATATCACAGGTACTCATTTCGATTAGGAGCATTGGCCTTTCATTCACCTAACAGTTGGTGGTCGTCGGCAAGTAGGTTATGATTCTAGAAACGATTGCTTGGAGAAAATTGCGGCGTGAATATCCTCACCGACTCATCCACCGAAGCGCTTCTTGACGCAATAGAAATCAACTATGCCGAATTTTTTGCCCTGTATACCGACGTTCCACATATTCAGCGGCATGATGAACCGGGGGTATTGCGGTTGAGCAGCAACCAGTCCGCCGATTATTTGAATACGGTATTACGCACCACCCTTGAAAACGGCCATGCCGAAAGCCGCATTCAAGAGGTGATGGCGGGGTATAAAACCCAACGGACTTCGGTGCGCTGGCATGTCTGGCCCAACAGCCAACCTGCTGATTTGCCGATTTTGTTGGGTGGTTATGGCCTACAATGTACACGCAGTATCCCGTGTATGGCGCTCGATTTAGCGACGATGAAGGTTCCCATCCAGCCGATTGCCCATTTAGAAATGACATTGGTAGATGATTTGCCTGCTTTATATGAATGGATGTCGCCCGTCGCTTACGATTTGTTTTTCTGTTTAGCCTATGAAATGGGGCTGCCCACGACCTCGCCCGTTCTCCATTTTCTAGCACGCTATAAAGGTGAACCTGCTGCAACGGCCTCCATTTATTTGGGCGCAGGAGTGGCAGGACTGTATGATGTGGTCACAATGCCGGAGGTGCGCGAACGTGGCATCGGGTCAGCATTGTGTACGATGGCGTTACAAACGGTGCGGGATATGGGTTATCGCTACGCCGTCCTGCAATCGTCTAAAATGGGTTATCGCATTTATCAGCGTTTGGGTTTTGAAGAAATTGGCCGCCTGCTGCATTACAACTGGTATGATTTCTATGGGGACTTTTAGGCATGAATATGGATCGCCTTGACCATTTGGTGCTGACTGTCACCAATATTGAAATGACCTGCGAATTTTATCAGCGGGTGATGGGGATGCAGGTTATGACGTTTGGCGAGAATCGTAAGGCATTGGCGTTTGGACAGCAGAAAATCAATCTGCATCAGGTCGGCCTCGAATTTGAACCAAAGGCCCATCGTCCTACCCCCGCTTCGGCGGATTTATGTTTCATCACCTTGATACCACTGACAGAAGTGATTGAACATTTACGACGCTGCGATGTTGAAATTATCGAAGGGCCTGTTCAGCGGAGTGGGGCGCTTGGCCCGATCTTATCCGTCTATTTTCGTGACCCCGATCTGAATTTGATTGAGGTGTCCAATTATCTTGCACAGGAATAATAATTAGGTGGCACAGAAAAAACGACTGGATGTGTTGGTGCATGAGTTGGGGTTAGCCCCCAGCCGCGAAATGGCCCAGCGCTACATCTTAGCAGGCGAAATAATGGTGAATGGCGAACTGCGCACTAAGCCGGGGGTGCCCGTGCCCGCCGATGCTGACGTTACCCTCAAAAAAGCGGCGCAGTTTGTCAGCCGGGGCGGGTTGAAATTGGAAGGGGCGCTTCAGCATTTTCCGGTTGTAGTAGAAGGCCGAATTTGTGCCGATGTCGGAGCGAGTACAGGTGGTTTTACGGACTGCCTATTGCAGCGAGGGGCCGCGAAGGTCTATGCCATTGATGTAGGATATGGACAGTTGGCGGTCAAATTGCGCGACGACGCACGGGTGGTGGTCATGGAGCGCACCAATGCGCGTTATTTGGATAATCTGCCCGAACCGATTGCGTTGGTCGTCATGGATGCCAGCTTTATCTCGCTCAAGATGCTGCTGCCCGTGATTGTTGACTGGTTGACTCCCGAAGCTGATGTGATTGCCCTGATAAAACCCCAATTCGAGGCGGGCAAGGCCGAAGTTGATAAGGGTGACGGGGTAATTAAAGATGCGGCGACTCATCGAGCCGTGTTGTTGGATGTGTTAAATGCGGCGCAAGACATGGATTATACGGTCAGCGGTCTGGTGGAGAGTCAAATCACTGGGCCGAAGGGCAATCGTGAGTTTTTGGTATGGCTGCAATGGTCGCCTGCCCACGCCAAAACAGACATCCTCCCCCTGATAGACCAGATCGTGCCACCACCAAGTGATCCGGAACAAAAATAGGCGAGTGAGACCCGCCTATCGTATGATTTTGAGTGATGAGGGGGGTCTATAATTCTTTTTCGACTTCACCCGATTCGCCAACCCGGTGAATCTTAACAAAATTGGTCTGACCGCCTGCCCCAAATGGTACACCCGCGATGATAATCATAATGTCGTTGATTTCAATGAGTTCCCGTTCAACGGCGGTCTGGACAACGATCCTGATCATATCGTCAATAGAGGCAAATTCTTCAACCAAGATCGGTAGCACACCCCATACCAGTGCCATACGTTGATAGGTGCCACGATGCGGGGTGACACAGACAATCGGCGTCAAGGGTCGCTGGCGGGCCACCCGCTGGGCGGTGTAGCCTGTCCACGTACTGGTTACAATCATTTTTGCCCGCAGTTCGTGGGCCATCACACTGGTTGCATAGCTGATCGCCTCAGAGATATTTTCTGTAACCGCCTCGCCAAAGCCGCGCCACATTTTCTCGTTGCTGTTTTCCAGCAAATGGGCCTCGGCGATTTTGGCAATTTCTGTCATCATGGCGACAGATTCGACGGGGTATTTGCCGCTGGCGCTTTCGGCAGAGAGCATGACTGCATCAGTGCCGTCAAAAATGGCATTGGCAACGTCACTCGCTTCAGCGCGGGTGGGACGGGGATTGCTGACCATGCTGTTGAGCATCTGTGTCGCGGTGATAACCGGTTTGCCAACTTGATTGCAGCGGCGGATAATGTGTTTTTGGCGGACGGGCACTTCGGCGGCAGGTAGTTCCACCCCCAAGTCGCCGCGTGCCACCATGATGCCATCGGAATGCTGTAAAATCTCTTCAAAATTCTCGATAGCTTCCGTTTTTTCGATCTTGGCAATCAACCATACGTCCCCACCGTGATGCCGCACCAACCAACGCAGTTCGCGCATATCGTCGGCACTGCGAACAAATGACATAGCTAGATAGTCAAGATTTTGTTCAAGGGCAAAAACGACATCGGCGCGATCTTTATCGGTCAAAGCAGAGAGGGACAAATTTGCTCCTAATGCCGTGACCCCTTTGCGGCTTTTGAGTTCATTACCAACTACAACTTCACACACCAAATCATCCCCATAGCGGGTCTTAACCGTCAACTCAATTTCGCCATCGTCCAACAGCAACCGATTGCCTGCGCGGATGTCTTTGACAAATTCGGGGTGGGGGAGTGGTAGGTGTTTTTTACTTTGATCGGGATTGGGTCGGGAGGTGAGAATAATCTCATCTCCCGGCTTGATCGGTAGTGGGTCTGGGGATAAGCCACCCAAGCGAATTTTCGGCCCTTGCAGGTCGCCCATGATCGCCACCACTGCTTTTTCTTCGTCGGCAAGGCGGCGGATCAGGGCGATATTTTCGGCATGTGTTTCATGCGTCCCATGACTGAAGTTGATTCGTGCTACATCTAGACCATTTTGAATCATCTTACGCAGCACAGCTTCATTTCCGGAAGCAGGGCCAATCGTTGCAACAATTTTAGTGCGCTTCCCATCAATCATGTTTAACATAGAATTCCGTCCTAGAGTTTACGTTTTAGGTTGGGGAAGGCCTGCTTACCAGCGAAGCGAGCCGTATCACCCAAATCTTCTTCAATTCTCAGCAGTTGATTATATTTGGCAATGCGATCACTGCGAGCAGGCGCACCCGTCTTAATCTGGCCCGCATTCAACGCCACGACCAAATCGGCAATGGTGCTGTCTTCGGTTTCGCCACTGCGATGGCTGACCACCACTGTCCAACCCGCTTGCTGGCTGAGGCGGCTGGCGGCAATGGATTCTGTCAGTGTACCGATTTGATTCACCTTGCACAACAGCGCATTGGCGTTACGGCCTTCAATTGCACGTTGTACCTTTTCTACATTGGTGACCAGCAGGTCATCACCAACAATTTGCACACGGTCACCAATGGCTTCGACCAGTTCGTGCCAATATTCCCAGTCATTTTGTTCAAGGCCGTCTTCAAGGCTGATGATCGGGTATTTCTCGGCCCAATTCGCCCAGAATTTCACCATTTCGGCGCTGGTCAGCTTTTTGTTTTCGGTCTTGAGATGGTAATAACCACCTTCATAGATTTCGCTGGCGGCGGGGTCAAGCGCAAGGTACACATCACCACCGGGAGTATAGCCTGCTTTTTGGATCGCTTCTAGGATGACTTCAATCGCACCCTCGTTGGTGGATAGGCTGGGTGCAAAACCGCCCTCATCCCCAACAGTTGTGCCGAGGCCACGCCCTTTGAGGACCTTATGCAGACTGTGATAGATTTCGGCCCCCATCCGCAAGCATTCGGCGAATGATTGAGCGCCGACGGGCATCACCATAAATTCTTGGAAATCGGTACTGTTGGCGGCGTGTTTGCCCCCGTTCATGATGTTCATCATCGGGACGGGCAGGACGTGGGCATAGACGCCACCCAAATAGCGATACAGGGGCATATTCAGGCTGACGGCGGCAGCGCGGGCAGCGGCCAATGATACGCCCAAAATCGCATTCGCACCCAGATTGCCTTTGTTGTGGGTGCCATCCAAATCCAACAACACTTGGTCAATGCTGATCTGGTCAGTCACATCAAAACCGACTAACGCTTCGGCGATCACCTCGTTGACATTTTGGACGGCCTGTAAGACACCTTTGCCGCCATAACGTTTGGAGTCACCATCACGGAGTTCGACTGCTTCATACTCGCCTGTCGAAGCGCCGCTTGGAACCATCGCCCGCCCGACACTACCATCCAATAAAGTGACATCCACTTCAATGGTGGGGTTGCCGCGTGAGTCTAGGACTTCACGTCCGGTAATGCTTTCAATAAGGGTCATGATTAGGATTATCCTTCCTGAGTAAACATACGATACTCAACAAAGGGTGAACCAGCTATTCCAGTTCAAGCCCTTTGAGTAAACGCGCATAATCGAGATGCTCCGCCAGCATCGCTTGGAAACGATTGAGTTTTTCGGCCTGACCTAAACGTGTCCGGCCCATAACGCTTTCGATCTTTTCAACCGCTTCCATAGTGGTGTCGCTCACCAAGAGCACGGCGACGCCTAATTCTTCGGCGCGGCGGACAATGGAGGCGCTTGGCTGCAAATTACCCGTTAGGATGAGGGCGGCGGTAGAGGTTTCCAGAGCAGCCGCTTGGAGGTCGGTACGATCCCCTCCGGTAATGACGGCTTTGTTGATGGTGCGGCGGAACAGGGGCAGGGCCGATTCAACCGTCATGGCCCCCACTGATAGGTTTTCCACTAGACGCGAGGCCATTTGTTCGCCTGCGAGCACTTGGGCATCGAGCAGGGCGATGAGTTCGCCGATGGTGATCGCTTGTAGTTCGCGTTGATGCGGGAGCACGCCAAAAACCGGAATCCCTATGTTTTCGAGGTAAGGGGCGACTTTGCTTTTCGCTTTTTCCCATGCCGTTTCGGGAACATTGTTAATGACCACGCCATACAAAAGATGCTCGATACGACGCTTGGTGGCGGCAATGTCATCCAGTACATGGGCTAGATCGCGCCAACGGATGACGGCCAGCGTCGGGATGTTCAGGTGATGCACAACCTCAACCGTGCTTAAACCCACCACCGACCCATCGCGCATTGAAGCGCCACCTTCCATCAACACAATGTCTTTGCCCTGTTTGGCTTGTTCGTAGGTCTGGTTCATTTCGGCCCAAAAATCACGGTGAACAGTGCCATCCATCACGCTATCCAATAGCGAGTCGGACAGGATGACCGGGGCAAGCTGATTGGCATTCATCTCCAACCGCAGCACGCGGCGCACAAATTCGGCATCCTCATCCACGATCTGATTGCCGATTCGATAATCTTGCAGGCTGACGGGTTTCATATACCCCACTTTGAGGCCACGCGACTGCATATAGAGACCCAAGCCTAGACATAGAGCGGTTTTTCCCGAAAATGTGACAACCGATGTGATGTAAAGTGCCTTCATCTAATCAAAATCCTTTCTCTGAAAAAGGCTGTGGGATGCAGACGACAAGCACCATACAGCCAACCGTAAGTATTTAAAAAACGGGGACCCGAAAAAGAAAAACAGGTTCTCTCCTTGCTCCGATGATTTGCGTCTATGGGCGAGCCTGCAAAATAATACGTGCGTCCAATGCTAACACACCCCGGCCTTTTTCATAGACAAAGAGTGGATTGATGTCCAACTCGGCAATTTCTGGGAAATCAGTTACTAATTGGCTGATGCGCTGCAAAGCATCTGTTAGGGCTTCCTTATCGGCGGGTTTTTGCCCCCGCACCCCATCCAACAAATGCGCAGCCCGAATTTCACGCAGCATGGTGCTGGCATCCGTTTCACCAAATGGCGCGATGCGGAAGGTCACATCTTTGAGGACTTCCACATAAATTCCACCCAGCCCAAAAGTCACCAGCGCACCGAATTGAGGATCACGGCTCATACCTAACAGAACCTCAAGCCCCGGAGGCACCATTTCTTGGACAAGGCAGCCCCAAATATTGGCACCGGGGACATAGCGTGTGGCGCGATAAACCATCAATTCAAAAGCATCCCGGACTTCGGTGGCATTACGTAAATTCACCTTGACTCCGCCGACCTCGGTTTTATGGAGAATATCGGGGCTGGCGATTTTTAACACCACCGGATAGCCCATTTCGTCTGCCAAACGCACTGCTTCGTCGGGGGAGGTGGCGAGTTCACTACGCGGCATTCGGAAGCTATAGGCAGCAAAGACTTCACGGCTTTCGGCTTCAATCATTGATACCCGATTCTCGGCGCGGACTTTTTCAAATAGGGTTTTAACACGGGCTTTATCCACTTCAAATTTGCGGATTTCGCCTGTCTCGCGCTTACGGGCTTCGTTGTAATCGCGCATGGCGGCAAAGGCGTGGGCGGCACGTTCGGGGAAGGCATAGTTAGGCACAGTGTAGAACTTCGCCATGATTTCAATCCCGGTCTGCACCCGATGATCGCCCATCAAACAACCCAACACGGGCTTATCAATCTCAGTAGTCAATTTGCCGATGGCGTGGGCGGTGGCGTCAATTTCGGTCATGGCCTGCGGGGTGAGGATGACAATCATCCCGTCTACGTTGGGATCGGCGGCGACGTGTTTGAGGGCGAATTCATAACGATCTGCGCGGGCATCACCTAACACGTCTACCGGATTGGCGGCACTGGCAGCATCGGGCAAAAATTCTTCCAGAGTCTTGATCGTCGCGTTTTCCAGACGAGCCAGTTGTAAATTGGCCTTTTCCAGCGCGTCGGTTGCCAAAATGCCCGGCCCGCCTGCGTTGGTAACAATGGCGATACGATTGCCCTTGAGCAGGGGTTGATAGGCAAAAGCGACGGCGTGGTCAAAGAGGGTTTGGAGGTTGTTCACCCGCAGCACCCCGCTTTGATAAAACGCGGCGTTATAGGCCTGTTCCGCCCCCGCCAATGAACCTGTATGCGACGAAACGGCTTTTTGGCCGGATTGGGTAACACCACTCTTGAGCATGATGACGGGTTTTTTGCGGCTGACCTCCCGTGCGACCTGCATAAATTCTTGTCCGCTGGGCAGTCCTTCGGAATAGGCCAAAATGACTTTGGTGTTGGGGTCGTTGGCCCAATAACGCATCAAGTCAATCTCGCTGACATCGCCCTTGTTGCCGAGACTCACAAAGGCGCTGAAGCCGATATGTTTGTTGTTGCCCATGCTCATATCTAGGACAGCCGTCCCTAACGCCCCGGATTGGCTCATAAACGCGATTGAGCCTTTCATGGGCATCCCACCCGCCGCAAAGGTCACATTGACCGGGTGGTGGATGTCCATCACGCCCAAGCAGTTTGGCCCAATTAAGCGCATCCCAAATTGTTTGGCGATTTGGAGCAGCTTGAGTTCAAGTTCTAATCCGGCGCGACCTGTTTCGCGGAAACCTGCGCTAATGACTACCACTGCTTTGATGCCTTTTTCACCACAGGCTTGCACCGCATCCGGGACATGCAGGTAGGGGATGACGATCACGGCTAGATCAGGGGTTTCAGGAAGATCAGCGACTTGTGGGAAGGAGGCATAGCCGAGGATTTCTTCGCCCGTCGGGTTGACGGGATAGATGCGACCCGTAAATTTGCTTTCGACCAAATTTGCCAAGACCGCATAGCCGAGTTTGCTGGGGTTACGGCTTGCTCCAATAATGGCAACAGAATTGGGCCTGAAAAAAGCGTCTAACATTCAAATCCTCCAATTCGCCTTCACACCTTATAAGCACCTATCCCCCACAAGCTACACGGTTGGCCTAAGTTCGTTCCCCCGTGATAATTCCATGTCTTAGTGCGTCTGGCATTGAGGTAGGGCGATAATTTGCGCCATCCCGCCTCAAAAACACGCCAGCCGCATAGTCACGCGCCAAAAGTTCGCCTGTGTCACGCTGGTACATCTCATGAATCCATGCGGCACGTACCCGCGATTTTTCTGTGAGCCAACTGACAATTTTAATCGGGTCGTCTTCTTTTGCCTCGTGGAAATATTCCAGTTCATGCCCCAACGCAAAAACATAAAAGTTTTCAGCTTGGAGTCGGGTGGTATCCCATCCCACGCTCGCCAACGCATCCACCGAGGCCTGTTCAACCCAGCGCAAATAATTGGCGTTGTTGACATGACCTAGCTGGTCAATTTCATAACTTTGGGCGCGGCGTTCGGAGATAAATTGATAGGAGGGATAACTTACAGCGGCAGGGATACGGATTTCCAGATCTTCAAGAGGGGCATTGGCGGGTTGGAATCCACCTTCAAATTCTGGGACAAGGCGCTTGGGCCTCATTTCAGTGCGATCCATAAATACCCAATCCGCTCGACCCCGCAGAACGCGACAATTATCACGCACCCGCACGATTTCGTATTCTCGATGGGAACGCACGCGCCGAAAATCGGAGACCCATGTGCGGATTTCGAGTTCATCCCCATAAAGGGCAGGTTCATGATAACGCACGTGCATTTCGCGGATGACCCACATACAACCATGTGCGTCGTACCACGCCCCATCAAATCCTGCGTCGGCACTGGCACGTGTGGCGGCTTCTTCCAAATAATTCAGATAGACGGCGTTGTTTACATGACCAAAGCGGTCAACTTCATAGGAACGCACATTGAACCGCCATGTGTAGACTCGCGGCATTGGGCCTCACACTACTTTGTTTGATTTAACGGTGGACGATTATATCCCACAATCGCTTAAATGAACCCTGCTCGATGGTCAATTTAGGGTAAAATGACAAGGATGCTGACTGACCGTTGACAATAAATAGGGGAGCTTATTGGAATGCCGGATCGTTTCATTTACCTAGATCATAGTGCGACGACGCCCGTAGATGAGCGGGTAGTAGCGGCGATGATGCCTTACTTTTCGGAGATTTATGGGAATCCATCGTCGGTGCATCGGCTGGGGCGCAAGGCTGAGACGGCGATGGAGGGTGCCCGCGACAAGATGGCAAAAATCTTAAACTGTCGTCCCGACGAGATTGTGTTTACCAGCGGTGGCTCAGAAGGTGATAATTTGGCTCTGCGTGGCGTGGCGTTGGCCTCCAAACAATTGGGCCGGGGTACTCATTTGATTACCAGCCCACTCGAACACAATGCTATCAGCCGGACTGTTCAGCAATTGGAGGAAGTTTTCAGCCTACCCACCACGTTTTTGCGGCCCGACCACCGGGGAAATATCACGCCTGATATGCTGCGCGAAGCCATCCAAGAGGACACGGCGTTGGTCAGTTTGATGTTGGCAAATAATGAAATCGGCACGATCTTGCCAATTGCGGAGTTGGCAGCGGTAGCCCACGAAAAAGGGGCGTATTTCCATACCGATGCCGTGCAAGCGATGGGCCAATTGGATGTAGATGTACAACAATTGGGGGTGGATTTGCTCTCGATGTCCGCCCACAAATTTTATGGCCCAAAAGGGGTGGGGGCACTATTTGTGCGAGAGGGGGTTCCTTTGTTGCCGTCCCAAACAGGGGGTAGCCATGAGTCTGGTCGGCGCAGTGGCACGCACAACGTTCCGTTGATTGTGGGGATGGTGACGGCATTGGAAATAGCCTATGCCGAACGGGAGCAGTGGGTTCCGCATTTTATGGGTCTGCGTGACCATTTGATTGATGGGGTGCTGTCAACCATCCCCGATGTAGAGTTGACTGGGGAGCGCCATGATCGGCTGCCGTCCCATACCAGTTTCGTTTTTAAGCACGTTAATGGCAACACGCTGCTGATGCACCTTGATATGAAGGGGATTGCGGCGTCATCGGGGAGCGCCTGCAAGACGGGCAATCCAGAACCCTCGCAAGTCCTCTTGGCGTTGGGTTATGACCACGATTGGGCGATGGGGGGCTTACGGTTGACGGTAGGGCGGCATACAACTCATGCGGATATTGATTATGTCCTAGAGATCATGCCGAAAGTAATCGAGGGGGTGCGGCGGTTTAGCGGGGTGTCGGCGTGAATCGGGGGCACTCTCCCTACACGGGGCTAAAGCCACCGTGCTGAATCTAGGCTAAAAGCACGGTTTTCATAGAGCATAAGTTCTATTACTGTCCATTATATGCGCCGAGTTTGAATTCGTAACTACAGTTACGGATTTATACGTGGTGGACATATGGGGAGGACAGAAGTTGGCCGTTAGGCGTAAGGAAATATGATATTGACCGTCTATCCCAAAACCGCTACTATGTGGACATCTGAATAAGTTGGAAAACGGTTCAAAAAATTCCATGACAGGCGATAGAGCAACAGTCGTAGTGGCAATGAGCGGGGGTGTGGATAGCTCGGTGGCGGCAGCATTGTTGGTCGAACAAGGCTATAACGTCATCGGTATGATGATGCGGCTGTGGTCGGAGGAGACTGCCCCCGGCCTGACAGGTCATAATCGCTGCTGCACCCCGGAACAGATGAATGATGCGCGGCGCGTGGCGGATATGCTGGACATCCCCTTTTATGTTCTCGATACACGTGACGTATTCCGTAATAAGATCGTTCAATTCTTCATTGACCAACATGCCGATGGATTGACGCCTAATCCCTGTCTGGCGTGCAATATGCACATTCGGTTTGACTGGTTGTTGAATAATGCGCTGGCGTTGGGGGCGGATTATCTGGCGACGGGGCATTATGCGCGGATTACCCAGTCGGCTGATGGTTTATATGAGTTACGCAAGGGATACAGCCTCGAAAAAGATCAATCCTACGTCTTGAGCGTGATGACACAAGAACAGCTTCGCCATACCCTATTTCCAGTGGGAGACTATATCAAACCACAGGTGCGTGAACTCGCCGCGAAGTTTGGTCTGCCCGTCGCCAGTAAACATGATTCGCAGGATTTATGCTTTCTGGGTGATGGTGATTATCGGCGTTTTTTGCGGGAGCATGGCCCAGTAGATTTATTTATGTCCGGCCCGATTCTCAATCGGCGTGGGGAACAAGTCGGCACGCACGATGGTCTCCCAAATTACACGATTGGTCAGCGCAAAGGCTTGGGGATTTCAGGCAGCGGCGACCCCCTCTATGTGCTTGATCTTGACCGCCAGCGGAATGCCGTGATTGTGGGCACACGCGACGAACTGGGACATGACAGGCTTGTCGCCGGGCGAGTTAATTGGATTGCCGGTGCTCCTCCCGCTGAAGCAATCCGCGCGGAAGTCAAAATTCGCTATAAAGCCAAGCCTGCCCCCGCTACTCTTGAACCTCTTTCGGATCGGCAGGTAGCCGTCATTTTTGATGAACCGCTACGAGACATCACTCCCGGTCAGGGGGCGGTATTTTATGATGGGGATCGGTGTCTTGGCGGTGGCCTGATTCAGCGTGTTGAACATCTGGAATCGGCTGTTATTTCCTCGTAATCCGTTTCTTCTACAACTGGGAATTTGTGCAATTCGGTGAATTTGTTGCATCGCTTAGATTGCACCTAGTTCCAAACATGACATCCTGCGGTAAAATAAGATTTTAGGGAAAAATCTTCTGGACAGGTCAGATCAATGCCCTCAGTCCCCAAGGAAGTCTAACTGATGGCTACGCAGCTACAGACGGGTGAAGCTGTATTACAACGTGTCGTCTCGATTATGCAGCATGTGTTGCTGGAGGAGGTCTCCCAAAAGAGACTGGACGACGCCCTGTCCCAGTTAGCATCGCAGTTTAAAGCCGATTGCGCTTACATTTATGAAATTGCACCGATTCTGCGTGATCCAACCCCTACTATCCGACGTATTGGTGAATGGCATTTAGCCCCTGCTGCTCCCTTGACCCCGTTCATGCCCATGCCAATAGATGCTTTCAAACGATTATTCAAATGGGCTACCCAACTTGAATCCGGTGAGAGCATTCAGACCATGAGCGGTGGCACGGGCCTTGAAGGATGGTCACAGCTAGTCAACCAGCGGATTATGATGTCTCCTATTCATGTCAAACAGCATTGGCTAGGATTTATCGGCTTGGAGGCGTCGGCAAGCGGACGGGATTGGACTCCCTCGGATGTGACTGCCCTCAAAACAGCGGCGGCGTTACTTGGCGTTGCGCTCCTAAATAAACAGACGGCTGATGCTGCACCGATCAGCGAAACCAAATATCGGATTTTGATGGAACAGGCTACCGACGCCATTATTGTGATGACGCCGTTGGGAGCCTTTCGGGAAGTGAATCCTCGCTCTTGTGAATTGTTGGGGTACAGCCGCGAAGAACTGCTACGGATGGGCCTTGTTGACTTTATCACCAAAGATTCAACGCTGCTGCCCGCGCTTACAGGCGATGAAGCGCTTCCAGACCGCTTTCAAGCCCAAGAATGGTTGGTCTGTAAAGATCAACAGCGTATTTTTGTGGAGGCGAATGTCCGCCGATTGCATGATGGGTTGTTCCACGTCGTTATGCGGGATGTATCCGAACGCAAGCACGCTGAGGAATTGCAGAAACGTCGCTCGGAGGCGATGGTGGCTCTGTATGAAACATCATTGGCAATTAACTCGCAACCAGATGTTACGACCTTATTGCGGGCGATTGTTGAACGCGCCGCGAAACTATTAAATGCCCCAATGGGTGGACTTTATTTGCTTCGACCTGACAACCAAAGCCTTGAATTGGTCGTGGCTTATAACCTGCCCGGTAATTTGGTTGGCACGATACTGCAATTTGGTGAAGGGGTCTCCGGTAAAGTGGCGCAATCCGGGGAGGTCATGTTTGTTACGGATTATGCCCAATGGGATGGAAAGGCAGACGTTTATCAGAATTCCCCATTCCGCCGCGTATTGGGTGTACCCATGAAAGTGGGTGGGCGGGTGATTGGGGCGATTAATGTCACCGATTCCGAAAAGACCATCCCATTTGATGAAGAGGAGATTCGACTGGTCAAACTTTTTGCTGACCAAGCGGCGATTGCGCTCACCAATGCACGGTTAATTGAACGGGTCTATGAGGAATTTGCCAAACGCGAAAAAGCTCAAGATGCGCTTCAAATTAGCGAACAGCGCTTCCGCACCTTAACCGAGAATTCACCCGACTACATCTACATCCTTGATATGCGAACTAGGAAAGGGGTCTATCTTAACCGCCAAGAGATGCTCGGTTATTCGGCAAAAGAATTGCTTCAGCCCGAATCTATCACCTTTGCGATTCATTCTGAGGACGCCTCACGGGTCTCGCGGGAATGGCGCAAAGCAATCGAAGGGAAGCTGGATGACAACCCGCAAATTGAATACCGTGTCCGTCATAAACGTGGGCACTGGGAATGGGTGCAAAGTCGTTTTACAGTTCTATCTTGGGAGGGCGATCAACCGGTGGAACTATTGGTGACCAATACGATTGTCACCAACCGAAAACGCGCCGAACAAGCGCTAGAACAATCGCTCCATTTTTATCTGAGTCTTTTAGATACCTTTCCGGTTCCGGTTTGGCGCTCCGAACTGGACACCCATATTCACTTTTTGAACACCAGTTGGTTTTCGTTTACAGGGCTGACGATGGGGCATAATTCCAATCAGGCATGGAAGACAAGTTTTCATGCAGAGGATTGGGATAAGTGGGAGCAAAAGTATCTGGCGGCATTTGGGGATCAACGTGGTTTTGAGGTGGAATGTCGTCTCCACCACAGCGATGGTACCTATCATACTGTCATGGTAGTAGGTCAGCCATTTTATGACCTAGAGGGAGTCTTTGCCGGATTCATCGGGGTGGTGTTTGATATTACGGCCATTCGGGAGGCTCAACAGAAAAGCATCGAACTGACACTCGAACGGGCACGGGTGAAGATGCTAGAAGAATTTATCGGGGATGTCTCACACGATTTACGCACACCGCTTTCCACCATCATTCTCAATACCTATCTACTGCGAGCAGGGGGCGATGAAGAGAAGCGCCTTGAACGGCTTCGAATCTTAGAAGCACAGGCCGAACGTTTGAACAAAACAGTCCAAGACTTATTGGATATTTCACGACTAGAAATCAATATCACGGAACTGACCTTTGTCCAGCTTGATGTCAATCATGTGTTAACTAGCATTGCCCAAATCTACGCACCGCATATCGCCAAAAAGAATCTGGAATTAGTCCTTGACCTCGGCCAATCCTTGCCGATGATCCTTGCCAATGAGACACAGTTTCACCGGGGGATTGCTAATTTTGTCGAAAACGCCATGAAATACACCAAAAAAGGTAGCATCAGCATCAAAACTTATCTGCGCGGGGAGATGGTTGTGGTCGAGATTGCGGATACCGGAATTGGCATTGCGGCTGACCATTTGCCGCGCATTTTTGATCGTTTTTATAAGGTGGATCGTGCCCGCACCACCGAAGGGACGGGATTAGGGTTGGCAATCTCCAAAAAGATTATTGAAGCGCATGGAGGCAGTATTGAAGTAGCGAGTGTTGAAGGGGCCGGAACCACGTTCTCGCTTGTGCTACCGACCTACAAAGTCTAAATTCTCAGCCGCCGCGCAGGAATTCTCCGATTTCAGAGCGCCATAACATCATGATAATCGTGCCGATGATAATATATTGACCGTAGGGGAGAGGTGTAAAGGCATCATACCCCCCGCGCAAGGTTTGGGCAATTAGAAAGAGGATGCCGCCGAGTGCCCCCAAAAAGACCGTGATAATCGCGGCAAAAATAAAAGCCTGCCAGCCGATCATCAGACCGCACATTGTCGCCACATAGACATCGCCAAAACCAAAAGCGACTTCGTTTAATTCCTCACCTCTGGCTGAGGCCACCACGCTCGAAAATATGCCACCCCCCCAAAACATCACCAGAAACAGGCCAAGCCCTAAGCCACCGCCCGCGATGTAATCTACAAAATCTCGATCTGATTCAGGCGCGACCAACGCCAATATAAAAGCAAGAATGCAGGCGACCAAAATAACGGGGGTGATGATAATGCGATGTTCAAGGTCAATTATGGTGACTAGTATCAAGATGGTGAGATAGATCATCCATACAAAACGCCGTTCGTTGTCGGGCCAATTCAAGATGATAAACCCAAACAAGACGGCCATCACCACCTCAGTGATTGGATGCCGCCAGCGCAATTTTGAGCCGGTGTCGCTGCTGCGTTTGCCCGTTAGAAAGGCAAGCAGGCCCGACCAAGTGATTTTGGCGCGAGGTGAGCCGTCCGGGTAGGTAGGAAGAGTTAGAACACTCGGTTGCTTATTTGGTGGATTCCAAGGAATGGATAGATCATCCAAACGAACCACTGCTTCACCATTGGTAGCGTTGTGTGGGCCAGTCACTGATAAGATATGATCTTGCCCCAATAATTCATGGAAGGCTTGCACTAGTGACACGAAATTTTCACCGGACTCAGAAAGCCAGTGCAAATGTACCCCATCGTAATGCCGCTCATGGATGCTTTGTTGAACATAATTTGCCAACATCACATGGTTTTCAGCAAGGTACGGTTCATGGTGACTTTCTACGGTAATCCAGTCTAAGGCTTTAATGCCGGGGGCAAGATCGCGGAGCAATGCCCGAAACTCATTGGCAAAATCCCATGCCTGATACTGCCCATCTTGCTGCCATACCCCGGTCTGGACATACACCAGATCAATCTGGTTGGCCTGCAAGTGATGGACAAGGGCCTCTACTTGGGAACGGATCGGCGGCTGCTTTGTCCATCTATCGGGTAGCCATGCTGGAAGCAGTTGTTCGTTGGGGAGGTTATCCGACAGCCAATTAATAAGAATGCCCAACGCAAAACCTATCACAGCCATGATGATGGCGAGGATGATATTGTCCATTCCGATAGTTGCTCCTTCAGCAGATTAACGATGTGGCACAGGCCGCCCATTGGGAAAATCTATCCCCTCCGGAAAGGTCGGGGTAGGGGAGGTGGGCGCGGGGGGGAGCAATCGGATTGAAAGACCAATGACCCCCACCAGCAGCACTACTGCGACAATCGCCAGAAGTACAATTCTAAATCTCACTGCATTTTCCCATGATAATGGATGTCGGTTTGAAGCGCGACTTTATTGTATCTCACCATAGGATGACAAATCTCGATTGAGCCGCACCTCCAAATTAACGGGGCTTTCAGTCTCGGTAGTGACTGTTATCCCATCCGAGTTGGCAGGCAAGTAACCTTCGGCACGTATCAGAACGCTGTATAGGGCGGGTTCTTCAAGAGTGCCACGTGGCAGCAATGCCGGAATCTGGAAAAAGCCTTGCTCATCGGTGGTAGCACGGCCTAAGACCTGCACCGCCTGCCACTCGAAATCTTCGACACTGAATTCGGCCAACAGCACGACAAACAATGCGCCGGGGATACCTTGATTGGTGGCGGCATCAAATACCTGTCCGGTCATTTGTACCCCTTTGGCGCTGGCGAAGGCTTCAACGGGAAGTTGCCCCAAGCCGACCTCAACCTGCACCGTTTCGTCGGTTAGGCGAATCCCGCCCATATACAATTCAAATCGGTAGGTGGCATCAGGCAAATTGGGCACACCGAGTAGCGAAAAATAATAGTTCTCGCCATTCACGCCCGTAGCCCATTGGGTGCGGTTTTCAATCAGCACTTCATCGTCTACCAGCCAGCGCCAACTAAAGGGTGTGCCGGGGCGCACTTGTCGCCAATTGAAAAATACATAAATTGCGGTTGAACCAGCAGGCATAGATTCGCCAACAATGCTGATAGGTAAGCCGCCTTGTTCGTCACGGGCAAAGCGGAAATCGCTAAAGATGAGGGCTTGGGCATTATTCGCACCACCCGCGCCGCCTGCCACCACAAAATCGGATGTCACCATCAAACACCAATCACTGAGGGAAGGATGAATGTCTGGACGTACCAAACACCAATCTTCGCCCGATGGTAGTTGGATGTAGATTTCGAGCCGATAGAGACCGGAGGTAAACCCGATGTCACTGGTGATGCTGGGATCACTGCTAAGGCCGCTTGGCCCGCCAGACCACACCGGGGGTTCCGCTGTATTTAGGGGAGGAGAAATCAGATTGCCATTCTGATACCAACGCTGCTGCCAAACGAGACCGTCCCGCATATTTTGATAGTTAAAACGGGCACGAATGATATTGCCTTCGGGGATGACGTAATTGGCACCGATTAAGTTGCCAAGCGGGTCTTGAATACCGAATACGAGGTCAGAAAACTGTGGATCGGTTCGTGGGCCGCCGCCAATGGTAATGCGATGGCTGTCTACCTGTCGTCCTTCAATGAATAGGGTGAATTCATAGACCCCGTTTTCCCAACCCGTTGGCACAGTTCCGCCGATATACCACATACCACGTTCGCCGCCACTCCATGTGACGGGAGGCAAACTGTAGAGGACATTGGGTCGTCCCCCAACGGTGGTACGCAGTTCGTAGACCTGCCCATCTTGCATATTTTGATAATCGAAAAAGAGATAGAGACTGTTTGTACCTGTCGGGAGGCTGGTCACAATACTGGTTGGCATCCCGGCTTCATTGACACCCGTTGAGACAAAGAGACGTCGAAAGATGGCAGTCTCGGCGGGAGGTGCTAAATCCACCGGGGCTTTTTCCGGGCCGGGTTGAATGCCTAATGCGGCGGCTCGGACTAACCCTCGGGCTAAACTAGAGGGGCGGATGGCGCTAATCGTGCCGCCTAATGGGATACACAAATCAAGGTTATCTAGTTGGGTATCGCCGTTGGTGTCATAAACCTGCCGACATTCCAGCGCCTCACCAGCAGCACGGGCCGGGGCAATCGTGGGGACGCCGATGAGTTCCCCATTACGGCTGTACACCCCACCCCCACTCATGAGACCGGGGATTTCGGCGGAGGTTCGCAGCCAAGCCCGTTCACCCAAACCCGCTTCGGCGGTAAAGCCACCAATTGTTCCACGAATCACGGTAACAGGGTCGTTGCCGATTTCGGGATAGCCAAAAACCGCGATGGTGTCGTCAATCGTGACGGTGTTGGAATCGCCTAGTTCTACAAAGGGCAGTTGCAGCGTGCCACGTTCGATACTGCGGCCATCCAAATAACTGGTGATGCGCAGAACGGCCAAATCATAACCGCGATTGAATTCGACGGTTTCCGCGATATAGGTGGCGACAGGCGGTTCATCGGTGCGCAGAGTCAGGGCGATGACTGTGCGATTTGCCGGACAGCTTTCGGTTGCCTCGACAATATGGGCATTGGTTAACACTAATCCATCGGCGCTGACCAATGTGCCCGTACCTACACAGGTGATGACCGGCCCGGTATTGGTGTCCACCGTCTGCATGATAAAAACCGTCGCTTTTTTGATGTTGTCTTCGTTGAGGCGCACCAATGGCGGGGTATCTTCGTCCTGCGCCTGCGAGGGTGGTGGGAGCAGATTTAAAAAACCAACACCGAGAGTAATCAGCAAAGGGACAGAGATGAACCAAAGGCGTCGCTGCATGTTAGCTAAATTTCGCATCGGTAAGTCCCTCTTTAATATTCGACAGTTTGGAGAAAGCGATCAAAGTAGGGGCGGTTATCGTCGAAATTTTCAACCGCATCTCGGTACGTCAGAATCACGGCTTGATTACCACGCAGGACGACCAAATCAACGCCTTGCACCACGACGGGTACACTCTGCAAAAAAGGGTTAGGGTCGGATTGAATGAAGGAATATTGAATCTCGACGGCATCATCTTCGCCGAGTCTGGTTTCTGAAATGGATTGGACGTGATAACCGGGTAGGCGATTTGGCCCTTGTACCACCAGCAAATCTACCACGCTGCGTGGATTGGCATCTGGCCCAACGGTGAGGAGGCTTGCTTGGATGAGGGTTTTGAAGGGGCGGGCGTTTGGATTTTCCACCCGGAAAACGTAATCCTGTTGATTTACGTCCAACAGCCAATTGAGCGGAATCTGACCGCGTATACCATTTTCTTCATCTTCAAAGGGTACGGTGCTGTTCAGAATACTGCTCCGAAAGATCATACCCAAGCCCATGAGAGCCAATGTCACCACGATTGCCAACCCGCTGTTGATGTTAACCCGACGGGCGACCTGTGGTTCGGAAAAATCTTTGGGATTTTCGAAATAGCTCATCGGATACGTCGTACTCCCAGTTTATCCGCCATACGTGCGTCGGCGCTTTCAATGATAAATGAGAGGATGCCCAAAATGGCCGCACTGACGCCGATGACCAAAAATAAACCGCCGATGGTACGGCTGCCCAAGCCGCTGGAAATAGCAATGCCCCGAAAGGCAAAATGGACACCACTTAGGATGGCGGCGACCACTAAGCCAGTGGGCAACCAGACCGCCGATGCGTTGCCGACGGCGAATTCGCCCAAGAAATAGCCAATCACCGCGCCAATGGCAATGTGGATATAGACGTTGGTCAGAATGTTGATAGCAGCAGATGAAAGGGTCAGTTCGTCATAAAAAACCAGACGCAAATTGAGGACGGTGGCAAAACCAAGCGCGGCTGCGGTGCTGTAGGCGATGCCATCCAAACGAATCCGAAAGCGATGGGGCCATAGGGTATAGCGCACGACGGCATATTTGATAAATTCGCTTAGGATGCCAACGGTAAAGGCATAACCGAGGATACGATTAAAAAAGCCTGCCCCGGGCAGCCAGCGTTCGGGGGTAAAAACCTCGTTCATAATCGGCACGGCGATACCATTTGCCATCACCATGCTCAAAAATACGATGGCGGTAAGGCCCTGTCGTGGTTCTAGGGCAAGGCGTTCACGACGAATAGAGAAAAACCAGTAGGCGGCGACTGGTAGTAACGCCAATCCACTGCTGAGAGTGCGTGAGTAGGTATCGGTAAGGATACCCAAACGGGTTGTGAAGAGAATAAAAAGAACAGCGGCGGCTAACAACCCTAGTTCAATGGTGAGGGGTCGCCAGACGCGCCGATAGGGAAATGGTTCCTCGCCTTCTTCGGATGGGGCGAGGAGTTGAAAGTCACGCAAATTTTCTGCTCACTCTTGTTTAATCTTTAATCGGCAGCAACTGTGACCTCGGGCGATATTGCTTCTAAGGGGCGAGCATAGGCCATAGTATAGAGGTCACGATAAACACCACCCTGCTGCAATAGGTTCTCATGCGAACCCTGCTCAATAATTTCACCATGATCTATCACCACAATCAAGTCGGCGTTGGTGATGGTACTGAGCCGATGGGCTATCACGAAGCTAGTACGCCCTTTTAGGAGACGCTCTAGGGCACTCTGGATAATCTTCTCGGTCTGGGTGTCAATGCTGCTGGTCGCCTCATCCAAAATGAGGATGCGCGGATCGGCAAGCAGGGCACGGGCAAAGGCTAACAATTGGCGCTGACCCGCCGAAAGCAGCGAACCCCCCTCACGAACCTCGGTATTATACCCGTTTTCCAATCGCATGATAAAGTCGTGAGCACCCACCGCTTTGGCAGCGTCTATCACATCCTCATCTGACGCCTCCAAGCGGCCATAGCGAATATTTTCCATAACGGTACCGGAAAAAAGGTAGGTTTCTTGCAGCACGACCCCCATCTGACGGCGCAGACTTTCTTGGGTGACGGTGCGGACATCATAGCCATCAATGGTCAACTTGCCATCGGTAATGTCATAAAAGCGCGTGACCAGTTTGATAATCGTGCTTTTACCCGCCCCCGTATGCCCGACCAACGCGACGGTTGACCCGGCAGGCACATCCAGATTAACGCCCTTCAATACCATTTCGCCGTCACTATATCGAAATTCGACATTTTCAAATTGAACATGGCCCTGAATTTGGGGGAGTTCGCTGGCGTCCGGCGCATCCTGTACTTCGATAGGGGTGTCGAGCAGGGTGAAGATTTTGTCCCCGGCGGCCATGACCGCTTGGAATACATTATAGCGTTGGGCCAGCATACGAATGGGGAAGAAGAATTCATCAATATACAGAACGAACGTGAGCAGTGTGAACACCGAGAGTTGTTGTTTTAAGACCAGCGTGCCGCCAACATAAATCATCGCGCCCGTCGCCACCCCGCCGACCAATTCAATGCTAGGGAAGAAAAAGCCGCTGATACGCGCCGCTGCGACATTCGCTTCACGATTATTGTAATCAATCTTGGAGACGAAGCGCTGATAGTTGTAACTCTCACGTGCAAAGGCTTGGGTGACACGCACACCGTTAAAGGCTTCGGCAAGTTCGGCGTTGACGAGGGCATTGGTTTCACGCACACGGATATAGGCTTTACGGGCAAAGATGCGCCAGAAATTTGCAATCGTAATTAAAATCAACAGCACGACCAACGCCACGCCAGTTAGGGTCAGGTTAATTATGGACATGGAAATGAGGATGCCAATCAAAATGAGCATTTCGCGCACCGTACCGACGACAGCAAAAGTAATCGCCTCTCGCAGAACGCTGACATCGCTGATAACCCGTGCGATCAGACGACCTGTCTCGTAATTCGAAAAAAACGACATCGAGAAATATTGGATTTTCTCAAATAGGTCGTTGCGCAATTTCTCGATAATACGTTGTCCCGCGTAAGCCATGTTTGCTAGTTGAATGCGAAACCCCAAGAAGCCAAGCCCCTGAACTAGGATATAACCAAAGACGCCTGCGCCCACTAAGGACATATTGCCTTTGCGGATACCCTCATCCACTGCCCAGCCAATCAGCGGTGGCCCCATGATATTGGCGATGACGACAAACAACATCGCCGTAAACGCAATCACCACATTTTTCTTGTAGGGTTTGAGATAACTAAAGAGACGCTTGGTTACTTGCCAGTCGAAACCTTTACCGGCTTCTGTTGCTGCTTGTGAAAGTGCCATAAGTTTCCGTTCCTTCCGATAAAGTTAGCTACCGCTCATTTGGGCTTCACGGATTTTGATCTTGTCCGTCGAGCGCACATTGTCCTGTTCCAAAAGGCCACCCAACGCCATAAGCTCGTGTTTGAGGCGTTCCTGATCGGCGAGTTGTAGGCGGTAGATGTCAGCATAGAGGCCGTTTTTCGCCAGTAGATCATGGTGCGTGCCGCGTTCGGCAATCTCGCCACGATCCAAAACCAGAATTTGATCGGCGTTTTGGACAGTGGTTAGACGTTGGGCAATGACAAAGGTGGTGCGGCCTTCCATCAAACGATTGAGGGCTTCTTGAATCAGATATTCCGTGCGGGTGTCTACGCTGCTGGTCGAATCGTCCAGAATCAAAATGCGGGGATCCACCAACAAGGCACGCGCAATCGCCACACGCTGACGCTGACCACCGGAGAGTGTCACGCCACGTTCGCCAATCTCGGTTTCATAGCCCTGTGGAAATTCCAAAATAAAGTCATGAGCGTTGGCGGCTTTGGCGGCGGCGATAATTTCATCCATGCCAATCTCAGGCCGTCCGTAGGCAATGTTTTCGCGGATAGTGGCAGAAAACAGGACGGATTCTTGCAGTACAATGCCAATTTGAGGACGCAATGTTGAGAGTCGGACATCCCGAATATCAATACCGTCAATGGTTACACGGCCTTCGGTGACATCGTAGAAACGCGGGATTAGATTGATAAGGCTGCTCTTGCCCGAACCTGTTTGACCCAAGAGGGCGACTATTTGACCGGGTTTAGCTTCGATATTGATGTTTTTGAGGACAGGTTCAGAGTCGTAGGCAAAGGAGACATTTTCGAAATTGACATAACCTTGAATGGCGGGCATTTCTTTGGCGTCCGGGTCGTCGTCAATTTCGATGGGGGCATCCAAGATTTCAAAGACACGGCGACTGCTAGTGACGGCTTGCGTAAACAGCAAGATGACAAAACCCAAGAAACGCACGGGTTGACCAATCAGCAGAACATAGGCATTAAAGGACACGACCATGCCAACCGTGACGCCTGCGAAATTGTTGCGTTCCATCAAGCCGCCGACAAATAGGGTCATGGCGACACAGCAGGCAATTACAAAATTGCTGACGGGCATGTAGGTTGTCCACAAATTGACTAAGCGGAGTTGATCGGTAAACAGCTTGGCATTTTCGTCCCCGAATTTTTTGAGTTCGTACTTTTCGCGTGCAAATGCGCGAACAACCTGTGCCCCTAAAGCATTTTGTTGGAGATGCTCACTGAGATTTTGAACATGCTCCATTACTTTTTTCCACTGCGGGTCAATGCGGGCAGCATAACTCTTGGACATAACAACAAGCGGAAGAACAGGCAGGAGCGCCACAACCGCCAATGGAGGGCTACTGACAAACATCACCACGACGACCCCTAGCAAGAGCAGCATTGTGCTGAGACCATCCAAAAGCCCGTTGGCAAAATAGCGCTGCATTTCATCCACGTCGCTAATGGCACGAGTAATCAACATACCGGTTTGGGTTTTGTCGTGGTAGCCGAAATGGAGATGCTGCACTTTGTTATAGAGTTCATTGCGGATGTCATAGGCAATATGGTGGGATAGGCGTTCGCCAAAATAACGGGCACAGAACCCCGTAAATCCACGCACTATCCCCAGTGTGACCACCAATAATCCGGCTCGGAGCATAAACGTTTGATCGTCACGCTCGACCCCGACATCAATGACCCAGCGCAAGAGGCTGGGGATGGTAATTGCCAGCGCCGAGCCGCCGACAATGCCAAACAGGGCAGTGGCTGTCCATTTCCAATAGGGGCGCATGTACCCCATCAAGCGTTTCCAGATCGCAAAATTACTCAACTACAACTCCTTGCATCCATGATGAAGTGGATAATGAAATAACCCTCCCCACACCAGCAGGGTTTTAAGGATTTTGATCCGCTAATCCTGTCAAGCTGTGGGCGATCTCGTATAGGGCAGATGGGTTGGCCTTGTAGTAACGCATAGCCCCATCGCGGCGCATCTGTAAAATATCGGTTTTGGCGAGTAGGCTCAGATGGCGGGAGGCGGTGGATTGGGTCAGGTGCATGGCATCGGCGATCTCCCCGACGTTGCTTTCTCCCTGCTGTGCCAAAAACGCCACAATTTTGAGGCGAGCCTCATCTGCAAGGGCTTTCATGGCCGGGTAGAGATTGATGATCGGCAATGGTGCATGAACGGTATCGGTTGGGACGAGATTGGCATTAAACCCAATCCACAAACGATCCCCTAATGTAAACAAGGTGACATAGGTTCCCAAATGGCAGCAGGGGATTAGCTCCACTTGTTTAAAACGCGCGGCATTTTCACTAAGCCAAGGAGTTGGGTTGCGACCCGAGACGGCGCGGAAAATGGTCGTGATGTCCGGGGCATAATTTTGAGCGGTATGGTACTCGGCAGCGGCGAATTTTTGGGGTAGATCGCCAGTGGCATGTTCGGCATAGAACCGCGTCCATGTATGATGGATAGCTGCCAATAAATGCTCATGAATCGCTTGAGCATCTAGCAAGAATTGGGCAAAGGCTTCAGAAGGCATTGGGGCAGGGGGGGATTGCCATTGTTCTTCGCGGGCCTGCTGCATTTTGTCTACCAGTTGGGCAAGGCGAGTACCATCGTTGGGTAGCTTTGTGTCTTTCCCAATCACTTCCATTCGCACTAATTGTTCTTCAAAAGCCTTCAGGGTCGCTTTTTGCAGGGCATAGATATCAAGGGTCTGCAAATGGCTGTATAACGCCTCAAAATCGGTATCCGCCTCACTTTGAACAGGAATGCTGTCAATCAAATGGGCTTGCACGCCACCAGCAAAAATGACCAACATGTGAATGGGGCGCAAAATTTCATGGTCGTGGGCATCCATGTGGGTTGACATGAGCCGCAGCCAGTCGCTTAACCCCTCAAAGCGCTCCGCATTGGGCAGCAGACCAATAATCGAGAGCAAATCGTGTAAGAGGGTTACACGGAAATGGACATTTACTTTGGGGGAGATTGCAATTAGTTCCATTGGGACTCCCAAACTCGCATATTTGCAAATATGCAGAAATTTGCATATTCGTTTCCTAGTCTACCCTTCTTGCATAAAATGTCAACCCGTGCGATATTAAAGATTGTTCATTATGCCCAACAAAAACTAACTTATCTCTAACTCAGTGAAGGCGGTGGACAAAAGTTGCTATACAATCCGCTTCAGCCCCAGTAACATTAGGGATAGATTTATTCATGGTTGTATTATCGCAGGGAGTAAAGGAAGGCAATTTGTGCCACAGATGAACTCTAAACACTGGCGTTTGATATTACTACTGCTGATTGTGGCGTTTGTTGTTACGCTGCCGCTGGGCCGCCCACGCATTTCTGATGCGCAGGATGGCAACCAGACCTATACCGTGCAAAGTGGTGAAAATTTATTTCGTATCGCGCTACGGTTTGGACTGACGGTAGATCAACTAGCCGCTGCCAATGGCATTACCGACCCGACCCGGATTTATGTAGGGCAGGTTCTGATTATTCCGACTCCCGGAAGTGCGCTTGCCGCACCTGCTGATACAACCACCCCCACGACTGATCCCGTCGCTGTGGCGGTTAATCCCGCGCCAGCCGATTCAGCCTTGATTCATATTGTGCAGCCGGGGCAAACACTTGCCAGCATTGCCCGCCAATACGGGGTGACATGGCAAGATGTAGCCACATGGAATAATCTGACTGACCCCAATACGATTTTTGCCGGACAGCGACTGGTGGTGAATGGAACCGCCGCACCGGGGAGTGCCGCCGTCGCTGGGCCAACGATTGTTGAAAATACGACTGCTACAGCGCCCGCCACCACTGGTACGGAACGAACTCATATTGTGCAAATTGGCGAGCATCTCGCCTCGATTGCGCGATTGTACAGCTTGCGTTGGACGACGATTGCCCGCGCCAATAATTTGCAGAACCCAAATCAAATCTATGCCGGACAGCAGTTGGTGATTCCGGCGCAGGATGACCCAGCGGGAACGTATTTTGTGCCGACGGGGGGTGTGCCGTCCGCGCCTGCGCCCACGATTACCACTGGTAAGCAAATTATTGTGAACCTGAGCGATCAGCGCATTTATGCCTATGAGAATGGTGTGTTGATGCGGGCTGTCACGGTTTCGACGGGGCTGCCGGGAACACCAACCGTCACAGGGGATTATCGGGTCTATTGGAAGCTCAATTCGCAAACGATGTCTGGCCCCGGCTACTATCTGCCCGGTGTGCCTTGGGTCATGTATTTCTATCAAGGCTATGCTATTCACGGTACGTATTGGCATAACAATTTTGGACAGCCGATGAGTCATGGCTGTGTCAATCTGCCTACACCCGAAGCCCAGTGGTTTTTCAATTGGGCCGAGGTGGGAACGCCCGTGAAGGTGAATTATTAATTTCGCTCGTCTGTGATTAGCGGTTATTAGAAAGGGTCTGAATCCATGCGTATGCTTCGTTTAGTCATTCTAGTGGCTTTATTGCTCGCCACAGTATTTGCGTTTGTTCCGACTGAAAAAGCGGCAGCCCAAACAGGCTGTGCCCGAACCCACGTTGTACAGGCAGGGCAAAATCTATTTCGCATCGGCCTGCTCTATAATGTTTCTTGGACAGTTCTGGCGCAGTGGAATGGCATCGTGAATCCCAATTATGTCTACGCGGGACAGGTGCTGTGTGTATCCGGCCCAGTAGTTCCCGGAACAGGTGGCCCCTATGTGCCGCCAGCGACAGGTGGCCCGATTACCATTTACCCCGGCAATCCCTTTGGCCCGACCACTGAGCCGCGTATTTATTTCCCCAGTGTAACGCTTGGGCAAAAATTTGAACTGCGTGGTTATAACTTCCCGCGTAACACCCAGATCACGATTGGCTTGACGACGTTGGGGGGGACGGCCTATACGCCCTATTTTACGGCAACCACCGATGCGACGGGGCAATTTTATGTGACGGTTACTTTACCAGCGGAGTTTGTCAGCGCGGGGTCGGTGGCAGTCGAGGCACGCACCACCAGCGGCTACTATGGACGCAATTGGTATTATAATCGGTAGTTTTTGAGACTCCATTGAGAATTGAAAAGACCCCAATTTGCACCGGGGTCTTTTTGATTTTCGATTGAGCGGTGGTTAGTTACCGGGGACGAAGCCAATCACCATGATGGCATATTCACCCGCGCTGGCCCCATTAACCGAGCCAAAGGCGAATAGCATTGGCAGGCTACTGTTGGGTGTGACCAACAGGCCCGCGTCCAAGTCACCTGCCACATAACGTGAACCGTTGGCAATATCTACGCCGCCACCGGGGAAGGCGGGTGTATCGGCGCAATCACCAACTCCGGCATCATCGCAAGCGAAGAGAAATTCAATGTTGTTGTAGTCCACCGAATCCTCATAGAAGTTGCCATCTTCATCATAGGCTTGGGTCAGACCATCGCCCTGATAGAGTTCGAGATAGGGGTCGAGATCAACATATTTGCTGACCATGTAAACCGAGAGGGTTTCGGCGGCTACGCTGTCGGGCACACGCACAGCGAAACCATCGAGTTCATCGGAGGGCGAGATTGCCAACCCTTCAATAATCAACACATATTGACCTGT
Organism: Chloroflexota bacterium; assembly: GCA_024434115.1. GTDB lineage: Bacteria > Chloroflexota > Anaerolineae > Aggregatilineales > J027 > CFX10. The sequence goes on from QMIT01000001.1 coordinate 565,227, forward strand.
TTCGCCATCGGCTGAACCGACGCTGATGTTGGTGGGGTTGCCACGACGCGGGGAAGTAAAACGAACTTGGGCCGTGCTGCGACTGGCAACGATACGTCCAAAATCTGGCACCGCAATTTCACTACCCGCTGCGCCTGCTGCATCGTCATTGCAGGTACCGACGCCGGGTTCAGTTTCGACGGCGACCACTGGGTCAAAGCCATCCAGACCGACGGCGGTTACCGTATAGGAAAAGCCGGGGTTGACATTGATGAAGGACAACTGCACGCCACCGACAATTTGTTCACCGGTATCGCAGGTGATGTTAATCACGATCTGATCTTCTGGGGCGGGGGTGCCACCTTTGGGCGGAACAGAATTGCCTGTGTTGCCTTTGCCACCTGCGGCGAGGGTCAAAACGAAATTGCCCGTGCTGTCGCCCTGATCAATGCCATAGCGACTGGCGACAATCAGGTGTTGTCCGGTGGTGGTCAGCGTAAAGACAATTTGTGCATTACGGGTATTGGCGTCGGCATCATCATTGGAAGCAAAGAGCGTGTTACCGGTGGGGTCAGCAAGTTCCAAATAGGGGTCAAGTGTCCCGCTGGTACTTTCCATCGTGATGGTTACTTGGTCGCCTGTTGTTCCCGTAAAACAGAAACCAACAACATAGGTGGTATTGTCAACCGTTCCAGTGGCCGAATCACCATAGGCAAGGGTGGTCGCCCGATTACAAAGGTTGTTGTTGCCAAGTTGGGCGGAAGCGGATGGCACAATAGCGGTTATAAGAATCAGAACCGTTAGTGCGATAAGTGCTTTACGCATTTAGACACTCCTTAGGATTAGGGGCTGAAAATTGATGATGGATGTGTTGGATAAACACAGTGTAGGTCAAATTGGGATGGGGCGCAATCAGTATTTCGGCGGAGGGTGGGTAGGGCCTCATCCCTATGTTGGTTCCTACCCACGTCAGGTTTAGTGAGGGTAAATCCCTCGCACGGCAAGCGGCGGTTTACTGCCACTGATAGTGGACGGTGTAATCCAGTTGGACTTCTTCACCGGGATTGACGATGATGCGATATTCGATAGTGGAAGAACTAGTCTTGGTATATTCGTGTGTGGAAGTCAAGATTTGCCACTCTGACCAACGGAAGAGATGTTCGACAACACGGATTTCGACAGGTTGATCGTCCTTACGATTGCGGAGTTTGATGGAGTAGGACTCATCCAACTGCAAATAACCAGAGTATTGGAAATCGGTTTGGAGGCGTTCACCGACGAGATCAAAGGCATTGCCGACATAGAGTTGGATGGTTTCACCTTTGGGCGTATGGTCAACGGTATCCTCACCAATGAGCAAGGCCGAGCCGTCGGTGTCTTTCTTAAAGAGGCGCACACGACCAGCGGGGACATCGGCGTTGAGGCCCTCTTCATCAGTGCTGAACTCAACAAAGGTTTTGATGTCGGAGAAGGTGGATTGGCCGTAGGATTGGTCAATGACGGGGCCGCCGTAATAGAGATAGTCATAGTAGTAG